>JBJMVQ010000027.1:0-142734 GCA_045810625.1 Sulfurifustis sp.
CGCCGTCTCGCTCAACTATCGCGACCTCCTGATGGTGCTAGGGCGCTACGCGCGCAGCGACTTCGCGTTTCCGATCACACCGTTCTCGGACGGCTGCGGCGTCGTCGAAGCCGTCGGCGCGGGGGTCACGCGCGTGCGGCCGGGTGATCGCGTGGCGACGCTTTTCTTCCAGAACTGGCTCGCCGGCCCGCCGACGCCGGAGGCGCTCGCCTCGGCGCTCGGTCATCCGATCCCGGGCGCCGGGCGCGAGCTCGCCGTGTATTCGGAGCACGGCGTCGCGAAGGTCCCGGATTTTCTGACCGACCACGAAGTGGCGACGCTGCCGTGTGCCGCGCTGACCGCCTGGCGTACGCTTTTTCACGACGCACGCCTGCTGCCGGGTCAGACTGTGCTGCTGCAAGGCACCGGCGGCGTTTCGATCTTCGGGCTGCAATTCGCCCACGCCGCCGGTTTGCAGACGATCATCACCTCGTCATCCGACGAAAAGCTCGCGCGCGCCCGCGCGCTCGGCGCGACGCACACGATCAACTATCGCACGCATGCAGAATGGTCGAAGGAAGTGCGGCGGCTGACCGCCAACCGCGGCGTCGACTTCGTCATGGAAGTCGGCGGGCAGAACACGCTGAAGGAGAGCCTGAAGTCGATCGTGCTCGGCGGTCACATCGCAATCGTCGGCATTCTCTCCGGCTCGCGCGAATCGCTTTTGATCCCCGCCGTCATCAGCACCGGCGCGCGCATTCAGGGCGCGTCGGTCGGCTCGCGTGAGATGTTCGAAGCGATGACGCAGGCGCTCGCGCAGCATCGGCTGCGACCGATCGTCGACAAGGTCTATGCGTGGACCGAAGCGCGCGCCGCGCTCGAAACGATGCAGCGCGGAACGCATTTTGGAAAAATCGTTCTGGAATTTTAGAAAAGCCAAGCGCGAAGCGAGCGCGGAACGTACCCGCTGCGCTTCGGCCGCTCGCGAACCCGTAACAGCGTTTTACGCGTCAGGCTTCGGATAGAGCACCATCTGGGTACAACGAAAGAGCGCGATGGTCTTGCCGGTCTCGCGGTGCGTCACGACGGCGTCCCACACCTGCGTCATCTTGCCCATGTGGACGGCCTTCGCGACACATTCGACCGTGCCCTCGCGCGCGGTGCCGAGATGATTGGATTTCGTTTCGATCGTCGTGAACCCCGTTGCCCCGTCCGGCAGATTGGCGCGGCAGCCGTACCCGGCGCACGTGTCCGCGAGCGAGATGACGGTGCCGGCATGGAGAAATCCGTGCGGCGCCTTGAGCGCCTTCCGCACGGGCAGCTCGGCTCTGACTTCCGACGGACCCACATAGTTGAAGATGATCCCGAGCAGACCGGGCAGGAAATCGGTACCGTGTTTGTTGAAGTATTCGGCGTCGAGCATGCAGTTCGAAACGTGATTGGAATGGGCCGATAAGGATGCTTTCCGACGTGCATCAAAGCAATAGGCGCAGGCGTCCCCGACGAATGCACGAAGCACCCGACCGACGCATTGAAATCACCGCAACATGCCATCAGGCGGAGCGATGGTTCTGTTAAACTTGCCGCCGTGACGGAGCCCGCTCGCCGATCCTCCAAAGTCGTTTCCGCCTCCCGCCGGCAAACCCATCGACGTCCCACCGTGACCGACGACTCCTCCGCTTGGCGAGCCGTTTGGCGTGCGCTGCAAAGCTGGCGCACGGCGGCGGTCAGCCTGCTGTCATTTTCGTCCGGCCTGCCGCTCGGGCTCGTGTGGATCGCGATCCCGGTCTGGCTCGCGCGCGCAGGCGTCGACATCAAGATCATCGGTCTCTTCACGCTCGCGCAGGCGCCGTGGAGCTTCAAGTTCCTGTGGTCGCCGCTCATGGATCGTTACGCGCTGCCGCTGCCTCGGCTCGGGCGCAAGCTAGGCTGGACGCTCGTGGCGCAGATTGCGCTGCTCGTGCTCACGCTTTACCTCGGCGATGTCGCCACCCGGCCGGAGGCGATCTGGATCGTCGGCACACTGACGCTTGCGATCGCGTTTGCGTCGGCGACGCAGGACATCGCCATCGATGCCTACGCGGTCGAGGTGTTGCAGCCGCACGAGCAAGGTGTCGCCGTCGGCGCGCGCACCGCGATTTATCGCGCCGCGATGTTCGTTTCCGGCGGCCTCGCCATCACGCTCGCCGGCCTCTGGTCGTGGCCGTTCGTGTTCGTGCTGCTGGCGCTCCTGTACCTGCCGCTGCTCGGCGTCACCGTATTCGCACCGCGCCCGGAAGCCGATCGGACGCCCGCGCCGCGTTCGCTCAGGGCGGCGGTGTGGGACCCGTTCGTGGGCTTTCTCGCGAAGGCGCGCGCGCTCGAGCTGCTCGCCTTCGTCGTGCTGTACAAGCTCGCGGACAATCTCGCCGGCGCGCTGGTGCGGCCGTTCCTGGTACAGATCGGCTTCAACGACTTCGACGTCGGCGTCGCGACCGCGACGATCGCGCTCTTCGCGACGCTCGCCGGGACGTTTGTCGGCGGCATGCTGACGACGGCGATCGGCCTCGGCCACGCGCTCTGGGCGTTCGGCGCGCTGCAGATATTGTCGAACCTCGGCTACGTGCTGATCGCCATGGTCGGCGCAAATCGGCCGCTCATGTATGCCGCGATGGGTTTTGAAAGTTTGACGAGCGGCATGGGCACGGGCGCCTTCGGCGTGCTGCTGTTGCGCATGACGCAAAAGCGCTTCTCGGCGACACAGTACGCGCTGTTTTCGAGTCTGTTCGCGCTACCGCGCATCCTTGCGGGACCGGTCACCGGCGTCATGGTCGATGCCATGGGCTGGCTCGACTTCTTCCTGGTTTCGCTCGCGATCGGCGTTCCGGGGCTCCTCATGCTGCAGCGCTTCTCGCCGCTCGGCGTGCGCGATCCGAACCTCGATGTCCTCGCCGAAATCGCGCCCCGGCCGCTCGCACGCGCCGGCGTCGTCGCGCGCGCCGTGGTCGGCGGCGTTGTCGGCTTCGCCACTGCGATCGTGTGCATCGCCCTACTCGACGCCGTAAAGCGCCGGCACCTCGCGCCGAGCGAGGGCTTCGACGTGATCACGCCGCTCGCCGCGCTCTTCGCCCCCGCGCACGTCGGCGGCTGGGTTACGCTTTTCGGCGCGGCGCTCTTCGCCGTCATCGTCGCGCTCGTCACCGCCGCCACCATCGTCGCGCGCTCGACTCCGTCGAAGTAGCCGTCGGTATCTCACCGGATTGGTCCGCTCGCGCGCGTCCTCAACAATAGGACGCACACAACGACGCGACACCTTGCAAGGAGCTAGCCGATGCCACGCGGCAAAACAGCGGAACGAGCAAGTATTCCCCGCACCATTCTTCGGTCCGAAAAACACGCGCAACATCTCTGGAAGAAAGCGCACGACAGCGCGGTCCGCACGTACGGCGAGGGCGGCCGCGCGCATCGCGTGGCTTACGCCGCGCTCAAGCACGAATACAAAAAGGAAGGCGACAAGTGGGTCGCGAAAGGATGGAAAGGACCGTCCGATCCCCAAGCGGCGCAAGGCGCGCGCGACCGGCCGAAGTCGACGGCCGGCGGCAAGGTCGCGCGGACCGAATCCGAGGCGCGGCGCAAGAAAAAGGAAGCGCGGCGCGAGTACGCGAAGACGTACCGGCGGCGCACCCGCGCGCGCACGAAATCGGCCGGATCGCGCCGGCGCCGGCGCGGCTGAGAAGCCAAGTCGGACGCGCGGCCGTTTCGTCGCCGCGGGTTGCCGGCTTACCACAGCCGACGGCTGCCACCTCGCCCGACAGACGCCGCGAACACCGCTGGGCTGCGCATTACGCGCCTACAATGAAGAGAGGCAGCACGGGTTTCCCCGCCGGCCGGGCCGTGCTGCGTGCTCTGACTTTTCTCTGGGCGGCTCTGACAATGACCAACAATATTTCCGCTTCACCGGCCGGCGCTCGCGCCGGTAACAGCAAGCCGATCGTGATCGCACATCGCGGCGCGAGCGGCTACGTGCCCGAACACACGCTCGCCGCGTACGCCATCGCGATGCTGCAGGGCGCCGACTTCATCGAGCCGGACTTGGTGATAACGAAGGATGGCCAGCTGATCGCGCGCCACGACAATGTGCTCGACGTGACGACGGATGTCGCCGCGCACCCGGAGTTCGCGAGCCGGCGCACGACGAAAGTCGTCGACGGGCATTCGCACACCGGCTGGTTCAGCGAAGACTTCACACTCGCCGAGATCAAGCGCCTGCGCGCGATCGAGCGTATTCCCGGCGTGCGTCCCGCGAATGCCCGCTTCGACGGCCAGTTCGAGGTGCCGACGCTCGCCGAGATCATCGATCTCGTGCGTGCGAACGAAACCGGGCTCCGCCGGCGCATCGGCATCTATCCGGAAACGAAGCATCCGACCTACTTTCAGAAGCTCGGCCTCGCGATGGAAGAGCCGCTCGTCAAAATCCTGCACGCGAACGGCTACGATCGGCAACCGGAGCGCGTGTACATCCAGTCGTTCGAGATCGCGAATCTGAAGAAGCTGCGGACACTCACCCCCATTCCGCTGATCCAGCTCCTCGAAACGAGCGGACGCCCGGCCGACGTGGCCGCGGCCGGCGGAACGCTCACGTACGATCAGATGGCGACGGCGGAAGGCTTACGCGAGATCGCGACGTACGCCGACGGGGTCGGCCCGGAAAAATATCACTTCATCATTCCGCGCGACGCGACCGGGAGGCTCGACCCGGCGAAGGCGACGGACTTCGTGCGTCACGCGCACGCGACGCGACTGAAAGTACATCCCTGGACGTTCCGGGCGGAGAACCAGTTTCTGCCGGTGAACCTTCGTTCAACGGGCGGTCCGACGGCGCTCGGCGATTCGAACACGGAGATTCGCGCGTTTCTCGCCGCCGGCATCGACGGCTTCTTTACAGACCAAAGCGACATCGGCGTGCGTGCGCGCGACGCCTTCGTTGCCGGCCGTTAAAGCCAGGGACGTCGCATATTCGTTTTAAACGCAAAGGACGCGAAGGACGCAAAGGAAAGCAGGGTAAAGAAAAATCGATGATTTCTCGGCAGTCGGTCACACTTCCAAGTGCTGCCGCTGTTCAGCGTTTCGTTGCGCCGGCGGCACGATCAGCGTTTTTACGTCGTTCGTGCGCGCGCGCGACGAAGTCGTCGCCACACGATAACCGCGAGGACATCGGAGCACCGGCTCGCGCAGAGCCGCGCCGCTACTCCGACGCCGCGTCTTCGCTTTCGAGCCCGCGCCTGCAACCTACGCGTAGCGCGGATGGAGGCGCGAAGCGCCGGAATCCGGGGTTGATCAACTCGGATTCCGCTCGCGCTTCATCCGGACTACATCATTTCAACAGGCAGCTCGCTAGTCACGCGCCGCGATCTCCTGCAACAGCTCGAGCTCCTGCTCGCTGAATCCCGCCTCGCGCCGGGCGGCCAGATCGAACGGCACCCGGACGCGCGCGTCGTATTCGACCAGCAGGCGCCGAAACGTCGCGACCGGATCGACACGGCGCTCGCGACAGAAGTAGCCGTACCAGCGGTTGCCGATGCGCACGTGCTCGACCTCGTCGCGCTGGATGATGCTCATGATCTCGACCGCGCGCCCGTCGCCGCACGATTGGAGCTTGGTGATCAGCGTGGGCGACGCATCGAGCCCGCGCGCTTCGAGCAGCCGCGGAACGAGCGCCATGCGCACGAGCGGATCGTGCGCCGTTTTGACCGCCATCTCCCACAAGCCGTTGTGCGCGGTGAAGCTGCCGTAATCGAAACCGAGCGTGCGCAGGTGCTCGCGCAGCAGGCTGAAGTGGTAGGCCTCTTCCGCGGCAACGCGGATCCAGTCTTCGTAGTATTCGGGCGGCAGGCCGCGAAAGCGGTACACCGCGTCGAGCGCGAGATTCACGGCGTTGAACTCGATGTGCGCCAGCGCGTGGATCAGCGCGGCGCGCCCTTCGGGCGTGGAAACCTTGCGCCGCTCGACGACGCGCGGGGAAACGAGCGCCGGTCGTTCCGGCCGCCCGGCCTCGCACGGCGCCACGGCATCGCCTGCGGCCTGCGAATCGAGCGCGCCGATGCCCCAAGCGGTCTTGAGCGCGCGCACGGCGTTGCATTTCGCGTCGGCGTCGCGCTCGCCTAGCGCCGCGTAGGCCAGATCGAATAAATCTTGCATTCAACCATCATATCCGTGATTCGGCGGCGGACCGATATAAAAGCGACGAAACGCTACTTGATTGACCTGAACGTTCGGCGCTTTGCCGGCCGAGAGATCGCCGATCGCCGTCGGCCGCCTGTTGCGGCTTCCTCGCAGACTTTGCACGACGCGCGGGTGGCCTTAGGATGGAAAACCGATTACGTGACCGTACCGATGCAATGACCCGCGAGAGCGATTCCTTCATCGAGTTCGTCCGCGATCAGCTGCAAGCGGTCGGCGCGATCGAGTGCCGTCGTATGTTCAGTGGCTACGGGCTGTACCTGCGGACTACTTTCTTCGGCATCGTCCACGACGGCCGGCTCTATTTCAAAACCGACGACGCGACACGGCGGGTCTACCGTGAGCGTGGCATGCAACCGTTCCAGCCGAGCGCGAAGCAAACGCTGGTGAGCTACTACGAAGTACCGCCCGACGTGCTCGAGGACCGCGAAACGCTGGCGGAGTGGGCACGCCGTGCGGCGGCGGCGCAAAGCAGCACCACGCGTCGAGCGTCGAAGCGCAAGCGCGGCAAACGGAAGTAGCGCGTTCACAGGTTGTCGATGAAAACCGTCCTGACGCTGCACAGCGATGTGCGGCAGGTGTCGCAAACACAGTGCGGGTGCGGACACGTGTTCGCCGGGAGCGAAATCCCGACAGCGGAGCGCAGCCGCGAGCACCAGGGCAGAACCGAGCACATGCGCTGCGCGAGTTAGAAGACTCTTTAGATCTCGCGCAGTACCGTCAGCGGACTGCGCTCGACCACGCGGCGCGTGCCGACGAAGCCGGCGACGCCGATCAAGATACCGCCGGCGAGCGGCGCGAGAATCCACACCGGCCACTTCGGCGTATAGACGATGTCGAATACGCGCGTGTAGAGCACATACGCGATCAGCTCGGCGCCGCCCGCCGCAAGCACCCCGGCCGCAACACCGAGCGTGACGAACTCCACCCAGTGGCTGCGCCGCAGCTGCCGGCGCGTCGCGCCGAACGTACGCAGCAGCGCGCCTTCGTAGAATCGCTCATCGAGGCTCGCGGCGAGCGCGGCGTAAAGCACGGTCAAACCGGCGGCCAGCACGAACAGCAACACCAGCTCGACCGCCGACGACGCCTGCGCGACCAGCCGGCGGAGCTGCGTCAGAAATTGCTCGAGCTCGAGCACCGTCGCCGCCGGAAATTGGCGCACGATGTTTCCGAGCAACGGCCGTTGCGCGTCGGTCAGATAGAAGCTCGTCATGTACGTCGCCGGAAAATCGTCGAGGCTTCCGGGCGAGAAGATCACGAAGAAGTTGGGATGGAACGTTTCCCACTTCACGCGCCGCACGCTCGTGACGCGCGCGCTGATGAGCGTGCCGCCGATGTCGAAGCCGATCGTGTCGCCCAGCTCTATGCCGAGCCGCTCGGCGATTTTTTCTTCGACCGACACGAGACGCGTGGGCGCATTCGCGCCCCACCACTCGCCGCGCACGACGGCATTGTCCGACGGCGCCTGCGCCGCCCAGGTCAAATTGAGATCGCGCCGCAGCGCCGCCTCGTCCGCGTCGGAGCCCTCGTCTTTCTTCACGCGTTGCGCGGCCGGGGTGCCGTTAACGGCGACCAGGCGCCCTCGTACCACCGGATAGAGCGGCTCCGTGCGGATCGCATTGGCGCGAAAAAATGTCTCGATCGCGGGCGCGTCGCCCGGCTGAATGTTGAAGATGAAATGATTCGGCGCGTCGGCCGGCAACTGCTCGCGCCAGGTGGCGAGCAAATCGGTGCGCACCAGCGCGATCACCGCCATCGCCATCAGCGTCAGACCGAACGCGAGTATCTGCCCGGTGCTCGCGTGCGTGCGCCGCTGCAGGCGCCGCAGCCCCTCGCTCCAAAACGATCCCGTTCCCGGTCGAGCGCGCGCGAAGCGCAGTAGCAGCCACGTCAGGAGGTAAAGCACGGCGGCGGCCAGCCCCGCAGCCGCGAGCACGCCGAACGTCAGCAGAAAGTCGCCGGTGTGACGCCACATCAACACGACGAGCGCAGCCGCAGCGGCGCCGATGACGGTCCACGCCGACACCGGCAGCGGCGCGGCCTCGCGCCGTAGCACGCGCAGCGGCGGCACGGCGCGCAGCCGCAGGATCGGAACGAGCGCAAATCCCGCGAGCGTGATGAATCCGGCCGCAAAGCCGAACAGCGCCGGCTGCGCTCCCGGCGACGGCAACGGCATCGGCAGAAGGTCGCGCACGATCGCAAGGATCGCCGCCTGCGCGCCCAAACCGACGATGCAGCCGAACGCCGCAGCCGCCGTCCCGAGGACGACGAACTGCGGCAGGTAGAGCTCGAGGATGTCGCGCTGGGTACTGCCGAGCGCGCGCAGCATCGCGGTCATGTCGTAGTGCCGCGCGCTGTAGCGCCGCGCCGCCATGCCGATGGCCACACCTGCGAGCAGCACGGCAAGCAGGCTGGTGAGGCCGAGATAGCGCTCGGTGCGCTCGATCGAGCGGGCGGTCGCCGGATTGCCGGTGCGTGCGCCGGTGAGCTGATCACTCGCACGCAGTCGCGGGCGGAGCCACGTTTCGAACGCCTGAATCGCCGCCGGCGGACCGCTGAACGCGTACCGATAGGTGACGCGGCTGCCGGGCTGGATCACGTGCGTGCGCGCGACATCGCCGAGCGGGATCACCACGCGCGGCGCGAGCGCGAAGAAGTTGAGCGCGCGGCCGGGCTCGTCCGTGAGTACGCGCGTGACCGTAAGGGTGGCGTCGCCAATGTTGATCGACTCGCCGATCCGGATGTTCAGCTCCTGCAACACGCGCGCTTCCGCCCAGGCGGTGCCGGCCGCGGGCGGCGCCTGCATCGGCTCATCGGATTGATACAGATCACGCGCCGTGCGCACGGTCCCGCGCGGCGGATAGCCCGGGCCGACCGCACGCACGCCGACGAGTTGCACGCGTTCGCCGCGTACGATGCCGCTGGCGAACTCGACCGCCTGCGTCGACGCGACGCCGGCGCGCTCGGCCGCCGCGATCCAATCGTCCGGCGCGGGGTTCGAGGCGAGCAACACGAGATCGGCGCCGAGCATTTCCGCCGAGCGCACGGTGAGCCCGCGCGCAACGCGGTCGGTGAAGAAGCCGACCGCGCTCACGGCGCCGACGGCAATGACGAGCGCGGCAACGAACAGGCGCAGCTCACCCGCACGCCAGTCGCGTGCGAGCAGGCGCAGCGCAAGGCGGAAATTATGGAACGTGCGCGACATACGTAACGCTCGATGACTCCTGGCCGAAAACATCGTTGAGAAACTGATATTAACTTTCACCGCAGAGGACGCGGAGGACACAGAGGAAAGCAAAAGAAGATAAACCGTCAACTAACAACGGGTGATTCAGAAAAGCGTCTTTCCTTGGCGTCCTTCGCGGTTATTATTTCGTTTTTCGCCTTCCTCCGCGTCCTCTGTGTCCTCTGCGGTAAACGATCGTTCGATCCGCAATATTTCCGCGTTTCGTTAGATGGCAACGACGCGGCCGGCGTCGAGGTAGACGCGGCGCGAGCAGCGCGCCGCGACGGTCTCGTCGTGCGTCACGAGCACCAGCGTGCTGCCGCGCTCGCGGTTCAGCTCGAACAGCAGCTCGATCACGCGCGCGCCGGTCGCGACGTCGAGATTGCCGGTCGGCTCGTCGGCGAAGAGAATTTCCGGGGCGAGCGCGAACGCGCGTGCGATGGCGACGCGCTGCTGCTCGCCGCCGGACAATTCGGTCGGATAGTGCGTGAGGCGCCCGGCGAGACCCACGCGGTCGAGCAGCGCGCGCGCCGCCTGTTCGGGTCGGTCGATGCCGGCCAGCTCGATGGGAAGCATGACATTTTCGAGCGCGGTCAATGCCGGCAGCAGATGAAAGCTCTGGAAAACGAATCCGACGCGCCCGGCCCGCACCCGCGCGCGCCCGTCTTCGTCGAGCGCGGTGAGCGGCGCGCCCGCGAGCCAGACGTCGCCCGCGCTCGGAACATCGAGGCCGGCGAGGAGTCCGAGTAAGGTCGATTTCCCCGAACCCGAGGCGCCGATGATGGCAACGCTCTCCCCCGCCTTGATCTCGAGCGTGACCGCCGACAAGATGTCGAGCGGTCCTTCCGCCGTCATGACGCGCTTGCTCAGATTAACCGCGGAGATGATCGCCCCGTTCGCTCGGCTCTGCATACGCTGGTTTGCGGCCATATCGTTCTTGCTGGTTCTATCCGGCGCGGCGCACGCGCGCACGATCGTCGTACTCGGCGACAGCCTGAGCTCGGCCTATGGAATGGAGGTCAAGTCCGGTTGGGTTACTCTGCTGCAACAGCGTCTCGACAGCCTGAAGCTTCCTTATAAGGTAGTGAACGCCAGCATCAGCGGCGATACCACGGGCGGCGGCCTCGCGCGCCTGCCGCGCGTGCTCGAGCAGCACCGGCCGGACGTCGTCGTCATCGAGCTTGGCGGCAACGACGGGCTGCGCGGGCTGCCGCCGGAACAGGCGAAGCGCAATCTGGTGCAGATCGTCTCGCTGTCGCGGGGCGCGGGCGCGAAGGTGCTGCTTCTTGGCATCCGGCTTCCGCCGAATTATGGCACCGCTTACGCCGAAAGGTTCCATCGAATCTATTTCGATGTCGCCGCTGAAACGCACGCGCCCCTCGCGCCGTCTTTAATAGACGGTTTAACACCGGACGCCACGAACCTGCAGCCGGATCGGCTCCATCCGACCGCGGCCGCGCAGCCGCGCATCCTCGAAAACGTCTGGGTAAAGCTGAAACCCCTGCTCTGAGCTAAAGCTCGTGATCGTAGTCGATCGTGAGCGGCGCGTGGTCCGAAAAACGCTTGCGCTTGTAGATGAATTCGGCGCGCGCTTTGGCGGCGATGCCGGGCGTGGCGATCTGATAGTCGATGCGCCATCCGACGTTCTTGGCCCACGCCTGCCCGCGGTTCGACCACCAGGTGTACTGCTCCGGCTTGTCGTTGATGCGCCGGAACGTGTCGACATAGCCGAGGTCATCGAACACTTTGGTGAGCCAGGCGCGCTCTTCGGGTAGGAATCCCGAATTCTTTTGATTCGAGCGCCAGTTCTTAAGGTCGATCTCCTTGTGCGCGATATTCCAGTCGCCGCAAAGTATGTAATCGCGGCCGTTGCCGCGAAGTTTTCGGAGAAACGGATAGAACTCGTCCATGAAATGGAACTTCACCGCCTGCCGTTCGGGACCGCTCGAACCGGAGGGCAGGTATACGGATACGACGCTCACGTTGCCGAAATCGGCCTGAAGGTAACGGCCCTCGACGTCGAAGTCAGGGATGCCGATGCCGAGACGAACGTTATCCGGCTGCTTCTTCGCATAGATCGCAACGCCCGCGTAGCCCTTCCTCTCGGAGCAATGAAAGTAAGCGTAATAGCCTTTCGGCCCGAGCATCTGCCGGGTGCATTGGTCTTCCTGCGCGCGCACTTCCTGCACGCAGACGACGTCGGCGTCCTGGCGGCGCATCCAGTCGAAAAATCCTTTGTTCGCCGCCGAGCGGATGCCGTTCAGGTTGAGCGTAATGACGCGCATCGGTCGAGGTGCGGGGTCAGGCGGCCGGCGTCAGCGAAATACCGAATTCTTTCTTGAGCGCGCGATAACCCGCGGACGTTACCGAGACGACGCGCGAGCGTTGTTTGCGCTCGATCCAGCCGAGTACGACGAGACGCTGCGCGACGGCGGTCCCGAGCGCACCGGCCAGGTGATCCTTGCGTTCGCTCCAGTCGAGGCAGCGATAAGCGAACTGGCGCCGGTGGCGACGCAGCGCCGGCAAATCGATGCCGAACGATGCGAACCAGCGCTCGCCCTTGCGCGTGACCACGTACGCCTTGTTCTGCACGGCCAGCACTCCGCGCCCCGCAAGAGCGGCGGTGAGCCGCGTGCCGAGCTCGCCCGCGAGGTGGTCGTAACAGAATCGCGCCACGCGAATCGGTTCCCGGCTTGGGACGGCGTCGCTTTTCGGTCGAGGTGCGACGACCATGAACGACTCGATCAGCTGCGCGACATCGTCCGAGGCCAAGCGAAAATACTTGTGCCGGCCTTGCGCAACCGAGCTGAGCAACCCGTCGCCCTCGAGTCGACGCAAGTGCGCGGTCGCTGTAGCGGGCTCGACGCCGGCGCCGTACGCGAGTTCCTTGGCGGTCAGCGCCCGGCCTTCCGTGAGGAGCGCGAGCATGCGGATACGCGTTGCGTCGCCGATCGTCCGCGCCAACCGGCTGATGTCCGGGCCTTCATCCATTGTTTGATGGTAAGCAAACTGTTGATACATGACAACCCTCGTCCCGCCCTTCATCATGCGCACTCGGGGGACGGCGGAACGCGATAACGACAAGCCATCCCGCAACTTGGTTCAACTCGTTCGCGCATGCGATCGCGACGCGATCGACACCGCGGCGAATTTCTAGAAGGATGAGCCACCATGAGCGTTACGCCGAACGCAAACACATTTCCCAGTGATCCGGTCGCGGCCGTTACGCATCGCGATCCCTATCCCTATTACGCAGACTTGGTCGCGACGAAGCCGCTGTATCGCGACTCCGCACTCGGGCTCTGGGTCGCCTCGAGCGCGCACGCCGTCACCGCCGCGCTCACGCACGAAGCTTGCCGCGTGCGACCGGCCGCCGAGCCCGTCCCGCGCGCCATTGCCGATTCGCCGGCCGGCGAAATCTTCGGCCGTCTCGTGCGCATGAACGACGGCCCGGGCCATTGCCCGTTCAAGACAGCCGTTGCCGCAGCGCTGGCATCGCTCGAACCGGCCGAGGTGATGGAACGAGCCCAAACCTGCGCCGAGGCAATCGCGCAGGAGCTGCAACCCACCGCGAATCCGGCCGCGCTGACAGACTTCGCCTTTCGTCTGTCCGCGCACGTCATGGGAAGCCTGCTCGGCGTGCCGCGCGAGAAGCTGAATCAAACCGCGCAGTGGGTCGGCGATTTCGTGCGATGCGTGTTTCCGGGCGGCACAACCGACGACGTCGAGCGCGGCAAGCTCGCCGCCGCAGCGTTACTGGAATTGTTCGGCGACGTCTACGCTTGCGGCCGCGCGCGTCCCGGCACGGGATTGCTCACGACGCTCACGCACGAAGCCGAACGTGTGGGCCGTGCCGCGGCGGACGTAATCATCGCCAATAGCATCGGTTTCTTGTCGCAAGCTTACGAGGCCACCGCCGGATTGATCGGGAACAGCCTGCTCGCGCTCGCCGCGCGCCCGGAATTGCGCGAGCGAATCGCAAACGAACGCGCAGGCGCCCGCGAAATGATCCTCGAAGTTTTGCGCTACGATCCGCCCACGCACAACACCCGCCGTTTCCTGGCGCAAGACGCGAACGTGGCGGGGCAAGACATGAAGGCGGGCGACGCGATCCTGGTGGTGCTCGCGGCCGCCAATCGCGATCCGGCGGCGAATCCCGAGCCGCATCGCTTCGAGCCGTCGCGACGCGAGCGGCGTTTGTACACCTTCGGCGCCGGTGTGCACAGTTGTCCGGGCGACCTGTACGCGATCGCGATTGCCGAAGCGGCCGTGCTGCACCTGCTCGACGCCGGATTGGACGTCGACCGGATGACGGCGGAGATCGCTTATCGACCCTCGGCCAACACGCGCATCCCACTCTTTGGTGGCCGGCGAGCGTAAGACACCAAGCTTCGGCGAAGCACTGCGACGAACGCCAAATGCGGAAAATGACGAGCGCGGTCTTTCGCCGCGTCCTGCTAGAATGCGCGGCATGAAAGACCACCAACGCGCATTTCTCGACATGGCGCTCGCCTGCGATGCGCTGCGCTTCGGCCGCTTCACGCTGAAGTCCGGGCGCGTCAGTCCGTATTTCTTCAACAGCGGGTTGTTCAACACGGGCGCGCGTCTGGCGCAGCTCGGACGTTTCTACGCCGCGGCGATTGCCGATGCCGGCGTCGGCTTCGACATGCTCTACGGCCCCGCCTACAAGGGCATCCCGCTCGCGTCCGCCGTCGCCATCGGCTTCGCCGAACATTTCGGCCGCGATCTGCCGTACGCGTTCAATCGAAAGGAAGCGAAAGATCACGGCGAGGGCGGCAACATCATCGGCACCGCGCTGCACGGCAAGGTGCTGATCGTCGATGACGTGATATCGGCGGGCACGTCGGTGCGTGAATCGGTAGAGATCATCCGCGGCGCCGGCGCGACGCCGGCCGGGGTCGCCATCGCGCTCGATCGGCAGGAACGCGGCCAGGGCGCGCTCTCGGCGGTCCAGGAAGTCGAGCGGGAGTTCGGCTTGTGCGTCGTGAGTATCGCGAACCTGGATACGCTGCTCGCGTACTTACAGCAGAAAGAAAGTCTGCACACAAACCTGCCGGCGATCCGCGAGTACCGCGCGCAATACGGCGTGTAACGCCGCGTGCGGCGAGCGATCAGCCCGAACGCTTCTCGGTAAAACGCGTGATCTGCGCCCGCGGTCGGCGCCGGATGGCGCCTTCGTAGAGCGCGCCTTGCGCGAGCGCGATCACCGGGCTGGCGATATCGCCGCGGATGCGCGCCGTCGACTGCAGCTCGAGCTTGGCGCTCGCGTAAACATCGCCGATCACCTCGCCCGCGATGACGACGTGCGTTGCGCTGATGTCGCCGTTCCAACACGCAGTTTGCTGCAAGACAAGGTGACCCACGATCTCGCAGCGCCCCCGCACCTCGCCCTTCACGAGATAGTTGGCTTCACCGGTCAGGTCACCACGGTAGACAGCGTGCTCGCCGAGGACGGTTCCGAATTCAATGCGGTCTAGCGAGCGGCGATTCTTTTTGCGGCCAAAGAGCTTGGTGCCGATCTTCATGGGTGCGCGCACATTACGCCCAAACCGCGCGCAGCCGCAAGTTGCGCCCATCGGCCCGACCTTCGCGCTCGGTCCGTCGATCCGGCCGTCTTTCCTTGGCGATCGCGCGTTTAACGCTAAACCGCGATCGGAGCACGTTTGACAGTCTCTTGCGGCCGCCTATCTTGAAAATGACCCCTTTCACGGCCGACGTCTTATGAACAAGCTCTCGCTTCGCCTGTTACTGATGACACTGTCGCTCCTGGCCGCCGCACCCGCGCTTGTCGCCGGCGCGGACAAAAAGGACGACGTCAAAGGCATCAAGAAGTGTCGCGACGCCGCCGGCAAGTGGCACTACGGCGACGACGCGGACGAAGCCTGTGCGCAATCCCAAGTGACCGTGATGAGCAACCAGGGCCTTGCGAAGAAGGAGATCGCCGCGCCGCTCACGGCCGAGCAACTGAAACAGCGCGAGCAGCAGGAAACCGACTCGCAGCGCGCCCAGGAACGCGTGCGCCAGGACCAGCTGCTGCTCAGCACGTACGCAAACGAAGAAGACATCACCTACATACGCGATCGAAAGATTGCGCAGATCGATTCGGTGATTCGTGCAAGCACCGACACGCTCAACCCGTTGCGCAAAACCCTCGCCCGCCTCGAAGCGCAAGCCGACGCCGAGCAGAAAGCCGGCGCCGTCTCCAACCAGACGACGAAGGCGCTGGAGCAGACGCGGCGGCAAATCGCCAAGCACGAAGGCGTGATCGCGCAGAAGGAGGAGGAAAAGCAGCAGCTCCGCACGCGCGCCGACCAGGAACTGACCCGCTACCGCGCGCTTAAGGCGAAAGCCGCCCAGGCGCCGACGACAGCCTCGAAGCACTGATGCGACCGTACAGCCGGGAGGAATAACCAAATTCCGGATTCGGCTTAACCCACCGCTCATCCTGCTCTAAAATGCCCGCGCGCCCTGCCATGGATTAGGCCGCGGGCGTTGTTTTTCACTCAAACGGGCAACGCAACTCCCATAAGGACATCTTCCATGGCTGAATTGGTCAAACCGCACGGCGGCGGCGCGCTCAAGCCGCTGCTCCTCGAAGGCGAAGCGCGCGGCGCCGAGCTCGCGCGGGCAAAATCGTTCAAACACATCCGCATCAGCTCGCGCGAAACCGGCGACCTCATCATGCTCGGCATCGGCGGCTTCACGCCGCTCACGGGGTTCATGGGACACGCCGATTGGAAAGGCGTGTGCGACGAGATGCGCCTCGCGAACGGACTCTTCTGGCCGATTCCGATTACGTTGTCGACCGACAAGGCGACCGCGGACGGAATCAGCGCGAACGCCGAGGTCGCGCTCGTCGACGGCGAGTCCGGCGAGATCATGGCGACCATGACGGTCGTCGAAAAATACGTGATCGACAAGGCGCACGAATGCCGCACGGTGTTCAAGACCACGGACGCCGAGCACCCGGGCGTCAAGATGGTTCAGGAGCAGGGCGAGGTGAACCTCGCGGGCCCGGTCAAGGTGTTGTCCCAGGGAGAGTTTCCGCGCAAGTACGCCGACACCTACATGACGCCGGCGCAGACGCGCGCGTTGTTCCAGTCCAAAGGCTGGTCGACGATCGCCGCGTTCCAGACGCGCAACCCGATGCACCGCTCGCACGAGTACCTCGCCAAAGTCGCGGTCGAGATCTGCGACGGCGTGATGATCCATTCGCTGCTCGGCAAGGTGAAGCCCGGGGACATTCCGGCCGAAGTGCGCTCGCGCGCGATCGCGGCGCTGATCGACAAGTACTTCGTGAAGAACACCGTCGTACAGTCCGGCTATCCGCTCGACATGCGCTACGCCGGGCCGCGCGAAGCGCTGCTGCACGCTCTGTTCCGCCAGAATTACGGCTGCTCGCATCTTATCGTCGGGCGCGACCATGCCGGCGTCGGCAGCTACTACGGACCGTTCGATGCGCAGCACATCTTCAACGAAATCCCGAAGAACGCGCTCGAGACCAAACCGCTCAAAATCGACTGGACGTTCTGGTGCTACCAGTGCGGCGGCATGGCGTCGGCGCGCACCTGCCCGCACGAGGAGAAAGACCGCCTGCTCCTCTCCGGGACCAAGCTGCGCAAGATGCTATCGGAAGGCGGCGAGGTGCCGGCCGAATTCTCGCGGCCGGAAGTGCTCGCGATCCTGCGCGAGTACTACGCGAGTCTCGCCGAGCACGAGAAGGTGGAAGTAAAACTCACCGGCCATTCGGCGCGCTGAACGCGCCACGCCGCCCGCTACGCCGCGGGAACAACGCCGCGGCGAGCGTCGGCCCACCCTTACTGGCGTTTCCGGAGAAAAAGTAAATCGGCGGAGTCCATTCCTGGACCCCGCCGACCTTACGGCGCTGGTTTTCTACTGAACGACGATGTTCACTTCGTTCGAGAAATTCGACTCGATGTCGGGCGTGGAGCCGACCGCGGTCACCGCGAAATACACCGGTGACCCGGCCGCGATACCGACCGACGTCGGGCTGAACGAGTAACTCGTGACGTTGCCGACGTCGATGGTCCGGACGCCGGTCGTGGCGGCGAGAGGCGACGTCGAATAGTAGATCCTGTAACCCGTCACGCGCGTATCCGCTATCGGGTCCCACGTCATCTGGTAGGAAGTCGCCGCGGCCCTGAACGTGGCCGTGACGTTGCGCGCGGCGCTAACCGTGAGCGTGCAGGTGCTGACGCCCGAGCAATCGCCGCCCCAGCCGCTGAAGGTGTAGCCGCTCGCGGGGGTGGCGGTCAGCGTTACGGACGTGCCGCTCGCGTAGTTCGCGCTGCAGGTCGAGCCGCAGCTGATGCCGGCCGGAGAGCTGACCACCGTTCCGCTGCCGGTGACGGTGACGGCGACCGCGTACGTCGGTGACGCGGTGAACGTTGCGCTCACGCTGCGGGCAGCAGACATCGTGACGGTGCAAGTGCCGTTGCCGGCGCATCCGCTGCCGCTCCAGCCGCTGAACGTATAGCCGCTTGCGGGCGCCGCCGTGAGCGTCACCGACGTGCCGCTCGCATAATTCGCGCTACAAGTGGCGCCGCAGTTGATGCCGGCGGGAGAGCTCGTCACCGTACCCGAACCGGTGACGGCGACCGTGAGCGTGTAGCTCGTCGGCGTGAACGCGGCGGCGACCGTGCGCGCGGTCGTCATCGTGACCGTGCAGGGCGCGGTGCCGCTACAGCCGCCACCGTTCCAACCGCTGAACGCGTAGCCGCTCGCGGGCGTCGCCGTCAGCGTCACCGACGTGCCGCTCGGGTAACTCTCGCTACAATCCGATCCACAGGAGATCCCCGCGGGCGAGCTCATGACGGTACCTGAACCGGAGACCGTTACCTGCAGAAGCAAGGTGGATGCCGCGACGGGCGTGAACGTCGCCGCCACGTCGGTGGCCGCCGCCATCGACACCGTACAATCGCCGGTACCCGGACAGTTGACGCCGGTACCGCTCCAACCTGCGAACGCGTAGCCGCTCGCCGGGGCGGCGGAAAGCGTCACTGAGGTGCCGGTCGGGAAATTTGCGCCGCAATCGGTGCCGCAGTTGATGCCGCTCGGCCTGCTCGTCACCGTGCCGGAACCGCTGACGGTCACGGTCAACCGATAGCGCCTACGGCTGAAATTGGCAGTGAGCTGCTGCGTCGACGTCATCGACAAGGTGCAGGTCGTGTTGCTCGTGCAACTCGTTCCACCACCGGTCCAGCCGTCGAAGTTGGAATCGGTTGAAGGAGCGGCGACGAGTGTGACCGATGTGCCGCGCCCGTACACGGCATGACACACACCCCCTACGGGGGTGCAGCTGATGCCGCTCGGCGTGCTCGTGACCGAGCCATCGCCGCCCAGCTGAACGGATAGTGCGTAATTCGCGGAAGAAGACCCGGTTGCGCTGGTAGTGCCGCCGCTCTTATCGCCGCACCCTACCAGCAGCAGCCCGAGTGCCAGACAGCAAAGAGCAGGAGCGCGTTGTATACGTGTCCACAAAGCGCTTTTGTGCAAAATCATGAGCACCTCTGTTCATCGTGTTGGTGCCCCGCCTCCCCAAATCTTTTTTTGTTTATAGGCCAACCCATTCGCTTCTCAATCGCAAACTGATTGGCGGCCGCGTGACATGGACCAATGGAATCGCGAAGCGAAATGCAACCGATGGCCGGCGCTTCTCGCGTTCGTCGATGGCAACGACGCTCGTCGCCGCCGATGAGCGCGCATCGCGGATGAACGGCGCCGCGCGCGTTCGGCGAAGCCGGGTCGATTTTCGCGGGCACGAGTCACGACGGATAACGGCTCGGAACACGGCGCGAGAGCAAAAAAACTCAGCGCACACTTTTGCGTTTTCAGTAGAGCTTTTTCCCGCCTTGCCATACACTTGTCGCGCTTTTGACGGCAATGCTTGATGGCCCCCTTCCTACTCACTCGATCGAGGAAGTGACGATGCGCACGATCATGCTGTTGAACGCCAAAGGAGGTTGTGGAAAGAGCACGCTCTCCACGAATCTCGCCAGTTACTACGCCACTCAGAACCGCTCGGTCGTCCTGGCCGATTTCGACCCGCAGGGCTCCGCACTCGAATGGCTGGCCGCCCGGCCCGACACCCGGCCGCCGATCAAAGGCCTCGCAGCCTGGAAGGAGCCGGTGCGGGTGCCGCGCGATACCGACTACCTGATCTTCGACGTGCCCGCCCGCTGCCGCGGCTCCGAGCTGACCGCACTCGTGCGGCGCGCGCAAACCGTCATCGTTCCGGTGCTGCCGTCGCCGACCGACATTCGCGCGGCGGCGCGCTTCATCCACGAGCTGCTGCTCGTGGGACGGATCGAGCGCAAGGAGAGCAAAGTCGCGGTGGTGGCCAATCGGGTACGCGAAAATTCGTTCCTGCAGGACCGGGTGGAACAGGCGCTCGGGGCGATCAACGTGAGTTACGCGACGGTGCACACGCACATCTATCGCGGCCTCGAACGTTTTCTCACGCGCCTGCGCATCCCCTTCGTCGCGCGACTGCGCGACACGCCGAACTATCAGCTCGCGGACGAACAGGGGCTCGGCGTGTTCGAGCTGGGGTCGCGCGCCGACTATGACGTCGCGCAATGGGAGCCGCTGTTGAAGTGGCTCGACAGCCGCCGGAGCATGCCCGCGGCCGCCTAGAAAGCGCCGCGAGGGGTCCGCTTCGGATTGGCAATGGCGTCTCCTTCGGTACCGACGCGGTTCCCGGATTTCGCGGCCGATTACGCCGGCGCCCGCAGCCGCTTTCTGCGCCTGGCACAACGTGCCGGCGCGCGCATCGAAAGCTTCCCGCTCGCGGCGCGCGGCCCGGCGGGTGAAGTTCTGCACGTCGATAGCGCCTACCTTGGCGCCGATCAACCGCGCCGTCTGTTGGTGGTATCGTCCGGCACGCACGGCGTCGAAGGCTTTGCCGGCAGCGCCATGCAAAGCCATTGGCTCGATCGCTTCCACCGTTCGCGCCTGCCCGCGGACGGCGGCGTGCTGCTGATCCATGCGGTGAACCCGTACGGGTTCGCCTGGCTGCGGCGCACGAACGAAAACAACGTCGATCTCAATCGCAACGCGCTCGAGCGCTTCCCGGGCCCGGAGAATGCCGCCTACCGACCGCTCGACGCCTGGCTCAATCCTACGACGCCCCCGCGCGTCTGGGATTCTCTCCTGGTCCAAGGCGTGCCGTTACTGTGGCGTCACGGATTCGTGGCACTGCGGCAGGCGATCGTCGAGGGGCAGTACGAGTTCCCGCACGGCGTTTACTACGGTGGCGCAAAGCGCGAAGCCTCGGTGGAAATCGTGCTCGCGCTCCTCATGCGCCCGGCTTGGCGGGATGTGACACGTGCGATCGTTATCGACCTGCACACGGGCATCGGCCGTTACGCCGGCTACACGCTGATGGTCGACTTTCCGCCGACGGCGGAGCCTTACCAGCAACTGCGACAATGGTTCGGCGCCGATGCGGTTGCGAGCAATCGGCCCGTGGGCTCGGTCGCTTATCGCGTGAGCGGCGCGCTGACCACGCGCATCGCCGAGATACTCGGCCCTGCGCGCACCTATGCGGGCGTGCTCGAATTCGGCACGTATTCCGGTATTCGAGTGTTAGCAGCGTTGCGTCGCGAGAATCGGGCGTTTCACTACGCGTCGCCAGAGAGCGCCGCGCGGCGGCATGCAGGCGTCGCGCTGCGTGAAGTCTTTTGTCCGTCGAGCCCCGACTGGCGCAGTCGCGTGCTCGACCGTGCCGCCGGCTTCATGCAGCAGGCGGAAGCGGCGTGCTTCGGCAAGCGGTGATTTGTGACGATCCCGACGATCAACCGGCTTTGCTAGCGTCGCAGCCGACGCAATACCTCGGCGATCGGAATAACCGCACCCCGCCCGATCCCCTCACAGCGTTTGCCTTCCGCTCGCCACGCGTTCGCCGAAGCGACAACATCCGGCCAGAACGGATAATCACGACACTGCGCCGGTCGCACTGGATAAATGCGGCACCGCCGTTCGCGATCGAGAAACACGCATCGATCCCCTTCCCAGCGCAGGCTTTCCGTCCCATCCTCGTAGACGGTGAGGTAACGCCGACGAAACCAGTTCCATGACACGCCGAGGAAGCGTTGAATGCGCCGTTGTTCCTCGCGCGACGCCTCGATGTACCACTCGCCTCGGCCGGTGCAACAACCGCCGCAACCGGTGCATTGGAATCGGAACGGGCCCGGAGCCAATTTCATTTTCCTCATAATCGAACGGATTATACGTCGCTATCGGCAAACGACTCGATTGGCCAACGCGAACCACCTCCTTATGATCGCGCGAAATCGTAACGAGCCGTAATCCCGCGCAAACAGTAAAGGAGACACGATGGGTAGCCAAACGCCGTTCCTCACCGACATTCAGACGCTGCGGCAGCGCGCCCGCGAGCACATCGAGCAAGGCGCGGTCACGCCCGGCTACAAGGCCGATCGTGAAACGGTCATCAAGCTGCTGAACGAGGCGCTCGCCACGGAGATCGTCTGCACGCTGCGCTACAAGCGCCACTACTTCATGGCCGCGGGCATCAACGCCCAGAGCGTCGCCGCCGAGTTTCAGGAACACGCGACCGAGGAGCAGCAGCACGCGGACCAGATCGCCGACCGCATCGTCCAGCTTGGCGGCGCGCCGAATTTCTCGCCGGACGGCATGCTCACGCGCAGCCACGCCGAGTATGTCGAAGGCGATTCGCTGGTCGATATGATCAAGGAAGATCTCGTCGCCGAGCGCATCGCGATCGACAGTTACCGCGAGATGATCAATTACTTCGGCGAAGCGGATCCGACGTCACGGCGGCTGATGGAGCAGATTCTCGCCGTAGAAGAAGAGCACGCGGACGATCTGGTGAACCTGCTCGAAGAGCTGCGCTGACCGGATAAAATCGTTATCGAAGGGACAAGAACAACGATGCGCTCGAACGAAGTCACGCGTGCCGCCGCGCGCCTGGCGCTGGCGCTGGGCATGTCCTGGTCCACGAGCGCGCCGGCCGCGAGCGGAAATCCGGCCGCGGGCGAAGAGAAATCCGCCACGTGCGCCGGCTGCCACGGCATCACCGGCTGGCGCAACGCTTATCCCGCGTACCGCGTGCCCAAGCTCGGCGGTCAGAACGCGGAATACCTCGTCGCCGCGCTCAAAGCGTATCAAACCAAACAGCGCGCGCATCCGACCATGCAGGCGATAGCGGCGACGTTGAGCGACCAGGACATCGCGGACCTGGCCGCGTATTTCTCGGCGCGCGGCGGCGACCAATGACTCGGACGCGCGAATTCCTGATCCTGTCGGCGCTTATCGCGCCGGCCGCGTTGGCGGGAGATCCGCAGGCCGGCCGGCAAAAGTCGGCACCGTGCCAGGCGTGTCACGGCGCCGACGGCAACAGCACTGGGCCGCAATTTCCGCGGCTCGCCGGACAGTATCCGGACTACCTGGTGCAGGCGCTGATGGAGTACAAGAACGGCGAGCGCAAGAACCCGATCATGGCGCCCTTCGCCGCCCAGCTGTCGCCCCGCGACATGGAAGATCTGGCCGCGTACTTCGCGACCCGTCCAAACGGACTATTCAAGCGACCCTAGCGCCGAACGCGCGTCAGCGGTTCGCGGGGCGAAAGCGGTAACCGAGGCGCGCGAGCGCCTGTTCGATCTCCCGCACTTGGTATCCCTGCACGACGCTCGGCCCGATCGCCGATACCGGCACACCGCGTCCGCGTAATGCCCAGTATCCCAGCTGGCCTTCGAACGTCTTCTCGACGTCGTATTCGGTGTACGGCACGCCGTTCGCATCGAGGTCAGCTCGCAGTTGTTTGCAGTACGGGCACCACGCGGTGGTGTAAATCACGACGCGCCGAGAGTCCGGCCCGGGCACGTGCGCGAACGCGGCGTAGCGGTCGAGTGCGAACAACGCCAGAGCGGCCAGCAGCGCTGCCACGAGCAAAGCGCGCGGGAACGTCATCCAGGTTCGGGCGCCGCGCTCGCTCACACGGATCGATGTATGAATTGGAGCGACGGACGGTTTTTGATGTGCGCCATCGCGTTGAGTATATGCAGCGCCAAACAACCGCGCCGTCTTCGTGGATTCTGCGATGCAGCCAGATGACCCATGAGCGTGCGGCGACGCATTGTCGAAGCGGACCTTTCGACACCGCCCGCTTTTTGCCAAAATCCGCAGCCCGCTTTCGCGGAAGGATACCAATATGTCGGCGCTTATCTGCGGCTCGCTCGCCTACGACACCATCATGGTGTTCCGGGATCGATTCAAGAATCACATTCTCCCCGACAAGATTCACATCTTGAACGTCTCGTTCCTCGTGCCGTTCATGCGCCGGGAATTCGGCGGTTGCGCCGGCAACATCGCTTACAACCTGAAGTTGCTGGGCGCGCCCGCGCTGCCGATGGGTACGGTGGGTAGCGATTTCGGCGCCTACGCGGCATGGATGGACCGACACAAGATCGACCGGCGCCACATCAAGGTGCTGGAAGACGCGTATACCGCTCAGGCGTTCATCACAACCGACCTCGACGACAATCAGATCACCGCGTTCCATCCCGGCGCCATGAATCGCTCGAACGAAGTCGCGGTCACCGAAGCGAGCGGCGTGGAGATCGGCATCGTTGCGCCGGATGGGCGCGACGGCATGATCGAGCACGCGACGCAGTTCGCGGAAAGCAACATTCGCTTCATTTTCGATCCCGGCCAGGGAATGCCGCTTTTCAACGGCGCGGAATTGCTGCGCTTTCTCGATCAGGCCACCTGGGTCACGCTCAACGACTACGAAGCTCAGCTGCTGCAGACCCGTACCGGACAACCGCTCGACGCGCTCGCGCGTCGCGTGGAAGCGATGATCGTGACGCGCGGCGCCGACGGCTCGCGTATTTACGCGCGCGACAAAATCATCGACATCCCGGCGGTACGGGCGCGTGAAGTGCGGGATCCAACGGGTTGCGGCGACGCTTATCGCGCAGGGGTGCTGTACGGCCTGATGAACGGTTTCGATTGGGAAACGACGGGCCGAATTGCTTCGCTCATGGGTTCGCTGAAAGTCGCCCACGCGGGGACGCAAAACCATCGGTTCTCGCGCGACGAATTTTGGGCTCTGTTTCAGGTCAACTTCGGATATACGCCTGACCGCTAACACCACGCGCTCGACTTTGAGCGCGCGTAGATCGATCCCCTTTCGCTAACGTGGGAAAGCGGGCCCGTGTCGGCGTCACTAAATATAGTGATGCCCTCGGGATCATCCCGCGTTGACAGGTACTAAATCTTGGGTTTAACTTCGAGACATACACAAGATATTGTGTTTCGCCCCGCGTCGACAAAAACGACCTGTTTTTAAGCCGCAAAACAAAACCGGAGGAAAGACGAATTATGAAAGCGGTCCCATTACAGGCCCTTCAGTCCGCACCCGTCGAAATTCCATATCAGGACGCATCGCTTGATATCTGGGACAAGAAATACCGCCTGAAGACCAAGGGCGGCGAGGTCCTCGATACCGACCTGAATGCCACATATGCCCGGGTCGCGCGCGCCCTTGCGGACGTCGAAATGCCTGAAAAGCGAGACCTCTGGTTCCAGCGCTTCCTCTGGGCGCTGCAGAACGGCGCGATTCCGGCCGGCCGTGTTACCTCGAACGCGGGAGCGCAAGAGCACAAGCCGGCGACGAGCACGATCAACTGCACGGTTTCGTGCACGGTTCCCGATTCGATGGACGGCATTCTCTCGGCCGTGCACGAAGCCGGGCTCACGCTCAAAGCGGGCTGCGGCATCGGCTACGAGTTCTCTACCCTCCGCCCCAAAGGGGCGTTTGTGAGCGGGGCCGGAGCTTATACCTCCGGTCCCCTCTCTTTTATGGATATCTTCGACGCCATGTGCTTTACGGTCATGTCGGCTGGCGGCCGGCGCGGCGCGCAGATGGCGACGTTCGATATTTCACACCCCGACGTAATGGATTTCATCCGCGCGAAGCGCGAGGACGGACGGCTGCGCCAGTTCAACCTGTCGTGCCTCATCACCGACGAGTTCATGCAGGCGGTCAAAAAGAACGCGACCTGGGAACTGGTGTTCCCGGCGAGCCAGATGGAGTACGAGGAGAAAGACGCCAAAATCGTCTGGCGCTACTGGCCGCTCAAGTCCTCGAACTACATCACCGACGAGCTCGGTCGCGTGGCCTGCCGCGTCTACAAGACGATTCCGGCGCGCCGTCTGTGGGACGTCATCATGGCGTCCACTTACGATTACGCCGAGCCCGGGTTCATCCTCGTCGATCGTATCAACGAGATGAACAACAATTGGTTCTGCGAGAACATCCGCGCGACCAACCCCTGCGGCGAGCAGCCGCTGCCGCCGTACGGCTCGTGCCTGCTCGGCTCGGTAAATCTCACCAAATTCGTCGACGACCCATTCACCGACCGCGCCCGGTTCAACTGGGAGCGCTATCGTGAGGTCGTCGCGATCTTCACGCGCATGCTCGATAACGTCGTCGAGGTCAACGGCCTTCCGCTCGCGCAGCAGCGCCACGAGATCATGCACAAGCGCCGTCACGGTATGGGTTTCCTCGGGCTCGGCTCGACGCTCGCGCTGCTCAAAATGAAATACGGGTCACCGGAGTCGCTCGAATTCACCGAGCGCGTTACGCGCGAGATGGCCGAGGTCGGCTGGGAGACGGGTGTGGAGCTCGCTGAGGAGAAAGGTCCGGCGCCGATCATGAACGAGGAGTTCAGCGTCACCGAGGAGATGCTCGCGCGGCGTCCGGAGATGCGGCGCGACGGCTACACGGTCGGCGACAAAGTCCCGGGACGCGTGCTGCTCGGAAAATACAGCCGCTACATGCAGCAGTTCGACAGCAAGCTGACCGATCGCATCGCCAAAGTCGGCGCACGCTTCACGCATCATACGTCGATCGCACCGACGGGAACGATTTCGCTTTCGCTCGCGAACAACGCGAGCAACGGCATCGAGCCGTCGTTTGCGCACAAGTACTCGCGCAACGTTATCCGCGAGGGCCGGAAAACCAAGGAGAAGGTCGACGTTTACTCGTACGAGCTGCTGGCTTATCGCACGCTAATCAACGCAAGCGCCGATCCCGACGCGAAGGATCCGAAGAACCGCCTGCCCGACTATTTCACGGCGGCCGACGAGGTAACGCCCCGTCAGCACGTGGACATCCAGGCGGCGGCCCAGAAATGGGTCGATTCCTCGATATCGAAAACGGCCAACGTACCGACCGATTTTGCCTACGAGGACTTCAAAGACATATATATGTACGCCTACGAGAAGGGGCTGAAAGGCTGCACCACTTTCCGATTCAATCCCGAGGCGTTCCAAGGCGTACTGGTGAAGGAAAAGGACCTCGAGAACACGACGTATCGCTTCACGCTGGCGAACGGCCAGGTCGTTGAGGTCAAAGGTAACGAGGAGATCGAGTACGACGGCGAGATGCACTCCGCCGCCAACCTCTACGATGCCTTGAAGGAAGGCTACTACGGACGCTTCTAAGTCGCGGCCACCGCGACAGGAGATACGCGATGACGATTAAAATCAACGACAAGATTACCGGGTACGAAGTCGTGAAGAACGACGAAGCGAAATCGGCGGAAAGCAACGTCGTGCAAATGCACGAGAAGCTCGAGCGCCCGGACTTGCTCGCGGGATCGACCTACAAGATCAAGACACCGCTCACCGAGCACGCGCTCTACGTCACCATCAACGACATCGTGCTGAATCCCGGCACGCCGCACGAGCGCCGCCGTCCGTTCGAGATCTTCATCAACTCGAAGAACATGGACCACTTCCAATGGGTGGTCGCGCTAACCCGCGTGATTTCGGCGGTCTTCCGCAAAGGCGGCGACGTCACGTTTCTGGTCGAAGAGCTGCACTCCGTCTTCGATCCGCGCGGCGGCTACTTCAAAAAGGGTCGCTATACCCCGTCGATCGTCGCCGAGATCGGCGACGTCATCGAACGTCATTTGAAAATGATCGGACTGATGCCTGCCGATCCGATCGATGAGCATCGCCAACAGTTCATCGCCGAGAAACGTGCCGAGGTCGCCCGCCGCACAGGCGCGGAGACCGAGGCGGATGCAAACGGCGACTTCCCTCCTGACGCTCGCGTCTGCACCAAGTGTTCGACCAAAGCGGTCGTCCTCATGGACGGCTGCGTCACGTGCCTCAACTGCGGCGACTCGAAGTGCGGATGAAATTTTTTCGCGACGATGCATACGCGTGATCGCGTGTGCATCGCTCGTTGCTCACCTCGCTCTCTTCAAAAAGAGTTTGCAATTTTTTTTTCCTTGCATTAATGTCTTGACACATCAGCGACATCTGCTAAAGATGGATTGACTTAACGGCAGGGAGCGCCGGCCGTCGAGAAGCAAGCGAGAGCAGTCAGGAGAGGTCGCCTGCATCGATGACGGAGCAAAAACAACACGAGGCAAACGCAGAATTTGGATCGATCGCGAAGTACAACAACCGACAACCACCGCGCCCGTTACCGTAGCCTTATCGAGCGCGGCACCACTGCTATTACCCGGCGGCAGTTAGAAAGCTCGATGGAGCCCAGCTTCCGCATCTCGTGCCTCCCAACCGTTACTGAATGCCATGGAAAGACAGCAATTGGCTGTCTTTTTAGCGCCACGGGCAGTAACCGCAAGGGCAACGTCCTTGCGTAATCCCTAAACCACAACCCAAAGGAGCTCATCATGGCTGCCAAGAAAAGAGCCAAGAAGAAAAAAGCTGCGAAGAAGAAGAAATAACTCGCGAGGCGGAAGACATCTGAAGGACTGCCGGGAGGGTGTGCGGGAAACCGCCGCCGTTCTAAGCCTGCGAAGTAAGGTTGCAGTCGTGTCGGATGACTGGATCCGCCTCACGGCAAATGAGCCGGTGGCATCGCCCCTCTCCACAGTCGGCGCGGTGCTACCGGTTTTTTATCACCCTGAACTCCAACCCTTTTCGCCGGCGTCGGCGGCGGAACCCGCACCTCTAATTGTCGCCGCTGTAGCGCGCGGTACCTAGCAGAATATTAAGTCTTTGACTTACAAAGATATTAGGTCGGAGACCGACCTAATATTAGAGCATCCGCGTCACGCAGCCGTTGCGGCGTTCCGATATCGAACCAGCAACCCGCGTAGCGCTCGCCGGTTACTTGTCCACGCTCCATGGAACGCCGGAGCAACGGCGCCAACGGAAAGCGGCCGGGAGTACAGCCATCGAACAACGTGGCCCGGTAGACCCCGATACCCGCAAAGGTCAATCGATCGGCGCCGTCCGCATGCACATAGCTGCCATCGAACGTGAAATCGCCCTGCGGATGGTGCTTCGGGTTATCAACCAGCACGAGATGCGCGACGCCGGGCGGCGGCCTGCGCAATTGCGCGAACGGATAGTCCGTCCACACGTCTCCGTTGACGACCAGGAACGCGTCGCCCAGAAGGTGTAAGGCGCGATATATCCCACCGCCCGTCTCCAGCGCCTCCGGCTCCGGCGAATAGCGAATACGGACTCCGAAACGCGAACCGTCGCCGAGCGCGGTCTCGATCATGTGCCCCAAATGGGCATGGTTGATGACCAAATCCTCGAAGCCGTTGCGCCGTAGTGCAAGTATCAAGTGCTCGATCAACGGCCTGCCACCGATGGGCAAGAGCGGTTTGGGGAGGCGGTCAGTCAACGGACGCATCCGCTCGCCGCGCCCTGCCGCCAGGATCATCGCTTTCATTGCGCAGCGGACCTGTCTGCCGGCCCGATTTCGCCGAGCAGCGCGTGGAGGTCACGCAACTCCGGATAGCGCGCGGTCACATCGAGCACGTACCCCAACGTCCGGGGGATGTCCTTGAGATATCCGGGCTTACCGTCGCGGTGATTGAGCCGCGCGAAGATACCGCTGGCCTTCAGGTGTCGTTGCACGCCCATCCAGTCGAACCAGCGCAAGAAGCGATTCGGATCGTCGCCCACCTCGACGCCGGCACGGCGTGCGTGCAGATAGTACGCACGTACCCATCCTTCGACCCGTTCCCGGCCCCAAGCAACATAGCAATCCCGCAACAGCGAAACGAGGTCGTATGTAACGGGTCCATAAACCGCGTCCTGAAAGTCGAGAATCCCCGGATTGTTCTCCGGCGTTACCATCAGGTTGCGTGAGTGGTAGTCGCGATGTACCGCGACGCGGGGTTGCTCGAGCGCCGCAGCCGTTAGACGATCATACGCCGCGTCGAGCACGGCGTGCCGGCGTGCGTCGAGCGCAATAGCGCGATGCCGCTGTAGGTACCACTCGCGAAATAACTCCATTTCGCGGCGCAGTAGCTGATCATCGTATGGCGGGAGCCAGGTGAGCGTGCGGCTACCGCTTTGCAGCCGCACCAGGGCCGCCATCGCATCCCCGTAGAGACGCTCGACGCTCGATTCATCGAGCGCTGCCAGATACAGGCGCTCCCCCAGATCGCCGAGCAGGAGGAATCCGCGCTCGAGATCTTGCGCGAGGATTGCCGGCACATTGAGGTCGAGCGCCCGGAACGCACGCGCGATACGTATGAATGGGCCACAGTCTTCCTTGTCGGGCGGTGCGTCCATCACGATGAAGCTTTGCGCGGCGGTACGAACGCGAAAATACCGACGAAAACTCGCATCCGCCGACGCCGGTGATACCGTGCAGTGCGGATCGTTGAGCAGGCGCGCCGCCCACTCGGACAACGCAGCCAATCGTTGATCGGGCATGGTCTCTTTTCTAGAGGAACCTTCTGTTCGTTACTTCCCTTTTATCGCCGACGACCGCTCAAGGCGTCGCCGAACAACTCACCTTGCTGGAGGGCGCATTGTATGCAAAGTTATCGAAAAACATGCAAACCATGCTTCCTTCTCGCGCCATCGCGTCCTGTGTCGGCTGGCTTTTCGTTTGCATGCTCGCCATGTCGCGCCTCGCGCAAGCAGCCGAGGCTCCCGGGGATGAGTGCCCCGTCAGCCAGCCGATTACCGCGCCGATCAAGCCGCGGGTACGGCCGCCGCGGCCCTCGGCGCCCGGACCCGCGTTCGTACATGCCGACAGCATACAATCCGTCGACAGCGATGTTATCGAACTGAAGGGCAAGGCGGACGCGACGCGCGACGGAGAGCGCATCGACGCCGACTATCTGCGCTACAACCGTGCGACCGGGCAGGTCGATGCGACAGGTAACGTAACGCTCTCCCAGCCCGACGGCGCGCAGTTTCGGGTAGGCGAAGCGCATCTCGACCTGGACACGCACGTCGGCTTCGCCGACGCCGGCACTTACAAGCTTCCTGAAAGACAAGGTCGGGGCGAAATGAGCCGGATCGACTTTCTCGACGCCGACCACACCCGCATTTCCGAGATGCGCTATACGACGTGTCCGCTCGGGCACGACGACTGGGCATTGCGCGCGCGTCAGCTCGATCTCGACACGGCGAAGAACGTCGGCGTCGCTCGCAACGCGACCCTCGATCTCTTCGGCTTGCCGGTGCTTTACATGCCCTATTTCCGCTTTCCGCTCGGTCAGGAGCGTGAAAGCGGTTTCCTCGTGCCGCAGTTCGGGTACGGCAGCACGCTCGGCACCGTCGTCGCGACGCCGTACTACCTCAACCTAGCGCCGAACTACGACGCCACGCTGACACCGCGCATCATGACCGAGCGCGGCGTGCAGCTGCAGAGCGAGTTTCGCTATCTCGGTCGCGGCTTCGAGGGCAGACTCGAGGCGGAGTACCTGCCGAACGACAAAGTTACCGACGACAGCCGCGCCGCCGGTGCGCTGATCCACCGCCAGAGGTTCAATCCGTACTGGAGCGCCGCGGTCGATCTACGCGGCGTGTCCGACAAGAATTATCTGAGCGACTTCGGCGATCGCCTGAACGTCACGAGCCAAAGCTTCCTGCCGCAAAATGCCCAGATCGACTACCGCGGGACGAACTGGACATTCAGCGCGCGGGCGTCGGATTACCAAACCGTGGATCCGACCATCGATCCGCTCACTCGCCCGTACGCGCGACTGCCGCAGCTGACGCTCGCGGGCGGATCCGGCCCGACAGCGTCCGGGCCGCAGTATCGCTTCGACAGCGAGCTCGTCAACTTCCAACGCGATATCGGCGTCACCGGTCTTCGCTCGAATCTGAATCCGTCGATGCGCTTTCCGCTCACGCCTGTTTACGGCTTTCTCACGCCCGAGGTCGGCGTCCACAACATCGCGTATCGCCTCGACGACGCGCCCGAATCGAACCCCTCGGTAACCGCTCCGTACGCGAGCCTCGACAGCGGACTCTTCTTCGAGCGTGAAGTACACCTCGGCGGATCGGCGTTCGACCAGACGCTCGAGCCGCGGCTCTACTACCTCTACGTGCCGCACCGGCCGCAGGACGATCTGCCGAACTTCGACACATCGATTCCCGATTTCACGTTCGCCAACCTGTTCCGCAACAACCGCTTCGTCGGCGGGGACCGCATCGGCGACGCAAACCAGCTCACGGTCGCGCTCACGTCGCGCCTGTTCGATCAATCGAACGGCGCAGAACGGCTGCGCACGAGCATCGGGCGGATCCACTACTTCGACGACCGCCGCGTGAATCTGCCGCCGGGAACGGTGACGAACGCCGGCTCCGACATCGCCGCCGAGGCGGTCGCGTGGATCGTGCGAAGTTGGCACGCCCGCGCTGCCGTGCAGTGGTCCCCCGATGACGACCACTCCACACGCAGCAATTTCTACGTGCAATATCAGCCCGCCGTCGACCGGATCTTGAATGTCGGCTATCGTCTCGCGCGCGATCTGCCCGATCCCGTGCTGGGAACGACGGGCGTGCGGCAGGTGGACGTCTCCACCGAATGGCCGCTGGTTGGCCCGTGGACGCTGCGCGCACGGTCGCTTTACTCGCTGCGCGACAACGAGAACGTGGAAAGCTACGTGGGCGCGCAATACAACAGCTGCTGCTGGGTGTTCCGTGTTTTCGCCGCCCGGCGCCTGGTGCAAACCACGGTCAACGGCATCGCGGGCACGGAGCAGCGTGGTGGGATATCGATCGAGTTCGAATTGAAGGGCTTAGGCAACTCGCACAGCGCGTTCGAAAGCCCCTTGCGGCAGAGTTTGTTCAGCTTTCCGACGACCGAACCGACACCGGTGCCACCGTCGCCGTGAGGCTCTCGGCTCCGATCAGCGCGCGCCGTATGATACCCTCCCGCGTCTTTTCGAAGGTCGGGAATTCACCGATGCGTTGTGTCACCGCTTTCTTGCTCGTCGCCGTTCTGTCCGCCAACGGGCTCGCCGCACCGCCGCCGGTCACCGACGTCGATCGCGTCGTCGCCGTGGTGAACAACGACGTGATTACAGCGAACGAGCTCGAGAAGCGCATGGCCGAAGCGCGGCAGCAACTGGATGCACAGAAGATCAAACCGCCGCCCGAAGACGTGTTACGCCGGCAGTTGCTGGAGCGACTCGTCGCCGAGCAGATCCAGCTCCAGCTCGCGACCCAAACGGGCATTCGCGTCACGGATCAGGACGTGGACCCGGCGATCGCCACCATCGCCGGCCGCAACAAAATGACGGTCGACGCGTTGTACGATGTTGTGCGACGCCAGGGCCTCGACCGCGCGGAGTACCGGGAGCAAATTCGAAACCAGCTCGCGATCCAGCAGCTCGTCGACCGCGAGGTCAACAATCAGGTGACAGTCAGCGAAAGCGAAGTAAACAACTTCCTCGAGAACAACCGGCTGCGCGCCGGGCGCGACGCCGAGTACAACGTCTCGCACATCTTCATTCCGGTGCCGGAATCGGCGTCGCCTCAGCAGATCCAGACCACCCAGCAGCGCGCCGAGAACGTCGTACGGCAACTGCGGGCGGGCGAAGACTTCGCGCGCGCGGCGGTCACCCATTCGCAGGGCCCGGAAGCCCTGAAAGGCGGTGCGCTCGGCTGGCGCGGCGTGGGACAGCTGCCGGAGCTATTCCTCGCGGCGCTCGAGAAGCTCAAGCCGGGCGACGTCAGTGACGCCTTACGCGGACCCAATGGCTTTCACATTTTGAAACTGAACGACCGCCGGGGCGGCACCGTCGCCGACGAGCCGGTGCAGGAGACGCACGTGCGACACATCCTGCTGCGGCCGAGCGAGATCCAGTCGATCAACGACGCGCGCACCACGCTCACGCAGCTGCGCGAACGAATCGTGAATGGCGAAGATTTCGCGACACTCGCGCGTACTTATTCGGAAGATACGGTATCGGCCGCGAACGGCGGCGATCTCGGTTGGGTACGGCCGAAACAACTCGTCCCGCCGTTCGAACGTGCGATGAACGCGCTCGAACCGGGAGCCGTAAGCGAGCCGGTGCAAACGCCCTTCGGCCTGCATCTCATCCAAGTGCTCGGGCGGCGGGTGCAGACGATCGCCGGCGAGCGCGAACGAATTGCAGCGCGCGAGCAAATACACGCGCGCAAAGCCGAAGATCGCTACGAGCAGTGGCTGCGCCAGCTGCGCGATGAAGCGTACGTGGAGTACATGCTCGATGAGCCGGAGTGAGCGCTTTCTCCCCTCTTAAATACCCTCCCTCGCGAGATTGAACTATTCGGCGCGCATTCAAGTCGTGCGGCTTCGTTGGGTCTCTCCTTGCTCCGTCTCACAGGGGGAGAAAGATGGGGAGTGGTGCCAACACATCGCGGCGCTCGCTGCGATTCAAAACATAACGTAGCCCGGATGAAGCGAAGCGGAATCCGGGATTCCATCTGTGATCGAGCACCTGTTGGCGCGTAGTTGAGTCGGCGGGCCGTCGCGCGGCGAATCAGTCGTCTTCGTCCCTCTCCCTTTTAGGGAGAGGGTTAGGGTGAGGTGAAATATCGAGCGCTTGTCGGCGGGTAGTAATTGTTTGTAGCCCGGATAAAGCGAAGTGGAATCCGGGATTCCTGCGCCTCGACGAACGTGAATAATCGACGCGCTGGCGCGGTTGTCGAGTTAATAAATTTAACTTGTGGGTGGTTGACCCACGGCAAGTGACTTTCTTTTGTCTCGCCAAAAGAAAGTCACCAAAGAAAAGGCGACCCCGGATGGCGCAACCGCTTCTTGCGCTCCTCGGGTTTGGGGCCCGTCGCGGCAACACGGTACGTCCGTGTACTGGTTGCCGCGCCGCCATTCCATGGCGGCGCCCTTCGGGCTCCTGCCCAAACCCTTGCGGTGCGCGAAGCGCGCCATACGGGGATCGAACGGCTAACATCTCGGCGTTACGTTTCGGTGGCTTCGTGAGCTGAGCACCACAGCCGACGCCGGGAGCTTTCGCGAGACGATGTTCGAGCAGATGTTTGCGCACCGGCGAGTTCGGCTCGCGCCCGGCGGCGGCGAGCGTAGGCGAGATCGAAGAGGTGTTCGCTTTTCATCCCCCGTGCGGCGCGCCGAGCCGCGCAGCCAAGCAATCGCTGAAAGCGAGACTCTTGTTCGAGCCCGAGCCGTGCGGTTTTCACGGCCGGCGAGTTAGGCTCGCTTTCGCGATTGACGGCGAGCGGCGAGCGAGCCTTCGCGCCGCCCGGGGTCGCCTTTTCTTTGCCTACTTTCTTTTGGCGAAGCAAAAGAAAGTAGGCCGACCGCGGTTCGGGAACCGCAAGTACATTTATTTAACTTCGACAAGTGCGCGCCAGCGCGTCGACTCAACTACGCGCCGACGGGCGCTCAACATCTCTCACCCTCACCCTGGCCCTCTCCCTAAAAGGGAGAGGGAAACGAGATGAAGTCACGGATTCCGCTCCGCTTCATCCGGGCTACAAGCCTCGCGAGTTTCGACCATGCGCCCCGAACGACGCGATTCGATCTTCAGCGCCCGACTACTTTTTATTCTTCGACTTCGAACTCCCCTGCGCATCTTTCGGCTCGTCGATCACCTGATAAAACGTCTCGCCCTTTTTAATCATCCCGAGATCCGCGCGTGCCCGTTCTTCGATCGCCGCGAGCCCCTCTTTCAGGTCGATGACTTCTGCCGTGAGCGCACGATTGCGGTCGCGCAGCCGCGCGTTCTCCTCGCGCTGCACGGCGAGCTCGCGCTTTAGCTCCCATTTCACCAGGAGCCCGCCGCTGCCGAACCACAGCGAATACTGCAGCACGATGAGCGCCGCGACGAATCCGATCATTATGAGCCGGCGCGCGGAAATCACGAGATCGGCGGACTACCCGCTGCGCTGGCGAATCGCGCCGCGACCCGGATAGCGCGCGTTCGATCCGAGCGCTTCCTCGATGCGCAGCAGTTGGTTGTACTTGGCGATCCGATCGGAACGCGACAGCGAACCCGTCTTGATCTGCCCGGCGCCCGTCGCGACCGCGAGATCGGCGATGAAGCTGTCCTCCGTTTCGCCCGAGCGATGCGAGATGACCGAGGTGTACCCAGCAGCACGGGCGGTGTCGATCGCGTCGAGGGTTTCGGTCAGCGTACCGATCTGGTTCACCTTGATGAGAATCGAGTTCGCGATGCCTTTCTCGATGCCCTGCTTCAGAATTTTGGTGTTCGTCACGAACAGATCATCGCCGACCAGTTGCACTTGCTTGCCGAGCCGGTCGGTGAGCTTCTTCCAGCCGTCCCAATCGCCTTCCGCGCAGCCGTCCTCGATGGTGATAATCGGATAGCGTTTGGACCAGTCGGCGAGCACTTCGACGAACTCGGCAGCCGTCAGCTTGCGATGCTCCGATTCGAGATCGTAACGGCCGTCTTTGTAAAACTCGCTGCTCGCACAATCGAGTCCGAGCGCGACGTCGCTGCCGACTTTGTACCCGGCTTTCTCGATCGCTTCGATGATCACCTGCACCGCCGCTTCGTTCGACGGCAGGTCCGGAGCGAAGCCGCCCTCATCGCCGACCGCCGTGTTGAGCTTGCGGCCGTGCAGAACTTTTTTGAGCGTATGAAATACCTCGGCGCCGTAGCGCAGCGCTTCGGCAAACGTCGGCGCGCCCACGGGCAGGATCATGAACTCCTGCATATCGACGCTGTTGTCCGCGTGGGCACCGCCGTTGATGATGTTCATCATCGGCACCGGCATCACGAATTCGCCGCCTTTGTGCAGGTAGCGAAAAAGCGGCAGCTTCGCGTCCGCGGCAGCGGCGCGCGCTGTTGCCATCGACACGGCTAGGAGCGCGTTCGCGCCGAGGCGCGATTTCGTCTCCGTGCCGTCGAGCTCGATCATCGCGCGGTCGATGCCCGCCTGATCGCGCGAGTCGCGTCCGAGCAGCAGCTTGCGGATTTCGCCGTTGACGTTCGCGCAGGCGCGCGTAACGCCCTTGCCGAAATAGCGCTTGGCGTCGCCGTCGCGCAGCTCGAGCGCCTCCCGCGATCCGGTCGACGCGCCCGACGGAACCGCGGCGCGCCCCATCACGCCGGACTGCAACAGTACATCGGCTTCAACGGTTGGGTTGCCGCGCGAATCGAGAATCTCCCGCGCGCGTATATCTGCAATGGCTGACATGCCAACTCTTCCTTCTCGTTTGGATGTTATCGCGAACCGCGAGTGCGTACGCACCCGCCGACCCCCACCCTAACCCTCCCCCGCTTGCGGGGGAGGGAATGGGAGGGGGCACCTGGCGTAAATGTTCCACTACCGGAAACGGATCGTAAAAGTGATGCAGCCGCCGTTTCCATTCCTGATACTGCGGCGAGCCGCGAAATCCTACCGTATGATCTTCCAGCCGCTCCCACTGAACGAGCAGAAGATAGCGATTTTGCCTTTCGATGCAACGCTGCAATTGGTGAGAGATATAACCGGGCATCCCCGCGATGATGGCGGAGGTTTCGGCAAACGCGGCTTCGAACGCCGGCCCGTGGCCGGCGCGTACGTCGAGGACGGCGACTTCGAGGATCACATCAACGCCTGCTCGGGGAAGCCGCGCCTCTTTACCGCTGCGTCCAGCTCCTTGAGGGTTTCGAGCAGCTCGCGCATGCGACCGAGCGGCCAGGCATTCGGACCGTCGGACAGCGCTTTGTCCGGATTCGGGTGCGTCTCCATGAAGAGACCGGCGACGCCGCTCGCCACCGCCGCCCGCGCGAGCACCGGTACGAACTCGCGCTGACCGCCGCTCTTCGTGCCCTGCCCGCCTGGTAGCTGTACCGAGTGGGTCGCATCGAACACGACCGGGCAGCCGGTCTCGCGCATGATCGCGAGCGCGCGCATATCGGAGACGAGGTTGTTATAGCCGAACGACGCGCCGCGCTCGCACACGAGAATGCGGTCCTTGCCGCCCGCGGCGTACGCTTTCTCGACGACGTTCTTCATGTCGTGCGGCGCGAGAAACTGGCCCTTCTTGATGTTCACCGGCTTGCCGGCGCGCACCACCGCCTGAATGAAATCGGTCTGGCGGCACAGAAACGCCGGCGTTTGCAGCACGTCGACCGCGGCCGCGACCGCCTCGATCTCGGGGATGTCGTGCACGTCGGTGAGCACCGGCACCTTCAAATGCTCCCGGACCTTCTTGAGGATCGCGAGCCCCTTCTCCATACCCGGCCCGCGGAACGACGCGTGCGAGCTGCGATTCGCTTTGTCGAAGGACGATTTATAGATGAAGGGAATGCCGAGCGCGCTCGTGATCTCCTTTAGCTGCTGCGCCGATTCGAGCGCCAACTGCTCGGACTCGACCACGCAGGGACCGGCGATCAGGAAAAACGGGCGATCGAGTCCGACGTCGAACCCGCAGAGCTTCATCGCGCGACGACCTGGACCGGCTTCGACTGGGCTCCGGTGCGATGCGCACGCGCCGCTTCGATGAAACCGCTAAAGAGCGGGTGGCCGTCGCGGGGCGTGGACGTGAACTCGGGATGGAACTGCACGCCGATGAACCAGGGATGGTCCTTCAGCTCGCTCACTTCGACCAGCGTTCCGTCGATCGATGTACCGGCGATCACGAGACCGCGCGACTGCAGCTGCTCGCGATAATTGTTGTTGAACTCGTAGCGGTGCCGGTGACGCTCGACGATGGTATCGCGTCCATAGAGCTCGCGCGTACGCGTACCCGGCAGCAGTTTGCATTCCTGCCCGCCGAGTCGCATGGTACCGCCGAGATCGCCGCCCGCACTGCGATACTCTTTGATGCCCTCCGGCGTCATCCATTCCGTGATCATGGCGATCACCGGATGCGGCGTCTTGGCGTCGAACTCCGTGCTGTGCGCGCCTTTGAGCCCCGCGACGTTGCGCGCGAATTCGATCACGGCCACCTGCATGCCGAGACAAATGCCGAGATACGGGATGCCATGCGTGCGTGCGAACGTCACCGCTTTGATCTTGCCTTCGATGCCGCGCTCGCCGAAGCCCGGGCCGACCAGGATCGCGTCGGCGCCTTCGAGCGCACCCGTTCCCTCGTTCTCGATGGCCTCCGAGTCGACGTAACGGATATTGACGCGCGTACGTGTGTGGATACCCGCGTGCTTGAGTGCTTCGCTGAGCGACTTGTACGACTCGGTGAGGTGCACGTACTTGCCGACGAACACGATGTCGACGTCGGCGGTCGTGTGCTCCATCGCGTAGACGACTTTGTCCCACTCGGCGAGATTCGCCTTGCGCGCCGGCACGTGCAGCTTTTCGACGACGATCTCGTCGAGCCCCTGCTCGTGCAGCAGCCGCGGAATCTTGTAAATGTTATCGACGTCCGGCGCCGAGATGACGGCACGCGGCGCGACATTGGTGAAGAGCGCGATCTTGCGGCGCTCGTCGTCAGGCAGCATGCGATCGGAACGGCACAGGAGAATATCCGGCTGGATGCCGATCGAGAGCAATTCCTTCACCGAATGCTGCGTCGGCTTGGTCTTGAGCTCTCCCGCTGCGCCGATGAACGGCACGAGCGTGAGGTGCACGAACACACAGTTCCCCGGCCCGTGCTCGATGCCCATCTGGCGAATCGCTTCGAGAAACGGCAGCGATTCGATGTCACCGACCGTGCCGCCGATCTCGACCAGCGCCACGTCGACGCCGTTCGCGCCCTGCTCGATGCAGCGCTTGATCTCGTCGGTAATGTGCGGGATCACCTGCACGGTCGCGCCGAGATAATCGCCGCGGCGCTCCTTGCGAATGACGTTTTCGTAGATTTTGCCGGTCGTGAAGTTGTTGCGCTTGCCGACCTGCGTGCGCACGAAGCGTTCGTAGTGCCCGAGGTCAAGGTCCGTCTCGGCGCCGTCGTGCGTGACGTACACCTCGCCGTGCTGATACGGGCTCATCGTGCCCGGATCGACATTGATGTACGGATCGAGTTTGAGCAGCGTGACCTTGAGTCCGCGCGCTTCGAGGATGGCACCGAGTGAGGCGGCGGCGATCCCCTTGCCCAAAGAGGAAACGACACCACCGGTCACGAAAATGAATTTGGTCATGAAACCCCGCCCTGATTACGTCGGTACTGAATCGGCCGCCTTGCGCGGCACGGCTTGCATCGGTCAACCGATGCGACACTCCGACATCGGAACGGAGCCACACGGTACCAGATGACCCGTGTTTGCGCAAATAACAGCGAGCGATTAACGAGCGTCCGCGCGTTCCAGAACGAGCATCACGCCCGGTTCGTCGGCGCACGCGGCAAACTCGTCGCTGACCCAACGATCGCCGACCGCGGCAAGCACGTCGCCGACGTAGATCAACGGCAGCTGCGCACGTTCCCACGGAGGGATTCCGGCCTCCTGCAACAACTTTTTCACCTTGTGCGAATGACCGCGGACGCGCAATCGCTCGCCGCCGCGGCGCATCGTCACGCGTAATTCGACGCCTTCGATCCGAGCGCGCGCCAATCCGGCACCGGTCGTCGCCCGCGCACGCAAACGCCAGCCGGCGCCCGGAATCTCGAGCGCGACCACCGGATCCCACGGCGCTTCCCAGTCCGCGGGCGCGCGGCTTCCCACGGTGTGCAGGCTCAATCGATCGCGGTAGCGACGCACTTCGGCGGCGCCCCATTGGACGCGCGCCTGCCGCGTCGCCGGACGGCGCTCGACGCACGCCAGAATCTGGCGCAGCACGCGTTCGGCCGGTGCCGACACGCCGTGCGAACGAATCCAACAGCGCAGCAGGTTCGCGCGGCGCTCGGGCGAAAATTCGCGAAGCCGCGAGACATCGATACTGCCCTCGGCGCCCGCTGCGACAGCGAGGTCGGCGCGGCCGATCTCGTCGAGAAGTGTCGCGACGTCGGCCTGGTGGCGCGCGGCCAACGCGATCCTTTCCGAAGCCGCCGGCCAGCGCGCCGCGATGAGCGGCCACACACGCCTGCGCAAGTAGTTGCGCGCTAACCGCTCGTTCTCGTTGCTTGCGTCTTCGATGAAATCGAGCCCCTGCGCCACGGCGTAGTCCGCCAACTCGCGGCGTGCAAAGCCGAGCAGCGGACGCGCGAGCCGGCCGCGACCGAAGCGCGTGACGGCCGGCATCGCGGCAAGACCCGCGGGACCGGCGCCGCGCACGAGCTGCAACAGGAGCGTCTCCGCCTGATCGTCCTGCTGATGCGCGGTGAGCAGCACCGCGCCGGCGGGCAGCATGCGCGCGAGCGCGCGGTAGCGCGCGCGGCGGGCCGCATCCTCGAGCCCGAGTTGCGCGACATCGTCAACGACGATCCGCTCCGCGGCGTACGGCACATCGAGCGCCGTTGCGACGGCTGCGCAATGGCTCGCCCATTGCGCGGACGTCGCCTGCAGCCCGTGGTCGACGTGCAATGCCGCCACGCGCCACGGCGCGTTACGACGCAACGAAGCAGCAGCGTGCAGCAAGACGTGCGAATCCAGGCCGCCGCTAAACGCGACGTAGACCGGCGTGGCGGGAGTAAGGCCGAGGGTTTCGGTTAGAACCTGCGCGAGCGCCGCGGGTGTAAAGCGGCGCCCGAAACGGGAAGACTCACTCTTCCTCGTACTCTCCATATTGAACGAGACGCTGGTAGCGGCTTTCGAGGAGATGATCGGGCGGCACCATACGCAGCCGATTGATTTCGTCGAGGAGCGCCGACTTGAGGCGCCGCGACATCTCATCCATATCCCGGTGCGCTCCGCCGAGCGGCTCCGGCACCACGACATCGACGAGGCCCAGTTGCGACAAGCGTTCGGCGGTGATGCCCATCGCCTCCGCCGCCATCGTCGCCTTGTCGGCCGCGCGCCAGAGAATCGAGGCGCAGCCTTCCGGCGAAATGACCGAGTACGTCGCATACTGCAGCATCAGCAGTCGATCGCATACGCCGATTGCGAGCGCGCCGCCCGATCCGCCTTCGCCGATGACGACGCTGACGATGGGTGTGGCGAGCCGGGACATGGCGTACAGATTGCGCGCGATCGCCTCGCTCTGCCCACGCTCCTCGGCGCCGACGCCGGGATACGCACCCGGCGTGTCGATGAAGGTAATGAGCGGCAAACGGAAGCGCTCGGCGAGGCGCATGAGGCGCAGCGCCTTGCGGTAACCCTCCGGGCGCGGCATGCCGAAGTTACGCCGCACTTTTTCGCGCGTATCGCGGCCCTTCTGGTGGCCGATCACGACGACGGCGCGGCCGTCGAACCGCGCGAGACCGCCGACGATCGCCGGGTCGTCCGCGAAGCCGCGATCGCCGTGCAGTTCCTGAAAGTCGGTGAAGAGCCGGGTGACGTAGTCGAGGGTATACGGCCGCAACGGATGACGCGCGAGCTGCGAGATCTGCCACGGCGTGAGCGAATGAAAAATCGACTCGGTCAACCGCCGGCTTTTCGCTTGCAGCCGATTGACCTCGTCGGAAATATCGGCGGCGTGCGGCGCCGAACGCAGCGCTTCGATCTTGGCTTCCAGCTCGGCAATCGATTGCTCGAAGTCGAGATAGTTATGGTTCATGTTGTTGAGTCAGACTCCAAACCACGCTCACGCCATCCGCGCACGACCCGTTCGTCGCTTCGGCGCACGACACTTGGCATTCCGCGTTCAGGAACACCCGCTTCCAACTACCGATATTCAATCTGGACGTTGCGCTCGCCCGCCAGCCGGCTCAGACGTTCGAGGACCGCGTTGCTCGGGCTCACTTTCCATTCTTCACCCAATACGAGCTCGGCTTCCGCCGTCTCGCCGCGGTAGCGCACCCACACCGGACAAGGGCCCTGGCTCGGAGCGAGGATTTGCCGGAGCTCATCCATGAACCCGTTGGCCGCGGTAGATGCATCGACGTGGATAATCAGCCGGGATCCGAAAACACCGCGCGCTTGGTCGATATTATAGATCTCCTCCGCGGACATTTTGAATCCGCCGGTGTACTCGTCCACCGAGACATGGCCTTTGACCACGAGCAGCACGTCCTTCACCAGCAAATCCCGATGCCGCTCGAACAGCTCCGAGAAAACCGCGAGCTCGAGCCGCCCGGTACGGTCATCGAGGGTAATGAAGGCCATGCGGTCGCCTCGGCGGGTCTGCATGACGCGCATGCCGACCACCAGCCCGGCCACCACGATGGCGCGATCGTCGGTCGGCCGAAGCTCTGCGATCGTGGCGCTGATGATGCGCTTCAGCTCCTCGGCGTAGCGCGCGATCGGATGCCCCGTGAGATAGAGGCCGAGCGTTTCCTTCTCGCCGTCGAGCCGTTGCTCTTCGCTCCACTCGGCCGCAACTTCGTAAACCGCGGTGCTGTCCGCCGGCGCGGTGAGTCCGCCGAAAAGATCCTCTTGCCCCGCCGCGGCTGCCGCCGCGTGCTGATCCGCTTCCGCGATCGCCTTCGTAAGCGACGCCATTAGCGCCGCACGGTGAACGCCGAGCGTATCGCACGCACCCGCCTTGATGAGCGATTCGAGCACGCGGCGATTGATGCGGCGCGCGTCGATGCGCTTGCAGAAATCGAACAGATCCTTGAACGGTCCACCCTCGGCGCGCGCCTGCTGAATCGCCTCGATCGCCGATTGCCCGAGGCCTTTGATCGCGCCAAGGCCGTAGAGAATCGTCGAGTCGTCGACCGGTACGAACTCGTACTCGCAGCGATTGATATCCGGCGGCAACACTTTGAGCTTCATGTCGCGGCACTCGGCGATCATGGTGACCACCTTGTCGGTCTTGTCCATATCGGACGACAGCACCGCGGCCATGAACGCCGCCGGATAGTGCGCCTTGAGCCAGGCCGTCTGGTACGCGATCAGCGCGTACGCCGCCGAGTGCGAGCGGTTGAAACCGTAGCCCGCGAACTTTTCGATCAGGTCGAAAATTTCCGCGGCCAGTTTTTCGTTGACGCCGCGCGTGCCCGCGCCTTTGACGAAGCCTTCGCGCTGCTTCGCCATCTCTTCCGGCTTCTTCTTGCCCATCGCGCGGCGCAGCAAGTCGGCGCCGCCGAGGGTGTAGCCCGACAGCACCTGTGCGATCTGCATCACCTGCTCCTGATACAGAATCACGCCGTAGGTGGGCTTCAGAATCGGCTCGAGGCTCGGATGCGGATACTTGACCGGCGTGCGCTTGTGCTTGCGATTGATGTAGTCGTCGACCATGCCCGATTGCAGCGGACCCGGGCGGAACAGCGCGACGAGCGCGACGATTTCCTCGAACTGATCGGGCTTCAGGCGATTGATCAGATCCTTCATGCCGCGCGATTCGAGCTGGAACAGCGCGGTGGTCTTGCACGACTTGAGCAGCGCGTACGTCGCCGGATCGTCGATCGGCAGTTGCTCGATCACGAGCGGCGCTTCCCCGTTCGCTTCGCGCGCGCGATTGATCATCTTCACGGCCTTGTCGATGATCGTCAGCGTGCGCAGCCCGAGGAAGTCGAACTTGACCAGCCCGAGCTTTTCCAAATCCTCCATGTCGAACTGCGTGACCGCTTCGCGTCCGCCCTGTTCGCAGTAGAGCGGCATGTAGTCGGTCAGCGGGCCGGGGGCGATCACCACGCCGCCCGCGTGCTTGCCGGCGTTGCGCGCGAGACCTTCGAGCGCCCGCGCCATATCGAGCAGCGATTTGACGTCCTCTTCCTTGTCGTACCGCTCCTTCAGGAGCGGCTCGACTTCGAGCGCGCGGTCGAGCGTCATACCGATCTCGAACGGAATCAGCTTCGCGATCTTGTCGCAGAAGCCGTACGGATGTCCGAGCACGCGCCCCACGTCGCGCACCACGGCGCGCGCCGCCATCGTGCCGTGCGTGATGATCTGCGCGACCTTGTCGGCTCCATAACGGTTCTTCACGTACTCGATGACTTCGTCGCGCCGCTCCATGCAGAAGTCGACGTCGAAGTCGGGCAGGCTCACGCGCTCGGGATTCAGGAACCGTTCGAACAGCAGCTCATACTTGATGGGATCGAGCTCGGTAATGCCGAGGCAGTACGCAACGAGAGAACCCGCGCCGGAGCCGCGGCCGGGACCGACGGGGATACCGTTCTTCTTGGCCCACTGAATGAAGTCGGCGACGATCAAGAAGTAACCGGCGAAACCCATCTTGATGATGACGCCGATCTCGAGCTCGAGTCGCGCCGCGTACTCGCCTTCCGCCTTCGCGCGCGCCGCTTCCGGCAACAGACGGAGCCGCCGCTCCAGTCCCGCCCGACTTTCGCTTTTCAGCGTTTCGTTTTCATCCGACGCACTTTCGAATTTCGGCAGGTAGTACTTCCCGAACACGAGACGGGAGTTGCAACGGCGCGCGATCTCGACAGTGTTCGCGATCGCTTCGGGTACGTCGGCGAACAGCTCGTGCATCTCCGCGCTCGAACGGAAATATTGCTGCACGGTATGCCGGCGTGGCCGGCGACTGTCGGTCAGCACGCGCCCTTCCTGGATGCACACGCGCACTTCGTGCGCATCGAACTCGTCGCGCTTCAAAAACATCACGGGGTTGGTCGCGACGACGGGGAAACCCACCTCCGCCGCGAACGCCACCGCCGCATGGTTGTACTCTTCCTGCCGCGGCTGCCCGATACGCTGCAACTCGACGTACCAACGATCGGGGAAGAGACGTTGCAGCTCGTTCGCCGCCGCTACCGCCGCCGTGCGATTGCCGGCCAGCAGCGCAACGCCGACTTCTCCCTCGTGCGCGCCCGATAGCACAATCAATCCGTCCGATGCGTCGGCGAGCCACGCGCGCTGCAGGCACGGGCGCCCGGACTGCTGCCCGTCGCGGTACGCGCGCGTCAGCAGCCGGGCGAGATTGCGATAGCCGTCCGCGTTTTGGCAAAGCAGCGTTAAGCGCGAGAATTTGTGCGCATCGGTCGGATGCGCCACCCACACATCGGCGCCAACGATCGGCTTGACCCCGGCGGCGACGGCGGCCTGGTAGAACTTCGCGGCGCCAAAGACGTTGGTTAGATCGGTGAGCGCGACCGCCGGCATGGACGCGGCGGCTGCCGCGGCCGCGAGATCGGGGATACGGACGAGGCCGTCGGCGAGCGAGAACTCGGAATGTACTCGCAGGTGGACGAACGGAGCGGTCACGCCGACATTTCACCGCAAATATCGTGGGGACGGAAGACGTAAGCGACGAGCCGGCTTCGGTTGCGGCTCAATGGTTTTAAAGAACTTGTTGAAGAAGCCGGCTCGGCAGACGTTGTCTATTTATATAGACCCACGCACACGCGCCGGGTGAAACGTGTGTTGATGGCCGTACTGAGCGAAGGCTCGCGCGGCGTTTTGCCGCTGGCGCGGCACCGCTATACTCGCGCGCCGACACGCGCTTGATAAATGTTCACGCCCGCTCGATTCTCGATCGTTCTCCTGCTCGTCGCCTCGTCGCCGTCGATCGCGGGCGATTTCGATCTCCTCCCTACTTACAACCAGAGCCCGCTCGTCCAAATTTACGGTCTGCCGTCGCCCGGTGAGGCGCGCGTGCTCGCCCCGGGTCGTCTGGCCGTCGCGGTGAGCTACGAAGCGGCGAATTCTTTCTTCATCGGCCGAAACGACAACGAGCGCCTCCTCCTCGATGGCGAAACGCATCGCGCGGCCGTGTCGATACGCTATGGCGGCGGTGCAATGGAGTGGGGCATTGAAGTGCCATATATCGCGCACGGCGGCGGTTTCATGGACGGCTTCATCGAGCGCTGGCACGACGCGTTCGGGCTGCCGAACGGCGGCCGCGAGGACTTCCCGCGGGATCGTTTGAGCTACATCTACGAACGCAACGGCATCGAGCGGTTACGAATCACCGAATCGACATCAGGCGTTGGGGACGTACGGCTGCTCGGTGCCTGGCAGCTGCGCGAGGGAGAGGGGGTGGCCGATCTCGCTCTACGAGTCAGCCTCAAGCTTCCAACCGGCGACGCGGCCGCGTTGCAGGGAAGCGGCGCTGCCGATCTCGCGGTTTGGCTCACCGCCGGTTGCGCCGCGGCGGCGTGCCCCGGCGCGCTCGGCTGGTCTGCCTACGGCGGCGTGCTGGGTCTCGGGCATGGGGACGTCCTTCCCGAGCTGCAGCGTCCGGTCGTCGTCTTTGGCGGTGCCGGGGTCGGGTGGCGAGTTCTGCCCCCAACCGTAATAAAGGCGGAACTGCGCGTGCATTCTCCGTTGTATGAAGGGAGCCGGTTGGCGCCGCTCAATACCACGGCAATACAACTGGTACTCGGGGGAACCTGGAACTTTTCGCCCCGAACGGCACTCGATATCGCTATGTCCGAGGACTTGCGCGTTGATACCGCGCCGGACGTGAGCGTGCTGATCAGCTTACGCTCGAGTTTTTAGCTCTAAGGCGCGGAAACCGTGGTAGTCGACGATGAACGAGCGGTAGCCGCAAGCGGATGAAATGTCGTAGCAATAAAACGTTACTTTTATATTTTCAAGGGGATACATAGTATACTGCCGCAATGGACTTATCCGGGACTCAACCTACGCCCGGTGGCAATCTGGTACCTTCTCACCTGCTCGAGCATATTGTCGAGCACGTCGAGCAATGGCTGGCTCGGCGGTGGGTACTGGTTGCCATCAATATGGCGGCGCTCGCTCTGCTGAGCTTCACTCTGGCACGAGGGACGTGGCGATTACTCACGCCCCCCCAGTCGGTCGCCGAAACGCCCCCTGCCGTCGTCAACGAAAACCCCGGCGACTACAACCTTCAGGCCCTGCTCTCGGCCAATGTTTTCGGCCAAGTCGCGCCGACCGCGGCGAAAGGCTCAGTGTCGCTCGATGCAATTCCGCTTAGCAGTCTGAACCTGGTACTGAGCGGCGTGATGGTCACATCCGCCGGCAGCTTCGCGCTGATTAGCGCCGACGGCAACCCCGAATTGCCGTTCGGCGTCGGCCAGGAGATCGTTGCGGGTGTCACCCTTTACGCGGTATACGGCGACCGGGTGCTCATCCGGCGCGGCGGAGCGACCGAAACGCTGATGCTCAAAGACATCAGCCCGGATCTTGCGAAAGGCTCCATCGTCACCTCCGCCCCGCCCTCTGCCAATGTCGATTCCAGCGGAATTAACCCGAACAGCAGTCGTGCGCGGCGGCGCGAGCGGAACCGCCAGTTCTTCATCGATCGCCAGCAGCTCAATCAGCAGATGCAGCAGCCCGAAGTGCTGAGCCAAGCGCTGATGGTGCCGAACGCGGGGGGCGGCTTCCTCGTTCGTGAAATCCAACCGGGCAGCGTGTACGAGAAGTTCGGCTTGAAGGTAGGTGACGTCATCGCTTCGGTGAACGGCCACGCCGTTAACACGATGGACGACGTCATGCGGCTTTACCAGCAGGTCGCCTCGACGTCGAACCTGCAGATCAATGTAAAACGGGCGGGGAGGAATGAGACGCTCGTCTACAACATCCAATAACAAAGTTCCTGCTGATTATGACTACGACGAAATACGCCGGGTGGCGTCGTGCGTTGCTCGCTACCGCGCTCGCGGTAACAGCGATTTCTCACGCGGCCGACCCGAATGAGGAGGATGAAGGCGCGGATCAGAGCGCCGCGAATTCGGCGCCAACCGCGCCCACCGCGCCGAGCGGTGCGCGTCCGTCCGCGCCGCGCCCACCGGTAGCGCCGGGCGCTCCGGCTGCTCCCGGAGCCGATGCGGGTGCCGCCGCGGCTCCGCGCGTCAACAATAACCAGATTCTCCTGAACTTCCAGGGCGCCGACATTCAAGCGGTGGTCAAGGCGATCTCGCAGATGACCGGCCGCAATTTTCTGGTCGATCCGCGGGTCAAGGGCCAGGTCACCATCATCTCCTCGAAGCCGGTACCGAAGAGCGCCGCTTATCAAATTTTTCTCTCCGCGCTCAAGGCACAGGGTTTCACCGCCGTCGAAGGACCGGCGGGCCTCGTTCGCGTCATTCCCATCGCCGAAGCGAAACAAGGCGCAGACGTATCGAAAGAAACTCCGCGCGGCGGCGAACAGATGGTCACGCACGTCGTGGTGCTGCAGAACATCTCGCCCGGACAGGTCGTCCCACTGCTGCGACCGTTGATGGCGCCGACCAGTCAACTCTCGGCGCACGAAGGCACCAACTCGCTCATCATTACGGACTTCGCCGACAATTTGCGGCGCATGCTCGGGATCATCGAACGCATCGACCAACCGATCGCGAGCGAAGTCACGGTCGTTCCGCTGAAAAATGCCTCGGCGCTCGACGTCGCCGAATTGATCAGCCGGCTCGCAAGTCCGGCCCTCGGCACGCCGGGCGCGCCGATCGCGGTTCAGCCCGGTACCGTGGCTGGCGACCGCTTCACGATCATCCCCGATTTGCGCACGAACAGCCTGCTCATCCGCACCGAAAATCCGGGACGCCTCGCGCAGGTGCGCTCGCTCATCGAGAAGCTCGACGTTCCGGCAACGACCGGCGGGCAGACACGCGTCATTTATCTGCGCAATGCCGAAGCGGCAAAGCTCGCCGAAGTGCTGCGCGGGCTGCTTGCGGGCGAAGCGCGTAGCGCACAACCGCAGCCGACGGTGACCATCCCGGCGGCGCCCGGCGCCCCGCGTCCGGGCGGCGCCGGGCGCTCAGGCGCCGAAGCGTCGCTGATCCAGGCGGACGAAGCGACGAACGCGCTGATCATCAACGCGTCGGATGCCGTGTACAACAACCTCCGCGCCGTCATCGAGAAGCTCGACGTGCGCCGCGCGCAGGTGTTCGTGGAGGCCCTGATCGCCGAAATCACTTCGGACAAAGCGTCCGAGCTGGGCTTCCAATGGGCGGCGGCCGGACGAGCCGGCGAAGGGGGGATCGCTGGCCTTCAGAACTTCCGCGGCGGCCAGGACGGCGGCCTGGTGAACGTCATCACGAATCCGGCTACGGCGCTCGGCGCCACGAACGGCCTTTCGCTCGCGTTCCTCGGCAAGACAATTACGCTGCCCGACGGCACGAAGGTGCGAAGCATCGGCGCACTTGCGCGCGCGCTGCAGTCGAACAACCTCGCGAACATCCTCTCGACGCCGAACCTGCTCACGCTCGACAACGCGGAAGCGAAAATCATCGTAGGCCAGAACGTGCCGTTTGTGACCGGGAGTTTCGTGTCGCCGGCGTCGAGCGGCAGCCCTACAACCGGGGTAAATCCCTTTCAGACGATCGAGCGGCGCGACGTCGGCATTCAATTGCGCATCAAGCCGCAGATTTCGGAAGGCGGCGGCGTGAAGCTCGACATCTTCCAGGAAATCTCGACGGTCACGCCCGCGCCGGCCGGCGTGACCGCGTCCGACATCATTACCAACAAGCGCTCGGTCGAGACGAAAGTGCTCGTGGACGACGGTGCCACCGTCGTGCTCGGCGGTCTGATCGAAGACCGGGTAACCGAGACGCGGACGCAGGTCCCGATCCTGGGAAGCATCCCCCTGCTCGGCGTGTTGTTTCGCTCGACCACCGCGGAGAAACAGAAAACGAACTTAATGGTGTTTTTGCGCCCGACCATCTTGCGCAGCCTCGAGGATAGTTACCGCGTCAGCACCGACCGCTATGAATACATGCGCGGCCTGCGCGGGGTGGCTGAAAGCGTCGAAGTGCTCGAACGCCTGAAGCCCTCGGTCCCGTCGGCCAAGCCGCCCGCTCCAGTTCGGGAAAAGGAACCGGAAAAGTCGAAATCGGACGAAACAGCCGCGCCTCCGGCGGCCGGCCCGGCCACGCCACCTGCGGAGCCACGCAATCCCGGTTAGGCTTATGAGCGCCATGCCGACACCGACGGACAACCAGGGCTTCGATCCTCAATGGATCGACCGCCTCCCGTATCACTTCGCTAAGCGCCACGGCGTGATCGCCGCGCGCCTGAACGGTGTGGGCCTCGAAGTGTGGGCGCGTCCCGGGGTCTCCAGCCAAGTGCTGGCCGAGTTGCAACGCGCGCTCGGGCAAACGATTCATTTGCGCGAAGTCAGCACCGAGGAGTTCGACCAGGCGCTGCATCGTGCGTACGAGCGCGGCAAGCATCACGCGATGGAGATCGTCGACGGTCTCGACACCGATCCGGATATCGGCGATATCACCCAAGGGCTGCCGCGCGTCGAGGACCTGCTCGAGAGCGAAGACGACGCGCCGATCGTACGACTCATCAACGCGTTGCTGTCGCAGGCGGTGCGCGAAGGCGCGTCGGATATCCACATCGAACCATTCGAAACGCGCTCGGTGGTGCGCTACCGCATCGACGGCGTGCTGCGCGACGTGATCGAACCGCCGCAAGCGGCGCACGGGCTCATCGTGTCGCGCGTGAAGATCATGGCGCGGCTCGACATCGCCGAGAAGCGCATGCCGCAGGACGGCCGCATCACCCTGCGCCTCGCCGGCCGGCCGGTAGATGTGCGTGTGTCGACGCTCCCGACCGCGCACGGCGAACGCGTGGTGATGCGTTTGCTCGACAAGCAAGCAGGCCGTCTCACGCTTTCCGCGATCGGCATGTCGCCTGACATGCTCGCGACGCTCGATACGATGATCAACCAGCCGCACGGCATCATTCTCGTCACCGGTCCCACCGGTTCCGGTAAGACGACGACGCTTTACGCCGCGCTGTCGCGTCTCGACACGAAGAGCCACAACATCATGACGGTCGAGGATCCGATCGAGTACGACCTCGATGGCATCGGCCAGACGCAAGTGAACGCCAAGACGGACCTCACGTTCGCGCGCGCGCTGCGCGCGATCCTGCGCCAGGATCCGGACATCATCATGATCGGCGAAATCCGCGACCTCGAAACCGCGCAGATCGCCGTGCAGGCGTCGCTCACCGGTCACCTCGTGCTCGCCACGCTGCACACCAACGATTCGGTCGGCGCGATCACGCGCCTCGTCGACATGGGCATCGAGCCGTTCCTCGTCGCGTCGAGTCTGCTCGGCGTGCTCGCGCAGCGGCTGGTGCGGCGCCTGTGCCCCGAGTGCCGCAAGCCTCATACACCCGACACGGCGGAACGGCGGTTGCTGCAAATGGCCGCCGACGATTCCCGGCAGATCAATCTCCCCCTGGGCTGCCCCGCCTGCTCGAACAGCGGGTATCAGGGCCGTACCGGCGTCTTCGAGCTGCTCACCGTCGACGACCGCCTGCGCACGTTGATCCACGACGGTTCGGCCGAGGAGCACTTGCGCGAGCACGCGCGCAGCCACGGCATGCGCTCCATCCGCGAAGACGGATTGCGCTGGGTGCTCGCCGGCGAAACCAGCGTCGACGAAGTACTGCGCGTCTCCCGCGAGTAGGCCGCCCATGCTCCATCATCGGCAAGACGCTCCCCGCGGCGCGCAGCTATCGCGCTCGCTTCGGTACTGTCACCCGCGCGACTTGCAGCGCGTAGCGCGAAACGGCGCTCGCAGGACGCCCTACCTGTCGCTCTCCGCCGATCTCCCATCGGGCGACGCGATGCGGAGTTTCTAAAACTTGGCCGGCTTCGAATATCAAGCGCTGGACACGGCCGGACGCACGGTCCGAGGCGTCATCGACGGCGACGCGGAGCGCCAGGTGCGCTCGTTGCTGCGCGAGCGCGGTTTGACGCCGCTTTCGGTCGAAGCGATTCGCGACCAACCGACCGCGAAAGGCGGCGCCCGGCCGCGGGTGCGGCTGCGCCGCGGCATGTCGGGCAACGAGCTCGCGCTCGTCACGCGGCAGTTCGCGACCCTCGTACGCGCGGGACTCACGCTCGAAGAATGCCTCAATGCGCTGATCGAACAGACGGACAAGCCCCGCACCCGCAGCGTGCTCGCCGGCGTGCGTGGGCGCATGGTCGAAGGCCAGTCGCTCGCACGCAGCATGGGCGCGTTCCCGCAGGCGTTTCCGGACATCTACCGGGTGATGGTGGACGCCGGCGAGCAGTCGGGCCGCCTCGTCGAGGTGCTCGAGCGCCTCGCCGACTACACGGAGAATCGCCAATCGTTGCGCCAGAAAGTCGTGCTCGCGTTCATCTATCCGGCGCTCGTCACGTTCGTCGCGATCAGCGTCGTGTCGCTGCTCCTGGTTTACGTCGTGCCGCAAGTGACGCGCGTGTTCCTGAACACCGGCCAGCAGCTGCCGGTGGCGACGCGCATCCTGATCGCGATCAGCGATGCGGCGCGCGCTACCGGGCTGTTCTGGGTGATCGGCGCCGCGGCCGCGCTGGTAATCGGGCTCCTCGCGCTGCGCAATCCCGCCACCCGGCTGCGCTGGCACGGCATTATGCTGCGTTTGCCGGTGGTCGGACGGCTCGCGCGCGGCATCAACGCCGCGCGCTTCGCCGATACGCTCGGCATCCTCACGGCGAGCGGCATTCCGCTGCTGCCGGCACTTCAGTCGGCCGTGCCGGTCGTCATCAACCTGCAAATGCGCGCTGCCGTGGAAGAAGCGCTCCGCCAGGTGCGCGAGGGCGGTAGCCTTTCGCGTGCGCTCGGCAAAACGAAGCTCTTCCCTCCGCTCGTCGTGCATCTCATTGCCAGCGGCGAATCGAGCGGCCGGCTCGACGCGATGCTGCAGCGCGCCGCCGAGGCGCAGGGGCGCGAGCTCGAGAACTGGGTCAAGGCGTTGACCGCCCTGCTCGAGCCGGTGCTGATTCTCGTGATGGGTGCGGTCGTGCTTTTCATCGTCATCGCGGTGCTGCTGCCGATTTTCGAAATGAACCAACTGATCAAATGAGGTCTCGTATGCAACAACCAAAAGGACGCGTATACCGCGACACCCGCCCTTTCCGCTCGCTCGCACTTGTGCACAGCACGGAGACGAACCGACGCCCGCTCTCGCCGGCGCGGCTTTTCGCGCGCGGCTTCACGCTGATCGAAATTCTGGTCGTGGTGGTGATCCTCGGCATTCTCGCCGGGCTCATCGTCCCGCGCATCATGGACCGGCCGGATCAGGCGCGCGTCGTCGCGGCCAAGAACGACATCAACGCCATCACGAATGCACTCAAGCTCTACCGGCTCGATAACGGCGTGTATCCTTCCGCCGACCAGGGCTTGTCGGCGCTGGTGAAGCGGCCGGAATCCGGCGACATCCCACGCAATTGGAAGAGCGGCGGCTATCTCGAACGCCTGCCGAAGGATCCGTGGGGCAATGACTATCAATATTTGAACCCGGGCATCCACGGCGAGGTCGACGTGTTGAGCCTCGGCGCCGATCGCCAGCCGGGCGGCGAAGGCTATAACGCCGACATCGGCTCCTGGGAAGCCGAGCAACGCTGAAGCTCGCGAGCGCCGCGCTGCGTAGAGACACCGCGTCAGGAAACGGACCCGCGCTGACCCGGCGGGTGTCAACGCCGGAAACCGAGGTGCGAGTTTTCTCATGAATCGCATCAGTCGAGAAACTTCTCCGGTCCCGCGGGACGCGGGATGGAGTGAGCCGAAACACGCTGGACGCTCGTCGTCCGCGGCGGCGCTCGCCCACGCAGCCGAAACCCTTCGCGATACCGAGGCTGCGACCCTCTCTTCCTCATTCCCTCCCCCAGGAGTGGAGAGGGAGGCTGAGAACGAGCATACTCTTCTTCCCCCTCACCCCGTCCCCTCTCCCCAACGGGGAGAGGGGACTTTGTACGATCGGAGCCGAGGCGCGCTGCGCGCGCGCTCTTTAATGTCGGGGTTCACGCTGCTCGAGATTCTCGTCGCCGTCGCCGTATTTGCGATCTTCTCGGCGATGGCATACGGCGGACTGATGCGGTTGCTTGATAACCGGGAGCGTATCGAAGCGGAGCGCGCCTATTGGCGCGAGCTGTCGCTCGCGTTCATCCGCTTGCAGCAGGATTTTTCGCTTGCGCGCAATCGCGACGTGCGCGACAGCGACGGGAGCCGCCAGCCGGCCTTCAAGGGCCAGCCGACGGATCCGCGCGCGCTCGCCGACCCGAACGTCGAGTTCACGCGCGGCGGCATTCTCGTCGCGAACGGATCGACCGCCGACCTGCAGCGGGTCGGCTACCGTTTCGTGGACGGTAAAGTCATGCGCATCACATGGCCGGTGCTCGATCGCGCGCCGCTCACGAAACCGGTGATGACACCGCTACTGTTGAATGTCGACGAATTCGAAGTGCGCTTTTTCCAAGCCAATCCGCAAGGGGGCACCTCGACCAACGTCCCGACCGGCGGCTGGGTCGATCGCTGGCCGCCGCTCGCAGCCGGCAGCAACAACTTCACGCCGCTGCCGCGCGCGGTGCAAGTCACGCTCTCGATCAAGGGGCGCGGCAAGTACAAACGCGTATTTCTCGTCGGAGACGACAAATGAGACCGCGCGAGCGCGGCGTCGCGCTGATTACGGCAATGCTGATCGTCGCGATCATTGCGACGCTCGCGACGACGCTCGCGCTCGGACAGCAGGTGTGGCTGCGGCAAGCGCAGAATCTCTCCGATCTCGCCGAGGCGGAACGGCTGCGTCAGAGCGCGTTCGAAGGCGCCGCCGCGATCCTCACCGCTGACGGAAAGAACGCGCAGACGAGCGCCATCGACTATTACGGCGAAGCGTGGGCCCAGCCGATCACGTTTCCCATCGACAACGCGGTCGTGAACCTCCTCGTCAAAGACGCGCAGGGCCGGTTCAATCTCAACAATCTGATACTCGCGCCGCCGACGCAGCAACCGGGTCAACCTGGAAATCCGGGCAATACGCCGACGAACTATCGCGATGTCTATATGCGACTGCTCACACTGGTGGGCGTCGATCCGGGTCGCGCGGCCGCCCTCGCGGCCGCGCTCATCGATTGGCTCGACGACAACTCGGACGTGCAGCCGGGGGGCGCGGAAGATCTCGATTATCTGAACCACGACCCGCCTTATCGGGCGGCGAACCGGGCGCTCATGAGCGTCGATGAGCTGCGCCTCGTCAGCGGCTACACGCCGGACATCATCGAAAAATTGCGCGATCACGTGATCGCGCTGCCGGCCGGCAATCAGACGCCGATCAACGTCAACACCGCGTCGGCGGAAGTTCTAGCGGCACTTACCGGCGCCGACCTCGCGACCGAAAAGGGGGTCGTGGACATGCGGGACCGCGAACCGTTCAAGAACAAAGAGACGTTCCAGGCGCTGCACCCGAGCTTCAAGGGCGCGTGTCCCTGTGCCGTCGTCAGCAACTACTTTATAGTGTCGGTTACGACCCAGGTCGGCCGTATCCTGCGTACCAGCGAAGGGTTGATCGAACGCCCGAGCGGGGGGCGCGCGCAGGCGCTGTGGTACCGGCAGGTTCCACCGAAGATGGTCTTGGATGAAGAAAAAAGTTCTTGAACTGAAAGATCGGCTGCTCGGCCAGCTCCGCGCGTTAAATGCGACGACGATGCTCGGTACTGTCGTCGAGATACGCTTGCCGCGCGGCTGGCCCGAAGCCGATCCGTCCGTTTACTGGTGCCTGCGCTCGGATCCCACGGCCCCGATGCAATCCGGACACGCGGAGAACGTTTCGCAGCTGCCACTGGCGGCGCGCGCGGCAGCCGCGCAGATCTGGACCCCGCCCGGTGAAACGCTGCTGACGCGCGCTACGATCCCGACCCGCTCGCGCGCACGCATCCTGCAGGCGCTTCCGTTCGCGCTCGAAGATCAGCTGCTCGACGAGCCGGAAAACCTGCAGTTCGCGTATGTACGGGAGGCGGACGGCACTCTGGCGGTCGCCGTGACGCAGCGCTCCCGCGTCAGCGTCTGGCTCGAAATATTGAAAGGTTCCGGCGTGCGTGCGACGAGCCTGACGCCCGCGATGCTCGCGCTGCCGCTCGATCCGCAAACGTGGTCGGCGGCGTTTGTCGACGGCGAGCTCTGGGTCCGCAGCGGCGATCACGCGGGTTTCGTCAGCATGGCGGCGCTCGACGCCCCGCCGCCGCTACTGGTCGCCGCGCTCAAAGAGGCGGCGGAGCGCGGCGCGGCGCCCACGCGGCTCGCGCTGTTCGAGGCACCGGCCACGCTCGACCCGCAGCAATGGAGCGCCGCCCTCCAGATTCCGGTCACCGCGGAGACCGGCGATTTCTGGCAACACGCACGCCGCCCGGCGCTCAATCTGCTGCAATCGGACGTTGGCCCAACCACGCACCTGCAACAGGTGCTTCGCCCGCTGCGTCCCGCGGCAATCATGCTCGCGCTGTGGGTCGTCGCGATGATCGGGCTCGACGTCGCCGAATGGATCCGGTTGCGACGCGACCACAACGCTTACAACACCGAGATGCGCGAGATCTATCAGCGCAGCTTCGGCAGCCCGGCGCAATTTCCGTACGAGCAAATGCAAAAAGGAATCGACGCGCTGCAGGCGCGCGGCGGCGGACCGGCCGATCTGTTGCCGCTGCTCGCGCGCATCGCGCCGGCGCTGCAGGCGCAACAGGAGCGCGCGAAACTACAGGGCATCAAATACAACGAACGCAGCCTGACGCTCGAGCTCACGCTGCCCGACTACCAGACGCTCGACGCGATGAAAAACAGTCTGCAGGCGGCGAGCCTCGACGTCGAAGTGCTGGCGGCCAACGCCCGCGGCAGCGAAGTCGAAGGGCGCCTGCGCATCCAACCCGGCGGATCGAAACCGCCTTCGAAGCAGCGCTCATGAAGCTGAACAGCGTATATTTCGACCGGGCGCTCACGTACTGGAACAGTCTCGCGCCGCGCGAGCGTCTGGTGCTCGGAAGCGGTCTCGTTATCGCGGCCGTCCTGCTTCTCTATGGGCTTTTGTGGGCGCCGCTTCGCAACGACATCAATCGCCTGCGCGTCGAAGTCCCGCGCGAGCAGCAACAGCTGCAATGGATGCGCGCACAAGCCGGACGTATCCAGCAACTGCGCGCGGCGGCACCGACGGCGCTGCCGGGCGGCGGCCTCTTGAGCTTCGTCGAGCAATCGGCACAGACCCACGGCATCCGCGCCAACATCAAGCGCATCGAGCCGGAAGGCTCGAACGCGGTCCGTCTCGCGATCGATAGCGTCGGTTTCAACAGCCTGGTCGAATGGCTCGCCAACTTGCAAAAACAAGGCGGCGTGCGCGTCGACAACGCGCAGCTCGAACCACTGCCCACGCCGGGACTCGCGAACGCGCGGCTGCTGCTGCGCGGTCCCGGTTCATGATCGATGCGAAGCGGCTGCGACGTGCGGCCGCTTATCTTCTCCTCGGCCTCGTCCTCTACGTCGCGTTCCTGCTAGCCACCGCGCCGGCCGTATGGTTGGCGGAAGCCGCGGCGCGCTTCACGAACGGCCTCGTCTCGCTGGTGAACCCGCAGGGCACGTTATGGCACGGCCGCGCCGAACTTTACGCCGGCGGACGCGCGCTCGGACTGCGACATCTCGGCACGTTGCAGTGGCGCCTCAACCCGTTGTGGCTTTTCCTCGGACGCGCCAAGCTCGATCTCGATCTCAACGGCGCGGACACGCGCGCTCACGGCACGATTCGCACCGGACTGCGGCGCCTCAACGCCAGCGAGCTGCTCGTCACCGCTCCCGCGCACATGGTATCGCTCGTGTATCCGGCCGCGATGTTCTTCGCGCCGACGGGAACGATCGAGTTGCGCGCGCCGAGCCTCGAGCTGAGCCACGACGGACTCGTGACGGACGCCGACGTTCGGTGGCAGGGAGCGGGCGGCCGGTTCACCGGCGCGGCGCCGCTCGGCGATTATCGCATCGAGCTTCACGGACAAGGCGATACCGCCAAGATCCGGCTGACGACGCTCGGCGGCCGCCTCGCATTGAGCGGCGAAGGCGAATGGCGCGTCACGGGAGACGGCGATCTTCGATTCGTCGGCACCGCCGCGCCGAACAGCGACGCCGAACAGCTCGAGCCGTTGCTGCGTCAGCTCGGGCGAGACGTGGGCGGCGGGCGGCGCGAGCTGCGCTTCAATGCACAGCTGCCGATCGTACGACGAATGGGATACTAGAGCTTATCTCCATATGATTGTTTACCGCAGAGGACACAGAGGACGCGGAGGGAAGAGAGATTAACTGACCTTATCAACGCCAAGGACGCGAAGGACGCAAAGAAAAGACGACTAGAACTTATCTCAATATGATGGGAGGGGGCGAACGACGCTTCAATTCGAGATACGTTCTAGTTGCGCGCCGCGCGATGTATTCAATCGACTACGACGAAAGCGATTCAGTTTGAGCAAAATCCGCACCGTTCTCTTCGACCTCGACGGCACTCTCGCCGACACGGCGCCCGATCTCGCCGCCGCGCTCAATGAGCTGCTGGCCGAAGAAGGCCGCGCGCCGCTGCCGTTCGGCAAGATACGGCCATGGGTCTCGCACGGCAGCCCTGCTCTCGTTCGGCTCGGCTTCGGCGTCGAGCCCGGCGACGACCGGTTCCCGCGCCTGCGCGAGCGGCTGCTCCTGCACTACGCCGAAAACATTTGTCGTGACACGCGAGTCTTCCCCGGCGTCCCGGAGCTGCTCGACGGATTGCAGGCGCGCGGCATCGTGTGGGGCATTGTCACCAACAAACCAGCGTTCCTCACGAACCCGCTCATCGAGCGCCTTGGCTTCGACCACCGGCCGGCGTGCGTGGTGAGCGGCGACACGACGGCCAACCGCAAGCCGCATCCGGAACCGCTGTTGCACGCCTGTGCCGTCGCGCATGCCGAGGCGTCGGCGAGTTTGTATGTCGGCGACGCCGAACGCGACGTGCAGGCCGGGCGCGAAGCGGGGATGAAAACGTTAGTAGCGCTGTTCGGGTACATCGGAGAGAATGAAAACCCGCACCAATGGGGAGCCGACGGGATGGTGCAGGAGCCGCTCGAGGTTCTCCATTGGATAGATTCCGTTCAGGGAGACGCGCGTGCCCGCTAATACCATCTTTTGGATGATCGTCGTCGCGCTTCTCGCCGGCGCCGTCGGCTGGTTGCTCGCAACGCTCCGGCAACAGCGCCGCGTCACTGAGCTCGCGACGACGCTTCAGCTCGAACGCTCGGCCGCACACACGCGCGAAGAAACGTTGCAGCGCAGCTTCGCCGCGCTCTCCACACAGGCGCTGCGCGAAAACAACACCGCGTTCCTGCAGCTCGCGCAGGAATCGCTGCGGCAGTTTCAGTTGCAGGGCAAGCACGATCTCGATCAAAAGGAAAAAGCGATCGAGGGCCTGGTGAAGCCGATTCGTGAGGCGCTCGAAAAAGCGGAAAGCGAAATCCGCCGCATCGAGCAGGAACGCCAGCTGGCGTACGGCTCGCTCACGAAACATCTTGAGACGCTCGCGCAAACTCAGCAGTTGCTCCACGGCGAGACGCGCAACCTGGTGCAGGCGCTGCGCCGGCCCGAGGTACGCGGTCAATGGGGCGAGATGACGCTCAAGCGACTCGTCGAGCTCGCGGGCATGGTGGAGCACTGCGACTTCACGGAACAGCTCGACCTGCAGACAGAAGAAGGCCGGCGCCGACCCGACATGGTCGTGCACATGCCGCAAGGACGCGACATCATCGTCGACGTGAAAACACCGCTCGATGCGTATCTGAGCGCGATCGAAGCGCCGGACGACGAAACGCGCCGGCGGCATCTCGAGCACCACGCGCGAAAAGTGCGCGAGCGTGTGAAGGAGCTGGCGGCAAAGGCGTATTGGAGCCAGTTTCCGCGCGCGCCCGATTTCATCCTATTGTTCATCCCGGGCGAGCAGTTCCTCGCGGCCGCGCTCGATTTCGACCGCGGCCTCCTCGAAGACGCCCTGCGCCAGCGCGTCATTCTCACGACGCCGACGAGCTTTATCGCGCTGCTGCGCGCCGTCGCCTACGGCTGGCGCCAGGAGCAGCTCGCAGCCAACGCGGAGCGCATCCGCGAGGTCGGCGAAGAGCTGTACCGCCGACTCACGGCCTTCGGCGAACATCTCGGCAAGCTCGGACGCGGCCTCGACGCGGCAGTCGATTGTTACAACAAGGCGGTCGGCTCGTTCGAGACCAAAGTCCTGCCCGGCGCGCGGCGTTTTACGGAGCTCGGCGTGAACGCAACCAAACCGCTGGAAGAACCGGTGCGAATCGAGACCGGTTTACGCAAGGTCGGCGAGTAACCCTGACGCCGCTAGGGCGATGCTATATTTTGAGTGGCGCCTCGCTTTGCGCTTTGTGGGGTCCACCGATGCCTGCCTCGGCTGCCAAAGACAAGCCGACCCTGCCCTCGATCCTGCTCGTGGAAGATTCGACCACGACCGCCGTGATGTTGTCCAAATATCTCGCCGGCGCCTACCGTTTGTTGCACGCAAAAGACGGGCTGGAGGCGTGGGAGATGCTCGAAGACAACCCCGAAATCGAGCTGGTCATCACGGATATCGTGATGCCGCGTCTCAACGGTCACCAGCTCCTCGTCAAGATCCGCAAATCCGAAGAGCCTCGTTTCAAAAACCTGCCCGTCATCGTGATGACGACCACGCATGACAACACCGACCGCAATTTCGCGTTTCTCAACGGCGCAAACGACTTCATCGCCAAACCCATCGACGAAATGGAATTGCTCGCGCGCGTGAACGTGCACCACAAACTCGCGCAGACGATACGCGCCCTTGAAGCCAGCCGGCGGGCGCTCGCCGAGCAGGCGATGACGGACCCGCTCACGGGGCTGCGAAACCGTCGCGCGTTCTTCGATCTCGGCGGGCAGCATCTTGCGATGGCGCGTCGCTACGGCACCGACCTGTCGCTAGTGGTCGCGGATCTCGATTACTTCAAACGCATTAACGATGAATTTGGACATCAGGCCGGCGACGAGGCGCTGATCGCCGTCGCGCGCGTCCTGCACAATCTCACGCGAGCCGAAGACACGATCGCCCGGCTCGGCGGCGAGGAGTTCGTGATGCTGCTGCCGGATACGAACTGTCTGGGCGCCGCGGTGCTGGCGGAACGCTTGCGCGTGGCCGTCGAGCGCGAGCGCTTCAACGTCGGCGGCCGGGCAGTACAGTTGACGCTCAGCATCGGTATCGCCTCCTACGGCGTCGAACGCTCCGACGCCGTCGACGCGCTCTTGAGCATCGCCGATCAGCGCATGTATCTGGCGAAGAAACTCGGTCGCAATCGAATCTGTGTAAACAACGACGGGAAGTCGAACTTCGCACCAAACTAGCGTCCGAATCGCGGCGGCGGACCGACGTCTGGTATGCTGCAACGCGTGAGCCCGACCGATCCCCTGCCACGCCCGACCACGGTCTCCACGACCACACTCGCGTCCGCGCAAGGCCCCGACGCCGTCGCCGTCTGCGAACGCAAACTGGCTGACGCCAATCTCGGGCGGTATTTCAGTGTGTTGTTCTTACCGCCGCCCCAACGCGCCGCGCTGGCGGCGCTCTACGCGTTTTGGGAAGAAGTACGCGAGATACGCGACGAGTGCACCGAGGCGGATGTCGCGCGCATCAAGCTCGCGTGGTGGCACGAAGAGCTGGACGAAATTTTCGCGGGCCGCCCCCGCCATCCGGTTTCGGTGGCGCTCCTTCCCATCATTCGCGAGTTTCATCTCCCGGCGCAAACCTTCTTCGATATTCTGGAGGCGCTCGCAGGCCCAATCGTGCGACCGCAATTCGCCGCCTACGCCGGGCTCCTCGACTACGGGCGTCGCAGCCGCGGTACCCTGGAGGAGCTCGCAGCACACGTCACCACCGGGACACCGGCACCGAGCGCTATCGCCGCGATCGGAGCTCGCCTCGAGCTGGTAGCGCTGCTCCAGCGCGCCGGCGCCGACGCGCGCCGCGAGCGTTGCTACCTGCCCGAAGAAGATTGCGCTCGCTTCGGCGTCGCAGTTGCCGAACTATCGGCCGTAACGCCCGGCGCGCAGGCGCTGATGCAGTTCGAGGCGGAGCGGTTGGAACGCGAGCTGAGGGAGAATCTGACCGAGGCGGCGGAGCGCCAAGCGCCGCTCGCAATCGCGGCGCGGCTCGCACTCGCTGTGCTGGGGCGAATTCGGACACAACCGAAGGTCGCACTACGTGACGGTGTATCGATCACACCACTACGCCAACTATGGATCGCCTGGCGTACGGCGCACCGGAGTCGGCGGCGTTAGCGGCGCACGTTCGCGCGCGCCGCTCCCGACTAGCGCAGCATCAGTGCGATCAATTTATCTTCGAGCTCGATTCGCAGGGCTAGCTCTTCGCCAACACGCGACAAATCGGCTTTAAAACCGTCGGTCATCTCGAACTTGTCGCCGCTGTCGTACTTGTCGTTGAAATCGAGAGCCGTCGTGGTGGTGTCGGCGATCCGGGGATAAAGCTCTTGCGCGAGCTTCGCAATATCGCGTCGCCGCTCGGTGCCGTTGACGACGCGCTCGTACAAGCTGAAGTGACCGGCGGCAATGTAATCGACCAGTAACTGGCAGAATTCCTGCAAAAGCTGTTGGGCGGGTTCGCGCTGGCCATTCTCGAAAGAATCGAAACCGGCCAGACGCCAGTAGAGGGCGAGTACTTCCGTGCGCTCGGCGACCATCTTGGCGATCGCGTTGCGCGTACCACTGCGTCGTTCGTTGATCGCGGTCTGTTCGTCGTTCGCCTTCTGTGTTGTTTTCATTGTTTAGTCCACCTCCTCTGGACCGGCAGACTATACGCTTATTATTCCCGAGGAATCAACGCCTTTCGGCAACGCGCATTACGGCAACCCGGGCATCCGCCCACGCATACCGGCGAGTAGGCGCTGCAGGCCCCCGCCTTTCTTGAGCTGCTTCATCATGCGCTCCATCTGGATGAACTGCTTTAGCAGGCGGTTCACGTCCTGCACTTCCGTACCGGAGCCGCTCGCGATACGGCGCTTACGCGAGCCACGAATCATATCCGGCGTCCGCCGCTCCTGGGGCGTCATGGAATTGATGATTGCGATGAGGCGCTTCACTTGCGTGTCGTCCGCTTGCGCGCGCGCGGCGGCAGGCAGCTGATCGGCACCAGGGAGTTTTTCGAGCACGTTCGCGAGACCCCCCATCTTCTGCATCTGCATCAGCTGGTCGCGAAAGTCTTCGAGATCGAGGCCTTTACCCTTCTTGAGCTTTTGCGTGAGCTGCTCGGCCTTCGCGCGGTCGACGGTACGGCTCGCCTCTTCGACCAACGTCAGCACGTCGCCCATGCCGAGTATGCGCGACGCAATGCGCTCCGGGTGAAACGGCTCGAGCGCGTCGGTCGCCTCGCCGACACCGAGGAATTTGATCGGCTTGCCCGTTACGTGGCGGACCGAGAGCGCGGCGCCGCCGCGCGCGTCGCCGTCGGCTTTCGTAAGGATCACCCCCGTCAGCGGAACCGCCGCGTTGAACGCCTGCGCGGCGTTGACCGCATCCTGTCCCGCCATGCTGTCGACGACGAAAAGCGTCTCGATCGGATGAATCGCCGCGTGCAATGCCTGAATCTCCTGCATCATCTCCGCGTCCACGTGCAGCCGGCCCGCGGTGTCGATCAGCGCGACGTCGATGACGCGGCGGCGCGCGGCGTCGATCGCGCCCTGCGCGATCGCTGCCGGCGCTTCTCCAGGATGGCTATCGAAGAACTCGACGCCGACGGTCTGCGCGAGCTTGCGCAGCTGATCGATCGCCGCCGGCCGGTAGACGTCGGCGCTCGCGAGCAGGACCGACTTTCCCTCGCGCTCGTGCAACCAGCGCGCGAGTTTCGCCGCCGTGGTGGTTTTGCCTGCGCCCTGCAGGCCGGCAAGCAGGATGACGGCGGGCGGTCGCGTGGCCAGGTGCAACGCGTCGTTCGCGGCACCCATGAGCTCGACCAGCTCGTCGTAGACGACTTTGATCAGCGCCTGTCCCGGCGTCAGGCTCGTCAGCACTTCCTGTCCGGCCGCGCGCTCGCGCATCCGGTCGACGAACATTTTCACGACCGGGACCGCTACGTCGGCTTCGAGCAGCGCAACGCGTACCTCGCGCAACGTATCGCGCATATTGTCTTCGGTCAGGCGGCCCTGGCCGCGCAAACGCTTGAAGGTTTGCTGCAGCCGCTCGCTCAAATTGTCGAACATGATTCCTCGCTATTCCTCGATAGTCGGCGCTCGCCGCGCGGCAGGACGTCGGCCGGAAGATACTTCAAAGCCGCGACGAGCTGTGCCATCATGCCGGCGCTATTATGACGAATTGGCTCGCGAATTTCTTAGTCCTCGCGCTATACCTCGCGCTCGCCGCTGTGTCGGCGATGCGGCTGCGCCGCGGCCAAACCGCCGGCGGAGCCGCGAAGAGCGCGCTGCTCGGCGTCGGCCTGATCGCCGTCCTGCTGCACGCTTTCGTTCTGTACGGAGGCCCGCAAAGCGGCGCGGGCATCAACCTCTCACTCACCGCGGCGGCCGCGCTCGTCGCGTGGGTGGTCGTGTGCCTCTACCTGCTCGTGTCACTATGGCGACCGATCGACAATCTCGGCGTAATTGTGCTGCCGCTCGCCGCTGCCGCCGTGCTGCTCGAATGGGTGCATCCGTCCGAGCTCACGGTCCCGTTCACGTCGCGCGCCCAAGCGATTCATATCGTCGTGGCCCTCGTGGCGTACAGCCTGCTCGCGCTGGCCGCCATCCAAAGCGTCATGCTGCTGCTGCAGGAGAACAAGTTGCGGCACAAACAGCCCGGCGGAATTTTGCGCGCGCTGCCGTCAATGCAGACAACGGAAGAAACGATGTTTCAGATGATCGGTCTCGGCTTCGCGCTCCTGACCGTGACGCTCGTCAGCGGCGTGTTCTTTTCCGAGCGCGTGTTCGGCACGCCGTTCAAGTTCACGCATCATATCGTGCTTGCCGCCCTCGGTTGGATCGTGTACGCATGGCTGCTCGTCGGCCGCTGGCGCTTCGGCTGGCGCGGCAAAACCGCGGTGCGCTGGACCTTGAGCGGCTTCGGACTGCTCGTGCTGGGCTACTTCGGCACCAAATTCGTCCTCGAAATCATTCTCCAGCGTTGACGCCACGCCCCGGTACGAACAGGGGCATCGCGGGTGCTAAAATCCCGCTCGTCCCAATCGAGATCACATCGGCTTGAGTAGCGTTCCGATCGGCGCGCTTATCGGCGCGCTGATATTTCTGGTCCTCCTCTCCGCCTTCTTCTCCGCGGCGGAGATCGCGATGGTAAGTCTCAATCGCCATCGGCTGAATCTGCTCGCGAGCTCCGGGCGGCGTGGCGCGCGGCTGGCGCAGCGCCTGCTCGCGCGGCCGGACCGGATGATCGGCGTCATTCTCCTCGGCAGCAATGCGGTCAACGCGCTGTTCTCAGCGCTCACGACCGTCACCGTTATTCGTCTTCTCGGCGAGGAGAAAAACGCGATCGGCATCGCCACGGTAGTCATCACACTGGTGGTGCTGATCCTGACCGATCTCGCGCCGAAAACGTTCGCGGCGCTATATCCCGAGCGCATCGCCTTTCCGAGCGCGTACGTGCTGCGCCCGATGCTCTGGCTCATTTACCCGGTCGTGTGGGTAATCAACGCTATTGCGAACGGATTGCTGCGCTTGCTCGGCGTGCGCGTCGGCGCACGCCGCGCCGAGAACGTGAGCCCGGAAGAGTTGAAGGCGGTGATCATGGAAGCGGGCGTACTGATTCCCGAATCGCATCAGGACATGCTGCTCGCCGTCCTCGATCTGGAAAAAGTCACGGTCGAAGACGTGATGGTGCCGCGCAACCGCATCGCCGGCGTCGACGTCGACGCCGAGTGGGACGAAGTCGTCAGCGAGCTGACGACCAGCGCGTACACGCGCCTTCCGGCGTACCGCGGCAGTCTCGACAACATCGTCGGTATCATTCACGCGCGGCGCGTGCTCAACCTGCTGCACGAGGGCAAACTCGACCGCGACTCGCTGGCCGAATCGATCCTCGAGCCTTACTACATCCCTGCCGGCACTTCCCTCACCACGCAACTGCTCAACTTCAAGCGGGTCAAGGGCCGCATGGGCCTCGTCGTCGACGAATATGGCGATCTGCTCGGGCTCGTTACGCTCGATGAAATTCTCGAAGAGATCGTCGGCGATTTCACCACGCGCGCGCTCGGCCGCCTCGGTGACGACGTGCAGCCACAGGAGGACGGAAGCTTTCTCGTGCGCGGCACGATGACGTTGCGCGATCTGAACCGCCGCCTCGGCTGGGAGCTGCCGACGGCGGAATCGCGGACCGTCAACGGACTCATTCTCGAACGGCTGGAAGATATCCCGGAGCCGGGCACGAGCCTGCGCCTGGACGACTACATGATCGAGATCGTCCGCACGCGCGGCACCGCGGTTGATGTCGCGCGCATCCGACCGCTGGCCGCTACCACCGAAACGCCAACGCCTTCCGAACGACCACCCCAGACGTGAGCGCGATGCTGCGCGCCCCGCTCACGCGCGCCCGATCGGCTGAGCGATGTGCGAGAGCCCGAGGCTTACCTGGCACGACGCGAGGTAGCGTGTGCCGACGTCGTCCCAGTTCCACAAATTCCACACCGCTTCGAAGAACTTGGCCTTCTCGTTGCGGTACTGCAGATAGTACGCGTGCTCCCACGCGTCCAGCACCATCAGCGGAAGACTGCCTTGCGCTGTCTCCGACTGGTGATCGTGAATCTGCACGACGATCAGCCGCGCGCTGGCCGGATCCCACGCCAACGCCGCCCAGCCGGACCCCATGATCGTCGCGGCAGCGCGTGTCATCTGATTCTTGAAGCCGTCGAACGAGCCGAAATCGGCGTCGATTTGCTGGGCTAGCTGGCCGATCGGCCGATCCCCGCCTTCCGGACTCAAGTTCTGCCAGAACAGCGAATGCAGAATGTGGCCGGATACATTGAACGCGAGTGCGCGCTCTAACGCCGCGATCCGGGCGAAGTCGTTCGTCGCGCGCGCTTCTTCCAGCGCCTGCAGCGCCTGATTGGCACCGTTCACGTACGTACGATGATGCTTGTCGTGATGTAGCTGCATGATCTCGCCCGAGATGTGCGGCTCGAGCGCGGAATAGTCGTACGGCAGATCGGGCAATACGTATTCGTTCACGGTAAACGCTCCTTTTTCGAAAACAAACTCCAACGCCGTCCCGAGAGCGACGCTTCCGATCAGCCGATGCTAGTCAAGCGCTTCAACGCGCACAATCAGGTATCGACCGGCAGACAAGTGTTGCGCGTCAGCCGTTCTTCCAGTGCGGTGGATACGTTTTCGCGAAATAAGGGAGGTTTTCCACGCGGCGCATCCATGCGGAAAGCTTCGGACCGAGCGCGCAGCCAAGATCGAGATCGCGCATGAAGCGTTCGAGCCGCAAGCTCAACGCCAGGAGCGGATACAACGTGAAGTCCGCGGCACCGGCCGTGGCGGCGAGAAATGCGTCGCCGATCGCGCGTTCGAAATAGTCGAGCTCAGCGACTAACGCGGCGCGGCTCGCCTGGATCGTCGTCGCGATCCACTCTTCGCGCGGCTTGAACAGAATTTCCCCGACGAGCCCCTCCATCGGATGCGCGACGTACTCGTCGGCTTCGCGAATGAGGCGGCGCACGACCGCGCGTTCGCGCGTATCCTCTGGAAACAGCGGCTGCCCCGAGCGCGGGTAACGCTCCTCGAGATACTCGACGATCGCGGCGGATTCGTAGAGCGCAAAGCCTTCGTCCACGATTACCGGCACGCGGGCGCGCGGATTCAGCGCGGTAAATTCCGGCGTTTTCAGATCGCCGGCCGAAAACGAGAGCAAACGCAGCTCGTACGGAATTTGCTTGTGCTCGAGTGCAAGCCAGACACGCCATGCGTACGGCGAGCCGGAGGCATAATAGAACGTAACGCTCATGACCGAGAGCCCTCCGATATCGCGATCCGCGGCGCTCCGGTCGGTTCCGGCGCGCTCACAGAACTGGTCGTGTCAGGACTCGACCGTCGCCGGCTCGAGATAGCCCGCATGATCGATGATTTTACCGGGCGCACCTTTTTGCAAAACCGCGCGGACATCGTCCGGCACCGGCGTTTTCGCGAGCGTCTTGGCATCTACCATGACGTAAACCGTTTCCGTAATTGCGATGACCGCCGCAGTGCCGGCAATGCGAAATTCGGCGACGAACGTAAACGACGTATTTCCCAACTGCTTGGTGTAGACCGACACCTCGAGCACCTGATCGAAGCGCGCCGGTCCTTTCCACTCCGTGGTCTGCTTCACCAGCTGGTAATCCAGCGGTCCGTTGACCATGATTTCGCGCAGGCCGAGGACGCGCAGATATTCCGTGGCAGCGAGGTCGACGTAATCGCCGTAACGTGCGTTGAAAACGACTTTCTGCGCGTCGCACTCGCCGTAGCGTACGCGCAAGTAATAACGAAAAGGTTTGGTCATGCGTGTCGGCCGCCTCGATTCGCTATCAGCCGCGGCCGAGCATCGGCATGCTGATCGGCAGCACGATCGCCTCGTAGAGATTGAGGTCCGCCGGCAACGTCACCATGCAGAGCGCGATACGCGCGAGGTCCTCGGCCGACATCGCGCCCTCTTTGCGCACGACCTCCTCCCGTCCGCGCCAGAGCGGCGTCAGCACGTTGCCCGGTTGCAGCACCGACGCCGTAACGCCGTGTTCCCGGCCATCGACCGCGAGCGAGCGCGTCAGTCCTTCGAGCGCGAATTTCGACGTCGTGTACGCGGCCGAGTGTTGGCGCGGAACCTTGGCCGACACGCTACCGATATTGAGTATGCGCCCACCGCGCTGGCGTTTCATGATCTTGAACGCTTCGCGGCTGCACAGAAACGCGCCCGTTACGTTGCAATCGATGACGCGGCGCCATTGCTCCAGAGTCAGCTCATCGGTCGGCCGGCCGACGGCGACGCCGGCATTGTTCACCAGAATATCCACCCGGCTGTATGCGCTCATCGTCTGCTGGAACAGGTTCAACACCTGTTCCTCGACCGTGACATCGGTGGGCACCGCCAGCGCGGCTCCACCGGCGGCTTGAATCTCGCGCGCCAGCACGTCGAGCTCCTCGCGGTTGCGCGCCGCCAGCACGACCTTCGCGCCCTCACGCGCAAACGTAGTGGCGATTCCGCGCCCGATACCCGCGCTCGCACCGGTAACGATCGCGACCCGATCTGACAGTTGCCCCATTGGCTCTCCTTGTTTTTCTGCCCCGCGCAGATACGGCACAGAGCGGAATCGTCGAACCGACAGTTAAATTCGTTTCACCGCAAAGGACGCAAGGGAAAGATTTCAAAGAGCAAGAAAAAGACCGTTGCGTCTTGGCGTCCTATGCGGTGGGACAATCATAAATCAGACGCTTCTGAAGAGCATTATCTTCCGGCGGTCGAGCACCGGAGCATCGGGGAGATAGCGGTCGGGTCGACGGTCCTGCGCGACGATGGTTGAGGAAACTCGAAATATTAATTTCACCGCAGAGGACTTGGAGGTTCAGTCATTCGGCTTGATTTCCTCTGCGTCCGCTGTGTTCCTCCGCGGTAAACATTAGTAACCGACAGGCGCCATCGCGACGCGGTTGCGGCCGCCCTGCTTCGCGGCGTAGAGCGCCGCGTCCGCCTGCTGAAACAGCCATCCCGACGGCGCCGCGCAATCGGCCGTGCCGGGCAGGCAGGCCACGCCGATACTGACGGTCACGTTGAGCTTCAGCCCGCTGCCCACTGCAAACACATGCTCGGCCACGTTGCGGCAGAGCCGCTCGGCGATCGCCGCGCCCTGCGTCGGCGTCGTGGTCGGGAAAAGCAGCATGAACTCCTCGCCGCCATATCGCGCGAGCAGATCGGCGCCGCGCAAATCGCGTCCGAGCACGTTCGCGACTTGCTGCAGCACCTGATCGCCGACCTGATGGCCGTGGCGATCGTTCACCTGTTTGAAGTGATCGATATCGACGAGCATGTAGGTGAGCGGCTCCCGCCGGCGCATCCAGCGCTCGATCTCTTCACCCAGACGACGTTCGAAGAATCGCCGGTTGGCGACGCCCGTCAGCGGATCGGTGAGCCCGTACCAGCGCAACCGTTCGTGACTGACGACGTTGTCGAGGCACATTGCCGCTACCGCAGCGAGATGTTCCAGTAGATCGGTCGCGGTGTCAGAGGTGAAGTGCCGCGCGTCGATACTCCCCTGATTCAATGTACCGATCAATTGACCGCGCAGCAGCAGCGGCGCGAGCGCCACCGAGCCGAGCGCGTGCGGATATGCCGGAAACAGCAGTGCCTGCAACTCGGGCGTGCACGGACCGAGCGACGGCCGCGTAACGCCGCCGAAGAGATTGCGCAGCGACTCCTGTGTGATGTTCACGAACGATTCGATCACGCTGTCCTGATTCGCGCGCGGCTCGCTGTCGGTCTCGCCGGCGGCGAGCAGCCGCGTCAGCTCGTACTCGGGATCGAAACACGCGAGTGTGACGCAGTCGACGCTCGCGAACGTGCGTGGCATATCGCTCGCGAGCACGGCCACGAAGTCGCGCAGGCTGTGGGCGCCGATCATGCGAATTTCGAGGCGCCGGAATCCCGCCCAGATCCGCTCGTTGTCGCGCAGCTGGCGTTTCAGGCGCGCGAGCGCGGCGCGCGTGTCGCCGGCGAACAGTGCCTTCGGAAAATCCGTGCGGGCGGAGGGCGTCGGCGGGGTTTTGCGATTAACGGGCATTCGAGGTCTTGAGCGAGGGCTTTAGCTTCAGTATAGCGAGCAGATTCGCGCTCGGTAGATAACCGCCCAAGACCTTGCCATCGTCCAAATAAATCGTCGGCGTCCCGCCCACTTGCAGCTGTTGGCCCAATTCGTAGTGCCGCTCGACGGGATTCGGACACGTCTTCATCTCGACTTTACCGCCGCTCTTGGCGATTCCGACGGCCTTCACACGATCGGCGGCGCACCAGACTGCGACGGATTTCTGATAAGTCTCCGATCCGATACCGGCGCGCGGGTAAAGCAGGTAACGAACCTTGACGCCGTTCTTGGTCAGCTCGGGGACCTCCCGATGCAGGCGTGCGCAATACGGACAATCGACGTCCGTGAACACGGTAATGGTCCGCTTCGCGTCCGCGGGTCCCATGACGATCATGTTCTGCTCGCCCACCGCGTTGATGAGCCGTATCGCGGTCTGCTCGCGCCACGCCTCAGTAATATTGGTTCGAGTTTCGATATCGACCACGTCGCCGAGAAACAGGCGCTTACCGTCCGGACTGACGTACAGGAGCTGCACCCCGCGCTCCAATTCGTACCAACCCGGTATTGCGGTCGACGGTCTTAGACGATCGAGCGAAACGTCCGGCGGCAGACGCTTCGCGAGCTTCTCCTTCATTGCCGCGAGATCGGCGTCGGCGGCAACACCGAGCGAGATCGGCATCAGACACAACACTACGAGCAGCGTTCGCAACATGTTTCAGCTCCTGAATCCTTCCTGGATTTTTACTCACACGCCCCGCCTCCGCGGCGTCTCAGATCTAAGTCGAAGAACACGGGCCGCGCCTGACGCGGCCTTGTCGAACGTATCAACGCCCTACATACAAAACATTAAGCCGCCATCCACGGTTTGGCGAAGCAAAAACCGAAATGATACTGGCACTACTCGGGTTTAGACCAGAAAGTAGTTGAATAGCGGTTTGCCGTGCGTCCGGATCGCGACCCGGCGTCGGATAGATGTTACCGATCAGCGGGTTGTCCGGACGGCAGCATCAACGCCGGGCGAGCAACGCGACCGGGAACACGTTGAGCAGCGAGGCGGCCGGTAGCCACGCACGTTCCTCCCGCTGCTGCGCGGTCCACGCTTCACCGGTGAATATATTTTCGAAGGCCCCCTCCCCCGGCGCTTCGACCCACGTGTCGTCCCAAACGGCGCCGAGCGGCAGCTCGCGCTCAGGCACAAGCCGTGCGACGCAGCGCGGCACAACGATCACGACCAGCGCCTGCCCGTGACGGCGCGCGAACGCGCACAGATGTTCCGCGCGCGCGCCTTCTACATTGAGCGGCACGTACTCGCCGTCGCGGAACAATTCCGGGAACGTCCGCCGCCGGCCGAGCGCTTTCCACGCGACATACAGCTTCGCGCAGCCATCCTCGAGTCGATTCAGCAGCGCGCGTACGCGCTCAGGCTCAGGTTGTTTCAGCTCGGTCTCCAGGCTTTGCAGCGACTTCGCGCGCTCGACGTAGTCGACGGCACGGCGATTGTCCGGATCGACCAGACTGAAATCCCACATCTCTGCGCCCTGATAGATATCGGGCACGCCCGGCGACGTGATCTTGAGCAGGGTCTGCGCCAGACTATTGCACAGACCCGGCACGGTGACGCGGCGCACGAACGGGAGAAAATCCTTCACGAACAAATTCGGTCCGGGGGCGAGCAACGCGCGCACGAAGTCGCGAACCGCTTCTTCGTACTCCACGTTCGGATTGATCCAGCTCGTATGCACCTTCGCCTCGCGGACCGCCTTGAGCAGGTACTCTTCAATGCGGGCGCGAAACGCATCGAGCGCCTCGCCTTCGGTATCGACGAGCGGCCAGGCTCCGACGAGCGTCTGGTACAACAGATACTCGTCGTTGCGGTCGGGCGCGTAACCGTCCTCGAGCCGGCGCTTCTTGCGGCGATTGATCCGGCTCCAGCGATTCACCGCCGCGCGCCATTCGCGCGGAAATTCGGAGATGACGTTGAGGCGCGCGCGTACGTCCTCCGCCCGCTTCGTGTCGTGGGTCGACGTCGCGAGCATCGAGTACGGAAAGCGTTTCGCCCGCTCCTGGTTGCTGCGATGGAACGCGGCGACCGACAAACCGAAACGGCGCGGATCGCCACCCACCTCATTGAGCGACACGAAGCGGTTGTAGATGTAGAAGGCCGTATCTTCCATCCCTTTCGCCATCACCGGCGCCGTGTACTGCTGGAAGCGCTGCGTAAAATCGAGCACGGCGCGACGGTACGACTCGGGCAGACGCTCGGTCTCTTCGAACAGCAAAATGCGTCGGACAAAATCGAACACGCTGACGTCCGCGGCCGTGCTGTTCTTCTTCGCTTGCGCCACCGCCCATTCGATATAGCGCCGGTCCTCCGGCATCACCCGGCCGGGACGGATGTAAGTCCGATAGACGGGGAAAAATGCGACGACTTCCCGTAGCGCGTCGCGCAGTGCAGTCAAGGTGAAATCGCGCGCGTACCAGTCGGCTTCCGACAGCCGATTGAGGTGATTGGCGAGCACGTTCAATTCGCTCGCGAGCGCGAAACGCATGATGAGACGCTTGCGATCGGCGAGCAGCCGGTCGAAGTCCGCGTCGGTGCGCGCGAACCGCGCATACGCCTGAGTGAGCTCGTCTTCCGCGCCGGCATCGACGAACAAACCGTTCACCAGATTGAGGAAGTCATAACCCGTTGTGCCGTGCACCGGCCAATCTCCCGGCAGATATTCGTGGCTCGCCAGGATCTTCTCCACCACGACGTACAAGCCGCGATTTCGCGTCGGCGTCGGCGCCATCGCGGCGCCGGCGGTCGCGGCGGCCGCGGTGACGAACGTCTGCAGCCGCTCGTAGTACGCGTACGGATCGTACAATCCGTCCGGGTGATCGACACGCAAGCCGTTTACCTTCCCCTGCGCGATCAAGCTGCTCACGAGGCGATGCGTGGTGTAGAAGCACTGCGCATGTTCCATTCGGAGCGCCGCAAGATCATTGATGTCGAAAAAGCGCCGGTAGTTGATCTCATCCGACGCGACGCGCCAGAACGCAACCCGGTACGCCTGACCTTCCAACAGCTCGTGCAGCGCGTCACGCCCCGTCGCGCCGTTGTAGAACTCGATGACTTGCTCGATGTGGCGACCGACACCGACTTCCGCGGCGCACAAATCGGCGAGGCGGCGTTTGTGCACCTCCTTGTCGCGCGTCCGCTCGATCACGCGTTCCTGCTCGAGCTCGCCGCGCCCCGGAAGATTACGAAAGCCCGCGACGATACTCTGATATTCGACGAAACGCCGATGATCGGCGCCGAGCGCGAGCTCGAGCCGGGTGACATCGTGCTCGAGGATCGCCGGATAGGTCATCGGGTCGACTGGAATGCAGTGATCGTAATATGCGAAATGAAACGAACCGGTCTCCGCATCCCACGCAAGCTTGAGCTCGCCCCGTTCGAGCACCCGCCCATAGTGATCCCCGAGCACGGGGAGGAGCACTTTGCCGCGCAGCTCGGTTTTGAGCGGCCGCCAGTCGATGTCGAAGAACGGCGCGTACAGCGACGCCGGGCCGTTTTCGAGCACGTCGAGCCACCACTGGTTGTCGCTGCCGATACCCATGTGGTTCGGCACGATGTCGAGCACTTGGCCGAGACGATGGCGATTCAATGCAGCGACGAACGCGTCGTATTCCTCGATCGAGCCGATTTCCGGATTGAGCGCGTTGTGATCCACGATGTCGTAGCCATGCCGGCTGCCGGGCCGCGCTTTGAGATACGGCGACGCGTAGCAGTGGCTCACGCCGAGCCGTTCGAGGTACGGTGCGATCTGCTGCGCATCGCGAAACGTGAAATCGCGATGAAATTGCAGCCGATACGTTGCGATCGGGATCGGCGGCTCGCCCCCCGGACGTCCGCGCGGACGCACGACGATGCCGCTGCCGCGGATATCGCGCAGCCGGCCGAACATCGCGAGCGCCCGCGCGTTCTTGACGATCTCTTCTGTTTCCAGCGCCAGCTTGCGCCGCCAGTTCGGATACTCGTGCACCGTACCCGGCAAGTTCGGCTGGCATTCCTCACCGAGCGCGTCCTCGATCGCGAGCATCGCGACCTTCGCCGGACTTCGCGCAATGTAGCTGTACACCGCCTCTGCGAGCGCGGGCGTCATCTCGGGAGTCGACGCCGGGTCGACGGTCACGCCCGGCGGCAACAGCTTCTCGTGCTCGAGCGCCATGAGCAGACGCGCGCGATCCTGCGCGCGCATCATCACCTGCCGTTCCAGCTCTGCCTCACTCGGAAATTGCTTCAGCCGCTGACGGTCGAGCAGATCCCGACCTTTCCAGTATCCGACGAGCGTCGGTAAATCGTGTGTCGTCACCGCGGCCAACGCGCGCTCCGGATACGCCGACGGCGGGCTGAAGCTCCCGTCGGACTTGCGCTCGAACGACAGCAGGCGATACGAAAAAATATTCCGCGGCGGCAGCTCCTTTCGGATCTCTTCGGGCACCGTCCCCAAGTCCTCGCCGATGACGACACACTGGTTGCGCTGACTTTCGAGCGCGACGATCCCGAGCAGATCGCGCAGCGGGTAGCGCACGAACGCGCCGTCCTTCGGCGCCGTGCCTTTTGGGATCCAGAAGAGCCGCATGAGTCCCATCACGTGATCGAGACGGAGCGCGCCGCCGTGGTGCATGTTCGCGCGCAGCGTTGTGATGAACGGTGCGTACGCCGCTTCGCGCAGCCGCGAAGGAATCAGCGGAGGCAGACCCCAATCCTGCCCGTTCGGCATGAATTCGTCGGGCGGCGCGCCGACACTGACGTCTTGCGCATAGACGGATTGCCACGCCCACGTCTCCGCGCCGCCGGGATTGACGCTGACCGCGATGTCTTGATACACGCCGACGCCGAGCCCGAGGTCGTACGAGCGGCGACCGACCGCGCTCATCTGCTGGTCGGCCTGCCATTGAAGATACTGGTAATACTCGATGCGCGGCGTCTGCCGTTCAGCCCATTGCGCAACCTCGGGTGCATCCGGACGCCGAAACGCCGGCGGCCAGTTGTTCCAGCCGAAGACGTTCGCGTCTTCGCGCCGGAAATGTTCCTGCAGCGCCTCGTACAGCGCGTGGCGAAAGAGCGATGGGCCGCCGCGGTCCTGGAAATCGCGGAACGCTTGCGCGCGCTCGGTGTTCCGGGTGATGTGGTAGTCGCGAAAGTATTGATAGAGCGTCTCGAGCAGTTCGAGTTTCGCGGTCGCGACGCCGCCGTAATCGACACGCGGCGCGGCGCGCAGCTGCTCCAACCGCCGCTGAAACTCCGCCGAGTACACCAGCTGCTGCGCCGGACCGCACTGCGAGAACTCGGGGATCGCTTCGACGTCGATATAGAGCACGTTCAGAAACATCCGACTCGACGGGCTGTACGGGCTCACTTGCGCGGCGTCGTGCGGAAACAGCGCGTGCAGCGGATTGACGCCGATGATCCCGGCGCCTTGCTCGGCGAAGCGGTCGACCGCCGTTCGCAGATCGGTGAAGTCGCCGATTCCCCAGTTGCGCGCCGAGCGCAGACCGTAGAGCTGTAACGCGACGCCCCAGACGCTTCCGGCTTTTAACGCCTCCGGGAGAAAGCACCCGGGCGGCGCAACGACGAGCGCCATCGATGCGTCGCTTGCGTCGAGTGCCAGCTGATGATAACCGAGCGGCAGCTCCGGCAGCGGCAACGCGTACGCGCAATAGCCGCGATTCGCGACGATAGCGCGCTCGATCACGCGGAGATTCGCCGGCCGTGTTTCGTGCCGCTCGATCGTCCCGTCCTCGCGAGTGAGCGTGTACGCGACGCGCCGTCCTGCCTCGCTCTCCGGGAGCCGAAGCACGGTTTCGCGCGCGGCGCCCGCCTGCAGAACTTGAACGACCTCGACCGGACGGCGCCAGCGAAGCGCTTCGCGCTCCGCGATCACGTCGTCGAGCGAGCGACCGGCGGCCTCGACACCCATCGCGCGCAAAATCGCGTGGGCCGTCTCTTCGGAAATTTCGTGCGTGTTGCCCCAGATGTCTTGGTACTCGGGCTCGATATCGCACAGGCGGCACAGCCGGTGCCGCCGCGTGTCGATTTTGCGTTCGGGCGCGCGGTCGGGCGACGGCGCGTCGAACCTCATCCCGCCGACCACACCACCGCCCACGGCGGGAGCTGGCCGCCGCTCCACGGTTCGGCGGCGGCCGGCGAATACTTATAGATGATGCGGCCTGACGGCGTCGGAACCGCGAGCGGCACGTCGCTCAAGTTCGCGAGCAGCCGTAACACTCCGCCCTCCTGAAGCATCCACTCGACTTGCAGGCCGCGCTCCTTCAAGAGCGCGTATCGTCCGGCGCCCGACGCGAGCTGTGCCAGCCGCGGCACGATTTCCGCGTGCCGCACGCGCAGCACCTCGCGGTGCCAGGCGAGCCAGTCGGCACTCGCGTCACGCTCGACCGCGTCCCAGTCGAGCACGGCTTGCGCGAAGGTCGCCGGATCGTTGGGATCGGGAATACGCTCGCGCGCCTGCGGGTCGCTGAACTCCGGGAATCGGGCGAACTCCTTGCGCCGGCCCTCGGTCACCGCCTGCGCGAGCTCGGGGCCGAAGTCGCAAAAGAACGGAAACGGCCGTTCGGTCGCCCACTCTTGGCCCATGAACAGCATGGGCGGCGAAGGGGCGAGCAGAAAGATCGCGGAGAGCGCGCGCACGCGTTCGGGCGGGGCCAGACGCGTGATGCGTTCACCGAACGCGCGATTGCCGATCTGGTCGTGATTCTGCAGGAACGAGACGAACGCCGTCGGCGCGACATCGACCGACGGCTCACCGCGCGGCTCGCCGTGGCGAAAGGCGGAGGCGTCGCCTTGGTACGCGAATCCCTCCGCCAGGCAGCGTCCGAGATGCTCGAGCGGCGCGTCCGCGTAGTCGGCGTAATAACCGGCGGACTCGGCGGTCGCGAGCACATGCATCGCATGGTGAATGTCGTCGTTCCATTGACCATCGTACGGGCGGCGGCCGTTCGCGTCGGGTTTGAGATAACGCGCGAGGTTGTCGTCGTTCTCGAGCACGAGATGTACGTGCCGTTCCCTTCCCGGGCCGCGCGCGACGGCGTCCGCCAGCTCCATCAGGATGTCCGGTGTCGAGTCGTCGCGGATCGCGTGCACGGCGTCGAAACGCAATCCGTCGAAGTGATACTCTTCGAGCCAATAAAGCGCGTTGTGAATGTAGTAGTCGCGTACCGTCCGGCTGCCCGGTCCGTCGAAGTTGATCGCCTGTCCCCACGGCGTGTGATGCCGATCGGTGAAGAACGCGGGCGCATACTGCGAAAGATAATTGCCTTCCGGACCGAAGTGGTTGTAGACCACGTCGAGAAACACCATCAGCCCGAGCGCGTGCGCCTTGTCGATCAGCCGCTTCAAATCGTCCGGCCGGCCGTACTGCGCGTCGGGCGCGTACGGCAGCACACCGTCATAACCCCAACTACGTTGCCCGGGGAAATCGGCGAGCGGCATCAGCTCGACTGCGGTGACACCCAGCGCGCGCAGATATTCGAGCTTCCGCTCCAAACCGGCGTACGTACCCTCGGCCGTGAAACTGCCGACGTGCAACTCGTACAGGACTACTTCTTCCCAGGGGCGCCCGCGCCATGCACTGTCGCTCCATACGTAGGTGCGCGGATCGATCACCTGGCTCGGTCCGTGCACGTCTTCCGGTTGAAAGCGCGATGCCGGGTCCGGCACCCCTCGATCGCCGCCCATTCGATAGTGGTAGCGCGATCCGGCACGCACAGCCTGGACCGTCTCGAACCAACCTTCCGCCTGGCGCGTCATCGCGAACCGCGCCTCGGCTCCCGCGCCAACGAAGCAAAGCTCGACCGCTTGCGCACCCGGCGCCCATAGACGAAACCGTACCGTACCGTTATCGAGTGCTTCGGCGCCGAATGGCATCGCGTGCGCGCGCGTTACCGGCGTTGCGCTTCGTGCGACCCTGCGTGTCACGCCGGCGCCCGAGGAAAAAGGCTTGCTCTCGGTTGTCACTTCACACCTCGAAACCGTGCTCCTCGAGCAGATCGAGCACGTTTGTAATTCCGCCGCGCAAACCGCGCATCTGCATGCCGTTCAGAACGAACAGGAGTAGCGAACGACCGGTCACTTGATACACGTGACCGAACGGGAACTGCGGCGTTTCGTTCCCGCCCGGTGAATTCGTATCGATCACGCGGACCCAATGCTTTCCCTCCGCCACTTCCGGCAGCTTGAAGTTCACGACGTCGTGGTGCGCGTTCAACACGAGCAAGAGCGTCGCGTCCGAGCCGCGCTTCTTGATGCCGGTCGGCTGCGCCCGGCCGTCGAGCACCGTACCCAGGCACTTCATGTGCGGGTCGTCCCAGTGCGCCGGCGTCATTTCGGTGGCATCCGGCGTGAGCCAGGTGACGTCTTTGACGTCGAACTCTTCGTTGTACTGCCCGATCAGGAAGCGCCCGCGATGGAGAATCGGAAATGCCTTGCGAATGGCGATGAGCCGGCGCACGAAGTCGCGTAGCGCCCAGCCGTCCTCGCTGATCCCCTCCCAGTCGACCCAATTGATCTCGTTGTCCTGGGCGTAGGCATTGTTGTTGCCGCGTTGCGTACGGCCGAACTCGTCGCCGGCAAGCATCATCGGCGTACCGAGCGACAGCAGCAGCGTCGCGAGAAAGTTGCGCCGCTGGCGCTGGCGCAACGCCACGATGTCGCGATCGCTCGTCGGCCCTTCGGCGCCGTGGTTCCACGAAAGATTGTTCGAATGTCCGTCGCGGTTGCCCTCGCCGTTCGCTTCGTTGTGCTTGTCGTTGTACGAGACCAGGTCGTTGAGGGTGAAGCCGTCGTGCGCGGTGATGAAGTTCACGCTTGCCCAGGGCTTCCTTCCGCGTTTGTGAAACAGATCGCCCGAGCCGGTCATGCGCTTCGCAAGGTCCGGCACTTTGCACTCGTCGCCCTTCCAGAAAGCGCGCACGGTGTCGCGGTATTTGTCGTTCCACTCCGCCCAGCCCGGCGGAAACTGCCCGACCTGATAACCGCCCGGGCCGATATCCCACGGCTCGGCGATGAGTTTCATGCTCGACAGCACCGGGTCCTGGCGGCAGGCGTCGAGAAATCCACCGCCCTCATCAAAGCCGTACGGCTCGCGCGCGAGGATGGTTGCCAGATCGAAGCGGAAACCGTCGACGTGCATCTCGTTCGCCCAGTAGCGCAATGAATCGCCGACCATCTGCAGCACGCGCTGGTGACTCATATTGAGCGTGTTGCCGGTGCCGGTATCGTTGATGTAGTAGCGCTTCTGATCCGGCAGCAGCCGGTAATAGCTGGCGTTGTCGATGCCCTTGAGGGACAGCGTCGGTCCGGCTTCATTGCCTTCGGCCGTATGGTTGTAGACAACGTCTAGAATCACCTCGAGCCCGGCCGCGTGCAGATGATTCACCATCTCCTTGAACTCGTTCGCGAACGGCGTCGCCATGTAGCGCGGCTCCGGCGCGAAGAACGCGATGGTGTTGTAGCCCCAATAATTGACGAGTCCCTTCTCGGCCAGGTGACCGTCGTCCGCAAACGCATGGATCGGCAGGAGCTCGATCGACGTAACGCCGAGGCGACGCAGGTAGTCGACGACGCGTCCGTCGCCCAGCCCGGAAAATGTTCCGCGCAGCTCGGGCGGGACGCGCTTGTTCATCTTGGTGAAGCCTTTGACGTGCAGCTCGTAGACGATGGTCTGTTCCCAGGGGACCATCGGGCGGCGTTCGCTTCCCCACGTGAACGCCGGATCGATCACGCGCCCTTTCGGCACGAACGGGGCGCTGTCGCGCTCGTCGAACGAGAGGTCTTTTTCCGGCGCTCCGACTTTGTAGCCGAATATCTCGGGTGCCCAAACCAGCTTCCCGACGAGTTGCTTGGCGTAGGGATCGATCAGCAGCTTGTTCGGATTGAAACGATGACCGGCTTCGGGCTCGTACGGTCCGTGGACGCGGTACCCGTAGACGGTACCGGGGCGCGCGTCGCGCAAATAACCGTGCCACACTTCGTCGGTGTATTCGGGCAGCTCGATGCGCTCGAGCTCCTTCTCACCGTTCACATCGAACAGACAGAGCTCGACCTTCGTCGCGTTTGCCGAAAACAGCGCGAAGTTGACGCCGAGCCCGTCCCACGTGGCGCCGAGCGGAAACGGCCGCCCCTCGCGTATCGGAAAGCGCCTCAGCATAGGATCGTCCTGATCGTGAAGGGATACTCCTTTCCTGCATTCGCGTTGACGAATGCGTCGTTATGCGACCGCTCGCGGCCGTGGGATGGGCACAAAACTGGCGCAAATCTTACGCAGCCCGCATCGCGCCTCAAATCAGCAAAACCCCGATGCAGGGACACTCACGTGGAAATTGCAGGACTTTGGCGCGGCCGTCCGCCTCGAACATGCGTTCGAGCTGTGGGCTTCGACGCCGGCGTGAGGATTCGTTCGTATTGCAGGACAGAAACCGCTCGCGCGGGCGCGACCATGCGTCGCAAATCAACTCGCAGCGGTCGGTGCTTCCTTCTCCTTCTTCATCTCGGGCAGAAGCGCGAGTACGCCGCGCAATGGAATTTCCACCCAGTCCGGCCGGTTGTCGAGATCGTAGCGTATCTCGTAGAGCGCTTTTTCGAGCGTGAAGAGATCGACGAGCGCCTTGGCGTCGGCCGGATCGTCAGGCCACCCGGCGGAGCCCGACGCGGCCGCGCGGTAACCTTCGAGAAAACGCTCGCGCGCCGCTGTCTCCCAGGCGCGCGCCAGGCGCTCGAGCGTGTCGTAGTCTTCCGAGCGCTCCGCCGTCACGCGGCGCAACGCGTTGTATGCCGCGTAGTTGAACGACCGCGACATGCCGGCGACATCGCGCAGAGCCGAATGTTTGGCGCGGCGTTCGGCGAGCGGGCGCGCCGGCTCGCCTTCGAAATCGGTGAGCAGAAAATCGTTCTGTACGACCAGCACCTGTCCGAGATGATAGTCGCCGTGGTAGCGCGTCTTCTTCGTGGCGAGCGCCAGCGGGCTGCCGAGGCTCGCGTAAAGCTCGGCTTCGCCGCCGATGAAGCGATCCGCAATCGGCTGCAGCGCCGTCGGCAACCGCGCGCGCCCGGCCTTGAGCTTCGCGAGCGTCGCTTCGATGTCGCCGCGAACGCGCTCCCACCATTGGCCGATTTCCGACGGTCCGGCCGGCTCCGGATCGAACGCCGGATCGCCCGTCACGCGCGACAGCGCCTGGTGCAGCTCGGCGGTACGCCGCCCGAGCGTCGTCATCATCGTCATGTAGAGCACGTAGCGCGCGTGCTGCTGTAAGCCTTTGTCCGCGCCGGGCTCGCTTCGGTTCGCTTCGAGGTACCAGACGAGAAACTCGATCGTGTAGAGCCAGCCGTCGCCCTGATTGGCGGCGTAGCCCTGGAGCATCGCGACCGTCGCCATGTAGTCTTCCGTCGTGTTGTAGTATTCGACGTAACCGGCGAGCGGAGCGATGTGCGGAAACGGCGAGACGTCCGTGAGAAAGCGGCCGATCTCGAGGTCGGGATTGAGTCCCGGTTCCAGGCGACGATAGAACTTCAGAATCAGGCGCTCGCCGAGCACGACCGAGGAGTTGCTTTGCTCGAGTCCCAGCGGACGGACCGCGAGCTCCCCGACGTTGCCGACCAGATCCTTGTAGGCTTTACTCGACTCGAACCGCAGCCGGCCTTGCGAGAGTGTCAGCTCATGACGCACACCCATTGCGCGCACGAGCATGCGGCAGAATTCCTCGTCCGCGACCGCGTCGAACAGCACCCCGACGCGCGGACCGCGGCGCACGCGCGCCAACGCGCGGTGCAGCAGCGGGCGCACGTGCTCGTCCGTCGTTTCGCCCCACACGATCGAGAGCGGCAGAAAATAGCGGGCATGCCCTTCCCGGCTGACGGTGCGCACGAGCGCGACCAGGGCGCTGTGCGTCGCTTCGCCCCACTCGGCTGCATCCAGCAGCTCGACGCGTTCCGGTGCGCTGGCCTTCGTCGCATACCAGCGCTCCTTCGCGACGAAGCGCGGCAGGATATCGCGCTCAACCGCAGCGCGCAGCTTCTCCGCCATCGGACGCTGCACGCGGTCGTTCTGCCCGATGAAATCGGGATAGAGCGAGCGCCAACCGGCGAACATTACGAGCCAGGGAAGCTCGGCAGGAGCGAGACGTTCTTCGTGCCAGCGCGGCACCGCGGCGGTTTTCGAAAGGAGAAACCAATAGAATCCGTAACCGGGCAGCGTGAGTAAATACGGCAGTTCACCGATCGGAGGGAACGTGCTGCGACCCAGCATTTCGACCGGCACTCGGCCCTGGAAAGCAGACAAGTTCAGCTCGACCGGCTGCGCCGCGCGCGACAGGTTCGTCACGCACATCACGCTCTCGTCCTCGTACTCGCGCAGATAGACGAGTATTTTCCGGTTGCCGGGCGACAAAAAACGCAGCGAGCCGCGGCCGAACGCTTTGTGCGCGTTGCGCACGGCGATCAACCGCTTCATCCAATTGAGCAGCGAGAACGGATCGCGCATTTGCGCCTCGACGTTGACCGCGCCGTAGCCGTAGATCGGATCCATGACCGGCGGCAGGTACAGGCGCGCCGGATCGGCGCGCGAGAAACCCGCGTTGCGGTCCGGGCTCCACTGCATCGGCGTGCGCACGCCGTTTCGGTCGCCGAGGAAAATGTTGTCACCCATCCCGATCTCGTCGCCGTAGTAGATGATCGGGCTGCCGATCAACGACAGCAGCAGATTGTTGAGCAGCCGGATGCGCTCGATATCGTTGTCGACCAGCGGTGCCATCCGACGGCGGATGCCGAGATTGAGGCGCGAACGCGGATCCGACGCGTAAACCTGATACATGTAGTCGCGCTCGCGATCGGTCACCATCTCGAGCGTCAGCTCGTCATGGTTGCGCAGAAAAATCGCCCACTGACAGTTCTCTGGTATCTCCGGCGTCTGGTCCATGATTTCGGTGATCGGGTGACGGTCCTCCTGCGCGACCGCCATGTAGATCCGCGGCATGAGCGGAAAGTGAAACGCCATGTGGCACTCATCGCCGTCGCCGAAATACGGTCGCACGTCCTCGGGCCATTGATTCGCCTCGGCGAGAAACATCCGGTTTTGAAACCGGGACTCGAGCGCGGCGCGCAGGCGCTTCAAGACGCTATGGCTCTCGGGGAGATTCTCGTTGTTCGTCCCTTCGCGCTCGCACAAATAAGGAACGGCGTCGAGACGCAGCCCGTCGACCCCCGCGAGCAGCCAAAAGTGCATCACCGCGAGGATCGCCCGCATCACCTGCGGATTGTCGAAGTTGAGGTCCGGCTGGTGCGAGAAGAACCGGTGCCAGTAATATTGTCGCGCGATCGGATCCCACGCCCAGTTCGATTTTTCGGTGTCGCGAAAAATGATGCGCGTGTCGGCGTATTTCTTGTCGTCGTCGCTCCACACGTAAAAATTACGGCGCGACGTACCCAGCCGCGCGCGCCGCGCCGACTGAAACCACGGGTGCTGGTCGGAGGTGTGATTGATCACGAGCTCCGTCACGACGCGCAAACCGCGCGCGTGCGCCGCGCGCACGAACGCGCGAAAGTCGGTCATCGTTCCGTAGTCGGAGTGCACGTCGCGATAGTCGGCGATGTCGTAGCCGTCATCGCGCAGCGGCGAAGGGTAGAACGGCAGCAGCCAGATGCAGTTCACGCCGAGATCGCGGATGTAGTCGAGCTTCTCCATCAGCCCGTGGAAGTCGCCGGTACCGTCGCCGTTGCTGTCGTAGAACGCCTTCACGTGCAGCTGATAAATGACGGCGTCCTTGTACCAGAGCGGATCGTCGGGGAGGCTGTTGTGAGTGGGATGAGCCATATCGGGCGCGCTTCGCGCTGTTGTCGAGTTAATAAATTAATTTCTGGGTGGCTGACCCAGGGCAGGTGACTTTTCTTTGTCTCGCCAAAGAAAAGTCACCAAAAGAAAGGCGACCCCGGGCGGCGCGAAGACCCACTCGCCGCTCGCCGTCAATCCCGAAAGCGAGCCTAACTCGCCGGCGCGCAAAGTCTACGCGCTCGGGCTCGGACACAGTCTCGCTTTCAGCGATTGCTTGGCTGCGCGGCTCAGCGCGCCGCACGGGGATCGAAAAGCAACCACCGCTTGGTTTTCGTCTGTACTCTTCGCCGATGTCGAGCGCGAGCCGAACTCGCCGGCCCGCAAAAAGACCACTGCGCGCGCTCGGGCTCGCCATCGTCTCGCGAAGTCCCCCGACGACGGCTGCGGTGCTCGGCTTGCTTTACGGGGAGGTACAACACCACTCAACTCGATCTCTTGCTTCCGGAAGCCACCGGAACTCGACGCTGAGGTGTTAGCGGTTGTTGGGTCCCCGTATGGCGTGCTTCGAGCACCGGAGGGTTTGGGAAAGGAGCCCGAACGGGCGCGGCCATGGAATGGCCGCGCGGCAACCAGTACAGGGACGTACCGTGTTGCCGCGAGGGGTCCCAACGCCGAGGAGCGCAAGGGATGTCTGCGCCATCCGGGGCGTGCTTTCTTTTGGTGACTTTTCTTTGCACGAGCAAAGAAAAGTCACTTGCCGTGGGTCAACCACCCACAAGTAAATCTATTAAATCCACTGCCGCGCGATAGCGCGAACAAAAGAAAGTCACCTGCGGTGTACAGGGACATACGAATTTCGCGAGAGCGCAGGTGCCACACAGGGATGTGTCAATGTCGCGGGCGCGCAGGATGCGCGCGGAGCGACACGCGCGGAGCGATGGGTCAACCACCCACAAGTTGATTTATTACGTCCACAACCGCGCGAAGCGCGTCGTACTATCGACACGCGCGCGGTGCTGAACTAATCGGACGTGGCGTCCGCGCCATCTCCATCCCGCCGCACGTCGAACGACGCGAACCACTGTCCGGTGCCTTTCGGCGCGTGGGGATCGTAGTAGAGCGTCCGCAGTTTCAACCGCCCGGGGTTGCCGATCCGCGGACCGGCGGTGAGGGTATGAAAAATCTCACCGCCGATGATTTGATGAGTGATCGTGAGATAGAGACGCGACAGCGCGCCGTCGCGCAACACGGTCTCGTGCATCTGCGGGCCGGCGAGCAGATACAAACGGGAGTAACCGAGGCTTGCAAGCAGCTTGATCATGGGCCCGCCCTGCACCGAGGCCCCGCGTCCGGCGTAACGCACTTCGTAGCCCTGATTCTTCCAATATTGCACGCGCTCGCGCGGCGCATCTTCGCCGGTGACGATGTGCACCGGCTGCTCGTGCCGCGCGAGCGAGGCCGGCATCGGGAAGTCGAGCGTGCGGCTGATGATCGCGACGGCCGGTTGTTTGCTCAAACCGTGCTCGCGTCGCCATCGGCCGATGTCGAGCACCTGTTTGGCGACGCCGACCTGGAGTATGTCGTCGAACTTGCGCTGCGCGAGGGCACGCAAATAGCCGCCGTGCGTGACCATGCAATCGGCTTGAGCCTGCAGCTCTTGAAACAGCCGCCAGTCGCGAGTGCTTGCCAGGTCCTCGAGCACGTAGGATTCCCCCGTGTCGGCTTCGACGATGGCGATCCTGCCGTCGATGCTCGTCACGAAGTTTGCGTACACGAACGGATCCGCCGGCGTGCCCAGCCGAAACAATTCTTGCCCGAGGTACGTTCCTTCCAGGCGACGCGTTACGCCGGGATTCGGGTAGAGCTCGACGATCTCCATGGCGCCGATGCTAGAGGGTCGACGCCGGCGGCGCGCCGGGGTTGAGGATGCGGCGGTACTCGCCCGGAAGCTGCGCCCATAGCTCGTCGATTTCTCTACCCGCCATCGCGTCGCGGAGCACGCTGATGACGATCAGCACGTCGCGCCGCGCGTCCTCGAACGTCGTACCTTCGCGCGCGGCGATGCGATTGAAGAATTCATCGAGCGAGTACGCGGGAACCGAGGTGGGCCGCTCGAACGCGCTGCGTAGCTCTGCCGGAAGCTGTTCGATCAGTTTGCGTTTGTCGGCGTTCGGCACGATTTCGCCGATGGTCTCGAGCGTGGTCGCGGTAAGTTTCTCCGCACGCTCCTGCGACGCGAAGCCGCCGCGGCTTCGAACGGTCCGAATGAACTCCTGATAGTCCATGTCGTTGCGCCGCACCTTACCCTGCGCCGCTTACAGCCTGACAAATTCCAACCGTCGTGTCGATGCCAGCGTCGGGTTTGACGCGTACTTCGGCGCAAAGACTCTTCGATGCCTGCGGAAAATCGAGGTCCCGTCTATCGCCGAGCACGCATTCGCTCGTTTTCCTCACCGTCGAAACATGCGGCGAGTCGCGCGCGCACTGCGGCGAATGCCTGCGGGTCGAGCGGTGCGGTTCGTGCCGCGCCGCGACACAGAGCGGTGCGAAACCCGAGGTATGTGGGACGAAGATGTACCAGCGGCGCGATGTCGTCGAGCGTCAGGGAGCCGGCGAGACCGGTGATGAGTCCGAAGGATTGCGCGCGCCGCACGAATGCGGCGAGATCGCCGTCGCGCAGATGAGCGCGCAGACCGCCGGAATGCTTCGCCGCCGTGTCCAGCATCGCGCCCGCGAAACCGGCGTCGGCGAGTGCATCAAGAAGCGAAAGATCCAGGCCCTCGTCGGCGAAAAGTACGCCGATCAGTCGAACCTTTCGGGCGACGGGAGCCAGTGCCGCAACGCAATCGCGGCGGTCGCGATGCTCGAACAATCCCACCTTCACGAAGTCGACCGCGGTGCTTGCCGTAGCCAGCGCCGCCTCCATCAACAGCCCCGGTGCCATCGGCAGATCGCCGATGGTCGCGCTGACCGGTCGCCGGCCCGCGAGAGCGCCGACGATCTGCGCAATGGTCGCAAGCGGCAATGCGCCGAGCGCCCCCGCCGAGGGATCCTTGAGATCGATGACATCGGCGCCGAACGCCGCGGCCATCTCCGCCTCGGCGCGGTTCGCGGCGCTCGCGAGCATTGCCGTCATACGCGGCTCCCGGTCGTCTGACCGGCATAATGCCGTTCAATCCGCTCCTTGAGCCAGCCCCATGCCTCGCGTTCGCGGCTGCCGGCGGTTTTTTCCACCGCTATGGCGAGGTAGGCGATCTCGCGCTCGATCTTCTCCCGCGGCAACAAATGCAAGCGGCTCACCAGAATCGCCGCTTCCACCACGGCGGCCTGTGCGCGATTGAAGCCGCGGAAGGGCGCGTGCATCTGTTCATGAACGACGCGGCAGTGCAGTTGCGGACGCATTTCGTCCAGCACCGTGCGCTCGACGCGCACTTCCGCATGCGCGAGACAGTCGGCAAGACGCGCGCCGGGGACGGAGGTCGCCGGCGCGAGCGGCCAGTCGAAACGCCCGGTCAGGCAGCCGGCGATCACGCGCACATCGTCGGTGTAGTTGATGACGGCCACGCCGTCGCGCAGGAGATTGTCGAGCGTGCCCGACGGACGAAACGGAGCGAGGATGACAGCGCCGTCGTCCTGGCGCACGCCCATGGGCGCGATGTGGGTCTTGCCCTCGGCCGTGCGCGTGGTGACGACCGTTTCGTGAATCATGGCGGAGTTTCCGAGCGCGCGTTCAATGTGGAGCCCGGCGGCGTGTAACGAGTGAGATCGTCAGCCGCGCGCGGCACGGCGGCGCCCCACGTCAGCGCTTCGTCCTGCGTATAGCGTTTGCCGAGCTGCCAGGCGATCTGCGCACGCGCGAGCTCCACGCCGAGATAGAAAGCGTGCGCGCCGTCCGATTCCACGCGCAGATGCGGAAACAGAGCGAACGGATCTGTCGCCGTGTGCAGACCGTCGCGGTTGTAAGCGTGGATGCCGGCGGCGCTCACTTGAATGCGAAAGCTCGGATCGCGTATCGCCGCGGCGAGCTCGCGAATCTCCTCCGGGCCGTAGGGGAACGGGCGGCGCTCGTGCACTTGCAGCAGGCCCGGGTGCAGACTGCGCGGGAGGCTGCGTTCCGCGCGGGCGGCGTACATCAGGCGGCGGGCAACGTCGGCTTCGCGGACGGCGGCGCGTGCATGCGCGCTGACCTCGGTGGTGAGAATGTGACGGATGCCGAGCTCCGAGGCGATCCCGAGCAGCACGGCGGTGATGCCGCTCGTGTCCGCGTCCGTCAGCTCGGTTAGGTTGCCCGTGCCCATGAATATCTCGACCTCCGGATGACGCACGCGTACTTCGCGATAGCGCATGAGCGACTCGACGAAACCGAAATGGATCGGATCGAGCACGGGATCGACGAAATAGCGACGGCCGCGATGCGCAAGCCGCGCGGCGGCACGGTCGAGGGAATCGAGATCGCCCGCCGTCGCCGGGATCAGCACCGGAACCGCATCGGTTTCGTCGGCGAGCCAGAGCGTGTCTTCGTTGAGACTCAGCAGATAATTCGCGCCGCCGCGTATCCCGCGCCGCAACTCCTCGGTGTCGAGGGAATCGATGCTGACTTCATAGCCCGCGTCCCGCAGGCTCGCCACGGTTTCTTCGAGGTGCGGGAACGGCGTGCCCGGCAGGCATCCGATGTCGATCACATCCGCTCCCGACTCGCGGTAATGCTTCGCGCGCTCATGAATCGCTTCGATCGCGAGCTGCGGCGCGTCGACGATCTCCGCGAAGATGCGCATGTCGTAGCGGCTCAGGTCCGGCGGTGCGGAACGGCGCCCGAAGAACGACGGCAAGTCCTTGAGCTCGTCGGGTCCGCGTTCCACCGGGACGCCGAGTTGACGCGTCAGCTCGGCGACATCCCCGCGACAGCGCCCTGGAATCACGACACGGTTCGCGCCCATGGCGTCCGGCAGACGCCGGCGGATCATGTCGGTCGTCATCAGCGCCGCAACGCTCACGCCCAGCTCGTGCACCTGGTAGGTAAACGGCGTCGGCTGCATCGCCTGCAGCACTTTGTGCAGCTGGGGCTCGGCGAGCTTGCCGGTCAGGAAGAGGATCTGCTCAGGCATGCGGCGGTATGCGCTCGACGCGACGCGCGCCCCGCTGTTTCAGGCGCTGTCGCGAAGCGTCCGCCGGCAAACGCCCCATTGCCGGTCCGCTTCTTCGACCGCCACTTCGATCTCGGCGATGTTGCCGAGCCGCTCCCGCGCACCTAGCGCCCGCAGCAGCTCGGCGCCCATATGCCAGGCGCTCATTTCGGCGGTGGTGTTCGCGACGGGAAGCACGGCGCAGTTCTGCTCGGGCAGAACGAAGCGCTTGTCGTAGACGTTGACCTCGATCCAGCCCTCGCCGCGAGTCAGCCGCACCTCGCGGCTTTGGCCCGGCAACAGCACGCGGTCGTGCAGCGTCGCGCAGACCTCGCGCGCGAGCTGCGTGAGCTCGACGAAATCGACCACGAACGCGTCCGCCGTGTTGTCGCCGTGCACGCGCAGGCGGACATGAAAGTTGTGTCCGTGGAGGTTTTCACAGATTCCCGCGTAAGTGATGAAGTGCGCGGCGTTGAAATGAAGTTCCGCCGGTTCGATCCACACGCCGAAATGCTCGGCGATCGATCGTTGCTCGAACGCGAGTGGGAACGGCACGGGTGCGGGAGTGGTCATGGTCACCCTTCGTAGCGCTCGACGCCGCGCCCGATGCGGTAGTGCTTCATCTTTCGGTACAGCGTGTTGCGGCTCACTTTGAGCTGCTTCGCCGCAAGGCTGATGTTCCAGCGATTCTGTTCGATGACGCGCACGAGGGCTTCGTATTCCGCCTCCTTCAACGGGCTTTCGGCGGGCCGACTCAGGTGCGGCGTTTGCGGCGTCGGTTCGACCGAAGGGCTCGCCGAGTCGTTATACAGCTCGGCCGGTATGTCGCGCAGCTGTACGCAGCGGTCGTCGCAAAGCGCGATCATTATGCGCAGCGCTCCGCGCAACTGCCGGACGTTCCCGGGCCAAGCGTAGTTCTCGAGCCAGCGCAGCGCTTCGTCGCTGAAGCTGATCGGCTCGCCTGCGCTTTCGTCGCGCGCGAGACGCAGGATCAGCCGCCGGCGGTCCGTGCGCTCGCGTAGCGGCGGCAGCGACAGCACCAGACCCTGAAGCCGGTAATAGAGGTCCCTGCGGAACGCGCCTTCCCGCATCAGCGCCGGCAGGTCCTGATGCGTGGCGCTGACCACACGGACATCGACACTGAGCGTTGCTTCGCCGCCGAGCGGTACGACTTCCTTCTCCTCGAGGAGACGCAAGAGCCGGCTTTGCAGCCCAAGCGGCATGTCGCCGATCTCGTCGAAGAAGAGGGTGCCGCCGTTCGCCTGCAGGATCTTGCCGCGCCGTCCCTCGCGGCTGGCGCCCGTGAACGCGCCCGGCCGGTAGCCGAACAGCTCGCTCTCGATCAGCGTTTCCGGGATCGCGGCGCAGTTGATGACGATGAAGGGTTTGTCGCGACGGTCGCTGGCCTCGTGTATCGCGCGCGCGAGCCGGCCCTTGCCGCTGCCGGTTTCGCCGAAAAGCAGAATCGGAATGTCCTTGTTCAGGACGCGCTTGGCGCGACGAATGTTCTCCGCCATGCGCGGATCGCCGAAATCGAGATCATCGAGCGGCGATCCCGGTGCGCGCACGGCCGGTTCGGTCGCGACCGGCGCCGTGCGGGCGGCGCGCGTCGGCGTCTTGTCCGGTTGTTGCACCAGCGCGAAGAAGCGACGGCCCTCGCGGAACTCGCGAATCGGCAGCGGATGCGACCCATTGGTCCACGCGCGCTGCAGCAGCGCGCCGACCGTGACGTTGAACACCTCCTCGATACGCCGCCCCAGCAGCTCCTTGGCCGACTCGTAGCCGAGTTGAAACAGGGCGCTGCGGTTGGCGGCGAGCACGCGCCCGTCGGTATCGAAGGCGACGGTCCCCTCACCGAGCGTGTGCACGAATTCCGGCCGGCTGTGGAAGCGAATCACGTATTCGCCGCTCAACGCATGCAACAGCAGGCGGTTCTCGAGCATCTGCGCGGCCATGTTGACGAGCACCATGGTGTGTTGCTGCGCCAGCTTCGAGCTGCCCGACGCATCGAGCACGGCGAGCAGCGCGCCGTGCGGATCGAAGATCGGCGCCGCCGAGCACGTCAGCCCGGCGTTGTGGAGGTAGAAGTGCTCGCGGTGATGCACGACGACGGGCTTCTGTTCGATCAGGCAGGTCCCCATGCCGTTCGTGCCCTGCTGCTTTTCGCTCCAGACGCCGCCGACGGTGAGCCCGCTGCGGCGCGCGAGATCGTCGAAGCTCGGATCGCCGATGAAGTGAACCACCACGCCGCTCGCGTCCGTCAGCATGACCGCGTAGCCGGAGCCGGTGATCTGCTGATACAGATTCGCCATTTCCGCCTGTGCGAAGGAGAGCAAGGGCCCGAGCCGCTCCTCGCGTTCGGCGAGATCGCTTCCGTTGAGGATCAAGGGTTCGCTCTCGCTCGACGGATCGAGGCGATAATCCCGCAAGCAGCGTTCCCACGAGCGCGTGATGATGCTGTTGACGGGCAGACCGTTGCGGCCGCCCTCGACTGCGGCGTGAACGAGTCTGGCGTGAGCACTGCCCGCTGTGATCATCGGTCCTTCTCCGACGGCGCCAGGTGGCGGGTCGCGCGTTCGTGCGATAGCGGCCCGTGGGCTGTGGCAGTGAAACCTATTCTTAGGCTAAGACGGTGTAAGTGCAAGCAACGAGCGCCGGCGCGCACGTTCGCTTTCGCCGAAACGGCGAGACCCCACACTCGCGTCAGGGTCGCGCGCCGGGAACGTCGGTTTGCGCTCGCGAGCATCGTGCGTCTCCCGCGCTCGAATCTCTACGTACACATCGGTGCGATTCTCGCGCCGATTGGTCCGGCGATGTGGCTTGTCATAACATGTCGTCATTCGACATTCAGCGCGCACTCAAGGAGACCGATATGATCCGTTCGTCAACGGCGGCGCTGGGACTCCTGCTTGCGAGTCCGATCTGGGCCAACGACTATCCAACCGCGGATCGCGTGGAGTACGTTCTGGAGTGCTTGTACGACCATGGCGGGAAGCAGGAATACGTTTACAAATGTTCCTGTGTCATCGACGAAGTCGCGAAAGCGTTGCCCTATGACGAATACCTGGAAGTCTCTACGGCCGCTCGCTATCAAACGTTGGGCGGCGATCGCGGCGGCGAGTTTCGCGATCCGGAAGCGGTGAAAGACGCCGTGAAAAAGTATCGCGAGCTTCAGACTCAATCCAAGCAGCAGTGCGGAATCAAGTAAGTGCCGGCCTCGCCGTTCTTGTTCGCAAACTGGCGGCCGGCGGGTCGGTGATAACCATCGCGCGTCACCGCCGCGGACGCGGAGGTTTTCGATGAAGTACTTTGGTTGGCGTCTTTTGTGTACCTGGCGTTACCGAACGCTCGCCTTAGTCGTTAGCGAATAACAGCATGGAACGGCATGGCGCACGACCCTTGTCTCGATTTCTTCGCTTTTCCTCCGTGTCCTTTGCGTCCTCTGCGGTCGGCTTTAATGTTAAAAGCTTGCCCGCTCGCGGTTTTTCGCCTGCGCCAGCCCCTTTGCCGCATCGAGCCCCTTGGCGCCCTTGAAGTTGGCGCCGGCCAGATCGGCGCCCGTCAGGTCGGCTCCGGTCAGCTCGGCGCCGGTGAGATCGGCACCCGAAAGATCGGCGTAGGACAGGTTCGTGCGCGCGAGATTGGCATTCGTGAGGTTGGCGAACGCCAGCACCGCGCGGTTCGCATCGGCGCCGGAAAAATCGGCGCCCGTTAGATCGGCGCTCGAGAAGTCGTTGCGCATCTGTCCCATCGGTTGATTTTTGAGATCGACGCCGAGCTTGGCGTTGGCGAGCTTCGCACCGCGCAGATTCACGCGCGCGAGACGCGCAATGATGCGTGCGCCGGAAAGGTTCGCTCCCGCAAAATTCGGCGCCTCCGTCGCCTGCACATCGACGCTCGGGTAGATCACCGGCGCGAACAGGCTGGCGTTCGAAAGATCGGCGTTGCTGAAGTCGGCGCGCATCAACCAGGCGGCATCGAGATTGGCTCCGGTCAGGTTTGCGCCCGCCAAATTCGCGCCCACCAGCTTCGTTCCGAACAGGTTGGCGCGCGCGAGACTCGCGCGCTTGAAGTCGATCCGGCTCAAATCGAGCTCCGAGAGATTCCTGCCCGCCAGATCGGCGGGGCGATCGCCGGAAGCGGCGGCGAGGAGATTGCGGACTTCGTCGGCGGTCACGTCAGCCGCAAGTGTCGTCATCGGGAGCGATGCGGAAAGAAGTACGGCAAGACAGGCGGCGAACGAGAAGCGTGAAGGCATGGAGGCGTGTCCTCGACGGCCAAAGTTTCTCAGCGACGTCTTAACGAAGTCGCGACGCCTATCGATTGTGGACCGTCCGCCGGTGCGTGGGAAGGCGAAGCCCGCATGAAGCGCGCGCGTATTGCCCGTGTTACTTGCAGCCGGCCGCGCGACGCGGTCAGAATGCGTGACGCCTTCCCAGTGCGTTACTCCGGAGGATTCGCCGTGCCGGATCTCCTGTCCGACCGCGTTTTCGAACCCGACAGTATGCTCGCCGACTGGCACGAGCGCGCGCTCGCGCTCGAGACGGAGGTGGCGCGCGCGGTCGTCGGTCAGGAGCGCGTCATTCGCTTGCTGAACGTCGCGGCATTCGCGCGCGGTCATGTGCTGCTCGAGGGCGACGTCGGCGTCGGCAAGACAACGCTGCTGCGCGCGTTCGCCCGCGCCATCGGCGGCGGCTATCAGCGGGTCGAAGGCACCATCGACCTGATGCCGAACGACCTCGTCTACTACACCTACATCGACGAAGTGGGCAAGCCGCGCGTCGAGCCGGGTCCGCTCGTGCGCGAGAGCGAGGCGCTCGCCGTCTTTTTCTTCAACGAGATCAACCGCGCGCGGCCGCAAGTGCATTCACTGCTGCTGCGCGTAATGGCCGAGCGCAGTGTCCATGCGTTCAACCGCGATTACCATTTTCCGTACCTGCAAGTCGTCGCGGATCGCAATCGGGTCGAAAAAGAGGAGACCTTCGAGATCGCGTCCGCGGCGCGCGACCGCTTTCTCATGGAGATCACGATCGAAGCGCCGGCCGGCCGGGACGCGCAGCGCGCGCTCGTCTTCGACCCGCGATTTCACGACATCGACGAGCTGATCGCGCGCGTGCGACCGGCGATCCTGCCGTTTCGCGAGTTGAACGCGATCGGCGGAGCGATTCAGGAGGCGATCGCTTCGAGTCCCGCGCTCGAGCAATACGCGCTCAGCCTCTGGCAGGCGACACGCCGTCCGCAGGACTATGGCGTCCGCATCGACGACGTGGACATGGAGAATTTCGTGCTCGCCGGCGCGAGCCCGCGCGCCATGAGCATGCTCATGCGCGCCGCGCGCGTGGTCGCCTGGCTGGCGGGGCGCGCAAGCGTGGTGCCGGAAGACGTGCAATCCGTTTTGCACGAAGCGCTCGCGCACCGCATTTATTTTCAACCCGTGTACGAGCTGCGACGGGCACACCTCGCACGCGAGCTGATGCGCCAGATCGTGACGCGCGTGGCAGCCCCGTAATGGAGTGGGAGTTCCACTACCGGATCGCGTGGCGCGTGCGCGCGCACTACCCCGGTCATCACCGCTCGGCGGCGGGCGGCGGCGGTTTCGAATTTCATTCGCACGCGCCGCTACTGGCCGCCGCCGATCCGCGCCGCCTTGACGTCCGCGCGAGCCTGCACGATCCGTTCGGGCAATGGGTCGTGCGCGTGCATCATCAGCGAAGCAGCGTTCCCGTGTACGTGCTCGCCGATCTTTCCGCATCGATGGGGTTTCAGGGGGCGCGCCGCAAGCTCGACGTGCTCGCCGATCTGGTTGCCGCCGCCGGCTATTCGGCCGGCCGGACCGGCGATCCGTTCGGTTTTGTCGGTTGTGACGAGCGGGTGCGGGCCGATTTGCTGCTGCCGTCGACGCGCGCGCGCGGCGCGGGGGCCGCGCTCGCCGACCGGCTCCGTAAGCTCCCGCTGACCGGCGTCGGCGCGGGCGGGCTGCTCGAGGCGCCGCGCTATCTCGGTAAGCAGCGCGCGCTCGTGCTACTCGCTTCCGATTTTCATTTCCCGCTCACACTCGTGCGCGAGCTGCGCGACCGGCTCGCGCGGCACGACGTTGTTCCGATCGTGATTTGGGACGCGCTCGAAGCGGCGGGGCCGGGCGACGGCCGCGGGCTGGCGCGGCTGCGCGACAGCGAGAGCGGCGCGGAGCGCACGCTCATCCTGCGCGCCTCCGTGCGCGCGCGGCTGGCCGCGGCGTATGCGCGGCGGCGCAACGAGCTGCGGGAGGCGTTGCAGCGTTTCGGGCGCGAGCCGTTTTTTCTGATCGGAAGTTTCGACGTCGATGCGCTCACGCGGTACTTCTTTCATGGCGCCGGAGCGGGCGGCGCGTCTTGAGCGCGCGCTCTGCGCGGCGTTGCTCCTCGCGTTGAGCGTGAGGGCGACGGCGGCGGCGCCGATCGAGATCGTCGATGTGCGCAATCCGCGCCCCGTGGGGCATACCATCGGCGACGTGCTCGAGCGCGTCGTCACCGTGGATGCCGGTGCCGGCTACGCGCTCGTGTCGTCGCGTCTGCCGGGCGCCGGCCGAATCGACGCGTTGCTCGAGGCGCGTGCGCCCGTGATCGACACCGCCGCGCGGCTCGGCGGCACGCGCTATACGATTCGGTTCGCGTACCAGATCATGGGGTCGCCGGAAACCGTCACCACGTTGCTGCTCCCCGCGGTGACGCTGGCGTTCGAGCGCGGTGCGGCGCGGCACGACGAAACGTTTCCGGATTGGGCCGTGACGGCGGCGCCGCTCGCTCCGGCGCAGGTGCTCGGGCGCGCCGGCCTGGATGAGATGCTTCCCGATGCCGCTCCGCCCGCGATCGGCACGCGTCCGTTGGTGCTGCGTCTCGGCCTGTACGCGGCGGCCGCCGCGCTGATGCTGTTCTACCTTGCGTATCGCCGCTACGGCCTCGCCTGGCCGCAACGCCCCGGTCCGTTCGCGCGCGCCTACCGCGATATCAAGGTGCTCGCAGGCCGGCAAGACGAAGCAACCTATCCCATGATGCTGCGCCGATTGCATCGCGCGTTCGATGAGAGCGCCGGGCGCAGCGTGTTCGCCGGCGAGCTCGCCGATTTCTTCGCGCGCCGCCCCGGCTTCGCGCCGATACGACCGCAAATCGAGCAGTTTTTCGCGGCGTCGCGCGCCGAGTTCTTCGGCGCCGCGCGCGCCGGCCGCGTCGATGCGGTCGCGCTCTGTCGCGAGTGCCGGCGGCGCGAGCGAGGTGGGCGGTGAGCATCGCGTTCGCGCAGCCGTGGGCGCTCGTGTTCCTGCCGCTCGCGATCCTGCCGCTCCTGCGCCGGAGCGCGCACGCGCTCGGCTGCGCCTCGATCGCGCTGCTGCCGCGCGATCGGTTGTCGCAGGCGGCGGGTTGGGCGGTCCGTGTCGCGGGCGCGCTCGCCATCGCCGCCATCGTCGTCGCCGTGTCCGGTCCGTATCTTTCGGAGCAAACCACCGAGCATTTGGGTCAAGGGGCGGAGATGGCGATCGTGCTCGATCGCAGCGCCAGCATGGATCAGCCGTTTTACCTCTCGGGCAATTACTCTCCGGTCGAAGCCGCGCGCCACGAGTCCAAAGCGTCGGTCGCGCGTCGGCTGCTGCAGGAGTTCGTGGCGCGGCGGCGCGAGGACAGCTTCGCCTTCATCCTCTTCAGCGCCTTTCCGATACAGGTGCTCGATTTCACGCAGCGTTACGAAGCGATCGAGGCCGCGATCGCCGGCAGCGGAATCGGACGCGGGTTGGGCGACACGGACATCGGTCGCGCGTTGCTCGCCGGCGCTTCGCTCTTCAGCGATCGGCCGTACAACGCCTCGCGCGTGATATTGCTCGTGTCCGACGGCGGCGCGCATCTCGATCCGCAGACGCGTGCGCAGATTAGAAACATTTTCCGGCGCGAGCGCCTCTCGCTTTACTGGGTCTACCTGCGCTCGCACGGCAGTCCGGGGCTGCTCCCGGATCGCGCCGTCGGACCGACGATGAGCGATACCGTGCCCGAGCATTTCTTGCACGAGTTCTTCAGCGACCTGCCGACGCCGTATCGCGCCTACGAAGCGGAGAATCCACAGGCGGTGCAGCGGGCGATTGCGGATATCGCGCGCGTGGAACGGTACCCGATTCGCTACCGCGAAGTGAAGCCGCAGCGGGACTTGTCCACGCCCGCGTACGGTCTCGCGCTCGCGGCGACGCTTCTGCTCGTGCTCGCGGCGACCGTTGAGATCCGCCGATGGACATGAAGCAGATTCGCCGACGTCGTTTTACGGCTGCAGCGCTCGCGGCGCTCGCGATTGCGGCGACCGTCGACGGCTGGCGGCTGACGCAGATAGACCGGTGGAACCGCGCCATTGCCGACGGCAGCGTCGTCGGCGCCCGCGGCCGGATGCCGGTGCAAGCGCAGTTCGCGCAGGCCTATTGGTTGGAGCGCCGCGGCGCGCACCAGGAAGCGCTCGCGCGCTATCAGGCGCTGGAAGAGAACGCACCCGGCGACCTCGTGCGAACCGGCAAATACAACAGCGCGAATATTTATCTGCGCTGGGCGCGCGAATTGCGCGAGCAGGAAGGCGCACCGCCCGCGATGCCGCTGTTCGAGCTGGCGAAACAGACGTATCGCGATGTGCTGCGCGCGGCGCCGGAGCACTGGAGTGCGCGCTACAACCTCGAGCGTGCGCTGCGGCTCTCCGGCGAATCGGACGAGGCGACGGTGTCCGATGCGCCGCCGCCGGTGCAGAGCGAGCGCGCCATCACGACGATGCGCGGCTTTACCTTGGGCTTGCCATGAACCGGATTCGTATCCCGGAGCGACTGGCGAATGTCGATGGCAAGGTGCTGGCGCTCTCGCTCGCCGCGGCCGTGCTGCTGGCGGCGCTATGGGGTCCGACGGCGCGGCTCGAGCGCCCGGTGTATCAGTACCTGTTCATACTCGACATCACGCAGAGCATGAACACGCTCGATTACACGCGCGACGGCCGGCCGGTCAGCCGGTTGGCGTACGCAAAAGGCGCGATCCGGCAGGCGTTGGCGCGGCTGCCGTGCGGATCGCGGGTCGGTCTCGGCATCTTCACCGAGCATCGCTCGATGGTGTTGATTGCGCCCGTCGAGGTGTGCGGGGCGTACACGGAGCTGACGACAACGCTCGCGCGTCTCGACTGGCGAATGGCGTGGGCCGGCGCCAGCGAAGTGGCGAAGGGCCTTTATTCGGCGCTGCGGCTCGCGCGCCAGATCGAGCCGCGGCCGACGGTGGTATTCGTTACCGACGGACACGAAGCGCCGCCGCTCGACCCAGCGCATCGCGCACCGCTTGCGGCCGAGGCGGGAGCGGTCGCGGGACTGATCGTCGGCACGGGAGGCTTCGCGCCCATGCGGATTCCGAAATACGACATGGCGGGCGATGCACTCGGTTACTGGTCGTCCGACGATGTCGTACAAAGCATCGGCGGCGGTCGCGGGCCGGCGAGTGCCGAGCATCTCTCTTCGCTCAGAGAGAGTTACTTGCAGTCGCTCGCACAGGAGGCCGGGCTGCACTATCGGCGGCTCGCGACGGCAGCCGATCTCGGTGAAGCGCTGACGGCGCGCGAGTGGACGCGTCCGATGGCGGTCAGCGTCGACTTGCGTCCGCTCCTCGGATGGCTCGCGCTCGCGTTTCTGATCGCGGCCTACGCAACCGGGCGATCGTGGCCGTCACCATTTCCCGCAATGGCCGCGCGACTTTCGAGCCTGGCGTTACGCGTGCGTGCGCGCCGGCGAGCAGGCGCGGCGTGATCCCAATTTGGCCTGTTGTGTAACAGCGTTTCAGGGCTGGTACACGACGCTGTCACACTTGTTACCGAATCGGCGAATCTTTCGGCTTTTCCGGCAGCCCGCACGCATCCTCCCGTCGGCACGCATTGTGCTTGGAGCGCGAACAAGAGCGGTATTCCCTCTACTTTCACGCGCAACGAGAAACGCAACAGCCGATGACGTGGTTTCGTCCGTCCGAGGCGATCAGGAGGATGTAATGAAGTATAAGCTGATGCACTTTGTACCGGCGGTTGCTCTCTCTTTGGGCCTCACGGGTGTTGCGACGGCGAATGACGATGTCGCAAAGCTCTCCAAGGATCCGAAGAACTGGGCGATGCAGGCCGGCAATTTCCAGAATTGGCGGTATAGCGAGCTGCACCAAATCAACAAAGATAACGTCAAGAATCTGCGGGTGGACTGGATGTTTTCGACCGGCGTGCTGCGCGGACATGAAGGCGGCCCGCTCGTGATCGGCGACACGCTTTATGTGCATTCGCCCTTTCCTAATAAGGTCTTCGCCATCGATCTGGGCACCCAACAGATCAAGTGGAAGTACGAACCGAAGCAGGACCCGAGCGTCATTCCGGTGATGTGCTGCGACACGGTAAATCGTGGCGTCGCTTACGCGGAAGGCAAGATTTTCCTGCAGCAGGCGGATACGAACCTCGTGGCACTCGACGCGAAGACCGGCAAGGAGCTATGGAAGACGAAGAACGGCGATCCGAAGAAGGGCGAGACCAATACCAACGCGCCGCACATCTTCAAAAACAAAGTGATCACCGGCATCTCCGGGGGCGAGTTCGGCGTCCGCGGCTTTGTCGCTGCATACGACATGAACACCGGCAAGCAAGTATGGAAGGCGTTTAGTACCGGGCCGGACGAAGAGATGCTGGTCGACCCGCAAAAGACAGTGACCTGGACCAACGGCAAGATGGCGCCGATAGGAAAGGATTCCTCTATCAAGACCTGGGAGGGCGATCAATGGAAGATCGGCGGCGGCTCGACCTGGGGATGGTACAGCTTCGATCCGAAACTGAACCTCGTGTACTACGGTACCGGCAACCCCAGCACCTGGAATCCGAAGCAGCGTCCCGGCGACAACAAGTGGTCCATGACCATCATGGCCCGCGACGTCGATACTGGCATGGCCAAATGGTTTTTCCAGATGACGCCACACGACGAGTGGGATTTTGACGGCGTGAATGAAAACATCCTGGCCGATATCAACGTCAAGGGTAAGGATCGCAACGTACTGGTCCATTTCGACCGCAACGGTTTCGGCTATACGCTCGATCGGGTGACCGGCGAGCTGCTCGTGGCCGAGAAGTACGATCCGAAGGTGAATTGGGCCACCAACGTCGACCTGAAGACTGGGCGGCCGCAAGTAGTCTCGAAGTACAGTACGGACCAGAACGGCGAAGACGTCGTGACGAAAGATGTTTGCCCCGCGGCGCTCGGCACCAAGGATCAGCAGCCTTCCGCTTACTCGCCGAAGACGAAGCTGTTCTACGTGCCGACCAACCACGTATGCATGACCTACGAGCCGTTCAAGGTGGAATACACCGCGGGCCAGCCCTACGTCGGCGCGACGTTGACGATGTTCCCGGCTCCGGGAAGCCATGGCGGAATGGGCAATTTCATCATCTGGGATGCCGCGCAAGGAAAGATCGTGGCCTCGAAACCGGAGAAGTTCTCGGTCTGGAGCGGCGCGCTCGCGACGGCGGGCGACATCGTTTTCTACGGCACGCTGGAAGGTTACATCAAAGCCGTGGACTCGAAGAGCCTCAAAGAGCTGTGGAAGTTCAAGACGCCGTCCGGAATTATCGGCAACGTCAACACATGGGAGTACAAGGGCAAGCAGTACATCGGCGTGCTTTCCGGTATCGGCGGATGGGCGGGCATCGGTCTGGCGGCCGGTCTCGAAGGCGAGACCGAAGGTCTCGGCGCGGTCGGTGGCTACAAGGAGCTCAAAAACTACACCGAGCTCGGCGGCGTCATGACCGTCTTTACGCTGCCATAGAGGTTCGACCCGGGAAGCCACAAGAGTTGTCCCGATAGCCGCGCGTTGCATGAGTCACTAACGTGCTGGCATTTCCGAAAGCCGGAATGCCGGCACTTTCTTTGTAACGCGTCGCCGGACGCGAGGAATCACCGCATGACGAAAAAATATCTGCTCGCGGTCGCCGCGTTGTTGGCCGTGTTGACCGGCGAAGCGCTCACGGCGGCTGCCGAAGGGCAGGGACAACCTCAGGGACAGGATTCCAGCAAGCCCCAGGCACAAGACTCCAACAAGCCTTACAAAGTCGTGGACGGAAATAAGGTGGATCCGATGACGCTCAAGGGTTTTCGGGCCTGGCGCGCCGCCGCGTGTGAGCGTTGCCACGGTAACGCGCAGCAGGGCCTCGTGGGCCCGTCACTGCTCGAGAGTCTCAAGCGACTTTCGCCGGAAGAGGTCAAGACCACGATATTGGAGGGCAGGCCCGAGAAAGGCATGCCGAGTCACAAGAACATGAAAACCGTATCGGAGAACATCGACGGCTTGTACGACTACCTAAAGGGTCGTTCTGACGGCGCGATCAAGCCGGGACGCCTCGAACCGATCCCGGACGACGCGGGTACGCAGACTTCGCAAAAACAGTGACGCCGACGCGATGTATAAGCGAATAGCCCACGGGTCGATCGTCCTCGGCGTTATTCTCGCGTTCGTCGTCGTTGCATCGGTGCGGTCGGACGAGGTGGGCGCAGATAAAGTGCTCCGCGTTTGCCAGGATCCGAACAACCCGCCGTTTTCGAGTCAGCGCGAAGACGGTTTCGAAAACAAGATCGCCGAGCTGCTCGCGCGCGATCTCGGTTGGAAGCTCGAATACACCTGGTTCCCGCAGCGCCTCGGATTCATCCGCAACACCCTGCGCGCGTTCGAACGCGAAGCCGGCCGCTACAAATGCGACGTCGTCATCGGTTTGCCCGCGGGGTACGAGCTCGCGTCGACGACGAAGCCTTATTACACGTCCACGTACGCGCTCGTTTACGTACGCGGCCGCAAAATCGATCGGCTCGCAAAGCCCGAGGACGTGCTTCAGCTCGACCCGCCGACGCTGCACTCGCTCAAATTCGGCATCGTGGCGCAGACGCCGGCGGCGGATTGGCTGCTCAAGTACAAGCTGTTCGATCAAGCGGTGTCGTATCAACGCCAGACCGGTGACCCGGAGCAGTACCCCGGACAGATCGTCGAGAAGGATTTGGTAGCGGGCAAGATCGACGCAGCGCTCATTTGGGGGCCGATTGCGGGCTATTTTGCGAAGAAAGTGACGACGGCCGAGCTGGTCGTCGTTCCGTTCAGCAAACAACCGGATATCAAGTTCGATTACAGCATCGCGATGGGTGTGCGCTTCGGCGAGCGCGCTTGGAAAGAACAGGTACAGCAGCTGATCGACCGGAATCTTCCGCAAATCCGGAAAATTCTCGTCGACTACGGCGTGCCGCTGCTCGATGAGCAAGGTCAGCTCATTCGGTCGAAGAGCGATAACGAGCGCCGCCAAGCGTCGGCGCGGGCGCGCGCCCGGTAGCGTGCTCCGGGGGTCGCAGCGACGACGTGCGCCGATCATAAAATACGCGGTGCGAGCCCGAGAAACTCCTAGGAAATGTGGGAGTGCTATGCGATACATTTTGCGGCTAGTTTCGTGGTTAGTGTTGTTGGCGGCGCCCGGCCTGATCGTGGCGGACACCGTTCCGCCGGTCGACTTCAGTTTTTTCTGGCGATTGGCCCCGAGCGTTTTCAAAATCGAGGCGTACAGCCGCAACGGCGGCGTTTCGGTCGGGTCGGGAGTGCTGGTGCGCCCCGGGTTGGTGGTGACGAATTGCCACGTCACGCGCCAGGCGGTGTCGATTCAGATCGTCAAACAGGGGTCGCGTTGGGACGCGCACGCGCAAGTGAGCGATGTGGAGCACGACGTCTGTCTCCTGGAGGCGCCGGAAATCACGGGTACCGTCGCGTCCATGAACGGCAGTCGCCCGCACGTGGGCCAGCGCGTCATCGCGGTCGGCTACGTCGGCGGTTTGGCGCCGCAGTTGAGCGGAGGCGAAGTGCAGGCGCTCTATCGTTACGACGGCGGCCAGGTCATTCAGAGCACAGCCTGGTTCAACTCGGGCGCGAGCGGGGGCGGGCTTTTCGATCAGGACGGCGAGCTGATCGGGATCATCGCTTTCCGGCATCAGGGAGGCGACTATCATTTTGCGTTGCCGGTCGACTGGATTTACAGCAATCTGGATTTGGAACAGGCGCGCGCGGTCACGCCGCTCGGGCAGGGTGTCGCGTTTTGGCAGCGGAACGGCGACGGCCAGCCGTACTTTCTCAAGGCCGCCGCGCTGGAGGCCAAACACGACTGGCCGGCGTTGCGCGAGCTGGCGGAAAAGTGGTCGGCGGTCGAAACGGGAAACTGCGACGCCTGGCTTTCCCTCGGATTGGCTAACGCACGCCTCGGCGATCTCGATCGGGCGGTCAGCGCCTTCGTCGAAGCGATTCACAGCGATCTCGAAAACTCGGAGGCTTGGTTCAGCCTGGGGCTCGCTTACGCCGCCCTCGGCGAGCGTCAACGGGTGGACGAAGTACAGCGCGTTCTGTTGACGCTCAACGAAGATCTCGCGGCCAAGTTGAACCGGGACGCTCGTATTCGATAGCGTTGGTTGGAGCGTACGGCGTTGCGCCGACGCTCAACGAGAACAAGGAGCGCAGACGTGGAAGTGAGGTTTCGAACGGCGCTCACCCGCATGGTGATCGCGTTGTCGATGCTGGCGGCATCGCCCGCGGCGATCGCGGCCGAGGATATCTCGCCCGCCGAAACGTTGCTCTTCGAGACGAATCATTTAAAGGCCATCCGCCAGCCGCTTTCGCTCTATTACGACTTTCGCAAAAGCGGATCGCTGGAGTCGCCGTATCAGGATACCGTGGAGATCGCGATCGAGGCGGTGGCGCCGGACGGCGCCAAGGAAGTCTCGACGCGTTACCTTTCGGGCGAACGGCAGCGCAACTTCCCCCCGGTCGAGCGCGCCCGTGGCAATCCGGTGATCATGTATTTCCTCGAACGCGACATCCATGAGATGCAGCGCCTGACCGGCGGCAATTGGCGTTACTTTCAAAAGCGCATCCGGCTGGCGCTGGCGGACAAGGCGCAAGTGCGGCCCGTGAAATTCCGCCGCGGCCGCGAGGAGATGAATGGCCAGGAGATTCGCATCACGCCGTTCGCCGACGATCCGCAAAAGGCGCGTTACGAAAAGCTCGCGGGCAAGTACTACGTCTTCGTTCTTTCCGATGCGATCCCCGGTGGCGTGTATCAGATGCGCGCCGTCGCGCCGGGCGAGAAATCGGCGCAGCCCGACGGTGCGCTGATCGAGGAAACGCTGACGTTCTCGAAAGCGCGCCGGAAGTAGGCGCGAGACGATTCGCGCTGTTGCACGAAGTCGGGAAGCTCAAAAGTCGGGAAGCTCAGTTGCGCTGTGACGCTACCCGCTCGGTGCTCAGGATCCGCGAGTTGCGATCGTCGCGGAAGCGGATCGGCTGAATCGGAATCGACTCGCGCTGCGCGGCGGCGACGGCGTCGAGAACTTTCCCGTGGTGCGGCGAGAGGTCGCACACGGGGTCCGCATTCGCCGCGTCGCCGGTCAGTAAGTACGCCTGGCAGCGGCACCCGCCAAAGTCCTTTGTTTTTTCCGGGCACGAGCGGCACGGTTCTTTCATCCAGGCGTCGCCGCGGTAATGGTTGAACGCCGGGGAATCGTGCCAGATCCAGTCGAGGCGGGCGTCGCGCACGTTCGGGAAGCTCAGGCCCGGCAACATGCGTGCTTCGTGGCACGGCAACGCAACGCCGTCGGCCGCGACCACCAGGAACCCCGATCCCCAGCCGTTCATGCACGCCTTCGGGCGGCGCTCGTAATAGTCCGGCACGACGAAGAAGATGCGCATCTTGTTGCCGACCCGCGCGCGAAACGCGTTCGTCACCGCTTCCGCGCGCGTGAGCTGCTCGCGCGTCGGCAGCAGGTGCGCGCGGTTCAGAAAGGCCCAGCCGTAATACTGCGTGTTCGCGAGCTCGACGTATTCGGCGCCGAGCTGCTCGGCCATTTCCAGAATCTGCTGCACGTGGTCGATGTTTTTTCGGTGCAGCACCACGTTCAACACCATCGGATACTCGTGCTGCTTGATCAGCTTCGCCACCTTCAACTTGAGTTCGAAGGTGCGCGTGCTCGACAGGAAATCGTTCAGCTCGCGCGTCGAGTCTTGGAAGCTCAGCTGAATATGATCGAGGCCCGCGTCGCGAAAAGCGGCGATGCGCTTTTCATTCAGGCCGACGCCGGAGGTGATCAGGTTAGTGTAGTAGCCGAGACCGCGCGCCTCGCGTACCAGGATTTCGAGGTCGTCGCGCAGCAACGGCTCGCCGCCCGAGAAGCCGAGTTGCGCGGCGCCGAGCGCGCGCGCCTCGCGCAGCACGCGCACCCAGTCGTCGGTCGCGAGCTCCTTGCCGAAGCGCGTGTAATCGACCGGGTTGGAGCAAAAGACGCAATGCAGCGGGCAGCGGTACGTCACCTCCGCCAGCAGCCAGAGCGGCTTAGGCCGGTCTTGTGCGGATCCAACCATGGCCATAGGCAGTCTCGATGAATTCCAGGACATCCTGTTCGAGGTCGGCGCCGGGAAACGCTGTTTGCAGATCGCGAATGATGTCGGCCACCGACTTCGTCCCATCGACGCGCTTCAGTATCTCGCCCGCCGACGGGCTCAGCTTCACCATCCCCTCCGGAAACAGCAGCACGTACGCCTGCTGCGCCTCCTCCCATTGAAAACGATAGAGCCGCGCGATTTCGACGACTTCGTCGATGGCGGGCGTTGTCACGCGCGGACCTCGAGCGTGCAGTGCTTGAGCATCATCGCGTCGAGCATGGTCCATAGCACGTCCAGCTTGAACTGGAGTATCTCGAGCGCGCGCTCCTGCTCGGCACGGCTGCGGAAATGTTCGAGCGTGATCGCCAGCGCCTGCGCCACGTCGCGCCGCGCCTGGCTCAATCGGTTGCGGAAGTACGCGAGACCCTGCGGTTCGATCCACGGGTAATGCTTGGGCCACGTATCCAGACGCGATTGGTGTGCGTGCGGCGCAAACAGCTCGGTGAGCGACGAGCACACCGCTTCCTGCCACGGGCGCGAGCGCGCGAAGTTGACGTACGCGTCGACGGCAAAGCGCACGCCGGGCAGCACGTGGCGCAGCGAGGTCAGCTCCTCGCGCGCGAGCCCGCAGGCCTCGCCGAGGCGCAGCCATGCTTCGATGCCGCCGTCGTCGCCCTCGCGGCCGTCGTGATCGATGATGCGTTGAATCCACAGGCGGCGCACCTCGCGGTCGGGACAGTTCGACAGGATCGCCCCGTCCTTGAGCGGAATGTTGATCTGGTAATAAAAGCGGTTCGCGACCCACGCCTGGATCTGCTCGCGGTTGAGCCTGCCTTCGTACATCATCACGTGAAACGGGTGATGGATGTGATAGCTCGTACCTTTGCCGCGCAGCTGTTGCTCGAATTCCTCGCGCGTCCACGGCATCAATTCAGCGCCTCCCATGCGTCGCTCCTATAAGACGATTTCCATTCCGTCGAATGCGACTTCGATCCCGGCGCGGTCGAGGGCGGCGCGCTCGGGCGAGTCGTCGTCGAGGATCGGATTGGTGTTGTTGATGTGAACGAGCACCTTGCGCGCGTGTTTGATCGGCGCCAGCACCTCGATCAATCCGTTCGGTCCGGATTGCGGCAAGTGTCCCAGTTCCCGCGCGCGCTTGTGCGAAACGCCGAGGCGGATCATTTCATCGTCGGTCCAAAACGTGCCGTCGAGCATCAGGCAGTCCGCGCGTTCCAGGAACGGTCGCACGCACGGTTCGATCTCGCCCAGTGCCGGCGCGTAGAACAAACGTTTGCCGCTCTGTTCGTCTTCGATCGATACGCCGATGTTGTCGCCCGCCCGCGGCCGATCGCGATGCGGCGAATAGGGCGGCGCGTTGCTCTGGATGGCGACCGCGGTGAAACGCAGGCCGTCGACCCCGGGGACCGTGAAGCTGCTCGCGCCATCGGGCACCACACGGTGATGACGCACGGTGCAGTAGTGCGACAACACCTGAAAAATCGGATTGGCCGTAGTGAGATCGTCGTGCGCGGCATCGGTGCACCATACGTCGAGCGGGTTGCCTTCGCGCAGCATCAGCAATCCGGTTGTGTGATCGATCTGCGCATCGATGAGCACGATCCCGACGATCGCCGTATCGCGGATGGCGCGCGCCGGCTGAAGAAACGGGGCGTGGCGTATTTGGGTCAGAATATCGGGCGAGGCGTTGAACAGCACCCAACGGACTCCGTCCGCGCTAACGGCAATCGATGACTGCGTACGCGGCGCAGCGTGCTTCATGCCGCGACGCGCGCCGGTGCAATTGGGACAGTTACAGTTCCACTGCGGGAAACCGCCGCCGGCCGCGGCGCCCAGCACGTTGATCCTCATCGAATTGAAAAAACCCGGAGCCCCAGGAGGGGCTCCGCAGTGGTGCGAGCTCAGCGAGTGGCCACGTACATGGTGATTTCGAAGCCCCAGCGGATCTCGTTGTACGTCGGTTTGCTCCAATTCATACTAAACCTCCTGTTGGTTCCGACGCCGCAAGGGTGCGATCGACATGTCACGCTGTCCCCCCACGGCATGCGCCATGGTAGACGCGCGGCTCCTGCGCCAGTAGGTCGAAATGGCGCGCCCGCAGCTAATGATTTTCATGAGTCGGCGTCCCCGCGTTTACACGCTGCGACCGCTTCCATAACCTGACTTCTGTCGTCGCATCGGCCGAGACCGCGATCACGAGTTGACGGGCGACGCAAGCCGCCGGAGCATGCGCAAAGGCGTTCGCGGTTGAAGGATCGCGGCGAACATGGACCTCCTCAAAGCCAGCCTGGATTACGTCATCTTCGGCGCGCTCGGTTTAATGAGCGTGCTCATGGTGTGGTTTGCGATCGAGCGGTGGTTGTTCCTGCGACAGGTCGATGTCACTCGTTTTCGACATCCCGACGAGCTGTACATCGTGCTGACCCGCCATACCACCGTGCTCTACACCGTCGGCGCCAACGCGCCGTACGTAGGCCTCCTCGGCACCGTCATCGGCATCCTGATTACGTTCTACGATCTGAGCCAGACGCCGGGAACCATCGCGCCCGGCGCCATCATGCTGGGTCTAGCGCTCGCCTTGAAAGCGACCGCGGCGGGTCTCGCTGTCGCGATTCCCGCGATCGTATTGCACAACGCGATCGCGCGGCGAATCGAAGAGCTGACCGCGCAATGGCGCCAGCAGCAGCCATGAAGCGCTTCGATCAGGTCAACGTCATCCCGTTCATCGACATCATGCTCGTGTTGCTCGCCATCGTGCTCACGACGGCGAGTTTCATCGTGCAAGGTCGAATCGATATCAACCTGCCGCGCGCCGAGCAGCGAGGACTACACCCGGCGCCGGCCGCGCTCGAAATCGCCATCGACCGCGAGCAGAACCTGTACGTGCAGGAGCGTTTGGTGGACCTGCCAACGCTGCAACGCCGTTTGACCGAGACGACGCAAGAGACGCCGGTCACACTGCGTGTCGATAGCGATGTCCGCTTCGAGCGCTTCGTGCAGGTGATCGATCTGCTCAAAGCCAGCCGGCTCGAGCACGTGGCCATCCTGACGCGAGCACCGAAATGAACAACCACGTGATCGGCTTTTCGGTTTCGGTGCTCTTGCACAGCGCGTTACTGCTCCTCGTGCTCGCGCTCGCGCCGCCGGCGCCGCCGATGCAAAAGGTAGTACCGTTGACGTTGGCGATGTTCGAGACGAGGCCGGCGGTTTCGCCGCCGGAGAATGTTGCACCGCCCTCGTATCGGCATTCGCCCGCACGCTCTGTTCGAAAACCGAAAGCGCCGCCGGACACGAAACCCGCGGTAGCCGACTTCGCGCCCGCACGTCCCCCAACAACCGAAGAATCACCGCCCACGCGTGCCGACGCAAAACCATCCGTTCCCGATCCGATACCCGCGTCGCCGCCTTCCGAGCCAGCAGCGCCACCGGCACCCGAAGAATCACCGCCGACCCTGGCGCGTGCCGCGGAACCTGCCATTACGTCCGCGGTTTCGCCGCCCGATCCGAATGCGATGGCACGTTATGCCGATGCGCTCACCGGCGTGATCGCGCGGCATCGATCGTATCCGCGGCAGGCGCAACGTCGCGGCTGGCAGGGTCAGGTCGAACTGCAGTTGCACATCGCCCCCGACGGCCGTTTGGTCGACGCCCAGGTTAGCCGCTCGAGCGGCTTCGACGTGCTGGATCGGCAGGCGCTCGAGATGGCACGGCTCGCTCGACCGTTGCCCGAGCCGCCGGCGCCGCTGCGCCGCAAAGAGTTCACCGTGCTGGTGCCGGTGATGTTCCGGCTGGGAGGCTGAGTCCCGGCCTACGATTTATGGGAACCGTGCGTCCATGGCAGTTGTGGGTCTCTCGGTCGGTAGAGGGGCGGGGGCACGTATGAGCCTGCGGCTGCGCATCAATCTTCTCGTTACGGCGCTGATGCTGTTGTTTACGGTCGTCCTGGGCACGATCATCGTCGGAGCCATCCGTCATCAGATCGCCGAGGAGATCGCCGCGTCGACGAAAGTAACCGTGCAGCTCCTGACCACGGTGGTCTATACCAGCCAGTTCGTTCCGGGCAAAGAGGATCAAGACCAAATGGAAACAGTCCGCACGTTCCTCCAGAACCTCGGGCGCGTGCGCGCGAACGAAGTGCGGCTCTTCAATGGATTCGGCGACGTCGTCTATACCTCGCCCCCCTCGTCCTACAAAGCCGGACGCTACGCGCCCGCGTGGTTCGCGACGTTCGTCGGGCCGCCGCCGATGCAAGTGATGTTGCCGCTGCGCGGCGGGCGGCTCGTGATCGTTCCCGACCCGTCACGTTCGATTTTGGATGCATGGGACGATATGCGGAGCCTGGCGGGCGTCGTATTGCTCTTCTTCGCGGCCGTCAACCTGCTCGTGTTCTGGATCATCGGCCGGTTGCTGCGACCGGTACGCGTCATTCTAGGAGGGCTCGCGGAAATAAAAGATGGCCGCTTCGAGACGCGGCTGCCGACGTTCGCGCTCCCGGAGCTTTCCGCGATCAGCGAGACCTTCAACAGCGTGGCGCACGCGCTCGAGCGCGGCAGCGCCGAGAACCAGCGGCTTGCGTTGGTAGTGAAGCAGGCGAGCGATGCGATCGTGATCGCCGACAGGAACGGCGAGATCGTTTTCTCCAATCCTGCCGCCGATCGGCTCTTCGCCGGCGGCAACGGCGCGTTGCGCGGTAAACCGCTGGGCCGGCTCGCGCCGCCCGGGAAGGAACAGGAGATCGACGCGCAACTCTTGGCCACATTCGACGGCAAGGCGATCGACAACGTCGAGACCCAGCGCCGCACGCACGACGGGAAGATCGTCGATGTGTCGCTGTCGGCCGCGCCGCTGGTCGATCCGCGCAGCGGCGTCGTCGGGCAGGTCTGCAGCTTGCGCGACATCACGGAGAAGAAGCGTGCCGAGGAGGCGACGCGCGAGCTGCGCTGGAATCGAAAGATCACGCAGCTTATACAAGAGCACGTCGAGAAAGAGCGGCGCACGCTCGCCCGCGAGCTGCACGACGAGCTCAGTCAGTACGCAACGGCAATCAAGACGATCGGAATGACGATCGCGAACCGTGCAGGTGAAAATGCACCGGAGATCCGATCGCAGGCGCTGACCATCGTTTCCATTGCCGGTCAGCTGTACGACATGGTGCGCGGGATGATTCGTCAACTTCGTTCGAGTGCGCCGCATCGTCTGGGCCTCACGCGCGCGCTCGAAGAGGCGGTGGCGGTCTGGCAGGCGCGCCATCGCGAGCTGCATTTCGACTTGAAGCTCGCGCCGGGATTGGAAACCGTGCCGGAGGAACTGTCCGCGGCGGTTTACCGCATCGTGCAGGAGGCGCTGACCAATGTCGTACGCCATGCCGGCGCGACGCGCGTCGAGATCGAGGTGCGCCGAAGCCTCCCGAACGACCGCGCGGGCGGGACGCTCGATGTGTTGGTGACGGACAACGGGCGCGGGCTGGCACCCGAAAGCGCTGAAGCGGGCGGATTTGGTTTGCTCGGCATACGTGAACGCGTCGAGGCGCTGAACGGGCGACTCGAGATCGACAGCCGTCCGCACGAGGGACTGCGGGTGCTCGCGACGCTTCCGCTTCCGAGCGCGCTCGCGCCGCAACCGCTGCAAGAGCCGTTATGAACGCGGAACCGATCCGAGTAATGCTCGTCGACGACCATGCGGTGGTGCGCATGGGTTTTCGGCTGCTGCTCGAAGGGCAGCCGGACATCAAGGTCGCCGCCGAAGCCGAGAGCGGCGAGCAGGCGTGCCTGCTCTATCCGCAGGTCCGGCCGGAGGTGGTCGTGATGGATCTTTCGATGCCGGGCATCGGCGGTCTCGAAGCCATGACCCGGCTGCGCGCGCGCGACGGTCAGGCTCATATCCTCGTGCTCACCGCTCACGACGATACGATCCACCCGCGCCGCGTGCTCGACGCCGGGGCGCTCGGATATTTGTCGAAACGCAGCGCCGCCGGCGAGCTGATCCAAGCCGTGCGCCAGGTGGCGCAGGGCAAAATCTATGTCGAGCCGGGTATCGCGCAGCAGATGGTGGCGAAGCAGGCCGGCGGCGTTCAGTACCCCGTCGAGGCGCTCAGCCAGCGCGAGTTCGAGGTATTTCTGCTGCTCTCGCAAGGCATATCCGTTACCGAAATTGCCGCGACGCTGCATTTGAGCCCGCGCACGGTCGGCACCCACCTTTACCATATTAAGCAGAAACTCGGCGCGGCAAATTCGGCCGAGATGGCGCTCATCGCTATCCGTGCCGGGCTGCTGGACCCGTAACGAGGGCCGTGGGCGGGCGCATGACCGCATTGCAGCACCCGATTTTGCAGCGTGACGGCGCAATGACCGGTTGGCTGATACTTATATATAGGTAATTCCGAAACCGCGTTATGGCTGAGACCCCGGCGATGGGCGGAAACAAGCACCGGCTCGATTGCGCCGGGCGCGCGCTGGACCTGTCGCGTACCGTGGTCATGGGCATTCTCAACGTTACGCCCGATTCGTTCTCGGACGGCGGCGTTTTCAGCGCGCCCGATGCGGCGCTCGCGCGCGCTCGTGCCATGGTCGAGGAGGGCGCGGAGGTGATCGACGTCGGCGGCGAATCGACCCGCCCCGGCGCAAGCCCGGTTTCGGTCGAGGAGGAAACACGGCGCGTCGTGCCGGTGGTCGCGGCGTGTGCGCGGGAGCTGGCGATCCCGCTTTCCATCGACACCTCGAAGCCCGAGGTCATGCGCGCTGCGGTTGCGGCCGGCGCAGGACTCATCAATGACGTGCGCGCCCTGCGCCTGCCCGGTGCGCTCGAAGCCGCCGCTGAGTTGAACGTCCCGGTGTGCCTGATGCACATGCGGGGCGAGCCGACGGACATGCAGATCGACCCCCGTTACGGCGACGTCGTGGCGGAGGTGCGCGACTATCTATCGCAGCGCATCGACGCGGCGGTCGGCGCGGGCATCGCGCGCGAGCGACTGATTGTCGACCCGGGCTTCGGCTTCGGCAAAACCGTGGAGCACAATCTCCAACTACTGCGTCGTCTCGATGCTCTGCGGCCTCTGGGTTGCCCGATCCTCGTCGGTCTTTCGCGCAAGTCGATTATCGAGAAGGTTAGCGGGCAGTCGGTCGATCGGCGATTGCACGCGAGCGTCGCGCTCGCGCTCATCGCAGTCGCGAAAGGCGCGCGCCTGGTCCGCGTCCACGACGTTGCTGCAACCGCGCAGGCGATACGCATGTACGACGCGGTGTATCCGCCGCACGCTCATTCGCGATAAGCCGAGCGCCGTCTACCGATAATGAAATAGGCTGTTGAAGCCGTTATGCGGTCGATCGCGACGTGGGGCGCAAAGTCAATGGCGACACCTGCGTGAGTCTGTTCGGAGACTCCGCAGGTGAAGGTCGGGCAGTGGGAAGCGGTACACGCCGACCACGATGTCTCGCCCGCCGAGCTGAATCGGTATGCCTCGGGCCGTCCCCCGAAACGACGGGACGGCCCCGAGTTGCCGTCGCTGTCGCCTCGGCGCCTTACGTCAGATCAAGCGGAATGCGGAGGACCGGCGGTTCAAATGCATCACCATGCACGAGAGCAGTGCGCCGCTCTTGTGATACTCGCTAAGATTGAAATAGCTGACCTCCAGGCCCAGTCGGGCGCAGATGTCCTCCAGTTCGCGGTTCTTTTCCAACTCATAACGGTAATCGTCCGTTCCGACCTTGAGTGTGTGGATGTGCGAGGAGTTCAGGATCGAATTGTGGTAACGGATGGAGTTACAGATCCCCGAATACGCAGCGTCGACGGACACGTCGATGATGTTCGTGACTTTGGCGAGCACCGCGAGCTCGGGTTTCGTAAACAGCTCCGTGCAGACGAGAGTGTCTTCGCGAGTAATCGGAAACAGCGAGCAATCGAGATGGTAGAGATATTCATCCACCTCCTCGAGCTTGAGGACCGTCATGTCGAACTCGCGCTCGAACCAATCGTATACGTCCGGCTCGGAACGAATTCCGTAGCCGCCGACATAGACGTTGTCATATAGGTGTTTGAGCTCAGCCTCGCCTTCGAACTTGTACGGCGGCACCACGGTTCGGTAACCCATCGCCTGAAAAAACTTCTGTCCGATTTCGGTTTCTCCGATGCCAGGCTCGGAGCGGAAGTTGGAAAGGACCACGACGTCGCGTTCCGGGAGGTGCTCCAGGACCACGCCGAGATTGGCCGTAAACACCAGGTCTTGGAGCCCGCTGTGGCGCGGCGTCGGAAGCAGGAAGACCAACGCTTCAGCCGCCATGAAGTGATAAAGCCTGGCGAATTGCGCAATAGCTCTATGACGATCGACCTTGCGTTGTTCGTCTTCGATTTCGCGCATCCACGCGTTGTTCGGCTGCTCGGTGCTGAACGAGAAGGGGCAGTTCATTACGAACGCCGGCTTTTCCAACGTTCCCGGCGAAGTATTGTCGAGCGGCAGGGGTCCGAACGACGTATCGTCGAGCGACGAAGGTTCGGGCGCGTATTCAGCATCGAGGTTTTCGTGGTCTTTGAACATCACGGAAGATTCCGGCGCCGGTGTCTTGGAAAAAAACGAAGATTTGTACGATTCCATGAGAGGAATTCCTCGCTGTTGAATGTTTGACGACCAACTCTTGCGAGCGATGAAGACGAGCGGGTCCACCCCCGCCTCGACGTGCGTCCCGATCTCATGAACCGTTTCGAATGCAAGCCGTTTCGTCAGGGGCAGGATGAGATCGACCTGCGATCCGAATCGAATTTGCGAGAAACGTTGCCCATTCGTCCAATTTCTTTGCCATCGTCGTTATCCTTCGTCGACCGGCGTTGCGTCGCGCGCAAGTGTCGTGCCGGTTTCGTGTGTGAGTGAACAAGGCGTTACGGTGTTGCTCCGCAACGGACGTTGACGGATGTCTCCAGGTTTTTCGAGCTTGCGCGCTGGTGCATGCCGGCAACGCCCGGTACCAGGCATGTTGGCGGCGTAATCCGATTCGCCGATTCCGGGGGTGGACTCTGCGCCCTGCACGGATTCAGCCAAACTGCTTCCATACGAACGCCCTCCGGGTAAAGCCCGTCTTACAGACACTTCGTCCGCCTTCAGCGCGTGGACAGTCGTGTCGGTCACCCTCTCAACTGAATAGCGGAGTTCGGACGCGGCGCTTTAATCGCCACGTTTCTCGGAGCAACAGAAGTGGCGCATCGCGGAGGCCGTTCGCTTCCCTGTGCGTACGCGATGATGAAGGAGTCGGTGTGTACTTTGCACTCGGCACGCTTACTAAACCGAGCGAGAGGTGAGTTCTTATTTTTCATTCGGCAGAACTTAGTAAGCGGATGAGGACAACTACCAGATTCTTTTGACAACCAAACGTCTAGTCTGCATTCGATGTTTCGCGGAAGCTTCGAAAGCAGGGGACGTGCGGCATTCTGCGGAAAGGCTGTACCGAATGCGTATAGGGCTAGTGCTAACAGACTCGAGACGCCGACCGTGATAAATATTTGCTTAGGGCGGCAGTGTGCTTGGCGGGGCGCAGGTGGCAGCGGCGCGATCGGCGTCATGCTCAGCGGCGTCGATGTCATCACTTGCATGCTCGCGTGCATCGGCCGAATCTTGCGGGCACCGTTCCGGTTGCCCGAACGAGCGCTTTGCGCTCAGTATCTCGAGACCCTGTCCCCCGTCACGACCCGCACGCGTGATCGTTCCCAGACGGCGAATCAAAACAGGCAGACTGTTCGTGGCATCCTCCCGAGTAAATCGAGGATCACGTCGCGCGCCCGCGGGCCGAGATGGCAAGCGAGCGTTTCGCATGTCTCGCGCGGCCAGGACCGGCGCGTCGCCGGCCGCGTGGCCTGGCTTCGCTTTCTCTGGAGCTACATCTCACACCGCCAGGACGTCCTCGTCGTCGTACTGCCACGCAGCTCTCGGGCGGGGAGCGTCAGTCGATAGCGCTTGCGCGTTTATTTCTGCGCAAGCCGAAGCTGCTCATTCTGGATGAGCCGACGTCGGCCCTCGACGGCGAGGCGCTGCAGGTGGTGCTGGCGGCGTTGCGATCGCTGATGAGCGGTTGCACCACGTTTATCGTGACGCACAACTTGGAAACGATTCGTCTCGCGGAACGCGTTTTATTCCTCGACAGCGACCGGCTACGCGGCGGCGACACGCACGAGAAGCTCTACGCGCACAACCCCCACTACCGGGCATTGTGGGAGGAAGCGACGGAAACGAGGCGGCGCCGTCCCCCACCGCGCTCACAACGCCCCGGCAACGTAGCGCTGCGGAACGGTGAGCTTCCGTACCGACTCCCGCGGCACATTCACGCAACTGTCTCGCGCGGAGCACGCATACCCGATCGACGCGGCGTCAAAGCGCGCTCGAATCTGTGCACTTGTATAGGGCACAGGCGGTAACGTCCCTTTCGTCGCGAGGCGCGCGCCTCGCGGCCATATTTCACTCTGCGCTTGGTGGCGTTTCAAAAATCATTGCGCGTCCCATTCTGGAATCGGTCGCTTGCCATTCGCTGTCGTGCTGCGCTTCGTTTCGCAATTCAAAACATCTTTGAAGTCTCGGCGCGAATTCTTGCACAGCGGTAGAAACTACCGCACGCGTTCTCCGAGGTGGACCGAATTCGATTCGTTCTTTCATCTGAGCTTCACTCGCGATTCTTGACGATGCCCCGGTATCACCGCCAATATCGTTTGACCGCACGACAGGCCGTCGGCCGCTCGTGCAACAGCGCTCCAAGGAGTGTCTCGAGATCGTTTTCATCTCGAGCGAGGAGCAGATGTGCCGCAGGGAATCGGCCCGGAGCTGGGCTCTTTTATAGAACGATGTAACGAGGTGGAGGATGTGGACCACCTCAAGGCACTCGTGCGCACGTTATTGCGATCCATACTGCCGCATCAAATGGCGGTATGTGGAATAGCAGATCTGCCTGCCCATCGGCTCGTCAGGCTCGTCAACATCGATTTCCCCTCCGACTATCTGAAAAGGGTCATTCGCCCGGATCAGACGATCGCGAACCCGGAGTTCAGCTCATGGCTTCGGAACCAGTCGCCGTCACTCATGAAGATGGGTCAAACCGAAACGCGCGCGAATGCCGCGCGCAGCGATGCCGCGAGCGAGCACAAGATTCAAAACATCGCCGTCTACGGCGTGGTCGATGCAAGCGCGACGACGTTCAGCTTTTTTGCTTTTGGAAATCTTCCAGCTTCCCACTTTGCCGGCTCGGTTCCGGTTTTACAAATGACGGTGCCGCATCTCCACGTCGCGCTCGTGCGGGCGTTGACGCGGCCCTACGTGCAAGAGATGCAGGATCAGGCATCGCCCCGGCGCCGAGCGGTGTGGCTGGATTACGGCGGCAACAGGGCGGCCTTTGGGACGACCGTGCGCGAGCGGCAAATTCTGCGATGGATCAGTGCCGGCAAGACGAACCGAGAGATTGCGAAGCTGCTTCGTATCAGCGAGTTTACCGTCAAGACACACGTCAAGAACCTGCTGACAAAACTCTCCGTCACCAGCCGTTCCCAGGCCGTAGCGAAAGCCATCGCCGCGCGGATTCTGGACGGCGACTAGGAGCGATCCACCGGCCATGATGCGCAGTTCTTCGTGATGGATCTCTCTCGCGAGTTCGCTTCATCAAATGCGCGGCCGCCCTTCGTCATTGCACCTCCACCTTTCGACCGTGAGCTACTCCGGATGGAGTATTTATTCAGCGGCGCGTGTCGCGTCAAATGCTCGGGAGCGAAATGCAGGCTTTGACACGGAGCGTCATATGGATCGTACTGCTAGAAGACGAGAGATCGCTGATCAGCGGGCGCGGATGGAGGCGCTTCTAAATGGCGATAATCATCTGGCAGAGCGATTCAAATCAATACGTAAGTGGTCCAGCGGTATCCGCGTATCGGAATATCACATCACGAACGCGTGCAACATCCGGTGCCAAGGCTGCTGGTTCTTCGAATACGAGCACGACAAGATGACGCGGGATGAGGTATCGCGAGCCGCGTTAGAGGCGTTCGTGAAAAAGGAAAGCGAACGCAAGATCAATTGCGCTCTGCTCATCGGCGGCGAACCCACGCTCTTTCCCGACCGCATCAGTACCTTCGTGAAGTGGATGAAGTACGTGACCATCTCGACGAACGGGATCAGAAAACTACCGTTGACCGGTTTCGAGAATGTGAATGTCGCGATAACGCTTTTCGGCGGAGGCGCGCTCGATGACGAGCTCAGGGGGATCAAGCCGAGCGGAAAGCGCTTCAGCGGGTTGTTCGACAAGGCGCTCGGCAACTACAGGAACGACGGCAGGGTCATCTTCATCTACGCGGTAACGCCAAAGGGACTTCAGCACATCGAGGACACCGTAAGAAGGATTCAGGACAACGGGAACAAGGTCAATTTCAACTACTATAGCGAATACGGCACGTCGGACCCGCTTAAGAATCGCGCCGAAGCGGCATTGCTCAACGAATGCCTGCGGATTAAAGAGAAATATCCCGACACGGTCGTCGGTCACCCTTATTACATCACGACGCTCATCACGGGTCGCTCGCACTGGGCGAAGTTCGGTTACGACGTATGTCCGAGCTTGAGCTTCCAGCACCCCGCGCATAAACAGCGCCTCGAGAACGGCAACCCGGTTCTGCCGTTCTTCAACACCTACAGCGCCGACTTGAAGACGCTTCAGTTCTGCTGCACGTCCGGCCACTGCGACGGATGCCGCGACAGTCAGGCGGTACTCAGCTGGCTGATGGTCAGTCTGGAGCACTTTCTCGGTTCGACCGAGAAACTACGGCTCTGGGTCGAGCTTGCGGAGAGTTACTGGAATCAGTTTTGCTGGTCCCCGTATCGAAAGCAGGCAAACGCTGCGACGAATCATCAAGCCGGTCGGTTCGCGACCGGCGCGGGGGCGACGAGCGTTCGGGCGACGAGCGAGCTGCCCTCATGATGAAATCGTTCGAGGAACTCGCGGCTCTTGAGACGCCCGCAGTCACGACCGGTCGGTTTGGACCTGGTGGACAACGGCTCGACGACGCGCAACTACGGCAGATTCACGCACGTGTCATGTCCTTGCCGATCGTCCGGCATTTGCGGATGGACGTCTCGTTCTCGATGGACGGCGTCGTCGAAGCCCGCTTGCCCTCGATAGAACCGTTTCATTTGGGCGGACACCACGGCGACGCGGTGAACGGCGCCGTTATTCTCAGCCTGCTCTATTGCACGATCGTCTGTCCGGGTCTGCTGTACTTTTCCAACTGTTCAACGTTGCAGTTCGATTCTAAGCTGCTGAAGCCGGTATCGCCGAACAACGTAAAAGCGCGCGGCTACGCGTACGCGGCGACCCGCAAAATGGTTTTCTGCAAGGCGTTCGTTTCGGACGTCGACGACGAGCCGCGCGCCATCGCGACCGGAATCGTGGTCAGAATATGAAGCATAAATCTCGTTAGGCGGCAGGGACGCACGCATGAAAGACGGTGCCGCGACAGAACTTCGGCCGTTTGCGCGAGCCGCGGAAGGTTTTCCGGGCCTCATCCGCGTCGAGCGCTACGGACAGCGAACGGACGTATTCGATCGGATCGTCGCCGAGACGCACACGCACTTTTGGGATCCGCTCAATCCGGACTATGTCGATCTCCGCGCGCCGTTCGATCTGAGCGCGCAGGCGGTGATGCCGTTCTCCATGATCGCGGAGCTCAATTCCGCCGTCGCGGATCGGCTCGACGATGCCGGCCGCACCGCGTTTGCAAATGACACGGCCCGCTGGTGGCTGTCGAATTTTCTACATGGCGAGCAAGCCGCGCTCTCGTTCTCCGTCAGCTTATGCCGCGATCTGGACAATCTCGGCACCATCGAGTACGCGGCCAACCAAGCGCGTGAAGAAGCGCGGCACGTGCTTGCGTTCTCGACCTACATTCAAACGCGCTGGGGGACGCCGTTGCCCGCAAGCCCGGTCTTTGGGAAGTTGTTGCAAGACATCGTCGACGCGCCGGAGCCTTACAAGCGGATCGTCGGAATGCAGTTGCTGGTGGAAGGCCTCGCCATGGGACTGATGGCGGCGCTGCACACGAACACAAGCGACCCGACACTCGCTCGACTGGCCCAGCTCGTGATGTCGGACGAGGCGTTTCATCACAAGGCGGGAAGGATTTGGAGTAAGGTCGATCTGCCGTACTTGACCGACGAGGAAAAGGAAAAAGCGGAAGCGTTCGCGCTCGAATGTTTCGATGCGCTGATGTTCAACGTCATGCACCCGTCGCAGAAGCAGGTGATCTACGACCGATACGGTTTCGATTGGAAGTGGGTTCGCGAGGCGATGAAAGAGAGCTATACGAGCGAGGTGCGACGCCAAGAATTGGCGGCAACGAACAGTGCGTTCCGCATCGTCATGCGCACGCTCGTGAATTCCGGCGTCGTGAGCCAAAAAACCGAGGGAGCGTACGCGGCGTGGGTTCCGATCGACGATCTCCGGAGCGAGCGCGACGGCAGCATCGAAGAGCGGATTACCGCGGAGGGGCTCGAGTATTTGCGGCGTATCAACGACTCGAAAAGGCAGCGTCACCGTAGGGAGACGGCGCACGATTAGTCACACGGCGGCGGCGCGAGGCATTCCATTGGACGTGCGTGCAGGAAGAGGATAGCGGGGTACCCGTAGCGGATGGCCAGCGATCAACCATCCCCGTGGGCGCCTTGCAGGATATCGAATAAGGAGATCAGCAATGATGTACAACGGCGCGACATTTTCCCATGCTGTTCACGACGCTGACGCGCATCTGGTCGAAACGCCCGACTGGCTCCATCCCTACGCGGATTCGAAGGTCAGGGCCCGCCTGCGTCCGATCCCGGTGCAGCGAATGACCCCCGACGTGCCCGCTGATATCGAAATCGAACGCTGGCGGCAACGCCACTGGGATCCGAGGGAACAGCCGACGGCGGAGCGCGAGATCATGCTGCGCAAAGGCTGGGCGGCGATGGGTTCGTTCATCAAGGAGCATCGTCCACGTGCCGTCGATTTGCTCGGTTTTTCGACACAACTCGTTTCGACGACGCTGCTCGCGTATTACCTGTTCGAAGCCGAGCACGCCGATGATTTGGATTTCGCCTATGGATACGCGCAAGCGCACAATCGCGGCATTGCGGATTTCTGCTCGCTGGACAAGCGATTGCTCGCAGTGGGCTATGTCCCGCTCGCCGATTTCGATCGGGCGCTCGCGACGGCGAAGGACGCCGTCCGTCTGGGCTGCAAGGCGTTGAGAATTTCGCAGTCCTGCCCGCGCGGACACTCGCCGAGCCACGTCGGGCTCGACCCGCTGTGGGCGTACGCCGAGGAACACGGCATTCCGATCGTGTTCCATGTCCGGGAGAACAAAGGAATCATCGACGACGCGTACTACAACAACGGTTCCCCGCCGGAGCACGACTTCCTCGGCGGCGGCGGAGAGAATTACACCTGCGTCAACCATATGGCGATCCCGCGCGACGCGATGCAGACGCTCGCGACGATGATCTTCGACGGCGTCCTCGACCGCTTCCCGCGCTTGAAGTTCGGCGTGCTCGAAATGGGAGCGTCGTGGGTACCCGGCTGGATGCGTTACATGGACGCCGCGTTCGAGGCGTTCGGGAAGCACGAGCGCCGGCTTCAACGGCTGAGCGGCCGGCCGAGCGAAATTGTCCGCCGGCAGATTCGCGTAACGCCTTACTCGACGGAGGACGTGAGCTGGATCGCGGCGGGCGTCGGAGATGAAGTGCTGATGTTCAGCTCCGACTACCCACACGTCGAAGGCGGGCGCGATCCGTTGAAGCGGTTCCAGAACTCGACTGCGAGTATGTCGGCCACGGCGAAGCAGCGTTTCTACTGCGACAATTACGTGGATCTGATGGGCCCGACGCTGACCGCCTGATCGAGATCGTCCGCAACGAACGCGCGGCGCTCCCGGAGGAGGGTCGCGTGTGAAGTATGACTTGCTTGCAATCGATTGCAGGCGGTAAATGTCTTACGTCCGTTCCTAGTTGCGAACCCTGCGCTGTCGCTTCACAGCCGCGGCACGTAAGCTCCGTCAGATAGTTAACCGATACACACTTCCCGCTTTGCCAGCGTTGCGCGCTGTGCACGTCTTATATGATATCTACGCGCCCCGACAGCGGCACTCTTTACTCCGTGGTTTCGATCGGTACGGCAATATCGCAGCACGCGTCGTAACTTGCGATCACGACGCAAGTATCGGATAAATGCTCAACCCGCACAGGGTGGGTGACACGGAAACGGGTGTCGCGTCCGCGAGGACAATTCTCTTGCGGAATCGCACCGCTTCGACTCGACAAGAGAACCGCCGTTCGCTTGAGCGTGGTGTCTGGTTGATGGGAGTACATATGGCGCTAATTCTTGCGGTGCTCAGCTCGCTCTGCTTCGGCATCGCTCTGGTGACGGGGCGCATCGGTCTGCGCACGCTCGATACGCTCTCCGGGGTTGCCATCAGCATACCAACCGCAATGCTGATCTTTGTCGCAGTATCGCCGTTCGTGCTCGACTTGAAAGGCTTCAACCTTCCGGCGGTTTTGGTCTTCGCCGCCGTCGGAATCTTCTTTCCAGCCGTGGTGACCATGATCACCTTCCGTTCGAACGTACTGCTCGGCCCGACCGTGACCGGCGCGGTCTCGGGTACGTCACCCTTGTTCGCGTTGGTCGCGGTGCACCTTTTCCTCGGTGAACACGTTCCGACGGAAGCGGTCGTCGCCTCGATCGCCGTCTTCGCCGGCGTCGGGCTGTTGTCGCGAGGTCGCCATGTGGCACGGCCGGGCTCCATCGGCTGGGCGATCTTCTGGCCCATCTCCGGAGCATTGGTGCGCGGGCTGGCGCAAGTCGCCGCAAAAGCGGGAATGCTGCTCTGGCCGAGCCCCTTCGTCGCCAGCCTGATCGGCTATTCGCTGTCGTCGGCGACCGTCATCGGCACTCGCTGGTTCACACAGTCGGGCAAGCCGAAGTTCACGAAACAAAATATTTTTTGGTTCGCGCTGACCGGCGTTCTCAACGGCGCGGCCGTGCTGCTGATGTACGGCGCTCTGAGTGTCGCGCCGGTGTCGCTCGTGGCGCCGGTGGTCGCTTCCTATCCGTTGGTCACGGCCCTGATTGGTTCTCTTGTGCTCAAAGAGGAGTCGCTGACGCTGCGTGTGACGGCGGGCGCGACCCTTACAGTTGCCGCCATCGTGTACTTGATGATCTCCGTCCGCGCCTGATTGTCCCCCGCCGATCGCTGCGGCGGGTGTCCGGTAATCTGTTGATCTTCCACGAACCGGCTCCTCGCATGCCGCGCGCGGTCAACTTCTTCGTGCTGCTGCCGCAAATCAATCCGGCGTTCACCGCACTGCTGCCATGCCCGATCACGTTGATCTCGAAGTTGTTGTTCGGTGTCGCGATGGTTGGGTGCTCGACAGCTCTGCCCAAACGATTGCGTAAGAGAGGCCGGGCGAGACCGACGACGCGTTTCGGCTCTTCCGCGGCTTTTACGCCGACATGAGCGCCAGCAAGACCGCGATGGGATCGACGCGATGCCGGCAGTTGAAGTAGCGCATAACTTCGCGGGATTCATCGCCGTCACCGGCTTAGTCGCGGCGTTTGCGCTGCCACCCGGCACGCGCGCCGCTTATGGCGCTGCTCGGCACGAACGTCCCTCATGAAAACATCACATCGTGATATGCGCCTGCGCTTGGCGCGCTCATTGCAAAAGCAATAGCAACGCCGTGGTGTAGATAGCGCTTCGCTCGTGTATAAGAAGATTGTTTCGGGCTTCTTCGAGTACGCGGAGTCGATGTGCCGCAAACGTTCAGCCCCGCCGCCAGCACCTTGGTGTGGGTCGGCGTCGTTGCGACGGTGTTGCTCGTCTTTGTGCTGATGTGGCTGATCAGCACGATCGCAGCAGCGAACGCGCGTCCGGGCGCGGGATTTACGCCCGCTCAACCCATTCCGTTCAGTCACCAGCACCATGTCGCCGAAGACGGAATCGACTGCCGCTATTGTCACGATTCGGTCGAGACGAGCGCGTTTGCCGGCATCCCCGGTCTCAATGTCTGTCTCACCTGTCATTCGCAGATCTATACCGATGCGCCGGTGTTGGCGCCGCTTTTTGCCGCGATTCAAACCGGCTCGCCGCTCCGTTGGCAGCGCGCGAATCGCTTACCCGGTTTCGTCTATTTCGATCACAGCATTCACGTGGCGAAGGGTGTGGGGTGCGGCACGTGCCATGGCCGCGTCGATCAAATGCGGCTCACGGCTGTCGCGGCCCCGCTCACGATGCAGTGGTGCCTGAACTGCCATCGCAATCCGGCGCCGAACCTGCGACCGAAGGACGCCGTGTTCGACATGGAATGGCAGCCGCCGCGCGATCAAGACGTCCGCGGCCGGGAGCTGATCGCGGCGTACGGTATCGATACCACGCGCTTGACCGATTGTTCGGTCTGCCATCGCTGACCGCCGCATATGACACAACGCCTCGACACGCATGATCATCGTCCGCGCGAATCGTTGCTCGATTTTCCGGTCAATCGACGCGATGCGTTGAAGCTGATGGCGGCTTCGGTGGCGCTCGGCGGCATGACGGCGTGCATTCGGCCGCCGGAGCAGGAATTGCTGCCGTATCGCGACGCACCGGAATCGCAGATCCCCGGCAAGCCGGTGTATTACGCGAGCGGTATGCCGTTCGACGGCGATGCGCTCGGCATTCTGATCGAAACCCACATGGGCCGTCCGACCAAGATCGAAGGCAATCCGGACCACCCGACGAGCCTCGGCGCGACGCATATATACGCCCAAGCGGCCGTGCTCGAATTGTGGGATCCGGATCGATCGCAAACGATCATGAGCGGCGGTGTGGTCCAATCGTGGGCCGCTTTTCTGGACGTCATCGCCGCAGGACGAAAGACGTGGGAAGCCAGCGGCGGCGCCGGGTTGCGCGTGATCGTGCCGCTCGATACGTCGCCGACGCTGGCGGAGCAGCTGCGCGTCTTACAGCATCGGCTTCCGCATGCGGGGATACACGTGTTTCAACCGCTGGCGCGCGACTCCGTATACGCCGGCAGTGGCATCGCTTTCGGTGCGGCGCTCGAACCGATCCACCATTTCGAGCGCGCCGACGTCATCGTCGCCTTCGACGATGATTTTCTCGGCTCACCGCCGGCGCAAGTCCGCCACGCGCGCGAGTTCGCGAATCGGCGCGGATCCGGCGGTACGGGCGGCATCATGAACCGGCTCTATGCCATCGAGCCGGTCGTCTCACTGACCGGCGCAATGGCCGATCACCGGCTGGCGCTTCGCGCCAGCGAAATCGAGTCGGCCGCGCGCGTATTCGCGCGCGCGCTCGGTATCGACGTCCCGACGGCTGGCGAAATCGACGCGAGCGCCCGGCGCTGGATGGCTGCGGCCGCGGAGGACGTGCGGGCGCGAGCGCGCACGTCACTCCTGGTTGCCGGATCGCGCCAGCCCCCGGCGGTGCACGCGCTCGTGTGCGCGATGAACGCACGGCTGCGAAATATCGGCAGTACCGTTCATTACGTGACGCCGTCGGTCGAACCGCGCGACACGCTCGCATCGCTGCATGCCCTCGTGACCGATATGGCGGACGGAAAGGTCGATACCCTCGTCATCCTCGGCGGTAATCCGGTTTACGACGCGCCGGCCGACCTGCCGTTTTCCGAGCATCTCGCGCGTGTGCCGCTGTCGGTTCATCTCGGACTTTACGCCAACGAAACCGCTGCGCGCTGCGCCTGGCATATCCCGCAAGCGCACTTTCTCGAGAGCTGGGGCGACATGCGTGCGTACGACGGCACAGTCACACTGCAGCAGCCGGCGATCGCGCCGCTGCATGGCGGCCATACTGCGATCGAGTTGATCGCGGCGCTGAACGGTATAGCCGACGCGCGCACGTACGATCTCGTCCGCGCCTACTGGCGCGATCGTTCCCGAGCGGCCGACTTCGAAGCGCGCTGGGCGACTGCATTGCAGCGCGGCATTTGGCCGGAGACCGCCGCGCCGCTCCGCCGGCCGACGCTCCGTGCGAACTTCGCCGCGCAGCTGCCGGCGCCGCCGGGTCGCGCGGACAGTCTCGAGCTTGTTTTCGAGGCCGATCCGACGATTTACGACGGTCGTTTCGCCAACAACGCGTGGCTGCAGGAATTGCCCAAACCCATCACGAAGCTCACATGGGACAACGCGGTGCTGCTCAGTCCGGCGCATGCCGCGCGCGCGGGTCTGAGCAACGGCGATGTCGTGGCGCTCGAGGCGAACGGCCGGGTCGTCGAAGGGCCGGTGTGGACGGTGCCCGGTCTTCCGGATGATTCCGCGACGGTTCATCTCGGTTATGGGCGCACGCGAGCGGGTCGCGTCGGCGATGGCCTCGGGTCCAACGCGTATGGGCTGCGTACGACGACCGACTTTTCGTTTGCGCGCAACGTCCGCATGACGAAGACCGGCCGCCGTTACACGCTGGCGACCGCGCAGACCGAGGCCGCGATGCACGACCGCGCGCTAGTTCGCGTCGCGACGCTCGCGCAATTCTCGGCCAATCCCGAATTTGCGAAACCGGTGCGGGCCGAGGCCGAGACGGCTTCGCTCTATCCCGACCTTCCCGGCTCGACGTACGCGTGGGGGATGAGCATCAATCTCGACACCTGCATCGGCTGCGGCGCCTGCACGATCGCATGTCAGGCGGAGAACAACATCCCGGTGGTCGGCAAACACGAAGTCCTGAACGGGCGGATCATGCACTGGATTCGCGTCGATCGTTATTACGCACAGGAACAGCAGGAGCCGCGCGTGTATTTTCAGCCGGTGCCGTGCATGCACTGCGAGAAGGCGCCGTGCGAAGTGGTCTGTCCGGTAGAGGCGTCGATTCACGATCACGAAGGCCTCAACGTGCAGGTGTACAACCGTTGCGTCGGCACGCGCTTTTGCTCCAACAACTGTCCCTACAAAGTCCGCCGTTTCAACTGGCTTTCTTATGCTTACGACGCGCCGGCGGCGTACGCCGCGCAGCGCAATCCGGACGTCACCGTACGCCGCCGCGGGGTGATGGAGAAGTGCACCTACTGCCTGCAACGCATCACGGTCGCGCGCATCGAAGCGGAGAAGGCGGGGCGGCGCCTCCGCGACGGCGACGTGGTCACCGCATGCCAAGCGGTGTGTCCGACCGAGGCGATCGTGTTCGGGGATCTCAACGACGCGGCGAGCCGTGTGCGTGCCCGCAAGCGTTCGCCGCTCGATTATGCGCTGCTCGGCGAGCTCAACACGCGCCCGCGCACGACGTACCTGGCGAAGCTCGCGAATCCCAACCCCGATCTCGGCGGCGACTAGGATGGCGGCACGACCGGAAACGCGCGAGCCGGTCCTGAAAGGCCGCTACAGCTACGCCTCCGTCACCGACAAGATCAGCGACGTCGTGCTGACGCGCCCGACGCATTGGGGCTGGATTCTCGGTTTTGGCGTCAGCTTCACGCTCGCGCTCGTCTTCTTCTACGCCATCGGCTATCTCTTCGTGGTCGGCGTCGGCATCTGGGGCGTCGACATTCCGGTCGCATGGGGTTTCGCAATCACCAACTTCGTGTGGTGGATCGGCATTGGCCACGCCGGTACCTTCATCTCGGCGTTCCTGCTGCTGATGCGCCAGAAGTGGCGCACGGCGATCAACCGCTTCGCCGAAGCGATGACGATCTTCGCCGCCGGCATCGCCGGCATTTTCCCGATCCTGCATCTCGGCCGGCCGTGGTTCTTCTACTGGCTGATTCCGTACCCGAACGTCATGAATCTCTGGCCGCAATGGCGCAGTCCCTTGGTGTGGGACATCTTTGCCATCAGCACATACCTCATCGTCTCGCTCGTGTTTTGGTACATGGGCCTCATCCCCGATCTCGCCACGCTGCGCGATCGCGCGACGACGCGCGGGCGCCAATTGATCTACGGCTTTTTCGCGCTCGGCTGGCGCGGCGAGGCGCGTCACTGGGCGCGCTACGAGACGGCGTATCTGCTGATTGCGGGCCTCGCGACGCCGCTCGTGGTATCCGTGCACAGCGTCGTGTCGCTCGACTTCGCCATCGGCATCACCCCCGGTTGGCACTCCACGATCTTTCCGCCGTACTTCGTCGCCGGCGCGCTCTTTTCCGGATTTGCTATGGTCCTGATGCTCGCGATTCCGTTGCGGCGCTTCTTCGGCCTCGAGGATTTCATCACGACGCGGCATCTCGATCAGGCGGCGAAGATCATTCTCGCGACCGGCCTCTTCGTCGCCTACAGCTACATGACCGAGATTTTCATGGCGTTCTACAGCGGCAGCCAGTACGAGATCTATACGACGCTGAACCGCGTACGCGGTCCGTACGCGCCGATCTACTGGACGCTCATGGCGTGCAACGTGCTCAGCATCCAGTTCCTGTGGTCGCACCGCGTGCGCACAAGCCCGCTCGCGCTGTTCGTGCTCGGGCTCATCATCAACGTCGGTATGTGGCTCGAACGCTTCATGATCATCGTCACGAGCCTGCATCGCGAGTTCATGCCGTCGCGCTGGGGCATGTTCTATCCGACCGCGTGGGACTGGACTCACTTCATCGGCTCGATCGGTTTGTTCGTGGCGCTGTTCTTCCTGTTCGTGCGCTTTTTACCCGCGATCTCGATCTTCGAGATGCGCGAGCTGGTGAAGGAAGAACGCCAGGAGGCGGCATGAGCGCGCCCGGCGAGTTGTACGGCGTGCTCGCGGAGTTCGCGAGCGCCGACGCGCTGATCGATGCGGCGCGTCGCGCGCGGTCGGCGGGCTATGCGCGAGTCGAAGCGTACGCGCCGTTTCCGGTCGAAGGCCTCGCCGACGCGCTCGGGTTTCGCGCGAATCGCGTGCCGCTCATCGTGCTCGTCGGCGGCATCGCGGGTGCGGTGGGCGGTTACTTCATGCAGTGGTATTCGGCGGTGATTGCATACGCGTTCAACGCCGGCGGCCGGCCGCTGCACAGCTGGCCGGCGTTCATCCCGGCGACGTTCGAGCTCGCGGTACTCGGCGCCGCGCTTGCCGCCTTCTTCGGCATGCTGATCCTGAACGGTCTGCCGAAGTTGTATCACCCGATCTTCAACGCGCGCGAGTTCGAATTCGCGACGCGGCATCGGTTTTTTCTCTGCCTGCGTGCGGATGACCCGGCGTTCGATCGGACGAAAACGCGGCGGCTGCTCGAGTCGTTGCGGCCGATTTTGATCGAGGAGGTGATGGCGTGAGGAGGTCGTTCGCGCTTTTGGCGCGCCGTACGCGCTCATTGATATCCTCAGCGCTCGCCGCGCTCCTCGCGGCTGCGACGCTCTCCGCCTGCGAAGGCGTCATGCACGACATGTACGAGCAGCCGAAGTATCGGCCGCTCGAACCGAGCGAGTTGTTCGCCGACGGCCGCTCGGCGCGGCCGCCGGTGGAAGGCGCGACCGCACGTCTATTCGGTTCGGCGGCCGACGCCTCGAGCGGTCGGCGAGGAACGGCGACGCCGCTGGATGCGCCGGCCCCGGCGATCGACCGCGCGCTCCTCGAACATGGCCGCGAGCGCTTCGACATTTACTGCTCGCCGTGCCACGGCCGCGCCGGCGATTCCGACGGCATGGTCGTTCGGCGCGGATTTCCGGCGCCGCCGTCGTATCACAGCCCGCGCCTGCGCGAAGCGCCCGACCGGCATTTCTACGAGGTCATCACGCACGGCTACGGCGCGATGGCGTCGTACGCCGACCGTGTGCCGCCCGCCGATCGCTGGGCGATCGCGGCATACATTCGCGCGCTGCAATTGAGCCAAGCGGCGCCGGTCGCGGCGTTGACCGCTGCGGAGCGTGAACGCCTGGAGCGCGGGCGGCGATGACGACGCGACGCACGTCGATGCTCGCTGTCGCCGGAGGCGCTGCGCTCCTGGCGACCTTCGTGGGCCTGCACCGCGCCCCAGATACGGCGTTCGCGTCTTATCTGTTCGCGTATTTTTTCTGGCTCGACGTGTCACTCGGCGCGCTCGCCATCCACATGATTCAGGGATTGACGGGCGGGCGCTGGGGTGATCTCGTGCGCGGGCCGTTCGAGGCGGCGGCGCGCGTGCTGCCGTGGCTCGCGCTGCTCGCGATCCCGCTGGTGTTCGGGCTGAGCGATCTGTACCCCTGGTTGCGGCCGGACGCTGCGCACGACCCGGTCTTGCAGCAGAAGTCCTGGTACTTGAGCCGCGGGTTTTTTTTGGCGCGCGCGGCGGCGTACTTCGTTGTGTGGATCGTTCTCGCGTACCGCGCCGCGCTGCTCGGCGCGACGGCACGGGCGAGCGCGCGGCGCCGGCGCGCGAACATTGCCGGCGTGCTCCTCTATGCCGTCACCGTGTCGTTTGCCTCCGTCGACTGGGTGATGTCGCTGATCCCCGAGTGGTATTCGACCACGTTCGGACTGCTCGTCGGCACCGGGCAACTTCTGGTGGCGATGGCGTTCGGCATCTTGATGGCGACGCTCGACGCGCGCGCGCCGCCGGCGGATCGGCTCAACGATCTTGGCAACCTGCTGCTCACGTTCGTGCTCTGCTGGGTGTACATCGCGTTCACGCAGTATCTGATTATTTGGTCCGGGAATCTCCCCGATGGCATCGCGTGGTTCTTGCCGCGCCGCGCGGGCGGATACCAATGGGTCGGCGCGGCGTTGATCCTGTTTCACTTCGCGGTGCCGTTCGCCGTGCTGCTGCTGCGCAGCGCAAAACGCAACGCCTTCGGCCTCGGCGTCGTCGCTGCGCTCGTTCTCGCGGCGCACGTGATCGACACGTATTGGCTGATCGTGCCGTCGGTGCGGCGCGCGGGCGCGACGCTTTACTGGACCGATGTCACCGCGTTCATCGGCATCGGCGCGATCTGGCTCGCCGCGTACGGCGCGCGGCCAGATCGCGAGCGGCGCGCCCAGGCGCTGGCGATGGAGAAGCCGGCATGAACGCGCGACGGATGCAGGCGCACGAGCAAAGCGATCTGCACGTGCGCAACGTGCTCTGGACCGCCGTCGTGCTGATCGCCGCCATCGCGCTCGTGCACCTCGTCGTCTACGCGTTGCTGCTGATGTTTCATGGCTCCGCCGGCGGTACGCCGTGGCGCCACAACGCGGTGCAGGAGTTGCCGGCGGCGTTTCACACGTATCCCACGGCCGAGGCGCTGCGCCGCGAGCAGGAAGCGAAGCTCGAGAGCTACGGTTGGGTCGATCGCGAGCGGGGTGTGGCGCGAATTCCGATCGAGCGCGCCATGGAACTGTACGTCGAACGCCATCATGGCGAGCGTGTCGGAGCGCGCGATCCTGCTGCGACCGAGGATTGTGCGATGCCGACCCGCACGGCAAACAAGAAGGAATGCGGGCTCGTCGTGTTTCCCGCGGACGCCAAACGACAGCCGAGTGCCACGCCGGCGTCGGGAGAACGGAACCGATGAGGAATCTCGCGGCGCTTTGCATCCTGCTCTGGACGAGTGTAGCGGCCGCGCATGTGCCGGCGGAAGTTGGTTTCGAGCAGCGATTGGGGGCGAGTGTGCCTTTGAATCTCGCTTTTCGCGACGCGACCGGTCGCGTCGTCGCGTTGGACGACTATTTTCACCGGCGCCCGGTGTTGTTGACGCTCGTCTATTACCATTGTCCGAATCTCTGCAGCACTTCGCTGACGGCGTTGACGGACGCAATCGTCCAGAGTGGGCTGAACGTGGGGCGCGACCTCGAGCTCGTCGTGCTGAGCATCGATCCACGCGAGCGGGCGGCGCAGGCCGCGAAAACGCAGCGCACGCTGATGCATCAGTCGGCGGGGCGGGGCGGGATCGGCAGCGCGCATTTTCTGACCGGCGACGCTGATTCGATCGCCGCGCTCGCGCGCGCGATCGGTTTTCGTTACGACTATGACGCCGCCTCGGACGAATACGTACATCCGGCCGGCGCGGTTGTGCTGACGCGGGGCCGGCGCGTCTCGCGCTATCTGTACGGCGCGCCGTTCGATCCGAGTGCGCTGCGCGCCGCCGTCGCCGACGCCGACGCGTCGCGCATCGGCGCCGCGATCGAGCGCGTGTGGCTGCGCTGCTTTCACTACGATCCGGTCACGGGTCGTTACAGCGCCGCCATTCTCGATACGTTGCGCGTCTTCGGCGCGCTCATGCTCCTAGCGCTCGCGTTCGGGTTCCGGCGTCTTCGGCGACGCAACGCGGCCGCGGATGATCGCTCTCAATGATCGACCTGGGCCACTTGCCGGCCGCGAGCGACTACGCCGAGTCGGTCGACACGCTCTTCTACGCGTTCACGGCGGTTTGCGCGGTCGTCGTGATCGGTGTATTCGTCGTGCTCACGGTATTCGCGGTGCGCTATCGGCGCACGAACGACGTGGCGCGCGGCCCGGTACGACGCACGCGGCCGATCGAATGGATCTGGATCATCGTGCCGTTCGCGATCTTCTTCGCGGTGTTCGTTTGGGGGGCGGATCTTTATTACGTGCGCTTCAGCGATCCGCCCGATGCGCTCGACATCTACGTGCTCGGCAAGCAGTGGATGTGGAAAGTCGAACACCCGCAGGGGCGGCGCGAGATCGACGAATTGCACGTGCCGGCGGGGCGCTCAATCCGGTTGATCATCACCTCGCAGGACGTGATTCACAGTTTTTTTCTGCCCGGTTTTCGGCTGAAGCAGGACGCCGTCCCCGGCCGCTACGCGACGCTTTGGTTCCGCGCTCGCGCGCCGGGCGACCATCGTCTGTTCTGCGCCGAATACTGCGGCACCGATCACGCTCGGATGCGCGGCCGGCTGGTGGTCATGCCGCCGGCCGAGTACGAGCAGTGGCTGCGCGGCGGCAACGCCGAGCCGGGCCTCGCCGCGCGCGGCGCACAGCGCTTTCGCGAGTTCGGTTGCAGCGGCTGCCACGGCGAAAACTCGGCGGTGCGCTGCCCGAGACTTCAAGGTTTGTACGGCCGGCCGGTGCCGCTCGCCGGCGGCGGCACCGTGACGTTTGACGAGCGCTACATTCGCGATTCGATTCTATTGCCGAAAAAAGAAATCGCCGCCGGCTACGAGCCAATCATGCCGTCGTTCGCCGGGCAGATCGACGAGGAGCAGATCCTCGAGATCATCGCTTACCTGAAGTCACTCAAACCCGAGGACCGGATCGAACCATGAGCGCCGTCGCCTATCGAGAGGCCGAAAGCAGGCCGGATCGCGATTATCTCAATGTCGCCTACGGGCTGCGCTCGTGGCTTACGACGCGCGATCACAAGCGCATCGCGCTGCTGTATCTGGTCTCGATCACCGTCTTCTTTTTCATCGGCGGCATCGCCGCGGGCCTGATGCGTCTGGAGCTGGTCACGCCGCAAGGCGATCTCGTCACCGCCGACACCTATAACAAGCTCTTCACCCTGCACGGCACGATCATGGTGTGGTTCTTTCTGATTCCATCGATACCCGCGACGCTCGGCAACTTTCTGCTGCCGCTCATGATCGGCGCGCGCGACTTGGCATTCCCGCGGCTGAACCTGACGAGCTGGTATCTGTACATGCTCGGCGGACTGTTCACGCTTGGCGTGATGATCGCGGGCGGCGTCGATACCGGCTGGACGTTCTACGTGCCGTTCAGCACCGATTACTCGAACACGTACGTGGTCGCGACCATTGCCGGTGTGTTCATCGCCGGTTTTTCCTCGATCCTGACCGGTCTCAACTTCATCGTCACGACGCACCGCTTGCGCGCGCCCGGCATGTACTGGTTTCGGCTGCCGCTCTTCGTCTGGGCGAATTATGCGACCAGCGTCGTCATGGTGCTCGCGACGCCGGTGCTCGCGATGACGCTGTCGCTGATCGCGATCGAGCGGATTTTGGGCGTCGGCATTTTTGACCCGCGCCTCGGCGGCGATCCGCTGCTGATGCAGCACTTGTTCTGGTTCTACTCGCATCCCGCCGTGTACATCATGATCCTGCCGGCGATGGGCGTCGTGAGCGAGCTGATCACGTGCTTCGCGCACAACGACATTTTCGGCTACCGCTTCATGGCGTACGCGATTCTCGGGATCGCGTTCATCGGCTTTCTCGTGTGGGGTCACCACATGTTCGTCAGCGGCCAATCGATGTATGCCGGCATGGTGTTTTCGCTGCTGAGCTACATGGTCGCGGTGCCGTCGGCGATCAAAGTATTCAACTGGACGGCAACGCTCTACAAAGGCTCGATCGTCTTCACCGGGCCGATGCTGTATGCGCTCGGTTTCGTCGGCCTCTTCATGCTGGGCGGCATCACGGGTCTGTACCTCGCGGCGCTCGCGCTCGACGTGCACCTCACGGATACCTATTTCGTCATCGCTCACTTTCACTACATCATGGTCGGCGGTTCGGTGATGGCGTACCTCGGCGGCATTCACTATTGGTGGCCGAAGATCACCGGGCGGATGTACCCGGAAGGATGGGCGCGCTTCGCGGCGATCCTGATGTTCTTCGGCTTCAATCTCACGTTCTTCCCGCAGTACATCGTCGGTTTTCTCGGCATGCCGCGCCGCTATCACGAGTACGTCCCGGAATTTCAGGTATGGAATGTGCTGTCCTCCGCCGGCGCCACGATTCTCGCGGTGAGCTATCTGCTGCCGCTCGGTTATCTGCTGTGGTCGTTCCGTCACGGAAAGCACGCGGGATCGAATCCGTGGAACGCCACCGGCCTCGAATGGACGACACCGTCGCCGCCGCCGGTGCACAACTTCGAACATACGCCGAGCGTGACCGAGGGACCGTACCGCTACGCGCCGGAGGAGCCGCCGCCGCATGGCTGATCGCGCCGCGTTCGTTCAGGAACAATTCATCGACGTCGGGCAGCAGCGCGAAGCGGCCACGTTCGGCATGTGGGTGTTTCTCTCGACCGAAGTTCTGTTCTTCGGCGTGCTGTTCGCGTCCTACGTCGTCGGACGCGTGCTGTATTCCGACGGGTTCGCCGAAGCGAGCCGCCACACGCACGTCGTTGTTGGCACGGCCAACACCGCGATTCTGCTGACGAGCAGCTTTTTCATGGCGCTCGCCGTGCGCGCGGCGATGACCGAAGCGTCGCGAATGCTGGTCTTGTTTTTGGCGGCCACGTTTCTGCTCGGCGCGGCGTTTCTCGGCTTGAAGGGCTACGAGTATTACGCGGAGTTCGGCGAAGGTCTGGTGCCGGCGGTGAACCTGCCGCTGCACGCCGGCGCAAATCCGATCGCGCTCTTCTTTTTTCTTTACTTCCTGATGACCGGCGTGCATGCCCTGCATCTGAGCGTCGGTCTAGCCGTCGTGGCGGTGCTCGCGGTGAGGGCCGCGAAGGGCCGCTTTACGGGCGGCTACTCCCACCCGGTCGAGATCGGCGGGCTCTACTGGCACTTCGTCGACATCGTTTGGATCTTTCTTTACCCGCTTATCTATTTAGTATCGCGCGCATGAACACCTCCGACGTTCCTTCGATCAAGACGTACCTGGTCGTTTGGTTGAGCCTGCTCGTGCTGCTCGCCCTGACATTGACGAGTGCTTATGTCCGGTTGGGAACGGGAAATGTCGTTGTCAACGTCGCAATCGCAGTCATCAAAGCCGCGTTAGTTGCGATTTTTTTCATGCATCTCAAGAGCGGCAGCGTCATCAGCCGTTTGGTGGCGGTCGCCGGTTTCCTTTGGTTGCTGGTGTTGATCGGGCTCACATTGACGGATTACTTGACGCGCGGCTGACGGTAACAGGAGTGCGCCTAGAGTCATTGCCTGAGGAAGCGAGCGGCGAAAAGCGGCAACGGACCGGTCAAACAGTACGCGACAGGTAAGGAGGCGGTATGGCACGCACAGCGGGCGAAATTCTGATCGATACGATTCACGACTGGGGCATCGATACGATCTTCGGACTTCCCGGAGACGGCATCAACGGGATCATGGAGGCGCTGCGCATGCGCCAGGACCGGATCCGGTTCGTCCAAGTGCGGCACGAGGAAGCGGCGGCGTTCATGGCGTGCGGCTACGCGAAAGTTACGGGCAAGCTTGGCTGCTGTCTGGCGACGTCGGGGCCCGGCGGCATTCATCTGTTGAACGGACTCTACGATGCGAAGCTCGACGGCGCCCCGGTGCTCGCCATCACGGGGCTGCAGTTCCACGATCTGCTGCATACCTATACGCAGCAGGACGTCGAGCTCGACAAGCTGTTCATGGACGTCGCCGCCTACAACACGCGCGTGATGGGGCCGGCGCACGTCGAGAACGTCGCGGAGCTGGCGTGCCGCACGGCGCTCGCGTATCGGACCGTGTCGCACATCACGATGCCGGTCGACATGCAGGAGATGCCCTACGGCAAAGACGAGCCGTCGAAGCGAAACGTACCGGGTCACACCTCCGATGCGTTCGCGCGCAGCGCCGGTCTACCGGACGAGGCGTCGCTACGGCGCGCGGCGGAGATTCTCAATTCCGGCAAGCGCGTCGTGATCATGGCGGGCCGCGGTGCGATCGGCGCCGCCGACGAGCTCGAGCAGATGGCGGAGAAGCTGGCGGCGGTAATCGTCAAACCGCTCCTCGGCAAAGCCGCCGTACCCGACGACAGTCCGTACACGACCGGCCCGGTCGGGCTCGTCGGCAGCAAACCGTCACAGGAAGCGCTCGAAGAGTGCGACACGCTCTTCATCGTCGGCAGCAGTTTTCCGTACATCGAGTACTACCCGAAGCCCGGCCAGGCGCGCGGCGCGCAGGTGGACATCGATCCGCAGCATATCGGCTTGCGCTATCCGGTCGAAGTCGGGCTCGTCGGCGACGCGCGGCGCACGCTGCAGGCGCTGCTGCCGCTCCTTCGCCGGAACGACGATCGCCGCTTTCTGGAAAAGGCGCAGCGCGGCATGAAGGAGTGGTCGGCGCTCATGGAAGAGCGGGGCACGCGGCGTGATAAGCCGATGAAGCCTCAGGTGGTTGCGCACGAGCTGGGGAAGCGGATGAAGGACAACGCGATCTTCACCTGCGATTCCGGCACCGCCGCGACCTGGTATGCGCGGTATATGCGCGTGCGCCGCGGCCAGATGTGCACGCTGTCGGGCAATCTCGCGACCATGGCGAACGGATTTCCGTACGCCATCGCGGCGCAAGTCGCGTATCCGAACCGGCAATGCGTGGCCTTCGTGGGCGATGGCGCGTTCACGATGCTCATGGGCGAGTTCGCGACCTGCGTGAAGTACAAGCTGCCGGTGAAAGTCGTCATCCTCAAGAACAACGTGCTCGGGCAGATCAAATGGGAGCAGATGGTATTTCTCGGAAATCCGGAGTTCGGCTGCGAGCTGCAGCCGATCGATTTCGCGGCGTTTGCGCGCGCCTGTGGCGCGAAGGGCTACACGATCGACGATCCCGCGTCGTGCGGCGACATGCTGGAGCAGGCGCTGAACGAGCCCGGGCCGGTGATTGTCGAGGCGGTCGTCGATCCGCACGAGCCGCCGATGCCGCCGAAGATCACGTTCGATCAGGCGAAGAAGTTTGCCGAGTCGCTCGTGCGCGGCACGCCGAACCGCGAGAAGATCGCGCTCACGGTGATGTCGGATAAGGTGCGGGAGTTGATTTAGCCGCTTCCGGCGCATGCGCGTGTCTCGCGCCGGATCGGACCATGTGGGAGACGCGCCGCGTGCTCGCTGCCGGTGAATCGTTGCGCATCGTGCGTCGCGGAACGGCGAAAGGAGCTGAGGCTGGATGAACATGCGCGCGGAAGAAGCGATACGTCGCATTCGAGTATCCACGTTCCGCATTCCGACGGACGCACCCGAGTCCGACGGCACCTTCGAATGGAACGCGACGACGATGGTGTTGGTTCGCGCGCAGGCCGGCAATGTCGAAGGGCTGGGTTACTCGTATGCGAGCCGCGCGACGGCGGTGTTTATCGAAGAGTTGTTGAAAGACGTCGTGACCGGGCGCAACGCGCTCGACGTTGTCGGCTGCCGGCGCGCGATGATCCATGCCATTCGAAATCAGGGCCGTCCCGGGGTCGCGTCCATGGCCATCGCCGCGTGCGATACCGCGCTCTGGGACCTCAAAGCCCGGCTGCTCGATGTTCCGCTGGCGCGACTGCTCGGGCAGGTGCGCGAGCGCGTTCCGTTGTATGGCAGCGGCGGGTTCACGTCATACACGCCGCAGCGGCTGACCGAGCAACTCGGCCACTGGGCGCAGTCGGGGATGCGCTTCGTCAAGATGAAGGTCGGCCGCGAGCCGGCGAACGATCTTGCGCGCGTGCGCGCGGCGAGCGACGTGATCGGCCCGGCGGCCGAGCTGTTCGTCGATGCGAACGGCGCGTACACGCGCAAGCAGGCGCTCGAGTTCGCCGAACGCTTTCATCCGCTCGGCGTAACGTGGTTCGAGGAGCCGGTGTCGTCGGACGATCTCGAGGGTCTGCGCCTCGTGCGCGATCGCGCGCCCGGTGGAATGAGCATCACGGCTGGCGAATACGGCTACGACGGGTTTTATTTTCGCCGCATGTTGGAAGCCGGCGCCATCGATGTCCTGCAAGCCGATGCCACGCGCTGCGCCGGCATCAGCGGCTTTCTCGAAGTGGACGCGCTGTGTCGCAGCTTCGGCGTGCCGCTGTCGTCGCATTGCGCACCGGCACTGCATTTGGCCGTGTGTTCCGCCGCGCCGAGCGTCGTTCATATGGAGTACTTTCACGATCACGTTCGGATCGAGCACATGCTGTTCGACGGTGTGCCGGAGGTCCGGGACGGAACACTCGCGCCGGATCTGACGCGCCCCGGGGCCGGTTTTGTTTTGCGCGAGGCGGACGCGATGCGCTTTGCAGCTTGAGACATGTATGCAGCTTGAGACATGAATGCGGCGTACAAGGCGACACCGTTTCCGGAAGATCGCGCGCGCGAGCTCGCGGCCCGGCTCCAACGCGAGGTGCGCGGGGAAGTGCGCTTCGATGACGGCAGCCGCGCGCTCTACGCCACCGACGCGTCGAACTATCGGCAAGTCCCGATCGGCGTCGTAATTCCGCGCACGGTCGCCGATATCGTCGCGACCGTCGCGCTGTGCCGCGAATACGACGCGCCGATTCTCGCGCGCGGCGGCGGCACGAGCCTCGCTGGACAGTGCTGCAACGTTGCGGTCGTGATCGATACCTCGAAGTACGTGAATCGCGTGCTGACGATCGACCCGCAAACGCGGCGCGCGCGGGTCGAGCCCGGATGCGTGCTGGATCACCTGCGCAGCGAAGCCGAACGCTATCACCTGACGTTCGGCCCGGATCCATCGACGCACAATCACAACACGCTGGGCGGCATGATCGGCAACAACTCCTGCGGGGTGCATTCGGTGATGGCGGGGCGCACCTCGGATAACGTCGAGTCCCTGGACGTGCTGACGTACGACGGGCTGCGCCTGCGCGTCGGGCCGACGTCCGATCTCGAACTGCAGCGCAGCATCGCCGCGGGCGGGCGGCGCGGCGAGATCTATGCCGGGCTCGAGCGACTACGCGACCGGTACGCGGACCTGATTCGCCAACGTTTCCCGAAAATTCCGCGGCGTGTGTCGGGTTTCGGGCTCGATCAGCTCCTTCCGGAAAACGGCTTCAACGTCGCACGGGCGTTGGTAGGGACGGAGGGAACCTGCGTGCTCTTGCTCGAGGCCGAGGTGCGCCTGGTGACGAGCCCGCGCGTGCGCGTCGTGCTGCTCCTCGGCTATCCGGACATTTATCACGCCGGCGATGCGATTCCGGCGATCCTCGAGACGAATCCGATCGGCGTAGAAGGGCTGGATCAGCGGCTCGTCGATCATCTGCACACGAAGCACCTGCATCTCGATGGCGTGCAGCTCTTGCCGGCCGGTCACGGCTGGCTGCTCGTCGAGTACGGCGGCGCCACGCGCGAGGAAGCCGTCGCGAATGCCGGACGCTTGATCGAAACATTCAAGCGCCAGCCAGGCGCGCCGGCGATGCGCCTGTTGACCGAGGCGGAGCAGCAAGAGCGAATCTGGAAAGTTCGGGAGTCGGGCCTCGGCGCGACTGCGTACGTGCCTGGCGAGCCCGATACCTGGGAAGGCTGGGAGGATTCGGCGGTCCCGCCCGAACATTTCGGCGCGTATTTGCGCGACTTCGACGCGCTGCTGCATCGATACGGCTACCGCGGCGCGCTGTACGGTCACTTCGGCGACGGTTGTCTGCACACGCGCATCAGCTTCGACCTCAAAACCGCTCCCGGCATTCACAAGTGGCGGCAGTTTCTCAACGATGCCGCCGAGCTGGTGGTGCGCTATCACGGCTCGCTTTCCGGGGAACATGGCGACGGCCAATCGCGCGCGGCGCTGCTGCCGAAGATGTACGGCGAGGAGCTGGTGCGCGCGTTCGCGGAGTTCAAGGGCTTGTGGGACCCGAAGGATCGTCTCAACCCCGGCAAGGTCGTCAGTCCGTATCCGATCGTATCGAACCTGCGTCTGCAAGCGCCGGAGCGGCGCATTCCGCTCAAGACGCACTTCGCGTTCAAAAGCGACCGCGGGAGCTTCGCGCGTGCGACCCTGCGCTGCGTCGGTGTCGGCGAATGCCGGCGCGAGACGCGCGGGGTGATGTGTCCGAGTTATCGCGCGACGCACGAAGAAATGCACAGTACCCGCGGGCGAGCGCGCCTGTTGTTCGAAATGCTGCATCAAGGCGCGCTCAAGCAAGGCTGGAGGAGCGACGCCGTGCGCGATGCGCTCGACCTGTGTCTTTCGTGCAAAGGCTGCAAGCACGACTGCCCGGTCAACGTCGACATGGCGACGTACAAAGCCGAGTTCAGCGCGCACTACTACGAAGGCCGGCTCCGGCCGCGCTCGGCCTACGCGTTCGGGCTGATCTACTGGTGGTCGCGGCTCGCGTCGTATGCCCCGAGCATCGTGAACGGCGTCACGCAGTCGGCCTGGGGCGGGCCGGTGGCGAAGCGTGTGGCGAATGTCGCGCCGCAGCGCCGTATTCCTGAATTCGCGCGCCGTCCGTTCACGGCCGAGTACCGCCAACGCACCAACGGCTCCGGCGAGCGCACGGTGCTGCTCTGGCCCGACACGTTCAACAACTATTTTCATCCCGACACGCTGCACGCAGCGGTTGCGGTGTTGGAGCACGCCGGTTTTCATCCGATCGTTCCCGCGCGCAGTCTGTGTTGCGGCCGGCCGCTCTATGCCTGGGGCTGGCTCGACCGCGCGGAGAAGCTGCTGCGTCAGACGCTCGATACGCTCGCCCCGTTTATCGATGCCGGCGTCCCGGTCGTGGGCATCGAGCCTGCCTGTCTCTCGGTGTTCCGTGACGAGCTGGTCGATCTGTTTCCCGAGTCCAAGCGTGCGCGGCGATTGAGCGAACAAACGTCGCTTCTCAGCGAATTTTTGGAGCAACGGCGCTACCAGCCGCCCGTGCTGCCGCGCAAAGCGCTGATGCAAGTGCACTGCCACCATCACGCGCTGTTCGACGTCGGCGCGCCGGTGCAGGTGCTCCGTCGCGCCGGTGTCGACGTAAGGCTGCTCGATGCCGGCTGCTGCGGAATGGCGGGCGAGTTCGGCTTCGAGGCCGATCACTACGAGGTTGCGATGAAAGCCGGCGAGCACGCATTGCTCCCCGCGGTGCGCGCCGCGGATCGCGAGACGCTCGTCGTCAGCAACGGTTTCAGTTGTCGCGAGCAGATCGTGCAGGCTACCGGGCGTGAGACGCTGCATCCGGCACAAGTGTTGGCGCAGGCCATCGCGGCCGAACGAGGTGAGCTGCCATGAAGACAAAACTGCTGAACGCCGACTACCCAAAAACCTACGCCGTCGTTTTCCAGAACGGCGACGAAGCGATCGCGGGCCTCCAGGCATTCGCCGCGGATGCAAAACTGGCGGCGAGTCAGGTTACCGGCATCGGCGCAGTGCGCGAAGCGGTGCTGGGATACTTCGACTGGGAACGCAAGGACTACCGGCGTATTGCGGTGCCGGAGCAATGCGAGGTCGTTTCGCTTCTCGGCGACGTCACGTGCGGGCCCGAAGGCCGCGAGCTGCATCTGCACGCGGTGCTCGCGCGCCGCGACGGCACCGCGCTCGGCGGTCATTTACTCGCCGCGTATGTGCGTCCAACGCTCGAGCTTATTGTCACCGAGTCGCCCGGTTACTTGCAGCGCCGTTTCGATCCGGAAACAAAACTCGCGCTGATCGGCATTTGACACAGCGACACGCCGCCAAACGATGCCCGGGGTAGGCGGTACGCAATTCACGTTGGAAATATAGATGATTCTTCAGAAGCGATTGAGCCATCGCCCGAAGGGTGAGCCGGAGCAGTCGCGACGACACTTAACGTGTCGTC
>JBJMVQ010000028.1:0-33675 GCA_045810625.1 Sulfurifustis sp.
CAGCACGTCGTGTGACAGGGTTTCATATTGCCATGTCGAATCGGCACCCTTACTATACGCGCCTTTCCCACTTTCCTCGGTAGCTCAGTGGTAGAGCAAGCGGCTGTTAACCGCTTGGTCGGGGGTTCGAATCCCTCCCGAGGAGCCAAACCTTGCATAAACCCGGTATCGATCAGTGCGCCCGATCCGGGTTTTGCCTTCGACGCGGAACCCTTCCGCTCGCCAATCATTACTGGGTGTATTTTCAGCGGCTCCGCAAGGAACTGCCGAAGGGCATGACGCGCGCCGGGGACATCCGCCCGGAGCGTGTTTCTGAATTGCGCAGGACGAGCCTGCACGGCCTTGCGTAGCCGGGCCACATCGAACTCGCGGTGCTCACCACCGACGGGGTGCAACTCGGCGAGTTCCGCCTCAAGCTGCTCTACCCGAGCCTCGCGATTAGTGATCTCCTGCAACACAGTCCGCGGCGCCACAGTGGCAGCTGGATACGGCGCGACTAAACCCGAGGCGCGCCGTCGCAGATATTCGAGACTTTTCACCGCAGGCGGCGACGATTGCGAGTTGTGGACCGCCGTGAAGTGCCAAGGATGCGTCGCGAGAATGTCAGTCCCAATTCCCGCCGCGCTAAGCGTTTCCGAGGTCGTTACCCGCTGCTACACTCTTTTGCCCCCGCACCCAGACGACCACGTGTGACCGACGACACCCAACGCGAATTGGTTGAGATACGGACATTCGCCTCGATGGAGGAAGTGCACAAGCTCAACGGGTTTAGGGAAAACAACGGAGTCACGAAAGAAAACTACCGCCGCCTGTTCGGTGACTACTGGTTTGCGGACGAAGTGAGGTGCTGCTTCCAGAAGCCCAACGGCGTGCTCTGCGGCGAAGACCATAAGGCCGGCTTCGTCGTGGAACTGATCGACGGAAGTTACACGATCCTCGGGAACGTCTGTGCGAGGGATAAGTTTGGTGCCGATCACAAGATCAAAGCTGACCGGAGCAGATACCTCCGAGAAAAGGCTCGCCGAGATAAGTTTGCGCAGCTCGGCGAATTGTTGACTGAGAGGGAGTCGAGGTTAAGCACGCTCGCGTCGCTTAGGGAGCGACTTAAAGAAGCGAGCCGCCGCATCGAAGCATTCCTCGCTACCCTAGGGGACAGAACCGTACGGCGCCTGAGGGATATGGCCCGCTCGGGAAACCCGAACGTTTCAGTTGAAGCGATCATCTTCAGGAAGGGAAAGGACGATCAAGGCAACGAATACACAGAACGGCGGGCAACGCCTACTACGCTCGGGTCACTCAATGGGCTCTCGGTACTCAATGAGTACTCTTTGAATGCTGTCTACTCCGGTATGACAAAGATTGCGCAGGCTTACCAACGGGCGCGGGAAGTTACCGAAGATGTAAAGACTTCCGAACTGGAAAACCTAACGGCGGTGCTTGCCGACTTTGGACGTGTCGTGCGGGAAGCGGAAAATCTGGAGCAAGAGGAAGCGGCGTTCTTCCAGAACGACATGTCGCTCTTGTGCTTTCTGGTGGACGATAAGGCGGAGCGCTACAAGGCCGCGCGCGTTGCGCTCGGCGAAGCCGGCAGCAAGGAAAAGGCAAAAAGTTGGCTTACAGAGCGCGAACAGGAGATCAAACGGGTGCTGAGTGCCGACAAGATAAGCATACCGTTCTAGCACGCCGGCGCATGCGGAGACCGTCTATTCCGGGCTAGCGAGATGAAAGAAACCTGGTTGCGAATCGACGAGCGCGAGGACATCCTCGCATCGCTTCGCATGGTCAATAGCTCATGCGACGCGGCGGCCACTGATCTGAGTGCGTGGAAATGGATTGTCATTGGAACTCACAGCGCTCTCCAGGGCGCAATGGCGTTGCATCTAGCGTTTGGAAACGACTTGCTTGTTGCAAGCCCCGAGGATGCAGCCGCTTGGCTAGACGCCCATGAGAATGGAGCGCCATATCCGGCAATGATGATGGATGACTTCCTTAGTCTTTATAAGAAACTCAAGAAACACGACATTCTCGGCTATCGATTCAAACCGAACGACACAGGGAAGCAACATTCGACGGCTCAACCGGTTTAGAAATGAGTTCGTGCATTTCATGCCCCAAGGCTGGTCCATCGAACTCAGCGGCATGCCAGCAATTTGCATTGACTGCTTGGACATCGTCGCGCAACTCAGCGAACACAGTCTTTGTACTCGCTGGGAAAGCGATGTGCAGCGACAATCATTCATGGAGGTACTCGAAAAATGCCAATCGAAGTTGACTGCGCTCCACAACGCATATGCTCGCTAACAAATTGCTACGTGCGGTCAGTCGCCTCTCTGCTTAGCTTGTTGCTTGTAGCCGGATGCGCGACGACGAGCATCAAGGAATACCGAGGACCCGATGGGAGCATCATCAAGACGGTGAAATGCTCCTCAGACCGCACGAAATGCTTTGCAGAAGCATCACAGAGTTGTCCCGACGGCGGTAGCTACCGCGTTCTTTCAAGCGAAAGTCACGCCGGGGGACTTGTTGCTGACATCATGCCAGGACCTGTAACTTGGTATTCGATGACTTACAGTTGCGGCCCATCAGATGGCAAGATGCCTGAGTTCACGTTTGGTGGCCCTCAGTACATCCCACCCCCTGCACCGATCACTATCAAGCAAAGTCCCTCGACGACAAACTGCACCGCAATCGGCAACTCGGTGACATGCCGCAGTTACTGAGTTGAAATGAGTACGCGTTGCGTTAGGTGGGCCGTTTGGTTTACGCCGCTTCACCGTCAATCTGCGTGACGTAACCGTTTAGCAGCTTTACCAACCCCTCCCGGGGAGCCATATTCGTCCTCGTAGACTGGCAGCTTGCGAAGCTAGGCTCGCAAGTTCCTTCCCCGAGCACCCTACGGCAACGTTATCTGTTTGACGCCGCAATCCGGATAGCGGGCGCACGTTTCATTGAAATATCGGCCTAGCCAGTAGTACTTCGCGTAACGCGCAGCGTCGTGCGCATGTTCCTCTAAACCCGACATCACCAATTTGCGTACGGGTTCCATGGTCGCCCGAAACATTCCTGCGTTAGGTTGAACACCAGGTACGAGAGGAAATGGCTGGAGGAAATCAAAAAACATCAATCCGTCAGCGTCGTGCCGCCACTTATTTGTATTTCCTAACAACGTCCCGTCTTTATCCAGGTAATCGACGCCACGGGCGAAGGCTCGGGAAACGTTCGAGTCCAAGATCACACGGGGATAAACAGCGCGTTTTTCCAGGTCCACAGCCCTTACAAGCGCCGGGCCGAAAACCATATCTCGCCTATGATGCAGCGCACCGTAAGACACGCCGCCGCGAATTAGAAATCCCAATTTCAACAACTCGAGCGAAATTGTTTGCAAACGCCATTCGAGCTCCGTCTGTCCGTGATAGTCAGCTATGGCCGAAATAAGAACGGAGTCGGAAAAATGGTTGATGCGGAGATCACCCGCGAACGGCCGGTCTCCTCCGATTTTTGCGACTTCCTTTGAAAAGTGCGTTAGGGACCGAAGCGTATTCGCCGCTAAGCCGGCTCGACGTATCAACTCAGGTTGATTCTCGGCTTCGCGTACACTGCGGGACCAACCCAGAATGTCAATGAAAGCAACGAGACGGTTTTCATATTTGAAAGAACTGAGAAGGCGTTCGTGCTCTGCCGCCGCCTCTCTTATCGCATGTTGCCTTTTGGGTTCATCTGCTTTCCACTGCGCCTCTTCTGCGTCCCTTTCTCTCTCCTCTTCATCCGTGAACTCCCTCAGGTAAGTGCCCTGTGGGCTGGCGACAGATGCATATCTGCGCTTCGGATCACGTGCTGGAATTTGCACTAACTTTCCGTCAACGAGTCGAAAAATCGGTAGTTCCTGCTCTCCCATTGTCGTCGGTCCTCGACTGACCAATTGGGGCGATATGCTAACTGGTAGGGCGAGAATCGGGCACTGCTGACAAAGTCACTCCAAGAAATTGGAGTGACTGATTTCAGGCATTAAGGACTTGCGCGAACCGGCGAACACCGGGTTTCGTGACAACACCACTTCAATCAAATACGGCCCCTGCTCGCTCATGCCGCGGCGGAGCTGCTGGCCAAGCTCTTCGAGGTTCGTGGCTCGGCTGGCCGGAACGCCGTGCCCTTTCGCGAGCGCGACCCAATCGAGATCGGGACGGCCGATGTCGAGCATGTCCGCCGCTTTGCGGCCAGCGGCGATCGCGCCGACGTTCTTGAATTCGCCCTTCAGGATTTCATACGTCCGGTTCGCGCAAATGAGCGTGACGATGTTCAAGCTCTCGCGCGCCATCGTCCAAAGCGCCTGCACGGTGTACATCGCGCTGCCGTCGCCCTGGATGCACACCACTTTGCGGTCGGGACACGCGACCGCCGCTCCCACGGCCACCGGCATGGCGTTGCCGATCGAGCCGCCGACGTTCGTCAGCCAGTCATGCGGCGGCGCATTCTTGGTGGCGGCATAGAGGTTGCGACCGGACGTAATCGCTTCGTCGACCACGATGGCATTCTCGGGCAGCAGCGCGCTGATCACACCCGCGAGCCCGGCCAGCGACATGGGTCCTATCGGCAGTCCCGGACGCGTCAGCGATTCGCGCTTGGCTTCGACCTTGTCCGCGCCAACCAATTCGGCGAGACGCTGCACCGCATCGACGCCGTCTTCCGCAACGCCGGCGAGTGTCGTGATTTCGCATTCCGGCGCCGTGAGCACGCTCGGCTTGCCGGGATACGCGAAGAAGGCGACCGGCGCTTCGGCGTTCACGAGCACGATGTTCCGAAGGTGCGCCAGCCGTTGCACGGCGATATCGACAAAATAAGGGACGCGATCCGCGGCGACGCGGCCCGCGCCGCGCTCGATACGCGATACACCGAACGCGCACCAGACCTGCGCACCGGTCGCTTCCGCGATGCGCCCGCAGATCTCGAGCGGCATGCTGCGCAGCATCGGACCGTCGAGCAACAGCGCGGCTTGATCTTTGCGCAACGCGTCGGCGGCGTCGCGCACGCGCGCGTCGTCGACTTTAGTGCGTGCATCAACGAACCATGGGCCGGCCGCCGACGTTGCCTCGTTCCATGCGACATCGGCGGGAAGGATCAGGGTGCTGATATTCCCGGGCGGCGCCAGCGCGGCGGCGACCGCCGCGGCTGCGTCTTCGGCCACCGACTTCGACGATGCGGAGGTCTTCACCCATTGCGAATACGTACGCGCGATGCCTTCGATGTTCGCGGCGAGCGGCGGATTGTACGGGCGATGATACGTCGCGTGCTCGCCGACGATGTTGACGATCGGCGTGTGCGCCTTGTGCGCGTTGTGCAGATTCGCGAGGCCATTGCCCAAGCCGGGACCGAGATGCAGCAGCGTGCTCGCCGGCCGGCCGGTCATGCGGCCGAAGCCATCCGCGGCGCCGGTGACGACACCTTCGAACAGACCGAGGACGCAGCGCATCCCGTCGATCCGGTCGAGCGCGGCGACAAAGTGCATTTCCGACGTACCCGGATTGGTGAAGCAAGTGTCGACACCGCACGCCAGCAACGTGCGGATCAGGCTTTCCGCGCCGTTCATTGTTTGCGCGCCCGTCTGCGGTTCGAGCCGTGTTGCGGGATCGGGATTAAGACTCATCGGTAGCCAACTCCTTCCGTTTGACATTGAGCCACGGCAGCAGCGCCGACAACAACAGCAGCACGGCGAGCGCGAGGCACGCGAGCGAAATCGGACGGGAAACGAAGATGTCGAAGTTACCTTCGCTGAGAATCAGCGCCTTGCGGAGATTGTTCTCCATCATCGGCCCGAGCACGAAGGCGAGTACGAGCGGCGCCGGTTCGTAACCGAATTTACGCATGAGATAACCGAGCACGCCGAAGCCGATCATGAGATAGACGTCGAAGATCGCGCCCGAGACACTGTAAACGCCGATGACGCAAAACAGAATGATCAGCGGGAACAGCAGCCGATACGGCACTTTCAGTACCTGCACCCACATGCCGATCAAGGGCAGATTGAGCACGAGCAGCAGCAGGTTGCCGATGTACATGCTGGCGACGATCCCCCAAAACAAACCGGGGCTTTGTGTCATCAGCAGAGGGCCGGGCTGCAGTCCATGCACGATGAACGCGCCAAGGAGCAGCGCCATCACCACGTTCGGCGGAATGCCGAGCGTCAGCAGCGGAATGAACGCTCCGCCTGCCGCGGCGTTGTTCGCCGCTTCGGGCCCGGCCACGCCTTCGATCGCGCCTTTGCCGAAGCGCTCCGGCGTACGCGACACGCGCTTTTCCAACGCGTACGACAGAAACGACGCGATCACGGCGCCGCCGCCCGGCAAAATGCCGATCAAGAATCCAAGCACCGAGCCACGCGCTAGCGGACCGGAGCTGCGCTTCCAGTCCTCACGGTTGGGAAACAGGTTGCGTAGCCGCGCTGCAAAAACTTCGCGTGACGGCGGCTGCTCCAGATTGCTCAAGATCTCGGCGATGCCGAAAAGCCCCATGACGATCGGAACGAGGCCGATACCGTCGATCAGTTCGAGCTTGTCGAACGTGAGACGCGGTACTCCGGTGATCGAATCGAGTCCAACGAGACCCAGCACCAGGCCGAGCGCCGCCATGGTCAACGCCTTGAGCAGCGAACCATGCGACAGGTACGTAAGCACGCAAAGCCCGAGGACCATCAAACTGAAATATTCGGCCGGCCCGAACTTCACTGCCCATCGGGCGAGCGTCGGCGCGAGCAGCATCAGCCCGATAATGGCCACGGTGCCCGCGATGAACGATCCCATCGCCGACATGCCGAGCGCGGGACCGGCGCGCCCCTGCCGCGCCATCTGATAACCGTCGATGCACGTCACAACCGAAGCGGCCTCGCCGGGTATGTTGACGAGAATTGCCGTCGTCGAACCGCCGTACATCGAGCCGTAATAAATGCCGGCGAGCATGATGATGCCGCCGGCGGGCGACACGTTGAAGGTGACGGGCAGGAGCAGCGACATCGCGGCGACCGGGCCGATCCCGGGCAACACGCCGACGAGCGTGCCGATGAAAACGCCGATGAAGCAATACAACAGATTCATCGGCTGCAGCGCGACGCCGAAACCGAGCGCGAGATTGGCGAAGAGATCCATCGATCAGCCGATGCCAAAAACGCCGGCGGGCAACTGAATCCCGAACCAATGACGGAACACGACGACGCACACCGCCGTGGGCACCACCGCCCATATCGCGGTGACCCACCATGCCTGCGGTTGCAACGCGCGGAACAGAACGATCAAAAGCAGTATCGTCGAAGGAATGAAGCCGAGCCACGGCAGCAGCACGGCGTAGACGCAAAGCGCGAGCACGAAACGCACGTTGCGCGCGATGTCCGTGCCGGCCCAGAGATCGCGCAGCCGTTCGCCGGCGCCGCGAAATCCGGCGACGAACACGCCGGCGGACAAACCCGCCATCGCGAGCCCTACCCAGAAGATCATGAAGCCGGAGCCGGGATCGTGGAGCGCACCCAATCCCAGCTCCCAGCCGGCATAGACGAAGTACAGGCCGACGAGCGCCCACAGACCCGCGCTCAGCACATCGCCACGCACACGCCCCCCTTCCACGCGCACGACGTTGCGCGTCGCGATCAGTTGCTCTTGTTGAGCGCCAGGCGTTCGACCATCGCCTTTTCCTGCACGATCTGCGCGGCGGCAAACTTCTGGTAGCTCGCGGTATCCATGTAGTTCGGCACCATATCGAACTTGGTCAGCATGGCGAGCACGGCTGGGTCGTCGATAGCTTTTTTGAATGCGTCGTGCAAGGCGCGCACGACTTTGGGATCCATGCCTTTCGGTCCGGCGATGCCGAACGGCGATTCCGAAACGATGTCGATGCCCGACTCTTTCAGCGTCGGCACGTTCGGCCAATTCTTGGTCCGCTGCGCGCCCCACGTGACGAGCAGGCGCAGATCACCCGCATTGACGAGCGGCCCCCAGCCAGTCGAATCCGCGGACGCCTGCACGTGGCCGCCCAGCACGGCAGCGTTCGTTTCGGCGTTGCCTTTGAACGGAACGTGCGTCCACTTGATACCTTCTTTGAGGGCGATCTGTTCCATCGTGATGTGCAGCGACGTGCCGGCGCCGGGCGATGCGTACTTGATCTTCCCCGGATTGGCTTTGGCGTAATCCAACAACTCGCGGAACGTCTTCCACGGCGAGTCGGCCTTCACGACGATACCGAAGGTATAACCGGTAAGATTCGCGATGTACGTAAAATCCTTGTTCGGATCAAACGTCATCTTCGTCATGTGCGGCAGCCGGAACACCGTGATCGGTATCTGTGCGATCGTGTAGCCGTCCGGCTTCGCGGTCGCCGCCATCGCCGCGACACCGAGCGTGCCGGACGCGCCGGGCTTGTTGTCGATCACGATCGGCTGCCCCAGATGCTTCGACGCCGTCTCGGCGATCGCGCGCATCGCGATGTCCGTCGTGCCGCCGGGCGGCCAGGGAATGATCAAGGTGATCGGCTTGGTGGGGAAATCGGCGGCAACTGCGCCGAAGGTAACCGCAGCTAAAACGAATGCAATAGTGAACCGTAAGGCGCCTTTCATTTCTCTCCTCCTGCCCGAAGCCTGCAAATTTCGCTTTTTGTTTGTGTCGGAGCACCGACCCGGCGAGCGGCTTCTATGTGGTCGGCTCGCAGATGGTGACAACGAACCTCGGATGGGTCAATCGCCCGCCCGACTACCCTGCATTAACTGTGTTTTCCACCGTGCAGCACGTATACGTGAAGCGTCAATTAGCGGGCAAGAGTAACGCGCTGACCGTCTTTCTCTACATACGCGTTCAAAAACGCCTTCACCCATCTCTCTCGTTGGGCCGATGGAATGCTCGACGTTTTTTCGACATAGGCGATGCGGTGATTACCATCGTTCCCTCTTAACAAACGCGCAATTTCGTGCTGATCAGGATTGCCGGCACAGCCGGATATCTTCCATTCATAGAGCACACTCGATGCGTCCTGGTGAATGATGTTCCAAGATACGCCCGGGCACCGTGCTTGCATCCTTGATCGAACTGCTTCCATAGAAGAAAGCGGTGTGGACGGGTCACCCTCCAAGAATTGAATAGTTAGCAATCTGCTCCAGTTATTTATCGATTCGTTGCGCGGCACGTATTCAACAAACGTTTGACCTTTTCGATTAGAGCCAGAACCGAGCTTCCAGTCCGATGAATCGCCCGGGATAAAGACAGTTTCGAGACTAGTGCAACCACTAACGACAACGACAAAGAGCGCTACAGCGAAACGAATTTTAATTTTCATGACGTTCCCCTAATTTCGTAGTTTTAGACGCCGACCGGACCTTTCCTTTCCACTACATCGGAACGGGAATCGCACCTGATGCCCTGATGTCAAAACGTCTTCACCGGCCGCGGTCCGACCGGTGCGGGCCGCGTTGGCTGGGTCGGTACGCGCGCTGGCGCCACGTACTCGAAGATCCAATCCTGATACGACTTCGCACCGGCGAATTTTTCGAATTCTTTCGGAAAATTCGCTTTCTTCAGCGGCTCGTCGGTGCTGCGACTCGCGACGCCGGCAATACCGCCGTCGCGCGCGCGGACGATGGTCCACTCCTTACTGTCACCGCTTGCCATCGGATCCGCGTAGCGTGCGCGAAGATAGCGCCGATTGGGCGAACGTGGATCCTTGATCAGATCCTCGAGATCGCGTGGATAACTGCCGTTCGATTGATAAAAGTCCGCGATGGCACGCCGATACGCGGCGCCGCGAAACAGCAGCTCGGCTTCGCGATCGGCCTTGACGATGCGCCACGTCGTTTCGTGCGCCGCTTCCGCGAGAATGCCGACGACGACGATCGCGACGAGCACCATCGCGTAGCTGAATCCGCGCTGGCTACTTCGCGGCTTCCCAGCTGTTGATATCGGCATTCTCCCCTTCTCCGCCCTCGCGACCGTCTGCGCCATACGAGACGATCTCGTAACCGCCGTTCCGGCCCGGCGTGCGATAGACGTACATGTTGCCCCACGGATCGTTCGGAATTTCCTTTTTCAAATATGGCCCGTTCCATTTGTCGATGCCTTCGGGTTTCGTGCGCAGCGCCTTGAGGCCTTCTTGAGTGTTCGGATAGCGGCCGACGTCGATGTAAAAACTGTCGAGCGCGGTTGCGAAGTTCTCGATCTGCGCGCGCGCTGCGGATTCCTTCGCCGGCTTGATGCGCTGATAGAGCGTCGGGCCAACCAAGGCCGCGAGCAGACCGATGATCACCAGCACCAGCAGCAACTCCATCAACGTGAAGCCCGATTGATTTCGAATTCTTCGGCTCATTGTTTCCTCACCAGTCTTTGTAAGAACTTCCATCGGCGGCCTTCTCCTCCGAGCCGCTGTGCACGTCGACGATGCCGCCCTTTCCACCCTTGTCGTCCTCGGCGCGCACCAGCACCCACGTGTCGCGCTTTTCCGTCACCGGGTCCGCCGGAATATTGCGCAGGTAGCGCCGCTTCACGAGCTCGTCCAGCTCCGGCGGATACACGCCGGTGTCTGCGTAATAGTCGTCGATCGCCTTGCGCAGCGCGTACAGATCTTCTTTGAGGGTCGACTCGCGGGCGCGCGAGATGCTGCCCGTCACCAACGGCGCGACGATGCTCGCGAGCAGCGCGATGATCACGAGCACGAGCAGCAGCTCGATCAAGGTAAATCCGCGACGTACACGAGCATGAACCCTGGATGGGTGCCGGCGTCGCTTCAATCGAAATCGCCTCAACGCAACGTCACCAATCTTTGTACTTCGTGCCGTCTAGCGCGGTCGCTTCCGACGCCGAGCGGATGTCGTAAACGTCGCGGCCGCCCCACGTGATCGAATCGCGCTCGTCTTGATAAGCTCGCAGCACCCACTGCGCCACCGGCGGCTTCGTCTGATCGGCGAACGGATCGCGCGGGATGCGGCGCAGATATTTCTGGCGCCCGCCTTTCGCGTCGCCGGCTTCCACGCCGTCGACGAGCGCCTCCAGCGTTTTCGGGTAGCCGTCGTCGCTGATGCCCTGGCCCGATTTGGCGAGCTTCCCCGCCTTCCAATCGTCGTGCAACGCATCGATCGCCGTTCGCACGTAGCGCAACGCGCGCCGTAACTCGATCTCCTTTTCGCGCCGCACGGTGACTTCGGCGTACGGCAGGGCGGCGGCCGCAAGAATCGACAGAATGACGAGCGTGACGAGCAGCTCGACCAGCGTCAGCCCGCGGTTACTTGATGACAATGCGCGACGCGCGGACCTGCGCATTCACCACCTCACCGCCGGCCGTCTTGATCGCCGGCGCGCGATAAACCAGATAGGAAATTCCGGGCTTGGAACCGTGCAGCGTGACGCGCGCGAGCACCGAGTTGGCGCCCGGCGTCGCGTTCGATGCCAGATCGAGCGACAGCGCGAGCACCCCGCGCGCCGCGTCCGCGGTCGCATTGAATGACGCCACCGACGCATCGCCCCGTACGCCGTTCACGTAAGACAGCAACTGCGGGTTGTACAGGATCTCGAGCGGCAAACTGGAACCGCCGGTGAGATTGCTGCCGACGACTTTGATCTCGAAGTCCTGTCCGCTCGCGACCTCATAGACCGGATCGGCAAACGCTAACAACGGCGGAGCCACCGTCGCCGGCGGAGTCGCACCCGGCGCCGGTGCACCAGGTGAAGCGGCACTCGGCGTTGGCGCGCCCGGCGTCGTGGCCGCCACTTGCACGGCCACGGGCCCCGTCGTGGAGGGCGTCGCCGGCGCGGGCGACCCTTCGGTTCGGATCTGGGCATTCGGCGCGGTTTCGAGCGCGGCGAACAGCGGCTTGTCGCTGTAAACGTTCTCGGAACCCGAGTAGAACTCGCGCGCGGTGCGCGTCGGCACATCCCATCCGCGCACGACGCGCGGCGTGATCGTGAGCAGCACGTCGGTGCGGTCTGCCGAATCGTCGTACGAGGTGAACAAGCTCCCTACGACCGGAATGTCGCCGATGCCCGGCACTTTTACGCGGCTCGAACGCTCCTCGTCGCGAATCAGACCCCCGAGGATCGCGGTCTCGCCGTCGCGCAGCAGCATGAACGTCTCGGCGTTGCGCGTACCGATCGCAAACGCCGGTTCGGTGGGAGTTCCGAGGTTCTGGCCGAGCGAGCTGACTTCCAGCCCCAGTTTCACGAAGGCCGAATTGTCGAGGTTGATCGTCGGCTCGACGGTCAATCGAATGCCGATGTCCTTATAGTCGAACGTCGTGCGCGTCTGGCTAGTGGAATCGACAATCGTTGCCGCGCGCAGCGGCACGCGATCTCCGATGTGGATGCGCGCAGATTTGTTGTTGATGACGCGTATCTTCGGATTCGCCAACGTCTTGGCGTCGACGTCCTGTTTGAAGAAGCGGAACGTGACCGCCGGAATCGAGAGTGTCGCCGAAGCACGTATCGCGCGCCGGATGGAACCGGCCGCGGGCACGGTGCCGGGCGCCGGAAGCCCCGCCGTCACCGAATAGCTGCCGAAGTCGAGACCAAGCTTCTCGGCCTTGCTTCGGTTCACCTCCAGAATTTCCACGTCGAGGATGATCTCAGCCGGCCTGCGGTCGTTGTTCTCGATGATCCGCTCGCAAAGCCGGATGATGTCTTCGGTGTCGCGGATAACAATCGTGTTGAGTTGCTCGTTGACGATGATCTTCTTGACCGTGAGCAGCCCTTTCAGGATGTCCGCCATCTCCTTGGCGCGAATCGTGTTGAGCTGGAACGTCCGCACCAGATGGTCTTCGTACTGGCCGCGCTTTTCTTTCGTGTCCGGCGCCAGAATGATCGTGTTCGGCCCGACCTTCTTATAGAACGTCTTCGTCGTCGTCAGCAGCAGATTCAAGCCCTGATCGAACGTCACGTCCTTGGCGAACAGCGTCACCGGCACGCTCTTCAGCGACTCGTCGAAAATCACGTTGACGCCGAATGACCGCGCGAGGAACTCGAACGCCTGCTTCAAGTCGGTCTGCCGGAAGTTGAGCGTGATCGGCGCTTTCGACGTCAGCGCGAGCCCCTCGGTGAGCTTGTCATCCTCCTGTTTCTTCAGTGCCGCGAGCGCCGCCGCGGCTTCCTTGTGGTTCGGGTAGATGTCGAGCACCTTTTGAAACTGACGGCGTGCTTCCGCAGGCTTGCCGCCGTCGCGCAGGCTCAGCCCTTCCTGATATACGGTCTCCGCATCTTTGCGCGCGAGCACATCCGCCATCGCGTACTGCAGCTTGCTGTGGTCGGGCATCGCCGCGAGACCTTGCTGATACTGCAGGATGGCGCCGTCGAGATTGCCCTGCTCGGCGGCACGCAGCCCACGCTGGTAGTAGTAATCTGCCGCCTTGAGCTCGGTCTGACGCAACCGCGAGCGCAGTTCCACATCGTTCGGTTTGCGCACGAGCGCCTTGCGATATTCGAGCACGGCCTTCATCCACTCATCCTGCCCGGCGTACTGCTCCGCCCGCTTGATCGGCGTCGAGCATCCGGATAAGAGCCATAGCGCGAGGAGGAGCAGTAAAAACGGCCGTGACATTCGCTTCGTCATGTTGTCGTCTCTAACTCAACTGCATTGTTTCAACGGCCCGACACGGTGATCTTCCCGCTCACCTGGGTCGCCGGGTCTTTCAGCAAAACCGCATCGGCGCTGACGGACTCCACCGCAAAGCGTTCGCCGACCTTGTCGCCCCGATGGACGATGAACGCCTGATCGCCCTTGACCAGAAACGCTTCGCCCTTTTCCGCGCGAAACACGATGCCGACCAGCTTGATCTGCGTCAGCTCGGCGCGCGCCGCTTCCTCCGCGAGCTGCTCCGGCGTCTTCGGCGGCGGGCCGGGCGGCGGCTCGGGCTTTGGCGGCGGCGGTGCTTTCACGATCGCGAGCTTCGGATGGAACAGGTCGCGGTGCAGGGGCGCGCGCTTTTCCGTGTCCAGCGCGACCTTCACCCGAAGCAGATCCGGCGTCCAGCGCGCGGCAGTGCGCCGATCCGCGGAGACGCCGGAACGCGACGGCCACCAATACCAGACGTTCACACTTAGCATCGCTGCGACGAGAGCGAGCAACACGTAAGGGCGTTTCATGCGCCGCTCCCCCTTGTCGTCCGGCGCACGAGGCGCAGCCGCACCTGCGCTTTGATCTGGCCCGCCGGCTCGCGCAAGCGTTCGAGACGCGTCTCTTCGATTTCTGCCCAAACCGGAAGCGAACCGACATCGCCGAGGAAGCTGCGCACGGAAGCGTACGAACCCGTCAGCGCCGCCTGCACGAATAGTGGGGCGTACGCCGCTTGCGGCCGGCCCTCCTCGTACGACTCCGAGACGATGCGCACCCCGTGCCGGTGCGCGAGCGCTGCGAGGCTTTGCACCAGCTGCGCTTGTTTGACCGGCGTATCCAGCTTGCCCTCGATCGTCGCGACCGCGCGCGCCGCAGCCGCGTACGCATTCGCGACGTCGTTCGCCTGCATCGCCGCCGTCACGGCGCGACGTTCCTCGTCCAACTGGCGCTGCACGGCGCGCTGCGCGTTCGCGCTCGGCCACCACTGGACAAACAAGACGGCGAGAAAAATAACTGCGAGCAGCGCGTCCATCGCAGCGCCAATGCGCGCGGAGCGTGCGCGCAGCGCGTAGCGTACCGATTCGAGCACACGCGACACGGTCATGTCCGCTCCCGCAGCCGCAATTCGAACTGCACGCCGCGCCGCCCTTCGCCGGTGAGCGGCGTCTGACGCAGCAGCAGCACCTCGGAGAAACGCGCGGACTTTTCCAGACCCAGTAGAAACTGCGTGAGCTGCTCCGCCTGCGGCGCCTCAGCGACCAGCACGATTTCGCCGTCGCGCGCCTTGTGGCTCAAGCTGACGAGCCAGGCGTCCGCGGGCAGCAGATCCTCGAAAAGCGCGAGCAACGGCACGATGCGCCGCCCGTTGGTCACCGATAGCGCATTGACGGTCGCGACACGCGCCTGCAACGCGGCGATCTCCATCCCGCTCGGTCCGTTGGCCGGCGCGCGGAGCTCCGCCCGCCGCGCTTCGAGCTGCCGCAGGCGCGCCGTCGCTTCGCGCACCTCGGCGTTCGTCGCCGAGGCGTCGAGCCACAGGGCTACCGCAGCGATCGCAAGCACGAGCGCGAGGACCCAGGTCGCGAGCGCGACGCCCAACGCGACCGTGCGGATCGGATCGGCGAAATTCGTTTCAACTTTCATGGGCAGGCGGCCGCAATGAGTGCAAGCTCGGCACCCGCGCTTTGCATCGCCGCATCGCTTTCGGCGATATCCGGCACGACCAGGGGAATACAGGGCGTGCTCAGCCGGCGATTCAGCGCCGCCACGATCGCGTCACGCTCGGCCGCGGCCGCGGTCACGTAAATGCGCTCGACCGCGCGGTTACTGCTGCCGTACACGTACGCGAGTACCGCGCGCTCGAACTCTTCGGCGATCGCGTCCGCCGCCGCTTTGCCTCGCCAACGCGAGCGCACGAAGCGTAACCGCGTCGCGGCATCCCAGAGCACACACGTCCAGGCGTCGCCATCGACGGCAAGCAAAGCGCCGGGAGCGTGGTCGGCGGCGAACCGTTCGTGATGGCGATTGAAGCGGAAACCGATCGCGTGATTGATCGACCACGGTGTGATGCGAGCGCCGCGCAGCGCCGTTTTGACCACGCCCAGCCAGCCGGCATGCACCGCCTGACCGAGCAGCAGACGCTTGCCGTTGTCGGCGCCCTGGTCCTGGTAGGCGACGTCGAGGTTTGCGTCCGCGAGCCCCAGTTCCTTCGCGATGCGCCAGCGAACCAGCTGCCGCCGCGCCGCATCCGTCTTCGGCAATTCGTCTAGCTCGAACATGGCGAGCACCCCGAGCGGATCGGGTAGTGCGACGTGGACGGGCGCGAACGTCGCGCACGCTTCGGGCGCAAGTTGAGCAAGCAGATCGCGCGCGAGCGCAGCGTGTGAGGGAGTCGGTTCGCCATCGAACCAACCTGGCGGCGCGGGCAGCGAACGCATCGACGCAATCTTCGGCGTCGTGTCGTGAAGCGCGAGGCACGCGAAGGTAAACTCGCTTTTTCCGATCGCTATGCCGAACGACTGGGCCGACGCGGTCGCCCAGCGCTCGATCCGTTTAATCGACGAACGTAACACGATTGATCTCTTTGAGCGTGGTTTCGCCCGCAAGCGTCTTCGCGAGCGCCGATTGCCGCAGCGTCACCATGCCTTCCTCGCGCGCCGCCGCCTGCAATTCCGTTACCGGGCGCCGGCCGATGATCAGTTCGCGGATGCGGGTCGAAAGATCGAGAAACTCCGTGATGGCGGCGCGCCCGCGGTAGCCGGTGCCGTGGCAATGCTCACAACCCGCGCCTTCGAACCAGGCGTGATCGCGATAGCGCGCCGGATCGAGGCCGGAGAGCTCGAGCAGCTCGTCGTCAACCTTCGCCGGCTGCCGGCAGCGCGGACAGATCAGACGCACGAGGCGCTGCGCCATCACGCAGTTGAGCGCCGAAACGAAGCCATAAACATCGACGCCCATGTGCGCGAAACGCCCGACCACGTCGAACGCGTTGTTCGCGTGCACGGTCGTGAACACGAGGTGACCGGTGAGCGCCGATTGCACGGCGATGGCGGCGGTTTCGGCGTCGCGGATTTCGCCGACGAGAATCTTGTCCGGATCGTGGCGGAGAATCGAGCGCAGCCCGCGCGCGAACGTCAAGCCTTTCTTTTCGTTCACCGGAATCTGCACGATGCCTTCGAGCTGATACTCGACGGGGTCTTCGATCGTGATGATCTTCTCTTCGTTCGCGTCGAGCTCGGACAGCGCCGCGTACAATGTCGTCGTCTTGCCGCTGCCCGTCGGTCCCGTGATCAGGACCATGCCGTACGGCTCACGAATGATGCGACGGAATTTCTTCAGCACCTCCGGCGCCATGCCGAGCGAATCGAGCCGCAAGCGGCGCATACCTTCGGTGATGCCGGTTTTGTCGAGAATGCGGATGACGACGTCTTCGCCGAACACGCTCGGCATGATCGAAATTCGAAAATCGATGTCGCGGCCGCCCGCGCGCAGCCGAAAGCGGCCGTCTTGCGGGACGCGCTTTTCCGCGATGTCGAGCTCGGCCATCACCTTGAGCCGCGCGATCAACGCGCTGTGGTGCCGGCGATCGAGGACTTCCGTCGCCGGATACAACACGCCGTCGATGCGGTACTTCACGACGATGCCGTTCTCGTATGTCTCGATGTGCACGTCGCTCGCGCGCTTCGAGAGCGCCGCCATGAGCAACGTATTGACGAGCTTTACCACCGGGCTCGAAGCGTCGCCGAGTTTATCGAGCGCAACCGCTTCCTCCTTACCCTCCTCCGTCTCCCGGACGACGACGAGCTTGAACTCCTCCGAAACGTCTTCGAGGACTTTCGCCGTGCCTTCGCTGCGCTTGAGCGCGGCTTCGATCGCGCCCCGGCTCGCGACCCACAGTTTCACGCGCCGCCCGCTCATTCGTTCCAGCCGCTCGGGAAGCGCCAGATCGAACGGATCGGCAATCACGACTTCGAGCGCATCGTCCGTTTGCCGGTACGGCAACACGATGTGCTGATACGCGAAGCTCGCGGGGATCAGCTCGAATAGCTCCGGCGCCGCGCGAAAGTTACGCAGGTCGGCGTACGGCAAGCCCTGCTGCTCCGCGAGCGCCTCCGCGAGCTGATCGGGCGTGATCGCACGAATCTCGAGCAGGCGCTCGCCAAGTCGTTCGGCGCCGCTCTTCGCCGCCGCCGCGAGCGCCTCGGCGGTGACGTAGCCGCGCGCGACGAGAATTTCGCCGAGCGGGCGTTTGCGGAACGGATGGATCATCGAATGACTTCCGCCATGTTGAAGATCGGCAGGTACATGACGATGATGATGCCGCCGATCAGCACGCCCATCAGCAGCATCAGCACCGGCTCGATCAGCGTCATGAGACGCGCGAGTCGATTGTCCAGGCTCTCCTCATAGAAGCCGGCGACTTCGTCGAGCATGCCGTCGAGATTGCCCGACGCTTCGCCGACCTCGACCATCTTCGCGGCGGTCGGCGGCAACAATGCCTGCGCGCGCAACGCGCGCGCGAGCCCTTCGCCGTGGCTCACCTGCTCGGTCACGCTTTGCAGACGTTCGGCGTACGCGCGATTGGAGATGGCACCCTGCACGGTGCGCAGCGCGTCGACGAGCGGCGTGCCGGCGGCGAGCAGCGCCGCCAGCGAACGCGCGAGCTGCGAGACACCGATCTCGCGCTGTATCTCGCCGAGATAAGGAATGCGCTCCTTGAAGCGATCGATCGCCACGCGCCCGCGCTCGGTCGCGCGCCAGCGCCGCCAGGCGCCCCACGCCGACCCGCCGATCAACGCGCCGACGCCGGCGGTCAACGGCAGATGCTTCACCAGATTGAGCAGCACTTGCGTCGGCCAGGGAAGCGCAGCGCCAAAGTCGGCGTACATCGCGACGAAGCGCGGCAGCACGAACGCAAACAACACCGCCAAGATCAGCACGAGCGCGACGAGCAAGAACAGCGGATACGCCAGCGCGCGCCCGACTTTTTTCCGCAACGCCACGCGCTGGCGCAGATAGACCTGATAGCGCGCGAGCACTTGCCGCAGGTCGCCGGTCTTTTCGCCGGTGCGAAGCGCCGACAGGTACAGGGGATCGAACACTTCCGGATGACGCGCACACGCTTCCGAGAGCAGCGCGCCGCCGCGTACGTCGTCGAACACGCGGCGCAGCAGCTGGGAGAAACCCGGGTTGCCCGGCCGATCGCCGACGAGGTCGAGCGCATCGGGAATGGTGAGCCCGGCGCGGATGAGGGCGATGAGCTCCTGGTTGAAGAGCAGAAAGTCCTCGGGGCCGACTGTCTGGCGGCGCCACCATCGGAGCGCCGGAGCAATCGCCCGGACCTGCTGAACCAGCATCCCGCGTGAGCTCAGCTCCCGCGCCAGGTCCTGGGCGGAAGCCGCGACACCCTCTCCCCGCGTCAGGACGCCGTTTTGCGACAGAGCCGAATAACTGAACCGCGGCAACTCATCCTCCCCTCAGGCCGGCGGTACCGACCCTCTAAAAGCTTACACTAACAAGGGCTTCTAGTCGTAAGGGAAGGACGTCAGCGGGCCACACGGAGACGGCTACGCTGCCTGCCGACGTGGTTAGGTGGAAGGACTAACGCCGAAGGTGCAACCGGACCATCGTCGCTTCAGATCATGCGGCGGCCAGACATGGACGGGAAATCGCGAACTTCGCCTTCGAGCCACCGTAAATCCGAGCGACCGCAAATCTTAGACGCGCTTCCGCCGCGCAGTTGAGCCGATTGACCCGTACCGACGTCAAAAGCGCGATCCCGATCGCACCGCGTACGCCGCACGGACAACTACAGCGAAAGAGCGTCGCCCTGCCGACGTCGAGGCCGCGTCACATGCTCCGGCGATACTGGCCTCCCACCTCGAAGAGCGTATTCGTGATCTGACCGAGCGAACAGCAGCGCACGGCATCCATCAGCACCTCGAAGACATTGCCGTTCTCGATGACCGCGCGCTTCAGCCGCTCCAACATCGCCGGCGCTTCGTGCGCATGCCGCCGCTGAAAATCATTGAGCCGCGCGAGCTGCGATTGCTTCTCCTCCTCGGTCGAGCGCACGAGATCCAACTTGTCCGGAACCGGATCGCCCTCCGGATTACGGAAGGTATTCACGCCGATGATCGGGAGCTGGCCGGTGTGCTTCAGCGTCTCGTAGTACAGCGACTCCTCCTGAATCTTCGAGCGCTGATAGCCGAGCTCCATCGCCCCGAGCACGCCGCCGCGTTCGGCGATGCGCTCGAACTCGGCGAGCACCGCCTCCTCCACGAGGTTGGTCAGCTCCTCGATGATGAAGCTTCCCTGGTTCGGGTTTTCGTTCTTGGCGAGCCCCCATTCGCGATTGATCACGAGCTGAATCGCCATGGCGCGGCGCACGGATTCCGCCGTCGGCGTCGTGATCGCTTCGTCGTAAGCGTTCGTGTGCAGGCTCTGGCAATTGTCGTAGATCGCGATCAGCGCCTGCAGCGTCGTGCGGATATCGTTGAACGCCATTTCCTGCGCGTGCAGCGACCGGCCGGAGGTCTGGATGTGATACTTCATCTTCTGGCTACGTTCGTTCGCGCCATACTTCTCGCGCATCGCGATCGCCCAGATGCGGCGCGCGACGCGTCCGATCACCGTGTACTCCGGGTCCATGCCGTTGCTGAAGTAGAACGACAGGTTCGGCGCGAAATCGTCGATGTGCATGCCGCGCGCGAGATAGGCCTCGACGTAGGTAAAGCCGTTCGCCATCGTGAATGCGAGCTGCGAGATCGGATTCGCACCGGCCTCGGCGATGTGATACCCGGAAATCGACACCGAGTAGAAATTGCGGACGTCGTGGTCGATGAAGTATTGCTGGATGTCGCCCATCACTTTGAGCGAGAACTCGGTCGAGAACAGGCAGGTGTTCTGACCCTGGTCCTCCTTGAGGATGTCCGCTTGCACGGTGCCGCGCACGTTCGAAAGCACCCAGGCTTTGATCTTCGCCGCTTCTTCGGCCGTCGGCTCGCGCCCGTTGTCGTTGCGGAACCGATCCGTCTCGTAATCGATCGCGGTATTCAGGAACATCGCGAGAATCGTCGGCGCCGGTCCGTTGATGGTCATCGACACCGAGGTCGCGGGATCGCAAAGATTGAATCCGGCGTACACCTCCTTCATGTCCTCGAACGTGGCGATCGACACGCCGGAGTTCGCGACCTTGCCGTAGACATCCGGCCGCAGGTCCGGATCCTGTCCGTAGAGCGTGACCGAGTCGAACGCGGTCGAGAGACGCCGCGCCGGCATGCCTTCGGTCAGGAACTTGAACCGGCGGTTCGCGCGGAACGGATCGCCTTCGCCCGCGAACATGCGGATCGGCTCTTCGTTCTCGCGCTTGAACGAAAACGCACCCGCGGTATACGGAAACATGCCGGGAAGGTTTTCGAGCATCAGCCACGTGAGCAGGTCGCCCTGATCCTCGAAACGCGGCAGCGCCACTTTGCGAATCTTCGTTCCCGAGAGCGTCGTCACCGTCAACTTCGTGCGGATCTCGCGGTCGCGCACTTTGACGACATGCTCGTCGCCGCTGTACGCGCGCTGCACCGCGGGCCATTCGGCAAGTAGCTTCTTCGCGTCCGCGTCGAACCGTTCCTCGCGCTGCTTGGCCAAACGATCGAGCGCATCCACGCTCTCGGCATTGGTGCCGGCTTTCGCCAGCATGTCGCGCGAGGCGCGCAGCTGCTGCACCTCGCGCGCGAGTTGTCCCTGCTCGCGCGCGCGCTTCTTGTAGCCGCGCACCGTGTCGGCGATCTCGGCGAGATAGCGAGCGCGCGCCGGCGGCACGATGACCACATGACTCGTCGAATGGCGGGTCGCGGCGGCCGGCAACTTTCCGGCCCCGAGCTTCAGCCCGAAATCCACGAGCTTTGGCGCCATCGCCTGGTACAGCGCGGTCACGCCGTCGTCGTTGAAATGCGACGCCTGCGTGCCGAACACCGGCATCTTGTCGGGCGGCGTGCTGAACGCTTCGCGATTGCGCTGCATCTGCTTCGCGACGTCGCGCAGCGCGTCGTGCGCCCCGCGCCGATCGAACTTGTTGATCGCGACGAAGTCGGCAAGATCGAGCATCTCGATCTTCTCCAGCTGACTCGCCGCGCCGTATTCCGGCGTCATGACGTAGAGACTGACGTCGACGAGCGGGACAATCGCGGCATCGCCCTGGCCGATGCCCGAGGTCTCGACGACGATGAGATCGAAACCCGCGACCTTGCACGCGGCCAGCACGTCCGGCAATCCGCGCGATATCTCCGTGCCGGTGTCGCGCGTCGCGAACGAGCGCATGAAGATGTTGGGGTGGTTGATCGCGTTCATGCGGATGCGATCGCCGAGAAGCGCGCCGCCCGTTTTGCGCCGCGACGGGTCGATCGAAATAACCGCGATCTTGAGACTGTCGTTCTGGTCGAGGCGAAAGCGGCGAATCAGCTCGTCGGTGAGCGAGCTCTTGCCGGCGCCGCCGGTGCCGGTCACGCCGAGCGTCGGCACGCGCGTCGTCGCGGCCAGCGTGTGCAACTCCTGCTTCAAGCCCGGCGCGACGCGCTCGTTCTCGAGTGCGGTGAGCAGCTGCGCAAGCTGCCGGCGGTCGCCCGCGACGACGCCGCTAAGCGAGGTCGGCGCGTATTGGGCGAGGTCGACGTCGCTCCTCGCGATCATGTCGCGGATCATCCCTTGCAGGCCGAGGCGCTGTCCGTCCTCGGGGCTGTAGATGCGCGCGACGCCGTAGGCGTGCAGCTCGTTGACTTCTTCCGGCACGATCACGCCGCCGCCGCCGCCGAACACTTTGATATGGCCGCCGCCCTGCTCGCGCAGCAGATCGAGCATGTACTTGAAGAATTCGACGTGCCCGCCCTGATACGAGCTGACCGCGATGCCGTGCGCGTCCTCTTGGAGCGCCGCGGTGACGATCTCCGCCGCGGACCGATTGTGTCCGAGGTGAATCACTTCCGCGCCGGACGATTGCAGCACACGCCGTATGATGTTGATCGACGCATCATGCCCGTCGAATAGCGCGGCCGCGGTGACGAAGCGAACGCGATTGCGCAGCGTGTAGGAATCCGGCTTCTTTTCGGTGCTCAGGTCGGTCATGCATCAACGCCGTTTGTCCGACGGCGCCTCCTAAGTTTGAGTCTGTCGCCAACTCGCCCGGCCGTTGCCGAATGTCCAGGTCGGCGGCCACTCACGTACTCCTTCTGAGATACTAATTTCCACCGCAGAGCACGCGGAGGACGCAGAGGTTTTTAGAACCTATCTCAAATCCTCCCGCCCTAACCCTCCCCCGCTCGCGGGGGAGGGAATCGGAGGGGCGAACGTGGCTTCAATTCAAGTTTGAGATAGATTTTAGTTATTCCTGTTCCTTTCCTCTGTGTCCTCTGCGGTCGCAAATCATATAAATCGGACTTTGCTTAACCCTGTGTCAAACGATCTTTCGTACGTCTTCGATTACCTTGCCGTCATTCGGCAACAGACCTGGGTCGACGAATTCGACCTCACCGCGCATGCGGGTGATGTCGCGAACCGCCTCTTCGATGGCGCTGCGCAGATCTTGCGATGCCCCGCCGGTCAACGCGCATAGCATGCGCATGCGGTCGTTGCCGTCGGGGTTGTCGACGACGACCCGAGCGCGCTGGATCGCAGGGAACCGCTTTATGACCTCCGCGATCTGGTGCGGATGCACGAACAGGCCACGCACCTTGGTCGCCTGATCGGCGCGCCCCATCCAACCCCTGATGCGCATGTTGGTGCGACCGCAGGGGCTGCGGCCCGGCAGCACCGCCGAGAGGTCGCCGGTTGCGAAGCGGATCAGCGGATACTCGCGGCTGAACGTCGTCACGACCACTTCCCCGACTTCGCCGTCGGGAACCGGATCGCCCGTACCCGGGCGCACGATTTCCACGATGAGACCCTCGTCGACCAGGAGCCCCTCGCGCGCGGCGCTCTCGTAAGCGACCGTGCCGAGATCGGCGATCGCGTACGCCTGGTAGGCCTGGATGCCGCGGGCAATCCAGGCGTCGCGCAGCGACGGCGGAAACGCCTCGCCGGACACCAGCGCCTTGCGCAGGGAGCCGACGGCGAGCTTCATCTCGTCCGCCTTTTCGAGGATCAGCTTTAGAAACGACGGCGTACCGACGTAACCCACGACGCCGAGTTGCGCAATCGTCTGCGCCTGAATTTCGGTCTGGCCGGTACCGCCGGGGATCACCGGGCAGCCTAGCGCGAGCAATGCGCCGTCGAGCATCGAGGCCGCGGGCGACAAGTGATACGAGAAACAGTTCTGCACGACGTCGCCGGCGCGAAATCCCGCCGCGTACAGTGCACGCGCGAGACGCCAGTAGTCCGGACCTTTTCCTTCCGGCTCGTAGATCGGGCCGGCGGAGACGAAGATCTTCGCCGCCGCGCTGGGTGCGATCGCCGCGAGGCCGCCGAACGGCGGCGCCGCTTGTTGCAGCGCGTGCATTTCGCTCTTGCGCGTCAGCGGCAGCGCCGCAAGCTCACGGCGGCTGGTGATCGCGTGCGGATCGACGTCCGCGAAACGCGTCGCGAAGTGCGGCGCATTGGCTTTCGCATGCGCGATTTGCGCCGGCAGCGCGGCGAACAGTTCCCGTTCGCGCTGTTCCGGGTCCCGGGTTTCCAGTGTGTCGAAATATTCCACGACTGTCCTTTGCTAAATGTTCGCCGTAATCAAAACTAAACCGTCCGATGACAACGCCAGCTCGCCCTGCTCGTTGACGATCTCACCGTGCAGCCGGACCAGCCAACCGGCAAGCGACGACTTTTCCGTGACACCGGTGACTTCCCAGCGCAGCAGGATCTCCTCGTTCGCGCCGACGGCCTTGAGGTAGCGCTGCGAAAATTCCAGCCCGAGCATCACGCCGCGGTCGCAAAAATGCGTCGCGGCGAGCCCGTAGAGCAGCGAGATCGTCTGCGTCCCGCTCGCGATCAACTGTTTGAAGCGCGAACGCGCGGCGAAGTCAGCGTCGTGATGCAACGGACTCAAGTCCTGCGCCGCGGTCGCGAACGCGCTCACGCTTTCCGGATCGAGCCGCACTCTTTTCTCGAACCGCTCGCCGACCTCCACCAGACGCCGCATACCACTGCTAAGAGCCTCTAACAAAATGCAGCACTTGCCATCCGACCCCACCCCGACCCTCCCCCATCCAGGGGAGGGAAAGGGAGGGGTGCGGCGCGAAGGACCCGTGGCACATTTTGTTAGGCACCTTAAGCAAGCCAGCGCTTGCGGCGGCGGTAGTGCTTCACGTCCCGAAAGCTGCGGCGCTGGCCGCTCGAAATGCCCAAGTAAAACTCTTTCACGTCCTCGTTCTCGGACAGCCGCTGCGCCGAACCTTCCATCACCACGCGCCCGTTTTCGAGGATGTAACCGAAGTCCGCGTGACGCAGCGCCACCAGGGTGTTCTGCTCGGCAACGAGGAAACTCACTTTCTCCTTCCGATTCAAATCGCACACGATGTCGAAGATTTCCTCGACGATCTGCGGCGCGAGCCCCATCGACGGCTCGTCGAGCAGAATCATGCGCGGGTGCGCCATCAATGCGCGCCCGACCGCCGTCATCTGCTGCTCCCCGCCCGACGTGTAACCGGCGAGCGAATTCCGGCGCGCCTTGAGCCGCGGAAAATACGCGTACACCTTTTCGAGGTTCGCGCCGATCTCCCCGCGCGACGCCTTGCGCGTATACGCGCCGGTCAACAGATTTTCTTCAACTGTCAGGTGCGCAAAACAATGCCGCCCCTCCATCACCTGGATCACGCCGCGCCGCACCAGCTCGGCGGGACCGAGCCGGTCGATGCGCTCACCATTGAACTCGATCGAGCCCTTCGTCACTTCGCCGCGCTCGCCTTGGAGCAGATTGGAAATCGCGCGTAGCGTGGTCGTCTTACCGGCGCCGTTTGCGCCGAGCAGCGCAACGATCCCGCCTTCCGGTATCGACAACGACACGCCCTTCAACACCAGAATGACGTGGTTGTAAATCACCTCGATGCCGTTAATGACGAGCAACGGCGCGCCGGCGGCGGGCGCCGGCGCGCGGGAGCTGCTTTTGGCGATGACGTTAATAGCCCGCTCCTTCGCTTACGCTTCCTTACCGCAATCGCGCGGCTGAATACTCTTCTCCGTCGCGTACTGCTTCGCCTGCGCCTCGACCATCGGACGCAGGAACTTCAGGTCCGCGGTGTACCAGTCGCTCGTGTAGTTCCAGTGCTTGCCGTCCCAGGTGTGGATGCGCGCCTTGTAAGCGCCGGTGTGATCGCTGCACGAGGTCTTGATGGGCTGCATCATTCCGCTCAAACCGAGCGCCTTGAGGCGGGCTTCGTCAATATTGAGATGCTCCGCACCCCAGCGCACCTGCTCGCCGGTCAGCGCTTTCTTGCCGAACTTTGCTTGCGCCGTCCGAATCGACTCGACCACCATCAACGCCGTCACCATGCCGCGATTCCATAACACGGTGCCGACCTCTTCTTTCTTGCCGCTGCCCTGGCCCTTGTCGTACAGGTACTTCATCACGTCCTTGTGCACCGGCAAATCGTTCTCGTCGCTTTGTTGCAGCGTGATGCCGCTGTAGCCGACAGCGCCGTCCCCGACCGGCAGCACGTCCGGCTCAGACGCCGACCACCATACGCCGTACATCTGCGAGCGCGGATAGCCGACGGCGACGGCTTCCTTGAGCGCGGCGGAATTCATCACGCCCCAGCCCCAGAGGAAAACGTAATCCGGCCGTTGCTGGCGGACTTGCAGCCACGTCGCTTTTTGCTCGACGCCGGGATGTGTCACCGGCAGTTTGATCAGCTCGAAGCCCATCTGTTTCGCGCGCGCTTCGAGCACCGGAATCGGCTCCTTGCCGAACGGCGAATCGTGGTACACGAGCGCGATCTTCTTGCCCTTCAGGCTGCCTTTCTTCGAGACGTGCTGTACCAGAATATCCGCCGCGTCCCAGTACGTGCCGAGGAACGGGAAATTCCACGGGAACACGCTGCCGTCGGTCGATTCCGAGCGGCCGTAGCCCGTGGTGAAGATGGGAATCTTGTCGGTCGGCGCCTTTTCCGTGATCGCGAAGGTGATACCGGTCGACACCGGGTTGATGGCAACCGGCTTGCGGCTCTTGATGCGCTCGTAGCATTCGACGCCGCGGTCGGTGGCGTAGCCCGTCTCGCACTCGTCGTAGGCGATCTTCACGCCGTTCACTCCGCCGTCGCGCGCGTTCACGAGCTTCAAGTAGTCGGCGAAACCGTCCGCAAACGGAATGCCGTTCGGCGCGTACGCGCCCGTGCGATACACCAGGGCCGGGACGAAAATCTCCTCCGCCGCCTGCGTCGGCAGCGTCGCACCCGCCACCCCGGCGGCCGCGAGGGTCACGGCAAACATCTTACGTAGCAGTTTCATGGAACGTCTCCTCTTCATTGTGTTGCCGATTCACCATTCACTCGAAACGCCGCGCTCGCTTCCGGAATTTCGCACACTGCTCCGAAATCCCAGGGCGCTACGTCCGTGTAGCGCAAGGGTTGTTCTTCAACAGGCCCTAATGCGGGAACGGCCACAAACGCATCTTCTCCTTGCCGATCGACCAAAGCCGCGCCAGTCCGTGCGGCTCGACGATCAGGAAAAATATGATCAGCGCCCCGAAGATCATCGCTTCGACGTGCGCGACGGTCGCGGTCGACCAGCTGAATCCGAACAGCGCCGGAACCCGGTTCAGCGCGATCGGCAGGATCAGGATGAACGCGGCGCCGAAAAACGCACCGAGGATCGACCCGAGCCCGCCGATGATGACCATGAACAACAAGCTGAACGAGAGATTGATGCCGAACGCGAGCGGTTCCCACGAGCCTAGATACACGAACGCCCAGAGCGCGCCGGCCACACCCAGATAGAACGAGCTGACGGCGAACGCGGTGAGCTTCGCGTACGCCGGTCGGATACCGATGATCTCCGCGGCCACGTCCATATCGCGCGTCGCCATCCACATCCGTCCGATGCGCCCGCGCACGAGATTTTTCGCACACAAAGCGAACAGCAGCACGACGGCGAGCAGAAACAGGTAGCGTTCGATCGAGGTCTCGACGTGCCAGCCGAAGATCTCGACCGAGGGAGCGCTCACCGATCCGGACGGCGCGTAGTTTGTCAGCCACTTTACTCGCGAGAACAGCCAGTCGAGGAAGAACTGTGCGGCGAGCGTCGCGACCGCGAGATAGAGCCCCTTGATGCGCAGACTCGGCGTGCCGAACAGAACTCCGACGAACGCCGCCGCGAGCCCCGCGAACAGCAGCACGAGCAGAAAGCTCGCGCTCGGTATCCGTACCGCCAGGTTGTACGCGGCGTACGCGCCGACGCCCATGATCGACGCGGCGCCGAGCGAGATCTGACCGCAGTAACCGACGAGCAGATTGACCCCGAGCGCGGCGAGGGTGAGGATCAGCCAGGGGACGATGAGCGCGTCCAGCGCGTAATCGCTCGCTACCCACGGCACCAGTGCCGCCGCGGCGACGGCCAGCGCCGCCATCAGCACGCGATCCTGCAGAATCGGGAAGATCTGCTGATCAGCGCGATAGCTCGTCTTGAACTGGCCGTTTTCGCGGTAATACATGCCTTACACCCGGTTGATGTTGCGCTCGCCGAACAAACCTTCGGGCCGCGCCAGCAGGAACAAAAGCGCCAGTACATAGGCGAACCAGTTCTCGATGCCGCTGCCGGCGAGGTCGTACGTTCGCGCGAGCCACGGCCCGAGGAATATCTCCGCCATTTTTTCGCCGACGCCGACAATGAGCCCGCCGATGATCGCGCCCGGCACGGATGTCAGCCCGCCGAGGATCACGACAGGCAGCGCTTTCAGTGCGACCAGCGACAGCGAGAACTGCACGCCGAGCTTCGAACCCCAGACGATGCCGCCGACGAGCGCGACCGCGCCCGCGATCGCCCACACGATCACCCAGATACGATTGAGCGGAATGCCGATCGAGAGCGCGGCTTGATGATCGTCCGCCACGGCGCGCAGCGCGCGACCTGTCGGCGTGCGCTGAAAGAACAGCGTGAGCAGCGCAACCAGCAGAGCCGCGCCGACTGCGGCGACGAGATCTTCTTTGCTGACCAGAATCCCGCCCTGGAACACGCTTTGGAAGAGGAGCAGCGGCTCTTTCGGAATACCGAGCTCGATACGATAGATGTCGCTGCCCCAGACTGTCTGGCCGAACCCGTCGAGAAAATAGGCAACGCCGAGCGTCGCCATCAAGAGCACGGTCGGGTCCTGGTTCACGAGGGGCCGCAGCACCACCCGCTCCACCACGAACGCGAACGCGATCATGATCGCGACGGCGAGCGGGATCGCGACGTAAAGCGGCATGACTTCGGCCATCCGCGCGAGCGACAGCGCGGCGAACAGCACCATCGCACCCTGCGCGAAATTGAAAACGCCGGAGGCTTTGTAAATCAGCACGAAGCCGAGCGCGACGAGCGAATAGAGCACGCCCGACATCAGGCCGCCGAGCAACACCTCGATGAAGAACCCCGGCGCCGCGGCGCCGGTCGCGAGCGGCGCGGCGAAGCCCGCCGCCAGCAGAACGCTGAGCGCAATGACCGGGAAGCGATTGCCGCGAACCATCAGTGCTTCACTCCGAGGTAGGCGTCGATGACCGCAGGATTGCCCCGCACCTCGTCCGGCGTGCCGTCGCCGATCTTCTTGCCGTAGTCGAGGACGACGACGCGGTCGGAGATATCCATGACGACGCTCATATCGTGCTCGATGAGCACGATGGTCGTACCGAACTCCTCGTTCACGTCGAGGATGAAGCGGCACATGTCCTGCTTCTCCTCGAGATTCATGCCCGCCATCGGCTCATCGAGCAGGAGGACTTTCGGCTCCATGGCGAGCGCGCGCCCGAGGTCGACGCGCTTCTGCAACCCGTACGGCAGCCGTCCCGCGAGCGTCTTCCGATGCGCCTGGATTTCCAGAAAATCGATAATGCGCTCGACGCGCTCGCGATGCGCGAATTCCTCGCGCGCGGCGGGGCCGATCCGAAACGCCTGTGCCAGCAAGTTAGAGCGCATCATGAGATTACGCCCCGTCATGATGTTGTCGAGCACGGTCATGCCTTTGAAGAGCGTCAGACCCTGAAACGTGCGCGCGATGCCGCGGCGCGCCGCCTCGTGCGGCTGCATGTGGCCGTAACGTTCGCCGCGATACGTAATGCTGCCCCGCTGCGCGCGATAGACGCCGTTGATGACATTGAGCATCGAGCTCTTGCCCGCGCCGTTCGGGCCGATGATGGCGCGCACTTCGTGCTCGCGCACGTCGAAGCTGACATCGGAAAGGGCCTGCACACCGCCGAACGCCAGCGAGATGCCGTCGGCGACGAGGACCGGATCGCCGAGCGCGCGCGCCGTCATGCCGCCTCCTTCCGCAGCTGCGCCGTTTGCGGCGCGAACGTTGCTGCGCTGCAAATCTTCAGATCCGCGCGCACGGTGCCGCTACGGCCGTCCTCGAACTTCACCTGTACCTCGGTCTCGATGTGCTCCACGTTGGAATAAAGCGCCTCGACGATGCGCGCGTACTTGTCGGCGATAATGCGCCGGCGCACCTTACGCGTGCGCGTCAGCTCGCCGTCATCGGCGTCGAGCTCTTTGTGCAGGATGACGAAACGCGTAATTTGCGAACCGGCGAGCTTCGCGTCGCGTGCGAGATCGCCGTTCACTTTCTCGACGCACTCGCGCACCAGCGCGTAGACCGCATCTTTGCCGGCGAGATCGGTATAACCCGAATACGGCAGGTTGCGGCGCTCGGCCCAGTCGCCGACCGCGACGATGTCGATGTTGATGACGGCGGTGACGCTCGCGCGCCCGTCGCCGAACACGACCGCTTCCTTAATATAAGGAAAGAACTTGAGCTTGTTCTCGAGGTACTTGGGCGCGAACAACGTGCCGTTCTTGAGCCGGCCGACGTCCTTGGCGCGATCGATGATGCGCAGGTGTCCGTCCGCATCGAAGAAGCCGGCGTCGCCCGTATGGAACCATCCGTCGCCGTCCCTCGCTTCCACGGTCGCCTGCGGGTTCTTGTAGTAGCACTGGAACAACGACGCGCTCTTAATAAGAATCTCGCCGTTGTCCGCCACACGCACTTGCACGCCGCGAACGGGAGGGCCGACCGTGTCCGGTCTGACGGCGTCGTCCGGTTGCATGCAAACGAATACGGACGTCTCGGTGGAACCGTAGAGCTGCTTGAGGTTGATGCCGATCGCACGATAAAAGACGAATAGATCGGGACCGATGGCTTCGCCCGCCGTGTAGGCGACTCGAATGCGACTCATGCCGAGCGCGTTGCGCAAGGGACCGTACACGAGGAAATCGCCGAGCGCGTACCGCAACCGATCGACGACGCCCACCCGTTCCTTGCCTTCCAGCAGCTTCGCGCCGACGCGTCGCGCGATGTCCATGAAATAGTGAAATAGCTTGCGTTTGATCCAGCTCGCGTCTTCCATGCGGATCATGACTTGCGTCAGCATCCCTTCGAACACGCGCGGCGGAGCAAAGTAATAAGTCGGCCCGATTTCGCGCATGTCGATCGTCACCGTATCGGCGGACTCGGGACAACTCACGCAATAGCCTGAGACGAGCGCCTGCGCGTACGAAAAAATGTTCTGCCCGATCCAAGCGAGCGGCAGATACGCCAGCACCTCTTCATCCACCGTCAGCTTGTCGAATTCGCAAGCGACACGAGCGGAGCCGATCAGATTGCCGTGCGTGAGCACGACGCCTTTCGGATGCCCGGTCGTGCCCGAGGTGTAGAACAGCGCAGCCGTTTCGGTCGGCGCGCCTTTAGCGATTTCCTCTTCGAGGAATCCGGGATGGCTTTCGTTGTGCTGGCGACCGAGCTCGCGCAAACGCGCGTAGCTCAGCAGCTGCGGCTGCGTATAGGTGCGCAGGCCGCGCGGATCGTCATAAACGATGTATTTGAGCTTGGGACATTGCGGCAGCACTTCGAGCAGCTTGTCCACCTGCTCCTGGTCTTCGACGATCGCGATTTCCGCTTCGGCGTTCTGCAAAATGAACGCCATCTCCTGCGCAATCGCGTCTTGATAGAGCGGTACCGGAATGCCGCCGAGCGCCTGTGCGCCGGCGAGTGACCAATAGAGTCGCGGACGGTTCTCGCCGATGATCGCGAGATGATCGCCGCGCTTGAAACCGAGGCTGGCAATACCGGCCGCCAACGCGCGCACTTCCTCGAGGACCTGACTCCACGTCCAGGTCTGCCAAATCCCAAGGTCTTTCTCCCGAATTGCGGGGCGTTTACCGTTTACGGCCGCGTGATGCAACAGCAGCCGGGGAAATGTCTCCGGCGCTATAACCGACGTCTCGGGCATTCAAATCTCCCTCCGCAGTCGTGCACCGGTCCCCCGTGGCCGCGCCGGTGACACTGGAGTGGTCAGCTTATGTTAACCCGCCCACCTGCTCTTTAGCAGTCGTAGCAGCCGCCGTCTACCGACGGCTCGGGACGAATAATTACTACCCCCACGCCTAGGGATAGTTAGCATATAAGCGAGATTCAGATTGTCACCTCGGCGACAATCTGAAAATATTCCCATCCAATTTGTGATTGCTCCCCTCGGCGCCCGATGTCGAAACTGAAAGAGATGATCGCGGCTTCCCATTGGGGCCGCCGTTTAGCGCCCGAACAACAGCGCCGCGTCGAATTAGAAACGATCGAACGCAAGGTCGCGAAAGGCGCGCCCGCTTGTCGGAAAGGCGAAGCGCCGGAATATTGGCTGGGCGTCGTCGACGGACTAGTCAAGATGACCGGGCTGTCGGCGACCGGAAAGGAAACGACGTTCACCGGTATCACCTCCTCCGGCTGGTTCGGCGAAGGCACGCTGCTCAAGAACGAGCTGCGCCGCTACGACGTCATCGCGCTGCGCGACAGCCAGATCGCCTACATGCCGCGCGCCACCTTTATGTGGCTGCTCGACAGCAGCATCGAGTTCAACCGCTTCTTACTCACGCAGTTGAACGAGCGGCTCGGTCAGTTCATCGCGACCGTCGAATACGACCGATTGCTCGGTCCCGATGCGCGTGTCGCGCGGTGTCTGGCGTCGCTGTTCAATCCGACGCTCTATCCGGGCACCGGACCGCTGCTGGCGATTTCGCAGGAAGAGATCGGGCACCTTGCGGGCCTGTCGCGCCAGCGCGTCAACCATGCGCTACAGCAGTTGGAACAAGCCAAGTTGCTGCGCATCGAATACGGCGGCATCACCGTGCTCGATCTGGAAGGTTTGAAACGGTTCGAAGGATAGATGTCGGTTTCTTTACCTCTGCGTGCTCCGCATTCGTCTGTGGTGAAAATTAATGATCTTTTTATGATTGTCTAACCGCGGAGGACACAGAGGACACAGAGAAAATCTTCAGGAGTAATCAAAAACCTCCCGTCCCGCTGCGGTTCAATGGCAATTAGCCATTCGCTTCGGCTTTCCTGTGCGTTCTTCGCTTTATCGTCTTGGTTTCTTTACCTCTGCGTCCTCCGCGTCCTCTGCGGTGAAAATTAATAATCTTTTTATGATTGTCTAACCGCGGAGGACACAGAGGCACAGAGAAAATCTTCAGGAGTAATCAAAAACTGCCCGTCCAGCTGCGGTTCAACGGCAATTAGCCATTCGCTTCGGCTTTCCTGTGCGTTCTTCGCTTTATCGTCTTGGTTTCTTTACCTCTGCGTCCTCCGCGTCCTCTGCGGTGAAAATTAATATTTCCCAAAGCCACCTTAATTGTCCTCGTCGTGCCGTATGACAACCTGTTTGGGATTTGTTCGGAGGTTTTCTTAACCTGCTTTACTGTCGTCCTTCGCGTCCTTGGCGTCCTTTGCGTTTCCCAATTTCTTAAAGATCTTCCCTCTGCGTCCTCCGCGTCCTCTGCGGTGAAAATTAATTAAAAACCGGCGCGACGCAACTCGCGAAGGCAAAGCGGCGAGTTACGCCAGATCGACTTCGAGGTTGTCGATCAGCCGGGTACGCCCGAGCCACGCCGCCGCCAGTACGACGAGTCGCGTATCTCCTGCAACCGGCGCTGCAAGATCCGCCTGGCGTCGAACACTCACATAAT
>JBJMVQ010000029.1:0-158280 GCA_045810625.1 Sulfurifustis sp.
CGCTGTCTGGACGTTGCCCGAAGGTGATGCCGATTTCTCCTCACGGTGGCAAGCAATCAAGGCGCGGTTCACTCGGCTGCTCAACAAAGCCGGACCTGCCAGGAAGCGTAACGCGTGGGGCGAGTACGACGTCTGGCAGCGTCGGTATTGGGAACATCTCATACGAGACGAGGCGGATTTTGAGCGGCATGTAAACTACATCCATTACAATCCCGTCAAACATGCATGCGTCGTTCGACCCGGCGACTGGCGCTGGTCGTCGTTTCATCGTTTCGTCCGATTGGGTTTGATTCCCCCGACGTGGACGAGCGATCCAGGCGAGGGCGGCTACGGCGAATGAATCCCGGATTCCGCTTCGCTTCATCCGGGCTACAGGTCTACTGGGGTCGTCTATAGCTCATCGACCTGGTCGCGAGTGGGCGTTCCCGGATTCCGCTTCGCTTGATCCGGGCTACACGTAACTACGTCGCCACCCGTCGAATAGCTTTCGACTCTCGTCCGTTGCGAATCAAACTCTTCGCGCCACTTTCCCGACGCGACCGTCGTTTTCCTTTACCCGCCCGATATCCCATCTATGTTTATTGGTTATGCCCCTAATTGGGCGAACCGGAAGCAGGCAGGGATATGGCGTCGTCACTTCTAACAAATGCACAGGCGGTAAGCAGGCGGCCGCAGGGGCCGCGCCTCGTGATGTTTTTAACGGCCGCGATTTTGCTAGCCGGTTGCGCCTCGTCGGGCGGTGTGTCGCATGAACGGCCATCAGCAGCCGCTGAGTCGGGCGGAGTAGCGCCGGGTGTAGTGCAGGCGCCGACCGGGCCCCGCTCGTCCGCCTCTGCCGCGTCGGTAACAAATGAAGCGCAGGTGACGACGCGGACGCCGTCCTCGGCTCCCGAAGTTCGCCGAGCGCCCAAGCCGGAGAACGGCGAAATCAAATCGGCCAAGACGACCGCGCCCGCGTTGCCACCGGATAGCGCGCCGGCATCCGACTCTGTGCGCGCACGCGCACCAACGCAAGCGAGCGCCGTGAGCTGCAAAGTCAAACCCGACGGCGTGGAGTGGGTGTACGTGAGCGGCGAGTGCCGAAACGGCTACGTCCACGGCGTTGGCGTTGCGCGCAGCCGCGACGGCAAGCGGCATTACGAGGGTGATTTCGTCGATGGCGCGTTCGAGGGCCAAGGGACTTACGACTGGGGCGACGGCACGCGCTACGTCGGTGAGTTTCGCGCGAGCCGCAAAAACGGAAACGGCGAGATCACCTATGCCAGCGGAAACCGATATGCCGGCGAGTTCCGCGATAACACGTATCAGGGCTCGGGAAAGTATCAGGACGTCGCGGGCGAGACGTACGCCGGCGAATTTGCCGGCGGGAAGTACAACGGGCAGGGCACGTACACTTGGCCGAATGGCGACGTCTACACCGGCGAGTTCAAGAACGGCAAGATGCACGGACGCGGTGTTTATACGAAGGGCAACGGCGATCGTTACGAAGGCGATTTCGAGAACGACCAGATGCGCGGCATAGGGACCTACCACCACGCCAACGGCGACGTGTACACCGGCGAGTTCAAGGACGGGAAGATGAGCGGGCAGGGCATTTATCGCTACGCCGATGGAACCGTCTATACGGGCGAGTTCGCGCGCAACAAGAAACACGGGCGCGGCAAGCTCACGAGCGATGCCGGCGATGTCGAGCAGCGCTGGATCTACGGAGTTAAAGTGTCAGGCGAGAGTCGGTAAGACGGGCGCCGTGCGTGCGATGAGGCGCGGCCTCGTCTATCTCGACGTGCAGTTTTTCGCGAACTTGGTGTGTCTCTGTGTCACCCTCACCCTATCCCTCTCCCTACAAAGGGAGAGGGAACGTCTCTCCCGCCGGCGAGAGGAGACGTTGTCGCGAGAAAGGGCGACTACTCTTCCGCTCGCCGAATAAACGCGTTGTCGTATCCATCCATCGCGTAGGCGAGACTGAACGATCGCGGTCCGACGTAGATGCCGGCGGTCGGGCTCATGACCGACAGCAGCAGCTTGATGCCGCGCGGTTTCGCCATTTCGGCGAAGCGTTTGTATGCGTCGGTGTCGGTGATCTCCTTGGGATTGCCACCGTAGCTCATTACGACGGCTGGGAGCTTTAGGCCGGCTTCGATATCGGCGGACGCCCAGTCAAACACTTTCTGCACTGTTTCTTCGAATCCACGTCCTTTTCCGGCAACTTGGCTTTGCGTCCGATTGGCTTCGACGATCGGCTTTATGTCGAGCGCATTCCCAACGAGGTAGCGCATCAGGCTCACCGATTTGTCGCCGCGTTTGCGGCCGCGTCTGCGGATGTAATAGAGATCCTGCGGCACCAGGTAGCCGTGGATTTTCGGTACCATCTCCTGGATGTAGCTGACGAGACCCGAGTACGACATGCCTTCTTGCAGCGCCCGAAGTGCGGCATAGACGAGCACGCCCTGACCGGTAAACAACGAATCGGTATCGATAACGCGGACGCCGAACTGTTCGTTTGGCACCGGCGCGGCGTTCACGGCTTGACGCGCTTCGCGCAACTCCTGCCCGACCGCCTGAGCCGCATTCGCCGCGTTCTCGAAAATCTTGCTCCGGGTCGCGGCCACGACGAGGCAGATGATCTTGTCGTACCGGGGCGCGAGGGTTCGGAAGAAGTTGGCTGTTTCTTCGATCGTGAGCGGCGACGTTTCGGCTTCGAGATCCTTGTTGCCCATGTACGAGCGGTAGAACTCGAGGGTCAGGTTGACGTCGCGGATATCGAGAACGCTGCGCTCGCCGAAGCGCAAATTGATCGGTAGTACTTCGACGTTGTGTTGCTGGAGAAATTGCGACGGCAGATCGCACGCCGCATCGGTCATCAACCCGATATTCATGTTTCGCCCCGTGTCGTTTTTTTTATATTTAGGCACATACTGCCACGCGGTGCACCCCCACGGCGTGGGGGGCGAGGCGATCTCGGCTCCGAAATAGTCTCGGCGACACAACTTTCCGGTTAGAATGCGCGTTTTTCGAAAACATTAGCGGCGGCAGTTAATTTCATCATTCAACAGCAACGCGGAACGGTATGGCACAGAAGATAAAAAAGGTGGTTTTGGCTTATTCGGGCGGGCTCGACACGTCGGTCATCCTCAAGTGGTTGCGAGAAACGTACGACTGCGAGGTCGTGACGTTCACGGCCGACATCGGGCAGGGCGAGGAACTGGAGCCGGCACGCGCCAAGGCGAAGAAGATGGGCGTGAAGGAGATTTTCATCGACGACCTCAAGGAAGAGTTCGTGCGCGACTTCGTCTTCCCGATGTTCCGCGCGAATGCCACATACGAAGGCGAATACCTGCTCGGCACGTCGATCGCGCGGCCGCTCATCGCCAAGCGCCAGATCGAGATCGCGAAGAAGACCGGCGCCGACGCGGTGGCGCATGGTGCGACCGGCAAGGGCAACGATCAGGTGCGGTTCGAGCTTGGCTACTACGCGCTCAACCCGAACGTGAAGGTGATCGCGCCGTGGCGCGAGTGGGATCTGACGTCGCGCGAGACGCTCCTCAAGTACGCAGAGAAGCACGGGATTCCGGTCGAAATGAAGCGTGGCAAGAAGTCGCCGTATTCCATGGATGCGAATCTGCTGCACATCTCGTACGAAGGCGGTGAGCTGGAGGACCCGTGGCTCGAGCCGAACGCCGACATGTGGCGCTGGACGGTCGCGCCGGAGAAGGCGCCGAACAAACCGACCTACATCGAGCTGACTTATAAGAAGGGCGACATCGCCGCCATCGACGGCAAGGCGATGAGCCCCGCGCAGGTGCTGGCGAAGCTGAACGAAATCGGCGGCGCCAACGGCGTCGGCCGCGCCGACATCGTCGAAAACCGCTACGTCGGCATGAAGTCACGCGGCGCGTACGAGACGCCGGGCGGTGCCATCATGCAGAAAGCCCATCGGGCGATCGAATCCATCACGCTCGACCGCGAAGTGGCGCATCTGAAGGACGAGCTGATGCCGCGCTACGCGAGCCTCATCTACAACGGCTACTGGTTCAGCCCGGAGCGCCGTATGATGCAGGAGATGATCGATGCGTCGCAGCAACCGGTGAACGGCGTCGTGCGGCTCAAGCTCTACAAGGGCAACGTCGTCGTGGTCGGCCGTAAGTCCGACAGCGACAGCCTGTTCGATCCCACGATCGCTACCTTCGAAGAAGATCGGGGCGCGTACAATCAGAAAGACGCGGAAGGCTTCATCCGGCTGAACGCCCTCAGAATGCGCATCGCGGCGCGCAAGCGCCGTAAGTAGTCAGGAGTGAACGATGAATTTCAAAAATGTCGAAGTGCATATCAAGGCGAACGTGTATCACGACGGCCGCGTGACGAGCCGTACGATCAGCACCGCATCCGGCGAGCGCAAGACGTTGGGCGTCATGCTCCCGGGAACCTATCGCTTCAACACCGACACGCCCGAGCGCATCGACGTGACGCAGGGTCGCTGCCGCGTGCGCGTCGCCGAGGGAACCGCGAAGGAATATCGGGCGGGCGAAAGCTTCTCGGTGCCCGGGCGTACGTATTTCGACATCGAGGTGCTCGAGCTGCTCGACTACGTTTGCCACTTTGCGTGAGACGGGGATTTCGCGAACGCGCGACACGATCAGCGTGATCGCGCGACTCGCTTCGGCGCATCGGCAAACCGGACTACGCGTGCAAGGAAAGCGGAACGGGAACGGGATGAAGGACAGGGAATACGCGAACCGCCAATCGGCGAAGGATTGACTATGCGCATATTGCACACGATGCTTCGCGTCGGCGATCTCGAGAAGTCGCTCAAGTTCTACACCGAGGTCCTCGGGATGCGATTGCTCCGCCGCAACGACTACCCCGACGGACGATTCACGCTCGCGTTCGTCGGCTACGGTCCCGAATCCGAGCAGGCGGCGATCGAGCTGACGCACAACTGGGATACGCCCAAGTACGACCTGGGCGCCGGCTACGGGCACATCGCTATCGAAGTCGATGACGCGTATCGCGCGTGCGCCGAAATCGAACGGCGCGGCGGTCGCGTAGTGCGTCCGGCGGGACCGATGAAGCATGGCACAACGGTGATCGCCTTCGTCGAAGATCCCGATGGCTACCGAATTGAGCTCATACAAAAAGACTCACGCCGCCATACCTGAATCGTCGAGCTGGTTGCGTTGGCTGGACTACTTTCCGCTCGTCCCGCTGGCGCTCGCGGCGCTGCTGCTGGGGTCCGCGCCGCCACTCGCCGAACCGCACTTGTGGCAAGAGCTCAAGCTGATCGCGGCGGCGAAGCTCGAGGCACCGATCGATCTATTCGATTTTTTCCTGCACGCAAGTCTGCCTGTTTTGCTCGCGTTGAAGCTTATGCGCTTGCATGAGCTGCGCCGCGGCGCGGCGAAGTGACGCGGCGACGATCGACCGCCCGTCGTCAGCGACGTCTCCTCTCGCCAGCCGCTTCGCGCCGGTCGTCGGGGCCAACCTGTTTGCCGATGCTTTGCCCCGGCGTCTCGGTTGCGTAAACGTAAGATTCTTGCCTGGGGAAAGCGCCGCGTGCTTTCACTGGATATTTTTTTTATATATTCTCTCCAACAGCCAAATCGGTTCACATTCGTGGAAAGGCGCTTTTAGATACTAATAACAGGGGAGGAGATTTTATGCAGCGTCTATTCTTGGCGTTTTTGTTGATTGTCGGCGCCGCGCCGCTCGATACATTCGCGCAAATCCGCGACGTCATGCTCTGGCTCCCGCCCGCCAATGCGCGCGGCGCACCGGCGAAGATCGCGCAAAACCAGTCGTACTATTCCATCAAGTTGCATTCGGTCTACGCGAGCTACGATTCCGGGTCGCTCAACGACGCCCGCCGGCTCGTCGTCGCTTCCGAGCTCGCGATGGCCGAACCGGCGCACGTGGGTATCGGCACGATCGTGCACAAGACGTTCCGCCGAGGCGATGAGCACGGCGATGTCGTTACCTTGGACGACTACCTGGTGCCGTTTGCGCCGGCGACGGCGATGGAGCTGCGCATCAAGATCCTCCTGCGCAGCGCTGCCGGCGAAGACTTCAGGCCGGTTTTCGAGGCGTTGTCCGACCCGGCGCTCAAGACGTCGCTGTCCTTGTCGTCCGTCAACTCTCCGTTGGTGACCGCCATGTCGTACTCCGCGGAGAATTTCCTGGCGCCGCCTTACCTCGCGACGGAGGGTAAACAGGCTCTCGACATCAGACGCACCGTTTACTTCGATCCGGACGCGGAGGACCACAAGGACGACGCGCTGCGGGAAGGCTATCTCGTCCTGATCAGCTCGAATGGTATGTCGGCCGCGGAAGCGATGAAAATGACGGAGCTCACGTCGAAAGAGCTCCGCATCGCTGCGAAGGGCGGCGGCCTGGAAATCCGTGAAGGCGGCTCGTGGAAGCCGTTCAAGCGCGCTTCTTACGCCATTTTGACGGTGACGAGTGTCAGCGTCCGCGGCGAAGACCGCGCGGCGCCTTGGTTCAAGAAATACGGAGAGGCGTTGCAGCTCGCGAAGGAGAAATTGGCCGCGCCCGAACCCGCGGCAGGTGCAGCGGCGAGCGTCGCGGCGCTCTTTAACGAGGCAACCGCGCTGCTCGGCGGCGACATCAAGTACGTATCGAGCGAACGCGAGTTCATCAAGGCGCTTCGCTATCAACAGTTGGACGAGGCGTGCAAGCCGGTCGGCGGTGCGGCTGCCGCGGGCCTGAAGCCGGCCGCGCTCGGCGTTGCGGCGGACTTCGCCACGGCTGCCCGTCAATACAAAGAGAAGTTGGCCGGGCGCGCGCCGCACGTCGCCGTGCAAGCGTTGGACGACAAAGACAACCCGCTCCCCGGGATCTATTTCCGATTGATCAATCTCGACACGCCGTCGTATCCGCCGTTGGAGGGGAGAACAAATTACAACGGCGAATATACGTTCAACGACTTGATGCCGGGTCGATACTTCTTCCAGGTCTGGATTCAGACCTGGACGAACCGCGATCGGCCTGACGCGCGCTTTTTCGTGCTCGAAGCGAAGGAAGCCAAGAAAATTACCTTGAAGAAGCCGAAGAAGGAATCATGACGGTAAGCCGAGCGGCGGTTGATCGTCGGGAGACGATGCAACCGCCGCTCAGGATTTGCGAAACGACAGCGCGAACAATATCCACGCGACGATAAACGAGGTGCCGCCGAAGGGCGCGGCGACCGCGAAGCCGCGGTCGCCCGTGATCGCGGCGGCGTACAAGCTCCCGCAGAACAGCAGTATCCCAAGGAACATCAACGCACCCGCGACCGTCGCGAGCCGCGCGGTTGCGCGCATCCAAGCGCTCAGGCCGACGCTCAAGAGACCGAGCGCATGGAACATGTGGTATTGAACCGCCGTTTGATACCACGCCGTCTGCATCTCTGAAAATCCGGCTTTGAAGGCGTGCGCGCCGATCGCGCCCGCCGCCACGACGACCGCGGCATTCAGAGCACCGAGCCAGAGAAAGAGCCGGGCGGGTGCGTTGTGGTGTTCCTGCATGTCGAGTCTCGTCTTTCGTCTAGAAGGGATCGGCAGGGTCTTTTTGCAGCGCAATCCGTGTTGTTCGCCTGAGGCCCCGCCGCTCGCTTTACATAGCGTAAACCAGAGACTAAGAAAAGATTAACCGACACGTGCCTGCCGCATAGCGTGCCGGTTCCATCAACTATCCAAAACTAACAAGGGGTGCTATGAAACAGCGACCGACATCGATCACCGTGGTGTCCTGGATTCTTATCGTCCTCGGAGCCATTTCTCTCGTTACGAGTACCATCGCCTTGAACAATCCGCAGGCGGTCGAGCTCATGGGCCGCAGCGCAATTCCGTTGTCGATTCAGTACGTGATCATGTACGTCGGCATCGTCATCACGTTGGTTTGCGGCATCATGATGCTCAAGGGTCAGGGCTGGGCAAGAATCCTCTACGTCGTTTGGAGCATCGTCAGTTTTGGCGTCGGGCTGCTGACATCGCCGGTGAAAGTCGCGGTCGTACCCGGTCTCGTCATCTTCCTCATCATCGCGTTCTTCTTGTTCCGCCCGCGCGCGAACGAATACTTCCGGTCGGTCAGCGCTGCGTAAAGCACTTGCCATCGTCTGCCACGGCTTCGCCGGCCTATTCGTGTACACGGCCGGCCTCGTGGCGTTCATCCGCGAGCCGCACGGGGCGGCGAAATGGGCCGTGATCGGCGTATTCGTCGCCGTCGCCGCTGTGTTTCTCCTGATCGGTCTCGCGCTCGGACGGTTCGAGCGTTGGCGCGTGAAGATGGGCGCCGTGCTCGTAGCGGGCGGCGCTGTCGCAGCGTTCGTCGCTTTGACGATCATTCTGTTCGCGATGTCCGAGGAGTTTGAAGCGCTCGTCCCGGGTCATCATCTTGCTCTGTTTAGCGACTACGTCGCGGGCGGCGCCGTGATCGTGGGCGCGTTGCTGATCGGGGGTGTGCTGTGGCGCATGGGAGCGACAAAAAGCGCTCCGCCCTGAACGCATTAAATCCGCCGTTGCTTGCGGATCCTCTCGGGCTCCTGAAAGATCGTCCGCTCTCTCAATTAGCGCGCGGCGCATTTCCCTGCAAACGTCGTTAGCGGCGCCATCGGCCGGTTGTTATGATTTTTGCAGCGAGGACCCGATGGATACCGATAATGAGTGTCAGCGCGAAGAGCTTTCGCTGTCCGACGCCGCCGAATACCTGTTGCAGGAGTGCCGCACCGTCCTGCCCGGCATTCAGGCGCTCTTCGGATTTCAACTCGTGTCGGTATTCAATGACGGTTTCTCCAAGAATCTCACGGGCGATGAGCAATATTTACATTTGCTCGCCATCGCCGTGATTGCCGTCGCGACCGCCATCATCATGACGCCGGCGGCGTATCATCGTCAGGCCGGCGCGCGTCAGGTCACCGAGCGATTCATCCGAGTCTCGTCGCGCCTGCTGCTCTGGAGCATGCCGTTTCTGGCGGTCGGCGTATGCCTCGACTTTTACCTGATCGCCCGAATAATCGCCGGGAATCCGCTGGCGACCGCGGTCGCGCTCGCATTGTTCGCGGCGTTTGCGGCGTTGTGGTTCGTGCTGCCGCGCACGCGTCGCCTGCAACGCTTGCTCGGAAAAAAGACGTGAACTGAAGCGACTTGCAGAGCTGTTGCCGGACCTTGCCACCCGGCCGATAATGCCGGTTCGGCAAAGCGCCAGGCGAAATCCTCCATGACCACGCAGCCCGGCTATCGGACGGACACCGAAGACGCCACATCTCTCACTGGCCGGCTCGCCGGCGCGCTGCGCGGTTACCGCTTCGAAACCTTACCCGGTCACGTCGTCGAGTTGAGCAAGCACTGCCTGCTCGACTGGCTCGGCGTGACGCTCGCTGGGTCGCGCGAGCCCGCGGCGGCGATCGTTCGCGCCGAGGCGCTCGCGCAAGGCGATAGTGCGCGCTGCTCGCTCATCGGGACGCGCGCGAAGACGTCGCCGTTCTGGGCGGCGCTCGTCAACGGCACCGCTTCTCACGCGCTCGATTTTGACGACGTCGTCAGCGCGATGATGGGCCATCCGACGGTTCCGATCGTCCCGGCGCTTCTCGCGGCTGCCGAAACGAGCGAGCGCGCCGACGGCAAAGCTTATATCACCGCGTTTGTCGCCGGGCTCGAGGCCGAGTGCCGCATTGGCGCATACATGGCGCCGAGTCATTACGCCCGCGGCTTTCATGTCACGAGCACCGTCGGCACGTTCGGCGCGGCCGCGGCGTGCGCGCACTGGCTCGGTTTGAGCCTCCTGCAGTGGCAAACCGCATTCGGCCTCGCCGGCACGCAGGCGGCCGGTCTGAAGTCGATGTTCGGCACAATGACGAAGCCGTTCCATGCCGGCCGCGCGGCGGCGTGCGGTTTGCTCGCCGCGCGTCTCGCGGCGAACGGATTCACCGCGCATCCGGACGTACTCGATACCAAGCAGGGTTTCGGTCCAACGCAAAGCGACACGCTGAAGCCCCAAGCGGTCCTCCATGACCTCGGGCGCACATTCGGCATCACCGGCGTGCTCTTCAAGTATCATGCGGCGTGTTATCTCACCCACGCTGGAATCGAAGCGCTGCTTCAGTTGAAGCGCGAGCGCGATTTCACACCGGGGCAAGTGACATCGGTGCGCCTACGCGTCGGTCCTGGACATCTCGGAGTCTGCAACATTCCGACGCCCAAGACCGCGCTCGAAGCAAAGTTCAGTCTGCGCTTCACGGCGGCGATGGCGATCGCGACCGGCGATTTGGGTGAGGGCGCGTTCACCGACGCGCTCGTACGCGATCCGCGTCTGGTCGCGTTGTCCGACAAAGTTACCGTCGAACCCGTGACGACGCTGCCCAATTCGTATACGAGCGAAGTAGAAGTGGCACTCGCCGACGGTTCCGTGCTGCGCGCGGTCGGCGATGTTTCGAAGCCCGCCGCATCGTCCGAGCTTGATCGGCAGTGGCGGAAGCTAGCCGCCAAGTTTCATTCGCTCGCCGACCCCATTATCGGGGAGCCGCCGGCGGGGCAGATCGTCGAGCGAGTCGGGCGGCTCGAAGCAAGTGGCGATATTCGGGAGATCGTTGCTCTTGCCTGCACGCCCGGCACGTGATGCGTTCTCCGGGGACTCTACCCGCCCCTCCCATTCCCTCTCCCGCACGCGGAGGAGGGTCAGGCTGGGCACGCTTTCCTTCATCGTTAACATGTGCAAGCACTAATGACTGAAATCGACGATTTGTTGCGCCGTGCGCAGAAGTGGCCGAAGGGTAACTACTTCGACGACTTTACCGTTGGCCAGGTGTTCGAGCATCACTGGGGGCGCACGTTGTCGGAGGCGGACAACACGCTCTTCAGCACCATGACGCTGCATTTCAATCCGCTTTACTTCAACGCGGAATTCGCAAAAGCGCATGAGCATCCGGGCGTCGTGATCAATCCGATGCTCGTGTTTCTGACGGTATTCGGCCTGACGGTCGAAGACTTGAGCGAGGCGGGCGGGGCGTTCCTGGGCGTCGAGAAGCTCACGTTTCATCGTGCCGTGTATCCGGGCGACACGCTCACGGCACGCAGCAAAGTGATCGCGCTGCGCGAATCGAAGACGCACGCCAACAGCGGGATTGCGAGCTGGCACACCGAAGGACACAACCAGAAGGGTGAGCGCGTGATCGATTTCGAGCGGACCAATATGGTCAACAGGCGACCGGGTGGTTCGACGTCGCTCACCACGGGTGGTTCGACGCCGCTCACCGCAGGAGGAGGACGAGCATGACGATCGTGCACAAGCGAACGCTGACGCCGCGGCCCGACGCGCCGAATCACATGACCGAAGAGCGGCGCATGATCCAGCAGGCGGCGCGCGAGTTCGCGATGAAAGAAGTGTTGCCGGTCGCGAACAAGCTCGATCCGTTGAACGAAGACATTCCGATGTCGCTTCGCGAGAAGCTCGCGGAAATGGGTTTCTTCGGCATTCTGATTCCGAAAGAGTACGGCGGTCTCGGCCTCGGCGTATTCGAGTACTGCCTTGTAACGGAGGAGCTGTCGCGCGCGTGGATGAGCGTTGCCAGTCTCATCGCACGCGGCAATGGGCTTGGCATCGGCGGCATGAGCGAGGCGCGAGTGCGGGAACTGCTGCCGCGCATGGCGCGGGGTGAATATCTCGGGGCGTTCTCGCTTTCGGAGCCGAACGCGGGCTCCGATGTCGCGAACATCACCTGCCGCGCGAAGCGTGACGGCGACGGCTGGGTCATCAACGGCTCGAAGATGTGGTGCACGTTTGCCGACGGCGCCGATTACCTCACGGTCTTCGCGCGCACCGATCCCAACGTCGATCCAAACGCGCGTCACAAAGGTATTAGCGTCTTTCATATCCCGAAGCAGCGCGGCACGTTGCCGAAGGGCATCAACGGAACGCCGGTGAAGAAGATCGGCTACCGCGGCTGGAAGACCTGGGAGCTCGCGTTCGACGACTTCCACGTGCCGGCATCTGCGCTGGTCGGTGAGGAAGGCAAGGCCTTTTACTCGGTGATGGGCGGCCTCGAAATCGCTCGCGCCCACACCGCCGCGCGCGCCATCGGTCTCGCGCGAGGTGCGCTCGAAGACTCGATCAAGTACGCGCACGAGCGCGTGCAGTTCAACGAGCCGATCGCGAATTTTCAGGCGATCCGCTTCAAGATCGCCGACATGGCGACGGAGATCGAGGCGGCGCGCCAGCTCATGTATTTCGTCGCTAGCGAGATCGATAGCGGCCGACGCTGCGACCGCGAGGCGTCGATGCTGAAGCTGTTCGCGAGCGAGATGGCCGAGCGCGTGACGAGCGAAGGTATTCAGATCCACGGCGGCGCCGGTTATACCACCGACTTTGCCGTCGAGCGCTACTGGCGCGATGCGCGGCTGACGAAAATCTTCGAAGGTACGTCGGAAATTCAGAAGCGGATTATTTCGGACCGGCTGCTCGGCGAAATAAAGAAAGTGCCGACATAAAATGCGTAGCCCGGATGAAGGCGAGTCGCGCCGGAATCCGGGTCTTCGATTCCTGGATTTCGCTGCGCTTCATCCAGGCTACATATCTCGGCGAAATAAAGAAGGCACACGGATGACATCGACATCGATAAAAGGCGGTGCGCCCTGATACGACGCGCTCTACCGCAGAGGACGCAGAGGAAGGGCCGATAGAATAGGTAAGTGCGTAAGTTTTCGAGGGTCAGTATCCGGACGGGTTTCCTCCGGATTCATGTAATTAAGGATGTCTGGGACGCAAGGTATATTGAATTTTTCCTCTGCGTCCTTTGCGTCCTCGGCGTGAGAAAAGTGATTTGAAACTTTCCGGAGACATCTACCGGGATGGACATGATGCGAACGATCTCGAGCCTCACCGGCAGGAACAACTACTTCGAAGACTTCGTCGTCGGCGCCGTATACGAGCACGCGCGCGGGCGCACGATCACCGAGACGGATAACCATATGATCACGCATCTCGTGATGAACACGGCGCAGGGCCATTTCAACGAAGACCGAATGGCGAAGACGCCATTCAAACATCGCATCAACTTCGGCGGCATCACCGCGTCGTTCATCATCGGCCTCGCGTCCGAGGACACAGCCGAGCAAGCGCTCGCGGAGCTCGGGCTCGACCAGATTCGCTTCAGCACGCCGGTGTATCACGGCGATACGCTCTATGCGTACACCGAGGTGTTGGCGAAGGAAGACGGCGATCGGCCGGATGCGGGCGTGGTCCGGTTCCGTCATGTCGGCATCAATCAGGACAAGAAGGTGGTTTTTACCGGCGAGCGCCGGGTACTCATCAAGCGCCGCAGCCATTGGGGCGCGCGGTGAACTTGTCATGATGATGCATGGTTTCGCGCGGAGCGGGAGTGCCGAGGTGTGGCATGGGAACGGTAAGGACGAGGGCGTCAGTGTGGTAAGTCGCATCTCCTCTCCGGCAGGGCGGGGGAGGGTTGGGGTGGGGGCGCTCGTCGCGCGTACCGCTGTTGACGGCGAGCACGTCGGCGACGTTGCCGTTGCTGAACCGTCGTTCATCGAAACGCCCGTGCCGCGATCGTGCCGTTCGGCACTTCGCATCTCGGGCGCTGCAATGCGGGAATCCGGACCTTAACTCATGACCAACCGCTCCAATCCCGCAGCCGGCCCGCTTGCCGGCGTCAAGGTCATCGACCTGACGCAAATGCTCGCGGGTCCGTTCTGCACGCTGTTGCTTGCGGATCTCGGCGCCGATGTCATCAAAGTCGAGCCGCTCGATGGCGATACCACGCGCTCGCAACTGCCGTTCTTCGACGATGACGAGAAGCACTACTACGGCGGCTACTTCCATAGCGTCAACCGCAACAAAGCGAGCGTCGCGATCGATCTGAAGCAATCCGCGGGCCGCGAAATTCTGCGGCGCCTGGTGCGCAATGCGGACGTGCTGGTCGAAAACTTTCGCGTCGGCGTGATGGATCGTCTCGACATGAGCTACGAGCAGCTGCGCGAGATCAATCCGCGGCTCGTCTACGCCTGCGTGCGCGGCTTCGGCGATCCGCGCACCGGCGCGAGCCCGTACGCCGACTGGCCCGCGTTCGACGTCGTCGCGCAGGCGATGGGCGGACTCATGGGCATCACCGGGCCGGCCGCGGGCCAGCCGTGCAAAATCGGGCCCGGCATCGGCGACATTTATCCCGCGACGCTCTTGGCGTTCGGCATCGTCGCCGCGCTGCGCCACGCCGAGCGCACGGGTGAGGGCCAGTTCGTCGACATCGCCATGTACGACGGCATCCTCGCGCTCTGCGAGCGCCTGGTTTATCAGCACGCCTACACCGGCGAGATTCCGCAGCAGCAGGGCAACAGCCACCCCATGCTCGTGCCGTTCGATATTTTCAAAACCAAAGACGGCTGGGTCGCGATCGCAACGCCGCGCGACGCGCAGTGGGCCGAGCTGTGCCGATGTATCGCCCGTCCCGAGCTCGCGGAGGATCCCCTCTACAGGCTGCGCGACGACCGCTTGCGGCACGCCGAGGAAGTCCGAAAGATCGTGAGCGACTGGACTGCTGCGCGCACGAACCGCGAAGCCATGGAAGCGCTTGGCGGTCGCGTTCCGGCGGGCCCGGTCAACAACGCCGCCGATATCTTTGCCGATCCGCATGTCATGGCGCGCGACATGCTCGTGAGCCTCGAACATCCCGGCAGCCGACATCGCGGGACGTTCGCCGGCACACCGCTCAAGTTCACGCGTACGCCGACCGGCCTCCCGCGCCGCGCGCCGCTCCTCGGCGAGCACACCGTCGAGGTGCTGCGCGACTGCGGATATACCGACGCGGAAGTGGACGATCTCCACGCGGCAGGGGTTGTCGGACGAGCGACCCGATAGAACTTCTCGGGGTGCGACGCCGCTCGACGACGGTCCGGCGCTATTTACCTCAAGCGCGAATTTCCCGGGGATTCCCGCGCGGCTTGGACTTGTTCAGGAGATGATGTACCGCGGGCCGCGGAATATGGAAGTTAGCGGAAGTAGCTCGTGTCGTTGATGGGGTACTGACGTCGGATGCAATGAGCCGCGTGAAACAGTTGGCAGTTCTATTCGTGCTCCATACGGTATGAATCGGTTGGCCGGCATCAAGATCGAATCGTGTTCCTCTACCGAACACCGTGGATGGCTCCCCCTACGCCGCGCACTTTGGCCGGACGAAACGATCGACGAGCACTTGGCGGAAATGGCGGCATTGATCGCCGAACCACAGCGCTACGTGCAGTTCGTTGCCTATACCAGCGAGCAGCAGCCTATCGGTTTCGCCGAGGCGTCGGTGCGGACCGATTACGTCAATGGAACAAGGTCCTCCCCCGTCGCGTTTCTTGAAGGCATTTATGTGGCCCCGGCGTTCCGTCGCCACGGCGTGGCGTCCGCTCTCGTCTCTGCCGTTTCTTCGTGGGCACGAAGCGGGGGCTGCGTCGAGCTCGCATCCGATGCGCTGCTCGAAAATGAAGGCAGCCATGCATTTCATCGAGCGCTGGGCTTCGAAGAGACGGAACGAGTTGTCTACTTCCGCAAGGCACTGCCGCGGCTCTAGTCCAATCGCTCGATTGACGACCGCTAATCATTGAAGGGTTCGCATGCCGACAGCCGAAACACTCGAGCGATTCATTCAACGCGTCGAATCGGGCGCGCACGTTGAAGCTTGCGAAGAGTTTTACACGCAGAACTCCACTATGCAGGAGAACAAGGCGCCGCCCAGAGTCGGCCGGGACGCGCACGTCGCAAACGAGCGCAAAATCTTGGCGTGCGCGAAACGGGTCGTTTCAAAGTGCGTTCGTCCTGTATTCGTCAATGGAGACAGAGTCGTCATTCGATGGATCTTTCACTTCGAATGGCTCGATGGCACGGTGACGCACATGGAAGAGCTCGCCTACCAGCGCTGGGAAGGTGAGCGCATTGCGGAGGAGACCTTTTTCTACGACCCCGCGCAATTAAAACCCAAGAAACCGACGGGGTGACGGTGTACGACGCCGGCCGCGCCGTCGCAGCGGCACGCTCGTACACGTTCTTTAACCCCGTTTCCGCTTCCACAACGTTTAAAGCGGTGAGCGCGATACGGGTGGCACGCGGTCTCGTGCTCGAGCGCAATCGGCGCGATGCGATCAAAAAACCCACGGGAGCCAACATGACAAAGAGATTGATTCTCGCAACGGCCGTACTTCTTTTGGCCGGATGTGCGACGACGTACATTCCTCCGGGTCCAAAGGCCGATCTCCAGCTCTTTGCTCCGTCCGATATCCAGGCCGCATTCGCGACCGAGCCGAGTAATCCGTTCCCCGCCAGCATGGCGGTGATACGGGTTCAGGGCCCCGGCTACAGCAACTATCAGCTTCAACAACGGGGCGGAAGATACGGGACCGGACGGTATTCGGTTGTTCTCGCCCACGAGATAGATGAAGATTCGCAACTCGCTCGCCTCAACGAGCTTCCTCAGTTTGCCGGGTGGGTGACGATCAATCGCATGCTGCTACCGGAGCAGCTCGAAAATGATCGTGAGATACGCGGGGCCGCATCCCGTTTGCAGGCGGACCTCGTGTTTTTGTGCACGTTCGACACGTCATTCTTCGATAGCGACGTGGCGAAGCCGTTATCGGTGATCACTCTCGGGCTCTCTCCCACTCGAAAGATTTCCGCGGTGACAACCGCTTCTGCGTTGTTGATGGATACACGCACGGGTTACATTTACTCGGCCTACGAGGCGACGGAAAAAATCCAAACGCTTTCGTCGTTCTGGGGCAGCCGTGATTCGGCGGACGAGGCGCGCAGGACGAATGAGGAAGCGGCGTTCAAGAAACTCGTTGACGAGCTCGTAACGTCATGGCCGAAATTGCTCGAGCGTCACGTGAGAAGAAGCCGATGAGCTCTCCGTGGTTTTTCTTCCGAGACAAGAAACGGCTACGGCCGGACGCCACGTACTTGATGATTCGGCGACCGTCTGGCGAGTCGCGCCGTTGCTGGCGTACCGTATCGGAAACGCCCGAGGGCCGCATTTTACGTAGACAACGGCGCGCATGGCTGCGGGCGGCCACCTAAGGAGGAGTTGAAAATGAACGCCATATCCGACACCTGGGAAAGCGGGAGCGCCTACGAACAGTACGTCGGCCGGTGGAGCAGGAAGGTCGCCCCTTTGTTTCTCTCGTGGCTTCGAATTCCGGCCGGCGGCAGGTGGCTCGACGTGGGATGCGGTACCGGTGCATTGTCCGGGGCGATTCTGAACGCATGTTTACCGGCCGCGGTCATCGGCATCGAGCCCTCGGAGGGTTTCTTGAAGACCGCGAAGGCGAATCTCGGCGACCGGGTCGTGTTACATCAAGGTAGCGCCACCGCGATTCCGCTCGCTGACGCATCAGTCGATGTAGTGGTCTCGGGACTGGTGCTCAACTTCGTGCCGGACCCGCGCGCCGCGCTCGCGGAGATGATTCGCGTTACGAGCGCGGGCGGCACCGTCGGCGCGTACGTCTGGGATTACGCCGGGAAGATGGAGCTGATGCGCTTCTTCTGGGACGCCGTCGTTGAGCTCGACCCGAGTGCAGCGAAGCTTGACGAAGGTGCGCGTTTCCCCATCTGCCGCCCGGAAGCGCTTACGCAACTGTTTGCCGGTTCAGGCTTGCAGGCGGTCGAAGTGACGTCGATCGACGTTCCGACGCCGTTCGTGAATTTCGACGACTACTGGCAGCCGTTCCTGGGCGGGCAGGCGCCCGCTCCGGCCTACGCGATGTCGCTCGATGAGACCGCGCGAACACGCCTGCGCGATCGCATACGCGAGCGCCTCCCGATCGCGCGGAATGGGTCGATCTCTTTGATCGCTCGGGCTTGGGCGATTCGCGGAAGGGTTGCGACGTAAAGAATGCGCCGACCAGGCGGCGGGCCTATCGGGCGGAACGTGCTACACCTTGTCACGAAGCGCTGATCAGCAACAGCACGCGACGCCCGATCAGGCGTCGCGAAAGCGCATAACAAGAAGGGCGGCATGGCGCCCGGCCGATCCCGCAAAGACCGAGCAAATTGCATCGGGAGACCGTGACGCCCTATAGTCGTCTTTTATGACCTGCTGCACTGCATACGGAGCTCGAACCGCATGGAAGTTGCCCATCCGCTCATTCGCCTGAGATCCCGTTCGTGACCGCCGTCCGCCTTGCCGTGGCAACGCTGGCAGTTCTGCTCGCGGCTCCCTCGTTCGCCGCCGAATGCGTGCCGGTTTCCGAGTGGGTAAAGCCGGGCTCTCCCGGTAAGTCGCTCGACCCCACGCGCATGATGTCGGAAATGGCAAAAAAGCGCGTCGTGCTGCTCGGCGAAGTGCACGACAGCGCCGAGCACCATCGCTGGCAGTTGCACACACTTACCGCGCTCCACGCGATGCAGCCCGACATATTGCTCGGCTTCGAAATGTTTCCGCGGCGGGTGCAACCGGCGCTCGATCGCTGGGTCGCGGGCGAGTTGTCCGAAAGCGAATTCCTTGCCGCCGCCGATTGGCGAAAAGTGTGGAACCTCGATCCGTCGCTGTACATGCCGCTGTTCCACTACGCGCGGATGCATCGGATTCCCATGGTCGCGCTCGACGTGGAGCGCAGCGAACGCGCGGGTGTGGCACCGCGCGTCGCGCCGCCGTCGAGCGGTTACGTCGAGATGCTGCGGCGGACCTACGCCGAGCACCCCGGCTCGGAGTTCGAGCATTTCGTCAAAAGCCAAACACAGCACGACCGGGTGATGGCGCAGGCGATCGCGGGTGCGCTCGCCGCACATCCCGGCGCCTTGCTGGTGGGAATCATGGGCCGCGGCCACGTGGTGCACGGTTATGGCGTGCCGCGCCAGCTAAACGATCTCGGTGTACGCGACGTGGGCATGCTGCTGCCCTGGGATCGCGACGCCGGTTGCGACGCGTTCGTCGCGGGCATCGCCGACGCCGTGTTTGGCGTCGCCGCACCCGCGGATACGCGCGTTGCGCGACCGCGACTGGGCGTCGCGCTCGAACCGGGTGAGGGCGGCGTGCGTGTCGCCGCTGTGGAGAAAGGAAGCATCGCGGAAACTTCCGGTCTGCGCGCCGGCGACGTGCTGCTCGAGATCGCCGGTCTGCCGGCAAAGAGTCCCGGCGACGTGCGGGACGCGATCGAACGTCAGGCGCCCGGCACCTGGCTGCCGCTCAAAGTGCGCCGCGGCGGCGAGCTTGTCGACGTCATCGCCAAATTCCCGCCGGCGGTCACGCACACCTCGGCGCTGCACTACGACATCGAGGTGCGTATCGACCCGGTCGCACGTACGCTCGACGGACGCAGCATGCTTTCCGTGCCCGAGGCGCGCGCCGATGAAATTTCGCTTGCGCCGCCGTTCGTGATCGATGAGCGGCGAAACGAGAAGGGACGAATCGAAATTCGCTGGCATGGGGCGCTCGAACAAGCGGCGTTTATACGCGCCGACAGCGGTTGGTATCCGCGCATTCCCGGCGCGCTCGCTTCTTATAACCTCACGCTCGATCTGCCGGCCGGCCAAGTAGGTGTGGTGCCAGGGAAGCTGCTCGAAGAAACGAACGAGGCGGGGCGATATCGCGCACGCTTCGCCTTCCCAGAGCCGGGCGAAGGTATCGATGTCATGGTCGGCCCGTATCGGATCGAGGAGCGCGCGCACAAAAGCGCGAGCGGGAAGATGCTTCGGCTGCGCACCTATTTTCATCCGGAAATCGCTGCGCTTGCGCCGGGCTACCTCGATTCCGTCGCGGAGTACATCGATCTCTACGAGCGCCGCATCGGCGAATATCCGTACGATGGGTTCAGCGTGGTGTCGAGCCCGACGCCGACGGGTTACGGCATGCCGTCGCTCACCTATCTCGGCGTCGATGTCGTGAAGCTGCCGTTCATTCGCGCGACGTCGCTCGGCCACGAGGTGCTGCACAACTGGTGGGGCAACGGCGTCTACCCGGATTACGAGCACGGCAACTGGGCCGAGGGTCTGACGACGTTCATGGCCGACTACGCGTACCGCGAGCGCGAGGGCGAAGCGGCGGCGCGCGAGATGCGCGGCTCGTGGCTCCGAGACATTACGGCGATGCCCGAAAACCAGGACGAGCCGCTCGTGGCGTTCCGCTCGCGCACGCACGCGACGTCGCAGATCGTCGGGTACCGGAAAGCCGCAATGATGTTCGTCATGCTGCGCGACGAGCTCGGCGCGCAAACGTTCGAAGCGGCGCTGCGCGAATTTTGGCGGGCATATCGATTCCGCGTCGCCGGCTGGTCGGATCTTCGGCGCGCGTTCGAAGCCGCGTCCGGACGCAAGCTTGAACCGTTTTTTTCGCAATGGCTCACCCGACGCGGGGCGCCAAACGTGCGGATCGCCGGGGCGCGTGCAAGCCGAAACGGACCGGCGTGGCGCGTTCGCGTGATGTTGAGACAGGACTCCCCGCCTTTTGCGGTGCGTCTTCCCGTGGTGCTCGATGGTAAAACGACGCACTTCCTCGATCTGACGAAGCCGGAATCCACGCTGACGTTCGAGACGACGCACGCGCCGCGCGAAGTTGCGCTCGATCCGGAGATGCGCGTTCTGCGCCGGCTGGGGCCCGATGAAGCGCCGCCGATTCTGCGCGGCGTCATGGTCGCGGCATCGCCTAGCCTCGCCGTTGTCAGCAACTCGCTTCGCGCACCGGCCGAAGCGCTCGCGCGTGAGCTGTTCGATCATCCCGCGGAGCGCGGCCGGCAAACCACGCTCGTCGTTGGATTGCACGGCGACGTCGACGCGTGGCTCGCACGCGAGAAGCTGTCGCGTCCACGAGAAGTCGCCGGCAAGGGAACGGCGCAGGTGTGGACCGTGTCGCGCCGCGGCGCGCCGCTTGCGATCATCTCCGTGCGCGACGCCGCCGCGCTCGCGGCGCTCTCGCGTCCGCTGCCGCACTACGGTGCGCAAAGCTATCTGGTGTTCGACGGCGCGAAGGCGATCGAGCGTGGCATCTGGCCCTCGCAACCTCAGACGGCGCACGTCGCCGTTCGGTGACCGCAGGCCGTCGATCGTGGTCCTAAAAGAGATGGCGGCGCTCGAAGCATGAACATCCCTGAAGTCAGCGTCGAAACGCTGCTGGAGCGTTATCGAGTCATTCTCCTCGACGCCTACGGCGTGCTGGTCCACAGCGGGGGCGCAATGCCGGGCGCAGTCGAGTTCATTCGCCGCTTGAATGCGTCCGGCAAGTCGTATTTCGTTTTGACAAACGACGCATCGAAACTCCCGTTCACCGCGGCGGCGCGTTACCAGCGCTACGGGCTAACGCTGGAGCCCGCTCGTATCATTACCTCCGGTACTTTGCTCGAGAATTATTTCGCCGCTCACGATTTGATCGGTGCACGATGCGCGGTGCTCGGGCCGCCGGATAGCCTGCGCTATGTCGAGGAGGCCGGTGGCGCGACCGTTCCGGTCGATAGCACGTTTGAAGTGCTGGTGATCGCCGACGAATCCGGTTTCCCGTTTCTGGAGACCGTGGATGCGGCGTTCACGTCGTTGTGCCAATCCCTCGACCGCGGCCAGGACGTGCATCTGGTGCTCCCAAATCCCGATCTCATTTACCCGACCGGGGCTCACGCCTTCGGTTTCGCCGCCGGCACGATCGCCACCATGTTCGAAGGAGCGCTGCGCGTGCGCTATCCGCAGCGTGACGACCTGCGCTTCGCTCGGCTCGGCAAACCGCATGAAGCATTGTTTGCAGAGACGTTGCGGCGCAGTGGTACGCGCAACATGGTGATGATCGGCGACCAGCTGGAAACGGACATCCGCGGCGCGCGGGCGTTCGGCCTCGACGCGGCGTGGATTACCACCGGCGTGACCGATGCGACACTCACCGACATGCCGCCCGCGTTGCGCCCGACATACGTATTGCGTTCGCTCCGGTAGGTGCGCGGGATGCTCTATCTACTTCGTCATGGCGAGACCGAATGGAACCGCGTGGGCCGCCGCCAGGGCCGAGGCGATTCACCGCTCACCGCGCTGGGTCGCCACCAGGCGGCAGCGTGCGGCGAAGTCCTGAAGCGAGAGATCACAGACATCTCGCAAGCGCTCATGCTCACGAGCCCGCTCGGACGCGCGCGTGCCACGGCCGAAATCGTTCGGGTCGTGCTCGGTCTGTCCGAGGAGCGCGTGAGGGTATTGGATTGTCTCGCCGAGCAGGACATGGGCGAGTGGCAGGGCCTCAGTAACCGGGGCGTCGACGAGCGTTTCCCCGGCGCGCGCGCCCGTCGCGACAAGGATAAATGGAATTACGTGATCCCCGGCGGGGAGAGCGCGGCGATGGTGCATCAGCGACTCCTGCCGTGGCTCCGTTCCTGTCGCGAGGATCGCACCACGGTCGTCGTGGCACATGAAGTCGTCAGCCGCATGATTCGGGGCATTTACCTTGCGCTCGATCCAGCCGAAACGCTCAAGCTCGATCACTCGCACGGGCGCATTTACCGGCTTTCGCAGGGAGAAGTCACGACCATCGATGCCGCCGTGGACTTGGCATAACATAGGGCGCGGAAAAGAGATAAGTGCACCGGCAAGCACGGAGAATAAATATGCCCACTCGTTTGCGCCGTTCTGAATTATCAACGCCCGGCAGTAACGAGAAAATGATGGCCAAGGCGGCGGCGAGTGCCGCCGATCTCGTGTTCCTCGATCTCGAAGATTCGGTGGCGCCGAAGGAAAAAGCGGCGGCGCGCGCGAAGATCGTCAACGCGCTCAAGACGCTCGACTGGGGCAAGAAGACGCGGGCGGTGCGGATCAACAATCTCGAAACCGAGTACGCGTACCGCGACATCATCGACGTCGTTGAGCAGGCCGGGGAGTATCTCGATCTCCTCATCGTTCCGAAAGTCAAAACGGCGAAGGACGTATGGTGGGTGGACGTGCTGCTCACGCAGATCGAGACGCGGCTCGGGATGAAGAAGCGGATCGGGATCGAGGTGCTGATCGAAGAAGTCGAGGCAATGATCAACGCCGAAGAAATCGCGCGGGCGTCGCCGCGGCTGGAGGCGTTGATTTTCGGGCCGGGCGATTACTCCGCCTCGCAAGGCGTGGACACAAAGAACATCGGCGACGGCAGCGACGCCTATCCCGGCGATATCTGGCACTACGCACGCAACAAAGTCATCATTGCCGCGCGCGCAGCGGGCATCGACATGGTCGACGGACCGTACGCGGCGTTCAAGAATCCGGAAGGCTACCGGCGCGAATGCATCCGCGCCCGCACGCTCGGTGCCGTCGGCAAATGGGCGATCCATCCGAGCCAGATCGAGATTGCGAACGAGGCATTCTCACCCACGCGTGAGCAGGTAGAGCGCGCGCGCAAGCTTGCCGCGGCCTACGCCGAAGCCGAGGCAGCGGGTCTCGGTGCGGTGAACGTCGATGGAACCATGGTGGACGCGGCGTCGATCCGCATTCTCCAGAATACGCTGAAGAAAGCCGATCTCATGGGCCTGTGAGTCAACGGCGATGATTCACACGATCCGTCCGCGCCGCTCCGTGCTCTACATGCCGGGCGTCAACGCGCGCGCGATGGACAAAGCGAAGACGCTCGATGTGGATGCAGTGATCCTCGATCTCGAGGATGCCGTGGCGCCCGCGGCTAAAGACGACGCCCGCCGGCTCGTCAGCGCGCAGGTCGTCGGCGGCGGTTACGGACACCGCGAGATGGTGATCCGCGTCAACGGCGAGGGCACGCCGTGGCACGACGCTGATCTTGCCGCCGCGATCGCGGCAAGTCCTGACGCGATCCTGCTCCCGAAGGTCGACGACGCCGCGACCGCGGCACGCTGCATCACGCGGCTGCGTCAAGGCGGCAATGTAGCGCCGGCGCTCTGGGTGATGATCGAAACGCCGGCCGCAATCGCCAATGTCGATGCGATCGCCGCGGTGGAAGGCGTCGCGGTGCTGGTGATGGGCACATCCGACTTGATCAAGGCGCTGCGCGCGCAGCACACCCCTGGACGCGAAGCACTGCTCTACGCGCTCTCGCGCACCGTCAATGCCGCGCGACGTTACGGGCGCGACGCGCTCGACGGCGTGTCGCTCGATCTCAAGGACCTCGCCGCGTTCGAAGCGAGCTGCCGGCAAGGGCGCGCGCTCGGATTCGACGGCAAGACGTTGATTCATCCGAGTCAGGTCGAGGCTGCGAATCGTGTGTTCGGACCGACGTCCGCCGAGATCGAACACGCACGGCGAGTCATCGCAGCATGGCGCGAAGCCGAAGCCAGCGGCAAGGGTGTGGCGGTCCTCGACGGACAGATGATCGAGAATCTGCACGCCGAGCAGGCGCAGCGCGTGCTGGCTTATGCGGAAGCGATCGCTGCACGCGAACGGTCGCCGGCGTCCGCATGATCGATCCGCTGCGGCCGCTCGCCGGAAAGACGGCCCTGATCACCGGCTCGGGGCAAAACATCGGCAAAGCGATCGCGCTGCGCTTCGCACAGGCCGGTGCGAACGTCGTCGTCAACGGCGCACGCCATCGCGAGAAAGTCGAAGCCGTGGTCGCCGAGATCGAAGCGGCCGGCGGGTGCGCGCTCGGCGTGATGGCCGATGTATCGGACCCGCAAGCGGTGGCGCGCCTGGTAGACGCGGCGCTCGCGCGTTTCGGCGCCGTCGACATTGCCGTGTCGAACGTCGCGCGCCGGCTGCACCAGCCGTTTCTCGATATCTCGATCGAGGACTGGCACGCCGTGCTCAACACCAACCTCAATGCGCTCTTCTATCTCGATCGCGTCGTGATTCCGCACATGCAGGCACGCCGTTGGGGGCGACTGATTCACATTTCCGGCTACGACGGTTTCACCGGCCATCTCCTGAACCGCGCGCACAATGTCACGGCAAAGGCCGGCATGCACGGGCTTACGAAAGCGCTGGCGCGTGAGTTCGGTCCGTTCGGCATTACATGCAACACCGTGGCGCCGGGTGCGATCAACACCGAGCGCGATTGGAGCCAGTATCCCAACACCGACGTCAAACGTGTGACCGAACGCATCCCGGTACGGCGCTGGGGCGAGGTCCGAGATATTGCCGAGGCGTGTTTGTATCTGGCGAGCGAGGCGGGCAGCTTCGTAAACGGCCAGGTGTTGCACGTGAACGGCGGCGAATACATGTTCTAGCGCGAGGCGCGCATCACCCTATGTTCAATGTTTTCTTCGACCTCGACGGCACGTTGACCGATCCGCGCACCGGGATCGTCGCGAGCTGGAGGTATCTCTACGAACGCCTCGGTCGGCCGGCTCCGCCGACGTCCGAGCTCGAGCAGTACATCGGGCCGCCATTGCGCGAGGGGATCGCCCGAGCGCTCGGCTATCGTGACGCGCGGGATGTCGAGCGCGGCGTGGAGATCTATCGCGAGTATTACACGGCGGTCGGCATGTTTCAGGATTTGCTGCACGCCGGAATCGACGATTGTCTTCGCGAGCTGCGCGCCGCCGGTGCGCGGCTCTACGTCGCGACGTCCAAGGCGCACGTCTATGCTACGCGCATACTCGAGTATCTCGGCGTGCTGGGGCAGTTCGAGGCCGTGTACGGCGCCGAGCTCGATGGCACGCGCGGTAACAAGACCGAGTTGCTGGCGCATCTGCTTGCCTGCGAGCGTCTGGACTCGGCGTCGGCGTGGATGATCGGCGACCGCTCGCACGACGTCCTCGCCGCGCGCGCAAACGGTGTCACGCCGGTTGGGGTCCTTTGGGGCTTCGGCTCTCGCGCCGAGCTCGAGGGCGCCGGTGCGAAAGCCATCTGCGAGCAGACCACAGCGTTGGCCACCATGCTCTGCGCGGGTTTCGGCGCCGGGCAGCTCGCTTAGTCGGCGCGGTACGGTGGTTTCGATTTTTCCGCGGCGGCTGCGGGCATCACCGCACCTCGCCGCGAGCCGGTGCCGATTCGCGCGTGCGTGGCAGTCACCAGCTCGTTCCGTTACTGCCTGGCTGACGCGATGTACGGCTCCGTGAGGGCCGGGCGGCGAAAGCGCGCTCTTGGTATGCTCTGGCTAAGCGAGTATTGCTCCTGCGTTTGCAAAACCGATCACGTTGCTCGATGTGTACTCTGATTGTGTCCTACCGACCCGGCGATGCGTGGCCGGTTCTGATCGCCGCCAATCGCGACGAGATGCTAAGCCGCGCGTGGCGGCCGCCCGCGCGCCACTGGCCGGACCGGCCGAACGTCGTCGCGGGTTTGGATGAAACCGGCGGCGGCAGCTGGTTCGGTTTGAACGACGACGGCGTCGTCGCCGGCGTCATGAATCGCGCGGGCACGCTCGGGCCGGCGACGGGGAAACGCAGCCGCGGCGAGCTGGTGCTCGAAGCGCTAGATCACTCGGATGCGACGACGGCGGCGGAAGCCCTGTCACACTTGAATCCGACGGCCTATCGCGGATTCAATCTCGTGATCGCCGACAGCGAGCGTGTGTACTGGCTGCGACATACGGAAACGTCGACGACAACGGGTGTTGAGATGATCGAGGTGCCGCCGGGGGTTTCGATGTTCACCGCCTACGATCGGAACGACGAAACGTCGGCGCGTATCCGCCGGTACCTTCCGCTCGTGCGATCCGCCGCGCTACCCGATCCCGAGCGCGGCGACTGGTCGGCATGGGAGCGGTTGTTGTCGAGCCGGGAATCGGACGTCACCGGCCCGCGCGAGGGCGCGATGAACGTCGTGACCGACATGGGATTTGGAACCGTATCGAGCGTTCTCGTCGCGCTCCCCGCGCGGGAGCGGTTCGACGTCAAACCGCGTTTTCGTTTCGCCGCCGGCAGGCCCGATCTCGTACCGTTCGAAGACGTTCCGCTTCGCTGAGGCCGCCGCACGAGAGCGCGCGAAGTGGAAACGCTCTGGCGACTAGGGCTTCGCGAGAGTAACGCCCGGAATCCCCTTCATTTTGCCGAGCTCGTGGGCGAACACATTCACGAAATCGCGCGCGGGCGTCGAGAGGTGGTTCCAATGCCGGAACATCCAACCGACGGAAACCGGTGGCAGATCGCTGATGAACACCGCTTTGACGTTACCGCTCTTCTCGAAGTTGTGCGCCTGAACCGCGGGCACGATCGCGTGGCCGAGCCCGAGCTCCACGAACACGCTCGCGGTGTCGAAATCGTCGAACACGAGCTCCGGTACAAGATGCACTCCGTGCTCCGTCGCCGCCTGTTCGAGCGCTTCGCGGTGCAACGTTCCCTCGGATAGGCCGAGGTAACGGATTCCTTTCAAATCCTTGAGTCGCAACTGTTTGCGCTGGGCGAGCGGATCATCGTGCGCGACGAGAAGGAAGAAATGCTGGTGGGCGACGGTCATCTCGCTGGTGCCCCGCACCGGATCGCCGGTCGTGACGAAGGCAAGGTCGGCCTGGTTAAGGCGCAGGATTTCGGAGCACCGCCGCGTCGAGCTCGCCGGCAGAAAGCGGATATTGATATCCGGATATTCGCGCCGGAACCGCACGATCGCGTTCTTCATGAAGTGGCGCACCGTCGTGCCGCCGGTCGTGATCGTTAACGTTCCCGCTTCGCCGTGTTTGAGCGCCCGAATGCGACGCAGGCCGATCTCGATTGCATCCAGGCCTTCCAGCGTCAGCTCGCGCAGGATCCGGCCTGCCTCGGTGGGCGCCACGCCGCGCGCCTGGCGCTCGAGCAGCCTGACGCCAAGCTCGGCCTCGAGCCGGGCGATGTGTTGGCTGACCGAGGATTGCGTGCGCCCGAGCTGGCGCGCCAACGCGCTCAAGCTGCCTGTTTCGCAGGCGGAGACGAAGATTCTCAGGTCCTCGAACGTCATGTGCCTAGGTATAAGCCGTTGCTACTATGATTGCAATAGTCCTTAGCGTTGACTGATGGGTTATCAAGTGGAAGGCTGTTGTCGCCCAAAACGGGGCCTCGTGCGGGAGCTACGGACATGAAGAGCGGCCGGCTTACTACCCTCGACATCATCGGTATGAAACAGAGGCGCGAGCGCATTGCCGCGCTGACCGCGTACGACTACACCTCGGCGCAGATGATCGATGCCGCCGGCGTACCCCTCATCCTGGTCGGCGACACCCTCGGTATGGTTATACAGGGCGAAGAAACGACGTTGCCCGTCACGCTCGACCATATCGTTTACCACTCCAAGATGGTCACCCGCGGCGCGCGGCGCGCGCTGGTCGTCGGCGACATGCCGTTTATGACCTATCAGATCTCTCCCGAGGATGCGCTGCGAAACGCAACGCGCCTGCTGCAAGAGGCCGGCGTTGGCGCGGTGAAGCTCGAAGGCGGCGCGGACATCGCGCCGACGATCGAACGGTTGGTGAAAGCCGGTATTCCAGTGTGTGGACATCTCGGATTTACGCCGCAGTCGACGCACACCTTAGGGGGTCCTCGGCTGCAAGGCCGTACGGCAGCCGATGCGCTGGCGCTGATCGCCGATGCGCAGGCGCTCGAATCAGCCGGTGTTTTTGCAATTGTTCTCGAGCTCGTGCCGGCCTCGCTCGCTGAGGAGATCACACAACGGGTGCGCGTTCCAACCATCGGCATCGGATCGGGTCCCGCGTGCGACGGCGAGATTCAAGTGTTCCACGACCTTTTCGGCCTATATACGAATTTCCAGCCGCGCCATACGCGGCGTTACCTCAATATGGCGGAACAGATTTCGGCCGCGGCGCAGCAGTACAAGAACGATGTGGCCACACGCGCGTTCCCCGGACCCGAGCAAACCAGCGATCTCAAGCCGGAAGTCAAAGAAAAACTACGCGAGTTGCTGCACCAGCAGACTAAGCCGGCCGAACGCCTCCATGCACGGACGGCGCGGTTTGCGATGTAACGAATGTCGGGCGTTACCGTAACGCGGTACTGAAGGGGATACCCATGCGCAGCTTTTTGCGGTCAAAAATACATAAAGCGATCGTCACTGAAGCGAATCTGAGCTACGTCGGTAGCATCACGATAGACGCTGCGTTGCTCGAGAAGGCGGATTTGATGCCCGGCGAACGAGTGATGGTAGTGAGCAATACCTCGGGCGCGAGGCTCGAAACGTACGTCATCGAAGGTGAGCGGCTTTCCGGCTGTATATGCGTGAACGGCGCCGCGGCGCACCTCATCAAGAAAGGCGAGGAAGTCATCATCATGGGTTTTGAACTCTCCGATCGCCCTGTCAAACAAAGCGTGGTACTGGTCGATCGACACAACCGATTCGTCGCGATGCTCGCCGAGAAGCCAATGACTTCCGAACTGTCCGAGCTGACGTTACCGGCTTGAGGTAAAGGCTCCTTCGCGACACGGCCTCTACCGGGAGGCGTTAATTTCCTTAACTTCCAATCGCCGCACCGAAGTAGAAGCAGCGCCCGATTTGCGGCGCAGCTATCACCAGTAAATCCGCCGAATGAAATAATCGATTGAAATCTTTCCGGGGCCGCGCAACAGCGGCAACAGCAACAGCGTGCCGTAAAGCTGATGCTGTGCGAGGCCAAATTCCTCGAGACCGGGATAGGAGATTACGGCGACGATGTTGAATACGAAAAGCACCGCCGCCGCGATTCGCCCGCCCAGTCCCAGCGCCAGCAGCACCGGAAACGTCAGCTCGACCGCCGTTCCCAAGTAAGCCGCAACCGCTGGAGCGAGAACCGGGACGTGATACTCGGTTTGAAACAGCGTGAGTGTGGTCGGGTTCAGGTGCAGGAACGGGAAGCTGGCGTCCACGTTTATTTTCGTCAGGCCCGAATCCCAAAAGAACTTCGCGATCCAGAGACGGATACCGAGATCCGCGAGCGGTGCGAGGAATTCCAGGCGATCGATGAGCGGCCTGACGAGTCGGGCGGCGGCGGCAGTCATTCGTTATTCCTCCGGTTTACTCGATTCGGAAATCGGTGAGCGTCCCGCGCGCGATGTGATGTTGTAGCGTGCGCATGAGATTCAAGCTCGGTTCCGCCGCCACCGCCGCTTCGAAAGCAGCACCGAGGGGTGCGGCGTTCAGGAAGCCGTGAAGCAGTGCGTACTCACCGGCCGTGATCCGCGCGATCGTGATGTCGAGTTTGTGTCGCAGCACCAGCAAATATTCGCCGCCCTGGTCGAGGCGCACCGCCGCGTCGCCCACGAAATCCGGCTGATTGACCTCCCAAATGCGAAGGACCGGATACTCCGATGCCAGCAGGCGCGCGGAGGGGTGTAGTTGAAATACGAGCGCGTCGTATTTTTCGGGCGAGACCTGAGCGAGACGTGCGGTCGCGAGCGGTGCTGCGTCGGCGGCGTGAAAAGCTTCGTGCCAGGCCCATTCGAGGCGGGCGACATCCGGCAGATAGATGAGCCCGGCGGCCGGTTCGAACGTCCTTAGAAATTCGGCAAGCTCGCCGCCGAAATCGTGCAGATTGCCGGAGCCCGGTGGATACCGGCGGATAAAACAGTCGGCGGTGTACTCGAAGAATTCAACCCCGACGAGTCGCTGGATGACCGGATAAACCGCGGCGAGCGCATCAGTGAGATTCGCAAAGGTGTTGTTCCGATAAACCTGCAAGTGGCGCGACGCAGGGAAAGCACCGGCGCGGATGTGAGGCAGAACCGCCGGGTCGTCCTCGTAAACGGCGGCCGCGAATGCTTCTTGCAGTTTACGCAAGGACGGCCGAGTGAGAGACATTTGCGTGTCAGGCGGCCGCGTTGTCATAGAGGCGAGCGAGTTCTCGTTCGGCCCGTGTTGCTTCGTCGACCAACACATCGAGCGCCGGAAGCGCGCTGTCCCATTCGATCAGCGTCGGGCGCGCACCGAACCGCGCGAGCGTTTGTCGATAGAGTGTCCATACGGCGTCGGCGACACGTCCGTCGTGAGTGTCGATCAGGATTTCGCCGTCTTCGTAGGCTTTGACGGTATGACCCGCGAGATGAATTTCATGCACGCGCTCGGTCGGAACCGCTTTCACATAGTCGATCGGATCGAAGCCGTGGTTCCTGCTGCTCACGTAGATATTGTTGACGTCGAGGAGGATGCCGCAATCCGCGCGTGCGGCGACGGCAGCGAGAAATTCCCATTCGAGAATAACCGAGTGCTCGTACTGCACGTAGCTCGACAGATTCTCGATCAGAATACGCCGCCCGAGAAACTCCTGGGTTTCGACGATGCGCGGCACGATGTGTGCGATCGCCTCCTCAGTGTAAGGCAAGGGGAGCAGATCGTTCAGATAACGACCACCCACGGACGACCAGCACAAGTGCTCGGAAACGAGGCCGGGGTCGATAAAGTCGATCAGGCGCTTCAAACGCCGCAGGTGTTCGCGATTCAGCGGGTCGGCGGAGCCGAGCGACAGCCCGACACCGTGGAGACTTACGGGATATAGTGCACGCGCGCGTTCGAGATAATGCAGCGGCGCCCCGCCCGCGCCGAAATAGTTTTCGCTGTGGACTTCGAGCCAGCCGACGTTCGGCTGCGTCTCGAGCAGATCGCGGTAGTGCGGAGCGCGCAGCCCGATCCCGGCGCGCGCCGGGATCGAGGCCGAACGGCCGTGAGCTGCGCTCCCGGTCATGCCGACTACTTCATCATCGCCTGCAGCGAGCCGCCGACGATCTTCTCGCAGGTCCCCTTCGGAACGGAGATCCACGCGCCCTTGTCGCCGTCTTTCTTCGAGGTGCCGGCACACGAGCTGTGCGACGTCTGGCAGTCGTTTTTACCGGCCTTCGCGACGCCGTAGCACTTTTCCGTCGGCGCTGCCGCCATCTCCTTGTCCATGCTGGCGGCCTGTGCGGCGCCCGCGCCCAGCACGCCGGCCGTGAGCAGTCCGACGATCGCGCTCGAAATGGCGTTACGATGATGTTTCATGGTAATGCACTCCTAGTGGTGGTTGGGTTTTTGGGTGGTACTACTTTTTAACGGTAACCGGCTGTAACGAGCCGCCGGCAAGCTTCACGCACGTGCCCTTGGGAACGTAGACCCAGGCATCTTTTTGGAAATCGTGTTTCGCGGTGGTCGCGCAGGACGAGGTCGCGGTCGCGCAGTCGTTCTTTCCCGCTTTCGCGACGCCATAGCAGCGTTCCTTCTCGACGCAATAGACCAGGGACGACTTGTCGTTTTCGGCTGCTTGCACACCGCCGAGCCCGAGGACACCGGCAATCGCGCCGGCGATCAGTGTTTGGTGTTTGGTCATTCCGCCTCTCCTCTGTTATGAGCTTTCTTAGATAGTAGTGCACCGCCGGGACGCCGCCGGTTCTCGATGTCGTTTGCTGTACACGTTTGCGTCGCTCTCGTGCGCCGTCGTACCCAGGCGACGCGATAAGGCGCGGCCGATTTACCGAATGTCGGCAACCGTCCGACGGATGCGCTCGCGCGCTGCCTTGGAAAGCCCGAGTTGGCCGGCCGCCGGCAGTCGGCGCGTGTACTCGCGTGCGGCCCGACGGATGAACTCCGCCTGCCGCTTAAACTGCGTACACGCGGCGCAGGCGAGCAGGTGCAGTCGCAGCGCAACGCGGCTGTGCCACGGCAGTCGCCGTTCGAACGACTGCGATACCAGCTTGCTCGCTTCCCGGCAGGTCAACATTACTTTCGCCTCATCCGGCCGGCGCCGAACCAATTTGTTTCCAGGCATTGCCGCAATCGCAGTCTCGCGCGGTGCAGCATCACCCAGAGATTGGTCGGCGCGACCTGCAATACCTTACACGCCTCTTCGCCGCTCGCGCCGTCGAGCTCGCAGAGGCTGAACGCCTGCGCCTGGGCCGGGGGCAGACCTGCGATGCAGTCGGCGAAAACTTGCCAGAACTGCTGCTGCTCGAGGGCGGCGTCGGGGTCCTGCCACGCCGAAGGCCGGTTGCGCCAGTGATCCCTCGCGGCGTTGTCGAAGAAACGGTCCAGCTCCTCCGGGTCGTCGTTCGCCGGCTCCACGTGGCGCCCGGCGCGCCGCCAGTGATCGGCAAGCTTGTGCTTGAGAATGCCGACGAGCCAGGTACGCTCGGACGACGCACCGGCGAAGCTGTCGCGGGCGCGCCAAGCGGCGAGCAGCGTTTCCTGGACCAGGTCTTCGGCGGCATGTTGGTCGCGCACCCGCAGGTAGGCGTAACCGAAAAGCGCGTCGCCGTGTTCGTCCAGCCAGCGCTCGGGCGTTGTGCTCATCGCGGACGGTTGAGGGTCGGAGTAGGGCGGTGGATCAAGCGCGGCGGGCGAGACGATCGAGGCAGCGCAGATACGCGGCCTGATCAGGGACGCGTTGCTCGCGCGCAGCGCGCCACACCGTTTCGCCGAGGCATTCCATCATCGCGTGCTCGACGGCGTGCGCGTCGGGCAGGCGCTCGCGCAGCTGCTGGTAGCAGCGGCGCACGCCGGGCGGCTGGTCGATCGCGAGCTGCTCGGCGATAGCGACGTGCAGCCCCATGTGAAGGAACGGGTTCGACTCGCCGAGCTCCGGGAGGTAGTCGCGGTCGCCGCTCCCGGTTTCGAGCAGCGCATGGTATTCCGGATGCTCGCGCGCGACGTCGACGACCACTTTCTCGACACCTTCGAGCGGCAAGTTTTCGCGGTAATGCCGCCACGCACGAAAGAACACCTCACGCATCTCGGCGCGGTCGTTTCCGTACATGCTACGTTGCCTGTGCGTGGAATAGGCCCATGACCGTGGAGTACTGATAAAGATGGTTGGCGTCGTCGAGCGGGCCGATTTCGCCGTTTCCGTACATACCGATTACCGGAAGGCGCGGGAAGCGCGCGGTGAGCGCGTCGAGATCGCGGTCGCGGTTGCCATAGAAATGCGGGCCGCGGCCCATACAGGGGAAGAGCAGCGCGAAGCTCGGCGTCGTCCGCAGCGAATTCGCCGCGATGTCGATCGTGTGGCGCATGTCGCGTTCGGCGGTCAGCGCGTCGCGCATCGCCCAGAACAGGCGCTCGCCGCGGGCGAGTGCCTGCGACAGCGTGATCGATTGATCCCGCGGGTTCGCCGACACGATGTGATTCAGTCGATAGCGCCCCTCGCGGATGGCGGTGAGCGGGTCGCCAAACGTGACACCGCCCATGATGAGATGCAGCGGGATGCGCTCCATCTCGCGGATTCCGTCGGGCAGCGATTTCACGAGCACGTTGAGCGCCGGATAGTTGCCGAGGCGCTTCACGTCGTAGCCGTGCACTTCCGCCACCTCGATCGGCGACGTGAGCGCGCGTACGCCTTGCGACGCGCCGATGGCTCCGCGTGCGCCGAGCAGGCGGACGTCGGCGCGGCCGCTTTCGGCGACGCGTCCGCTTGCCCAAACCTTGAAGGGACCGTGTCCAAAAAGATCGCCGGAGATCGCCCCGATACGCCGCGCGGGTACGTCGAGCCAATCGGCGGTGAGGCCCGCGGGCGCGGACAAGCTCAGGAGCACCGCTTCGTCGTTGGCGGTGTCGCTGCCCGGCAGCGCGAGCGTAATCGGTTCGGCGAACACCATCGCCGCCGCGCCGGGGCTATCGAGCACCCATTCCTGCTCTGTGAGGATTCCCGCCGCCGTCGCGCCGATGACCTGCAGACATCCGGCCGCGCGTGCGGCGGCGCGAATGGCTGGGTCGGGATTGATGGCGTAGTGCGGAGTGAGGAAGAGCAACACCCCGTTTGCACGCGAGAGCCGGGCGCGTTTCAGGGCGCGGGTTACCGCGCGCGCCGCATGCTCGGCTTCCGGGCGACCGCCGTAGCTCAATCCCGTGCTCGCCGCCATCGTTCCCATGGTTTTTTACTCTATCGCTGTAGTCCTACAAATGATAGAGCGGCTCCAGGAAAAAACGTTCGCCCCGAAATCGCGACGCCAAAACCGCCGGCTTCATGCGGTTTTAGCGGGATATTCGCAAAGGTCGTAGATCGGACAGATGGCGCAGCGCGGCTTGCGGGCGATGCAGATGTAACGTCCGTGCAGGATCAGCCAATGATGCGCATCGTGCCGGTACGCCGCGGGGACCTCTCGTACGAGCTTGTCCTCCACTTCACGGACATTCCGTCCGGGCGCGAGTCCGGTGCGGTTCGCGACACGGAAGATGTGCGTGTCCACGGCGATGGTCGGTTCCCCAAACGCGGTGTTCAGGATCACGTTGGCGGTTTTGCGTCCCACACCCGGTAGCCGCTCGAGCTCTTCGCGAGTGCGCGGTACTTTGCCGGCGTGTTCTTCCACCAGCATCTTGGCCGTCTTCATGATGTTGGCGGCTTTCGTGTTGTAGAGGCCGATCGTCTTGATATAGCGCTTCAAGCCGCGCAGTCCGAGCGCGAGGATCGCTTGCGGCGTGTTCGCGACCTTGAAGAGATGCTCCGTGGCTTTGTTGACGCCCTTGTCCGTCGCCTGAGCGGAGAGAATCACCGCGACCAACAGCTCGAATGGAGTCCGGTGCTTGAGCTCGGTCGTCGGCGCGGGGTTCGCGCGCTTCAAGCGAGCGAATAACGTACGGCGTGTGGCGGCGTCCATGGGTAGTGCGACGTTTTCTTATTTTGGTGCGTTGCTCGCGCGACGCCGATATTACTCGACACCGCAGCGTCGCGTCAGCGATTTTAGCCCCGGTCGCTCGCGTCGCGGCCGCCGCGTTTGCGCCGCACGCGCTCGATCGCCTCGCGGATCTCTTTGCGAATTTGATTCGGTGGCGGCGTATCGGCGAGCGGCGCCGTTTCTCGCACCCGGCCGCTGCGCGACGGGCGGCCGCCACGACCGCGCGCGAGACGCGCGATCCGTGCTTCGTTACGCGCGCGCCACGACGCCGCTTCGTCGGCACGGTATTCGGGCCACGGCCCCGTGGAGGGGGTGTCGACGGCTACCAAGTCGATGCAGTCGACCGGGCACGGGGGAAGGCACAACTCGCAGCCGGTGCACGACGGCGCGATGACGGTATGCATCCATTTTGGAGCGCCGACGATGGCGTCGACTGGACACGCCTCGAGACATTTTGCGCATCCGATGCAGCGCGACTCGTCGATTACCGCCCGCCGCCGACCTTGGTGCACGCCGTACCGAACGTCCAGAGGTTTTGTCGCCACGCCGAGCACACGCGCAAGGTCATTGAGCGTGGTCTCGCCTCCCGGGGGGCATTGATTGATGTCCGCTTCGCCGCGCGCGATGGCTCCGGCATATGCACGGCAGCGCGGGTAGCCGCAGCGGGTGCATTGCGTCTGTGGAAGGCAAGCGTCCAGGCGCGCGACGAGCGTGGGGTCGTGCACGGCAAAAGGCATAGGCGAAGTATGGCGGAGCGCCGCCCGGCACCGCAATAATCTGCGCCCATGGCGAAGAAGCACGTTTTTGTTGCTTACAGCGGCTGGTGGGTCGTAGCCCAGGCGTTGATTCTACTTGGCGCCCTGCTCGTGCCGTTGTGGGAGGCGCGGCTGATGTTTCCGCACGACCCGGTACATCGGATCGGCTGGCTGACCGTATCGGTCGGCTTCTTGGTCGCTGCCGCGGGTCTGCAACTGCTCGAACCGCAACTCACCCCGTTTCACGCTCCGCGGAGCGACGCCCGCCTCGTGACCGGCGGTATCTACGCCTACGTGCGGCATCCGATCTACGCCGGTTTGACCATGGCGTCGCTCGGCTGGGCGGTCGTTTGGCTCAGTTTCACAGGGGCGCTGTACACGATCGCCGTGGCGCTTTTCTTCGATCTGAAGGCCGAGTGCGAAGAGAACTGGTTGCGCGAGCGCTTCAAGGAGTACGGCGCGTACGCGAAGCGCGTGCGCCGGTTCATCCCCGGAATTTACTGAGTTCGTCTAGCAGGATGTTGAAAAAGTCCATCCGGGACTTTTTCAACTCGCGCGTCGCGGCGCATGTCCGCGCCACCCTCCGTTTTTTCAGACACTTGCGTGTTTGAAAAAACGTGCGGCACTTCCGTGTGTCGCGTTAGCAGGTGTTTATCAACACCCTGCTCGCCGGCGCGGCAGGTTGTTGCCCACGCCGCCCATGTCGTTTCGTCGCCTTATCCCGTTTTCTGCCGCGTGGGGCGCGGCGTGTCTTCCGTGACGGCGATGATGTGTCGCGTCGACGCGAGCTGGATACCGTGCTCGCTGAATGCACGCCAGATCTTGCGATTCAGGCGCGAACGCAGCTCGGCGATGCTGTTTTCCGGGTCGTTGATCCACACCGCAAGCTCGAGGTGAATGCCGTTTTCGCCCAAGCTCGTGACAAATGCTTGCGGGGCCGGGTTCGTGAGTACCCGACTCTCCGAGCGTCCCACTTCTTCCAGCAATGCGAGCGCCTGTTCCGGGTTGTCGTTATGGCTGATATGCACCGAGACGCGCACGCGCACGTTGCGGTCGCGATACGACCAGCTCGTGATGCGTTGCGTCACGAGCTCCTCGTTCGGAATGAGCACGTCGACGCCGTCGCTCGTGCGGACCACGACGTGGCGCGAATTGAGTGCCTGGACGACCCCGAAGGCTTCGCCGATGGTGATGACATCGCCCGGCCGCACCGATTCCTCGAAGATGAGCACGAAGCCGCTCACGTAGTTGCTCACGGTGCGCTGCAGACCGAGGCCGATGCCGACGCCGAGCGCGCCGCCGACGACGGTCAGCGTCGTAAGATCGATGCCGGCGGTGATCAGCGCCGCCAGCACGGCGAGCGTGAGCAGCACGAGCCGCGTGAGCTTGGTGAGCGCCGCTTTCATGCTCGCGTCGAGGCTCTGCGCGCGGTGGATGCGCACGTCGAGCGCTTTGACGATCCAGAGGTATAGGATCAGCAGGAGCAGCATCGACAGCACGAAGCTCGCCACGGTCAGTAGCGAGATACGCGTTTGCGCGATCTCGATGGCGTACTCGTCGAGCACGTCGTTCACGAGCGGCAGCCAGCCGAAGATGTGCAGCGCGAGCAGGCTCCAGATCGTGACCGTGAGCGCGCCTTCCCACGCTTTCAGCCGGCTGCCCGGACTGAAGCTGTGACGCAGGACGAACACGCCCATCCGCACGAGCGTGAACGCTCCGGCGCCGAGGATGAAATAGTGCAGCAAGTCGGTGCGGATCTTCTGCCAGTGCCGCAGCAGCGCCGCGCCGGCGATGAGCCACAGCCAGAAGAGGAACGGCACGCTCACGAGCGCGCCGGTGCGCACCGCGACGCGGCGCAGGCCGTCCATCGTCGGCGGACCGATCACGCGTTGCAGTCGCAGCCGCAGATGGTGCCCGAGCCACAATGCGAGGAGGCCGCCGCTCACGATCACGGCGAGCTGCCACCACGTGGCGGCTTCGTTCAGGGACGGCAAGAGCGACTGCATCAGTTCCGGCAGCGGAACCGTCTCGGGCGTGTGCGCGAGCGCGTCGAACAGTTTGGCCATAGGGCGAGTATAGCCGCGCGGAGAAAGAATCCGGGCGGTTCGGGCGCGGTCGCGCGAACGCTATTTAACGCGCATCCCCGGCTGCGCGCCGGCGTGCGGCGACAGGAGATAAAGCCCGGTGGTCTTGCCTTCGGCGTCGGACGCGGCGAGCACCATCCCCTCGGAAGTGCCGAACTTCATTTTTCGCGGCGCGAGGTTCGCCACCATCACCGTGAGCTGACCGGTCAGGCTCGCTGGGTCGTATGCGGATTTGATGCCGGCGAACACCGTGCGCGGGGCGGCCTCGCCCACATCGAGCGTGAGCTTCAGCAGCTTCTCCGCGCCTTCGACGTGCTCGGCCTTCACGATGCGCGCGATGCGCAAATCGATCTTGCTGAAGTCGTCGATCGAGATCGTTCCGCCGCTCGCGGTGGTGGGCGCGCCGGCATTGTTGACGGGTGTCGTCATCTGCAGACTTTCCTTGTTGGCGTCGACGAGCGCGTCGATCTGCTTCATCTCGAGGCGCGTCATGAGATGGGTGTACGGGTTGATGCGCGCGGGCAGCCGCTTCAAGTCGTCCCAGTTAAAGTCGCGGTCGAGTCCGAAGAAATCACGTGCCACCCGGCGCGTGGTCTGCGGAAGAATCGGTGCGAGCCAGATGGAAAGCGCGTAGAAGCCGTGCATCGCCGTCGAGCACACGTCATGGAGTCGGTCGCGCTGCGATTCGTCTTTCGCGAGATCCCACGGTTTGGCGTCGTTGATCCCGGCGTTCAGTCGATCGGCCGCCGCCATGATATCGCGCACCGCCTTGCCGAACTCGCGCGCGTGATACGCGGTCTTGATCACCTGCCCGGTCGTCACGGCAGCGTTGATCAGATTCTTGCCGTCGTGTGTGGACGGATCGGGAAGCCCGAGGCGGCCGTCGAAGTAACGGGTGATGAACCCCGCGCATCGGCTCGCGATGTTCACGTACTTGCCGACGAGGTCGCTGTTCACGCGCGCGACGAAATCCTCGAGGTTGAGGTCGAGGTCTTCCATCGTGCCGTTCGACTTCGCGGCGTAGTAGTAGCGCAGGCACTCGGGGTTGAGCCCGAGCTTGAGGTAGCTCTCGGCGGTAATGAACGTGCCGCGCGATTTCGACATCTTCTCGCCGTTCACGGTGAGAAAGCCGTTCGTGTAGATCGCGCTCGGCGTCTTGTAGCCGGCGTACTCGAGCATTGCCGGCCAAAAGAGCGCGTGGAAGTAGAGGATGTCCTTGCCGATGAAGTGGACCATTTCGGTTTCCGGATCCGCGAGGAACCCGGCGAAATCGATGTCGCTGCGGGTGCAGTAGTTCTTGAAGCTGGCCAGATACCCGATCGGTGCGTCGAGCCACACGTAGAAATACTTGCCGGGCGCGTCGGGAATCTCGAAACCGAAATAAGGCGCGTCGCGCGAGATATCCCAGTCGGACAATTTGTTTTCGCCGGCGCCGCCGAGCCACTCCTGCATCTTGTTCAACGCTTCCGGCTGCAGGTGCCCGGGCGCGCGTGTCCATTCGCGCAGGAAGTCGACGCAGCCGGTGAGCTTGAAGAAGTAGTGCTCGGACGTCCTGAGCACGGGCTTCGCATTCGAGACCACCGAGTACGGGTTCTTGAGGTCGGTTGCGGCGTAGGTCGAGCCGCAGACTTCGCACGAGTCTCCGTACTGGTCCTTGGCGCCGCACTTCGGGCATTCGCCTTTCACGAATCGATCCGGCAGGAACATGCCTTTGACCGGATCGTAGAGCTGCTCGATCGTGCGCGTTGCAATCAGCCCGCGCGCCTTGAGCTTGCGGTAGATGTCGTACGCGAGCGCGCGGTTCTCGTCGCTATGCGTCGTGTAGTAGTTGTCGAACTCGACCAGAAAGCCCTTGAAGTCGCGCGCGTGCTCCCGATTCATCCGCTCGATCAACTCTTCGGGCCGCACGCCGGCCTTTTCGGCCGATAGCATGACCGGCGTGCCATGCGTGTCGTCCGCGCAGACGTAGTGAACCGTGTGGCCATGCATGCGCGCGTGGCGCACCCAGATGTCGGCTTGGATGTAACCGACGAGATGGCCGATGTGGATCGCGCCGTTGGCATAGGGCAGCGCGTTCGAGACCAGAAGGCGGCGTTTGGGTTCAGGCATTGGGCGCGGAAGTGGCGCGGGTGTCTGGAACCAGCGTGTTTTTCGGTTACCGGATGATTATCATGGCTGTCCATTGTAACAGCGTTGGCCCGTCTTCGGCGCGCGGTGGGCGATTGTGTCGCCGAGCCACGAATGTCGCCGAGCCACGACACCCCAGATGGGGGCCGTGTAGGCAGAACTTTCAACAAGGAGAAAATAAATGCCGTACGCTATTCGGATACACGCGGTCGGTGGACCCGAGCAGATGCGCTGGGAAGAGGTCGAGGTTTCTAAACCCGGACCCGGCGAAGTGGTGGTTCGCAACACCGCGATCGGCCTCAACTATATCGACACGTATCACCGGACCGGCCTCTACCCAATGCCGTTGCCGCTCACGCTCGGCATGGAAGGCGCGGGGGTGGTCGAAGAAGTGGGCCCAAAGGTAAAAGAGTTCAAGAAGGGCGACCGCGTCGCCTACGCGCAGCCCGTCGGCGCCTACGCGGAGACGTGCATCCGAGCCGCGGAGCGGCTCGTGAAAATCCCCCCCGGTATAGACGATAAAGTCGCGGCGGCGATGATGCTGAAGGGCATGACCGCGCAGTACCTGCTGCGTCGTACATATAAGGTAAAGAAGGGCGACACCATCCTCGTTCACGCCGCCGCCGGCGGCGTCGGCCTGATCCTGTGCCAATGGGCGAAGTACCTCGGCGCGACGGTGATCGGAACGGTCGGCAGCGACGAAAAGGCGGCGCTCGCCAAGAAGGCCGGCTGCAAGCACGTGATCGTTACGTCGAAAGAAAAGTTTTCGGAACGAGTGAAGGAGATCACCAAAGGCGCGGGCGTGCCGGTCGTCTATGACGGCGTGGGCAAGGACACCTTCATGGATTCGCTCGACTGCCTGATGCCGCTCGGTCTCATGGTGAGCTACGGCAACGCTTCCGGCGCCGTGCCCCCCGTGAATTTGGGCATTTTGTCGCAGAAGGGCTCGCTCTTCGTGACGCGGCCGACGCTCATCACCTATACCGCGAAGCGCGAAGATCTGCTGAAAGCCGCGCGCGAGTTGTTTGAGGTGGTGAAGAAGAAAGCCGTGAAGATCACCATCAATCAGACTTACCCGCTCAAGGAAGCGGCGCAGGCGCATCGCGATCTCGAAGCGCGCAAGACCACCGGTTCGACGGTGCTGCTGCCTTAGGATTTTTAATGGATGATCAGTAAGGAGCAATTTATGGCAACAATAACTCGCACGTTTGTTCTTCTGACCGCCATTCTCGTGGCTCCCGCCGGCACGTTCGCGATGGGCACGGCGGACGTTGCATCGGATAGCCGCGTCTCCGATCTCGACTACGCGAAAGGGGTCGAGGCGGTGAAAGCCGAAAAGTGGGACGAGGCCGTGAGCGCTCTCAGTCGCGCGCTGTCTCGAGATGAAAAGAACGCCGACATCCATAACTATCTCGGCTATGCGGAGCGTCATCGCGGCAACTTCGACGCCGCTTTCAAGCACTACGAGCGGGCGCTCGCGCTCAACCCAAAGCACCGCGGCGCGCATGAGTACATGGGCGAAGCGTATTTGCTGACCGGCAATCTGACGAAAGCGGAAGAGCATTTGACGGCGCTCGACAAGCTCTGCATGTTTTCGTGCCCTGAGTACCGCGAGTTGAAAGAAAAGGTCGCCGAGTACAAGCAGAAAAAGATGTAGCGGTTTGTCGTGCGGCCCGGTGCCGCACGGTGCGGAGCGCGGGGCGGATTAGGAACGCTGTCGAATGATCGGGCGGCTCCCGCTCCGCCTCACTCCCGTGTCTCGTCGGTCGTCCTGTCCGTAGCGTTGCCAAGGCAGGCCGGGCACAGGCAGGCGGCGGAAGCCGGTAGCGGCGGTGAAACGTGCGGTACGGCGTAGCACCAGCAGCTTGCCGCCTCCGCGGTCCGGCCGCATACGAACTCCGTCCCACAACGCGGGCATCGCGTCGTCGTCGCTTCCGCTGAAGCGCTTTCTCGCTCGGCCGGCGTTGCTGTATTTCGTTGGGCGAGCCGAGCGAGCACGCGCCGTTTCTCCTCCGCCGAGAAACGCAGCCATCCGCTGATTTCCTCGATCGTGCGATAGCAACCCACGCAAAATTGCCGCGTGGCGTCCAAGCGACACACGCCGATGCAGGGCGAAGGCGGGTCAAGCGTTCCCATCGAAGGTCAAAAGGGGTTGTGACCAAGCGGACATTTTGCGCGTTTCCGAATCGGCTTCATCGGTGCTGAAAGTAAGACAGCGGTACAGATGGTGATCGAACTCGCGTCCATTGGGAAGCACTCACGCGTGACGTGCGCGGTCCTCCCGCTCTCGTCATGCAGCCGGCGCACGCTCCCCGCGATCACGCGCAGGCGGCGGTCGTTTTCGCGATAACCAAGGCTCGATTACAAAAAGCATGCCGTCCGGGCAAATAAATAGGGATATCTCCGAGTGGTGCGCCGAGAAGCAGGTCGGGAGGATGCCAACGGCGTACTTCATGGACGGAGGGATTTATGAGAAGGCTAACCACCATCGATTGGGTGGCGCTGGTGTTGCTGATTATCGGCGGGTTGAACTGGGGGCTGGTTGGGCTCTTTGCTTTCGATCTGGTCGCTGCGATTTTCGGTTCGATGTCTGTGCTTTCCCGCATCATCTACGTGCTGGTGGGAATATCGGCCATCTGGATCGCCGTCGAGGCGTATCGATGGGGAACCGGCGCGAGCAGTATACCGATGGCGCGGGCGAGTCCGCGTTGACGAAGTTACAGACGTTTCAGCCACATCGCCGTTTGGCGTCGACGTTTCAGCCACATCGCCGTTTGGCGTCAACCTTTCGAGTAGGAGGCATCGCCATGCCGGATAAACCGCCTGAGCGACCGACGCGTCCGCGCGAACGACGCGCGTCGACGCCGCCCCCCGGAGTGCAGGTCGGCGAAGAACGAGCCGCACGCGGCGCGGCTCCACGGCAGGCCGCGGCAGGGGGGCGGGCACCCGGCGAAGCGGTGCCGCCCGTCACGGAGCGGCGTGCCCCGCCGGCTGAAGCAGCGGCGCCGGTGGCGGAAGAGCGCGCCGCGGTTGCGGCGCCCGCGCGGGCCGCACGCCGTCCGCGCAACATTAGCGACAACGAGCGTATCGTTTCGATGGTTGCCGGCGGTGTGCTCGCCCTTTACGGAATGACACGCCGCTCCTGGAGCGGCGTGGCGGTCGCCGCCGCCGGCGCCGCGTTGGTATTCCGCGGCGCGACCGGGCACTCGTACGTGTACGAGCGTATCGGCATCGATCGTTCGGACAGCCCCGCGGAGGTGACGCAGTCGGTCACCATCCAGCGCAAGCCCGAGGAGGTCTATGCGTTTTGGCGCAAGCTCGAAAACCTGCCGCAGTTCATGCGCCACGTGGACTCGGTGCAGCAGATGACGTCCACGCGCTCTCATTGGGTGGCGCGTGCGACGAAAAAGGGAATGAAGGTCGAGTGGGATTCGGAGATCGTCGAAGACCGTCCGAATGAATTGATCCGCTGGCGAGCGATGCCGAACGGCGGACTGCAGCACAGCGGCGAAGTGCGCTTCGAACCGGCGCCGGGCGGACGCGGGACGGAAGTGCATGTGTACATGGAATACCGCCCGCCCGTCGGCGTCGCGCTTACCGCGATGCTCTATCCGTTCAGCCGGCAGATGCTCAAAGAGGAAATTCGCCGCTTGAAGCAAGTGCTCGAAGCCGGCGAAGTACCGACCACCGAAGGACAGCCGTCGGGACGCGGCCGCGACGTGCACGTCGAGCTCTGACCAGGCGGCCGACAAAAAAAGTGTGGCAGCCGTCTGCGGCGGTGCACGGATGCGCCGCGCCGAAGCGCGCTGAAAAAGTCCATGGACGGACTTTTTCAGCAAATTTCCCCCGCCAAGGAGAACGCCCATGAAAGCCGTATGCTGGATGGCGCCGAAGGACGTGCGCGTCGAGGATGTACCGGAGCCGAAGATTCTCAATCCGCGCGACGTCATCATCAAAGTGACGAGCACCGCTATCTGCGGTTCCGATTTGCACCTCTACGACGGGTACGTCCCGACGATGGAGCGGGGCGACATCCTCGGACACGAGCCGATGGGTGAGGTCGTGGAAGTCGGGTCCGCCATAAAGAATCTGAAAGTAGGGGACCGTATCGTCGTGCCGTTCACGATCGCGTGCGGGCACTGCTATTACTGTATGCACGGCAAGCAGTCGCTCTGCGACAACTCCAATCCGAACGCATGGATGGCCGAGAAGATGTTCGGTTACGCGATCGGCGGGTACTTCGGCTACTCGCACTTGACCGGCGGCTACGCCGGGGGCCAGGCCCAGTACCTGCGCGTGCCGTTCGCCGACACCGGGCCGATCAAAGTGCCGGACGGCATGAAAGACGAGCAGGTGTTGTTCCTATCCGACATTCTCCCGACCGGGTATCAGGCGGCGCTCAATGCCGACATCGAGCCGGGTGACGTCGTCGCGGTGTGGGGCTGCGGGCCGGTGGGGCTCTTTTCGATTCAATGCGCGCTCATGCTCGGCGCGGAGCGCGTGATCGCGATCGACCGTTTTCCCGAGCGTTTGAACATGGCGCGCCGGCATTTCGCCGACCGCGTCGAAACGATCAACTACGCCAGCGAAAACGTGTTCGAGGAAATCAAGGAACGCACCGGCGGGCGCGGGCCGGATTCGTGCATCGACGCGGTCGGTCTCGAAGCCCACGGTTTTGGCGTCATGGGTTGGTACGATCGCATCAAGCAGGCGGCGATGCTCGAATCGGACCGGCCCACGGCGCTGCGCGAAGCGATCGTGAGCTGCGGCAAAGGCGGCACCGTCTCGCTGATCGGCGCCTACGGCGGGTTCGTCGACAAGATTCCGCTCGGCGCGGCGTTCAACAAAGGACTTACGCTGAAGATGGGGCAGGCGAATGTGCCGAGCTATACCGCCAAGCTGTTACAGCATGTCCAGCAAGGCGACATCGATCCGACGTTCATTATCACGCATCGCATGCGGCTCGAAGAAGCGCCGGCGGCGTACAAGATGTTCCGCGACAAGCGCGACGCTTGCGTAAAGGTGGTGCTGAACGCGTAGCGCTCACGCTACGGGTCGGAAATCACGCGATCGCGTAGGAGGGGTTGCAGGTCTGCGACCGGCAACGGTCCGCTGAAGAGAAAGCCTTGCGCATAGTCGGCGCCGCGCTCGCGCAGGAACGCGGCCTGTTCGCGCGTTTCCGCGCCTTCGGCGGTGAGCTTGAGCGCGAGACTATGCGCGAGCTCGATCATCCCGGTGACGATGGCGGCGTCGTCGGTATCAACCGTGACGTCGCGCACGAACGACTTGTCGATCTTCACGGTGTCGAGCGGAAAATGCTTTAAATAGGAAAAGGACGAATAGCCCGTGCCGAAGTCATCGAGTGTTACGTGGATGCCGTGGGTTTTCAGCTGATCCAGCAGCCGCCTGCTCGCGTCCGGGTTTTCCATCAGCAGGCTCTCGGTGATTTCGACCTCGAGCAACTCGCCGGGCATGCCGTGTCGGCGCAGCGCACAATCGATGACGTCGACGAGATTCGACTTGCGGAATTGCCGGGCCGAGAGATTGACCGCGATCCGTATCGGCGCAAAACCGGCCTGCTGCCACTTGGCGTTTTGCGTCGCGACCTCGTGCAGCACCCACTCGCCGATCGGAACGATCAGCCCCGTCTGCTCGGCCACCGGCAGGAACCGGCCGGGCGCCACGATACCCCACTCCGGATGCCGCCAGCGTAGCAGCGCTTCGAGGCTCACGACCGTTCCCGTGTCGAGCGCCACCACCGGCTGATAGCACAGGAGAAATTCATCGCGCTCGATCGCCTGACGCAAGTTGTGCTCGAGGCTCACGCGCGCGCTCGCGGCCGCGCTCATGGTCGAGGCGTAGGGCTGAACGTTGTTGCGGCCCTCGTTCTTGGCCTGATACATCGCGATGTCGGCATGTTTGAGCAGGCTGTCGGCGTCCTTCCCGTCGTACGGGTAAACGGCGACGCCGATGCTTACCGTGACGAAAAACTCCTTGCCGTCGGTGCGGATCGGCTTACCGAAAGCGCACAGGACTTTGTTCGCCACCACGTCCACTTCCGCGGACGTCGTCATGTCCTCGAGGATCACCGTGAATTCGTCGCCGCCGATGCGGGCGATGGTGTCGCCTGCGCGCAGGCAGTTGCGCAGGATGGCGCTCACCTTTTTCAGCAACTGATCGCCCGCCTCGTGCCCGAGCGTGTCGTTGATTTCCTTGAAGCGGTCGACATCGAGAAAGAGCAGCGCCGTGAGCCGCTCGTCGCGCTGCGCGCGCAGGATTGCGCTGTTCAAACGATCGCGGAACAGGTTGCGGTTGGGCAGACCGGTAAGCGGGTCGAACTGCGCGAGCTGTGCGAGGCGCTGTTCAGCCTCTCTGCGTTCAATCGCCGCGGCCAGCACATTCGCCACCGATTGCACGAAGCTAACCTCGTCCGCGGAAAACCGTCGCGCTGACTTCGAATGCGCGCTCAACACCCCGTAAGGGCGCGGGCCGCCGTGGATCACGACCGCGACGGCGCTGCGGACACCACTTTCGGCTTCGAACGGATTCGGCGCGAAACGCGTCTCGCGCGTGAAGTCTTCGGTCGTCGTTGCCAGTTCGTGCCGTAGGCAATAGCTTGCGAGCGATTCCGGCCTATCGCCGTAAAGAACGCGCGCCGGATGAGACGCGTCCCAGCCGTGGCGCGCGCGCAGTAGCAGCGTGCGCTCTTCCGGCACATGCTGCAGAATTTTCGCGTATTCCAGGTTGAGGCAGCTCGCCAGGTCGGTGACGGCCCGGCTCATCAGCTCATCGAGCTCGCGATGGCCGAGCGCGAACTGCCCGAGCGCGGCGAGCGTTTCGTGCCGCGCGGCGTGCCGCGCCGTCGCCTCTTCGGTGCGCTTGCGCTCGGTAAGGTCGATATGACACCCGAGCATGCGTACCGGCCGGTTGCCGCGCCCACGTATCGGCTCTGCACGCGCATAAATCCAGCGATATGAGCCGTCCTTGTGACGCATGCGGAATTCGGACTCGAAAATCGGCGTGCGACCGTCGAGGCAGCGCTGCACGGCGGCTTCCACCCGCTCCAAGTCATCGGGGTGCATGCGGTTGCGCCATTCCTCGGAGCGGTCGGAAATTTCATCTTCAGCGTAACCGAGCTGGCGCTTCCATTCTGGCGACAAATATAAATGGTTAGTCTGCACGTGCCAGTCCCACAAGCCGACGTTCGCGCCTTGTACGGCAAGACGAAGGCGCGACTGGCTCTCGCGCAGCGCCTCTTCCGCGCGCTTAAGCTCGGTGATATCGCTCACAAAGCCTTCGATGAACAGCAATTTGCCGTCGCGCCCGTAGACGCCGCGGCCCTGTCCCCAGATCCATTTTTGTTCGCCGCTCGCCGTGATGATGCGATAGGTGTTCGTGAACGGGCGCCGTTCGTCGATCGCCGCGTTCGAGTCTTTGCGTATGCGCGCGAGATCGTCGGGATGGATGAGATCCGGAAACGCGCGCACGTTGTGCAGAAAATCGCTCGGCGGATAGCCGGTCAGCGCCTGTATGCCGTCGCTCACGAATTCGGCCGACCAGCGCGCGTCACGGCGGCAGCGATAGACCGCGCCCGGAAGGTTGCTCACGAGTGTTGCGTATGTCCGCTCGCTGTCGCGCAGTGCTTCTTCGACGCGCGTGCGCTCGGTAATGTCCACCATGGCACCCACGACGCGCAGGGGCTCGCCGCGCTCGTCGCGTATGATGAGCAGCGCGCGGTCGTAGACGAAGGCGTCGGAACCGTCGCGGCGCTTGAAACGGTACTCATCCGACCAGGTTTGCGCGCCGGACGCGAGCGTTTTGTGCACGCCGGCTTCGACACGCGCGCGGTCCTCGGGGTGAATGCGGTTCGACCAGGATTCGAGGCCGGGCTCGAGTTCTTCGCGGCGATAGCCGAACAGCGTTTCAATGTGCTGATTCCACCAGACCGTATTGCGCCGGATGTCCCAGTCCCAAACGACATCGGTCGTGGCGTTGGCGACGAGATCGAATCGCTCGTGCATCTCCGATAATCGTTCTTGCATACGGCTGCGCTCGATCGCGATTGCCGCGAGCGGTGCGACCGACCGAACGACGTCGAGGTGCTCCGCGTTCGGCCCGCGGCATTCGCGAAAGTACATCGCGAACGTTCCGAGAAGCTGACCGCGCGGAGAAAGGATCGGATGCGACCAGAACGCGCGCAGGTGATGTCGGAGCGCGACGTCGCGACAGTCGCGCCACGACGGATCGCCCGCGATGTCCTCGACAATGACGAGATCGCGCCGGTGCGCCGCAGTGCCCCACGGTCCCGCCGCCGGACCGATCGCCATGCCGTCCATCGTCTGGCTGATCTCTTGCGGGAGGCTTTCGACAGCGATCCGGTTGAGCCGGGTGCCGGTATCATCGGCGATCAGTATCGAGCACAGCATCTCGGGGAAATCGGCTTCGACCGCAGCGGCGATCGCCTTCAACGTATCGGCGATCGGTGTGCTCGATGCAACGATTTCGATTGCGCATCGCGCCGCGTTCGCTCGGTGATGCGGCGCTTTTCCTCGCGAATTCTCGGCCCGTGTCGGTACCTCGGATTCGCTGAACGATGCGTGATTCGCAATTTTGTCGCGGACCATTCCAATTGCCTTGATCGGCGGCCTTGATGTGGTAGGCGCTGAGTTGCCGCATCCTTTTCTCGATAACGGCCGGGTCGCCAGTGTACGCTAGCGCTTCTCATCCGACCGTAACAAAGTAAAGCCGGCGGCGATTTCCGAGCACTCGTAGCCGCGAAACTTGCAGGGTTGCCGAAGCTGCGCGAGGTGCGGCGGTCTAAGACTTCGGCGCCGGCGAACGTGCCCGCCTCCGCAGCCGCGAACCGGCCCGAACACTCATCCGCGATGCGCTCGCAGCCGAGCCGGATAAAGCGAAGCTTTCCGGTGGGAATTCGTATGGCAACCAGAATCGGCAATATACGGGTTCGACGGACGACGCGACGTTCAATCGGGGCGTGGAATGGATCGCCGCCAATCCCAGCGCACGCGCGTACCTCGATCGATTCTATCTGCCGCGCGGACGACGGCAACGCCCGCTCGTGACGCTGCATACATAGCGATCCGGTCGTTCCAGTCGTTCCATTCGCGCACGAATCGCTTTATGGCAATGCGATGGCGCGCGCGGGCGCCGGGTCGAATCATGTGGCGCTTGCGGCGGATCGCTTCGGTCACTGCGCGTTCAGAACCACGGAAGCGCTCGGCGCCCTCGCGTTATTGCTGCAAAAGGCCGGAGTGTCATTGAGCGCGCAGATGCCGTCGTATCGAAACGATCTGCTCGACTCGTCGCGAACGGAGGAGAGTGTTCAGTAAAACACCTGATTCCGCAGTCGCGCCTTGACGCCGTACCGGGAGCGAGCGATTTCAGGCGCTTACCCGCGGTGGTTGCGATGCTGAATCAAGTTGCCCGTACTGGTTGCGCTGTTGCGCCCGCACGCGTGTTGCCGAAGACTGGTTCGGCAGTTCGCCGGTTTGCGCAACGGCGTGTCTCCTCTTGTTCGAAGATGGATGCAGGGATGGCAGGGACGCCTCCTTTTTCCACCTCGTCGCCTTCGCCGTGATTCCGATGTGGGTGCTTCGCTTCCGCGGGGATGCTCGCCCGCGTGTTACCATCCGCGCGCGTGGTGCTGGATTTGCCTGCGCGCTCGCTTGAACATGAGGAGATAGGTCGCTGTACGACGTCGTCGTCATCGGCGCCGGCCATAACGGTCTTGTCTGCGCGAGTTACCTGGCGCGCGCCGGTTTGAAGGTGCGGGTTCTGGAGCGCAGGCCGATCGTGGGCGGAGCGGCGGCGACGGAGGAGTTTCATCCCGGTTTCCGCAATTCCGTCGCGGCTTATACGGTCAGCCTGCTGCAGCCGAAGGTCATCCGCGAGCTGCGGCTCGCCGCTCACGGGCTGCGCGTCGTACCGCGCCCATTCTCTAATTTCTTGCCCCTTGGCGATCGCGACTACCTGAAAGTCGGCGGCGATTCCGCCGCGACGACGCGCGAGGTGGCCAAATTTTCGCGGCGCGACGCCGAGCGTTTGCCCGCTTACAGCGCGATGATCGAACGCGTCGCCGACGTGCTGCGTCAGCTCGTGCTGCGACCGCCGCCCAATGTCGGCGGCGGCATCCGCGACGCGTTCGCTGCCCTCAAGCTCGGCGCCGACCTGCGCCGGCTCGACATGGAGGCGCGGCGCGACCTGTTCGATCTATTTACCAAAAGCGCCGGCGATCTGCTCGATCGTTGGTTCGAGTCGGAGGGCATCAAGGCCGCGTTCGGTTTCGACGCCGTGGTTGGCAACTACGCGAGCCCGTACCACCCCGGAACGGCGTATGTCCTGCTGCATCACAACTTCGGGGAAGTGAACGGCGTGCGCGGCGTTTGGGGGCATGCGATCGGCGGCATGGGTGCGATCAGCGCCGCGATGGCCGCCGAAGCGCGCCGGCTCGGCGTGGAGATTACCTGCGACGCGCCCGTTGCGAAGGTCGAGCTGCGCGGCGGCCGCGTGGCCGCCGCGGTGCTCGCCGACGGTCGCGAAATCCCGGCGCACGCGATCGCCGCGAACGTCAACCCGAAGTTGCTGTATCTGCAGATGCTCGATGCGAGCGCGCTGCCGCCGGCGTTCATCGAGCGCATGCGCGGCTACAAATGCGGCTCCGCGAGCTTTCGCATGAACGTCGCGCTCGCCGGCCTGCCGCGATTTACGTGTTTGCCCGAGGCGGGGCCGCATCACGCGGCCGGCATCATTCTCGCGCCGTCGCTCGCGTACATGGAGCGCGCCTATTCTGACGCGCGCGAGCAGGGCATGTCACGCGCACCGATCGTCGAGATGGTGATCCCGAGCACGCTCGACGATACGCTCGCGCCGCCGGGGCGGCACGTCGCGAGTCTGTTTTGCCAGCACTTCGATCCGGCGGCCGATTGGCTCGCGCGGCGCGACGAAGCCATTGCGCGCATTTTCGACGTCATCGAAACGCATGCGCCCGGTTTCAAGTCGAGCGTGATCGCGCACACCGCGCTTTCGCCGCTCGACTTGGAGCGCGAATTTGGACTCATCGGCGGCGATATTTTTCACGGCGCGCTCACGCTCGATCAGCTCTATGTGGCGCGTCCGCTGCTCGGATATGCCAATTATCGGGGGCCGGTGGCGGGGCTATATCACTGCGGTTCGGGCGCCCATCCCGGCGGCGGCGTAACGGGCGCCCCGGGTCACAACTGCGCTCGAGAAATTCTTCGCGATATGAAGCGCCCGGGCAGACGCGTGCGTCCAGGCGGTGCTCGGTAAACCGACATACCGTGCGGGACGAGCGGATTCGACGTTCCCGCGAGCGCGGAGGCCCGAGCTACCCTTCGAATGGCGCCGGGTGGCGCGCGCGGTGCCGCGCGTAGTAGTAGGCGGCGATTGCCAGAGCAAACCCACCGGCCGCGCCGTAGAGATGCGCGTCGACGACGATGGAGAAACCGGCGATCCCGTGCATCGCCGCATCCGGGCGCACCAACTGCTCATACGCCACTTTGCCGTAAATCAGCGTCGCCGCGAGCCCGTGCGAGAGAGATCCGCGGAGCGTTTCGAGGAGGATGTACAGCGTCAGCAATCCGTGTAGCACGCCGGAAAAACCGGCGTAGCCCGCGACTTCGGGATTGAGAAAATACAGGCCGCCGCTCACGATGAGCGCGAGCAGTACCATCGAAGCGACCAGGTTGCGCGCCGATATGCGGCCGGCGGACAGGACTACCACGGCGATGAAGCCGAACATGTTGACAGACCAATCGGCGAGACTGCCGTCGACGAGATGGGCGCTCAGGAGACGCCACCAGGCGCCGGCGCTGATGGCCGATCGGTTGTAGTCCATCGCCATCAAACCGGCTTCGCCGCGAAGCGTCGCGTAGAGCGAGAGAAGCAGGATGCACGCCGGCACGAGTGCCCGGCGTACCGTGGGCCATGTTTTTGTCGTTACCGGATGCATGCGATGATTCCCAGTGTCGCTCGCCGAATCTTGATGCCGCTTCTCGGCCACAGCGCTACGAGACCGGCACGCTGAAGCCGGTACCCGCATTCATACAATATTTGTGCCTGCTCGCTACGGCTTGTCGTCTGTTATCGCGGAAAGCGTCAAAATAGCGCTGCTTAATATTCCGAAACGATCGGATAAAACGCTCGTGTTGAGATTGACCGAGATCAAAGTTCCGCTGAACCACGCCGAGAGCGAGCTCAAGACTGCGATTCTAGAGCGCCTTCGGATAGAAGACGATGAGCTGATCGGCTATTCCGTCGCACGGCGCGGCTACGACGCTCGCCGGCCAGCGGCGATCGTATTTATTTACACACTGGATGTGGAGGTAAAAAACGAAGCAAAATTGCTGCAGCGCCTGCGCGGCGACCGTCGCGTCGCGCCCACGCCCGACATGCATTACCGCTTCGTGGCGAACGCTTCCGCAGCGCCGGTACCTCGCCCGGTCGTGATCGGCTTCGGCCCGTGCGGCCTGTTTGCGGCGCTGGTCCTTGCGCAAATGGGATTTCGCCCGATCGTGTTGGAGCGGGGCAAGGCGGTGCGCGAACGCACGCAGGACACCTGGGGCTTGTGGCGCAAGTCGAAATTGAATCCGGAGTCGAACGTACAGTTTGGCGAAGGCGGGGCGGGGACGTTCTCGGACGGCAAGCTCCACAGCCAAATCCGCGACCCGCGCCATTTGAGCCGCAAGGTGCTCGAAGAATTCGTCGCCGCCGGCGCGCCGCCGGAAATTTTGTACATCAGCAAACCACACATCGGGACGTTTCGCCTGGTCACGATGGTGGAGCACATGCGCGCGAGCATCGAGCGCCTCGGCGGCGACATTCGCTTTCAAAGCCGTGTCGTCGACATCGATATCGAAAAAACAAGTGGCGCGGGCGACGCGCGCGGGCGCGCCCGCGGCGTGGTGCTCGCGAGCGGCGAGCGTATCGCCGCCGATCACGTGGTGCTCGCGATCGGCCACAGCGCGCGCGATACGTTTGAGATGCTGCACGCGCGCGGCGTGTATCTCGAAGCAAAGCCGTTTTCGATCGGCTTTCGCATCGAGCATCCACAGTCCCTCATCGACCGGGCGCGCTTCGGCCGCAATGCCGGTCATCCGCTCCTCGGCGCCGCGGACTACAAGCTGGTGCATCATTGCGCAAACGGGCGCTCGGTCTACAGCTTCTGCATGTGTCCCGGCGGCACCGTCGTGGCGGCCGCGTCGGAGCCGCGGCGCGTGGTTACGAACGGCATGAGCCAGTATTCGCGCAACGAGCGCAACGCGAACGCGGGTATTGTGGTTGGCGTGACCCCGGCCGACTTTCCGGGCGACTCCCTCGCCGGCATGGCGTTTCAACGACTCTGGGAAGAGCGTGCATTCGTCGCGGGCGGCAGCAACTACTGCGCGCCGGCGCAGCTCGTCGGGGATTTTCTGCGCGAGCGGCCGTCGACCGCGCTCGGGACCGTTCAGCCGTCGTACACGCCGGGCGTGCATCTCACCGATCTGCGCAGCTGTGTGCCGGACTACGTCGCCGACGCGATCCGCGAGGCCCTCCCGGCGTTCGATAAACAGCTCAAAGGTTTCGCGATGCACGACGCTGTTCTCACGGGCGTCGAAACGCGCACGTCGTCGCCGGTACGCATCAGGCGTGACGCCACTTTTCAAAGCATCAATACGCGCGGTCTCTACCCGGGCGGCGAAGGCGCCGGCTACGCGGGCGGAATTCTGTCGGCGGCGGTTGACGGCATCGAGCTTGCGGAAGCGGTCGCGCGGAGCATCGTCGCCAACGGCGACGCGAAGGTGGCGTGAGTCGTGTTGCCACGAGGCGACACGACGGCAGCATGCGCTGCTGTATAGTGGGGACCGCTAATGATCGCTGAGGAAAGTCACGTGGCATACACGCGTCGCCGTTTTCTCGGTGCCGCGGCGTTGGGCACGCTGGCATTGGGCTTCGGGCCCGGTTTCGCCGCTGAGTTACTGCGCACGCCTGCGCAGACCGAAGGTCCCTTTTATCCGGACAAGCTGCCGCTCGACACCGATAACGATCTTTTGATCGTCAATGACCGGTTGACGCCCGCCGTGGGGCACGTGACGCATCTGACCGGAAGCATCCGCGATGTGCACGGAGAACCGATCAATAACGCCGTGATCGAGATCTGGCAGGTCGACCATAACGGCGTGTACTTGCACAGCGGCAGCGACAACGGGGCGCGGCGCGATCGGAACTTCCAGGGGTTCGGTCGCTTTCTGACGGCGTCGTCCGGCGAGTACTACTTCCGTACGATAAAACCTGTTCCGTATCCGGGCCGCGCGCCCCATATCCACGTCGCCGTTAAAGTGCGCGGGCACGAGGCATTCACGACGCAATGTTACGTAAAGGGCGAACCGCTCAACGAACGGGACGGCGTGCTGAACGGAATTGCCGATCCGAGGGCGCGCGCCGCGGTCGTCGTGCCGTTTACGCCGATTCGGGGCTCGCGCGCGAACGAGCTCGCCGCGCGCTTCGACATCGTTCTCGGGTTCACTCCGGCCGCGTAGCCGACGCGCTTTCGGCTTTTTCGGGCGCCGCCCGAACGAACGCGTTAGGCGCGTTCCGAAACCGGCTCCGTGGTGATGAGGATGAAGCGGGCAGTTGCCTATCTCTGGGCGTTTCCTGCGACCGCGATCGGACTGCTGCTCGTCGCTTTCGCTTGCCTGGGCGGCGCGAACGGGCGAATCATCGACGGAACGATCGAGGTCGGCGGCGGACGGCTGCGCCGTTGGGTGGCGTTACTTCCACCGTCGTTGCGGTTTCAAGCGATCACGTTCGGTCACGTGGTCATCGGTCTCGACCACGAGACGCTCGCAGCCTGTCGGCCGCACGAACGCGTGCATGTGCGTCAGTACGAGCGCTGGGGAGCACTATTCTTTCCGCTCTACATCGGCTCGAGCGTCGTGGCGCTCCTGCGCGGGCGCCATCCCTACTGGTACAACCGTTTCGAACGGCAGGCGTATCGCGAGGAGCGGACCGCGGCGCGCGAACAGCCGGGCGGCTATGAAGCGAACAGCTCCTTGATCAGCGATTGCAGCCGCTCGAAGTCGACGGGTTTGACGAGATGCCCGTCGAAGCCGGCGTCGGCGGAGCGCCGCCGGTCGGACGGTTGACCGTAGCCGGTCAGTGCGACGAGCTTGACGTGCCGTCCGCACCGCGATCGCAGCCGCTGACCGAGCTCGTATCCATCCATTACCGGGAGTCCGATGTCGAGGAGCGCGAGATCCGGGCGGACTTCCTCCGCCGCTTGGAGCGCCGACGGACCGTCATAGGCGACGTGCGTCGCATGCCCGAGCAACTGCAGCGCTTCGCGGAGCGAATCGGCCGCGTCCGAGTTGTCATCGACGACGAGAATCCTGCGACCGGGGTCGGTGAGCGGTGCGACCACCGGACACGTGTCCACGGCGTGCGCCGGCGGCGGGCTCACGAGCGGAAGCTCGAGAACGAATTCCGCGCCCGTGTCGCGTCCTTCGCTCATCGCGCGCAGCTTGCCGTTGTGCATTTCAGTCAGATTGCGCGCGATGCTAAGGCCCAAGCCAAGGCCGCCCTGTGCGCGGTCGCTCCCTTGCGCGCCTTGCGCGAACAGATCGAAGATGCGCGGCAGCAGCTCGGGCTCGATGCCGATGCCGGTGTCGCGAACACTCAGCATCGCGTTGCCGTGCTCGACCCACGCTTTGATTTCCACGGTGCCTCCGGACGGTGTGTATTTGGCGGCATTCGTAAGCAGATTGGCCACGACTTGCGCCAGTCGCGGCGCGTCGGCGTTGACGACGAGCCCTGAATTCGGAACAGCCGTGACGAGTCGATGTCGCCGCTCTTCGAGCAGCGGACTCGCGATCTCCACCGCGTTAGCGACGACCTGAACCAGCTCGATCGGCGCACGACGCAGCTCGATCTTTCCGCGGGTGATACGGGAGACGTCGAGCAGATCGTCCACCAGCCGGACCATGTGATGCACTTGACGCTCGATGATGGTTCGCTCCTTCGCGAGCAGCTCGCCGCCGCGCAGCCGCATGAGGTGCACTGCCGTGAGGATCGGCGACAGCGGATTGCGCATCTCGTGGCCGAGCATCGCTAAAAATTCGTCTTTGGTTCGGTTCGCCGCTTCGGCGCGCTCGCGTTCGCGTTGCGCGCGTTTGTACAGCAGCGCGTTATCGATCGACAGCGCGGCGCGGTCCGCGAGTTCCTGCACCAGCTGCTCGTCGTCCGCGCTGAAAGGAATGCTCGGAAAATCGCGCGACGTAACCAGCGCTCCGATGATCGCGCCGGAAGCCCGAAGCGGCACTGCGAGGAGTGTCGCCGGCGAGCAGCCGCGCAAATACGCCTGGTGCGCCGGCATGAATCGGCGCAGCACCTCTTCGCGTGTCCCGAGGCGCACGGCTTTCCCGGTCTCGGCGACGCAGCCCATGATTCCTTGGCCCATGCGCGCGGGCAGCGTCCGGAGCATGCGATCGAGGGATTTGCGCTGCCTCGCGTCGACGTGATGCAGTGCCACGAGCGACAGCGTGTCCGCACCGTTCTCGCGCAGCGTGACGGCACAGAAGTGCGCGAATCCTGCGCGCGTCACTTCTTGCGTGACCGCGTCCATGACCTGTCCCAGATCGAGCTTCGCCTGCGCGATGCGGCTGCCGGCGTCGGCGAGTAGCTGCAGTCGGGCGCGTGCCTGTTCGGCTTCCTCGTAAGACCGGGCGCGCTCGACCGCGAGACTGATCTGGCTGACGTAATCGTCGAGGAGCGCGCGCCGCGCCGCATCCTTACGATACGGCGTGTTATAGATGAGCAGAACCGCGCCGAGCACGTCGTCGCGCAGTATCAGCGGAAGGCAACCGACCACTTGCGCGTCGGGGAAATCGTTGCACAACGCAGGATAGCGTTCGGCGATCTCGCCGGCGGAGTAAAGCCAGACGGCTTGTCGCGCCCGATAGGCTGCCGCGAGCGGCGAGTCTGCGTCGGTCAGCACGACGCGCAGGTTCTGCACCTGCGCCTCTGTCATGTGCGCCTGCCCCGTGAGCTGAAGTTTACCGTCTTGCGCAAGCGAGAGCGCGAGACCCGCAGCGTTCGCACCGAGCACGGTGCTCAACCCGGTGGCCACCGCGCGCCCGATGTCGGTTAGCGTAGTGGCTTCGGACATCGCTGACGTCAATTGCTGCAACGACACGAGGTGCGTGTTGATCGACTGTGCCGTGCGCTGCAGCCGATTTTGCGCGCGCTCGGCGCGCCGCCGTTCGTGGCGCTCGGCGCGCAGCGCGAGAGTCGCTTGCTCGAGCTCGGCGGTCGCGCGGTTCGGCTCCCCGGAGACCGGGCGTACGTGGTTGTGCTCCGCACAGACCTGGCGGAATTTGGAGACCAGGCCGGCGTTGGCGAAATTCGCGAGCGCGTAACCGCACATCAACGCGACCGGACGGTCGCGCAACAGCTCGTTCCACCACCGTTCGATTTGCAGCGCCACGCTGTGCGCACTTCTGCGCGCGAGCACATTGACGATCTCGCCATACGCGCGCGCCTGCTCGAACTGGTCGATGACGCTGTGCACCTCCGCGGCGACCATGCGCTCGAACGCATCCGCGTCGGGAACGTTGTCGCGCATCAGCGCGTGCGCAATCGCCTCGGCGTCGCGCGTAACGAGCCGCCGCCGCGCGATCAATCCGTCCACGTCGACCGCGCGTTCCCGCAGGGCGGCAACGACGGCGTCAATGTGCGGCTGCGTCGCGAAGAGGAGCGCGCCGCCCTCACCCAGGCCTTCTTGCACGTATTGCGCGATCTCCCCGACCGGATAGTCGGGTTCGCGAAAAAATCGAACGGTGTGGTTCGGAAATAGCTCGACGATCGTGTCCGCGGCGGATTGCACCGTCCCGACGGTGTGGTCACTCCAAGCCGTGGCTTGCACGGACGCGAGCATCTCGGTGGCGCTCCGTATGCGCTCCCATCGGCCATCGCGGCGTATCAGCGCAAAGCCATGGTTGCGCAGGACGTCGATCACGTCGTTCGCGTTGCAATTCTGCAGCGAATAGCTGCAGAGCGCGATGATGCGCTGCGAACGAAACGCGCCGTGAACGCACGATTCGTAGCCGACGAAGGCGTCCCACTCCGCGCGTTGGAGCCAACCCAGGTTTCCGCTGATGCGCAAGCCGTCATAACCGCATCCGCGCGCGAGCGCTTCCTGCGCCAGCCAGCCGCGCAGCACGTCATCGGGCCGGAGGCCGTTCGCCCGCAAGTACCACTCGCGGTAGTCGAGGATCTCGATTTGTCCTCGCTGCACGCGCTCGGACAAGTCCGGCACCTCGCGCGCGAGCGCCACATGCGCCGCGGCGGCATCGAGCGGCTCGGCGGTGATCCAAAGACAGCGCTCGTTGGCGTCGAGGCCGGCTTTGAGGAACGGCACGACAACGTCGACCAGGTCGCGGTCGTCGCGATAGAACTGACAGAGATGAGTGCCCCACGGAACTTCGCCGATCGCACTCAGTCCGCTCGGGCGATCATCCGGATAGGAAACGACAGGAATCTGCATTGGTTTGCCCATCTTATACGGATAAGTACGTAGGGCAACCGCGAAGTTATTGGGGTTGTCGCGGAAGTGTCCGCGCGAACTACGAGAGGATTACCGTGCGCATCCGCCGATGCGCGCGGCGAGCACGGAACGAAAATTTCGCAGCGCTCAGAAGAAATACGTGACCAGCGCCTGCCAGATCGTCTCTTGCAACAGCGCCCCGAACTCGCTCGTGGCCGCGCCGCCGTTGTGTTGCCACTGCAACGCCGCATCGACGTGCTCCCAGTGGTAGCGCGCCTCGAGAAACGACAGGCGGCTGTCATCGGCGAGATTCAATCGTGCGAGCGCGCTCAGATCGAGATGGACCAGCAGCGCGTCTTCCCATCGTGCAAAGAAGAAAACGTTGCGTTGCGTCGGCGGATCTTGCAGCCGCTCAACGAAGTTGCGGTATTGAACGTATGCGGCGGGCGGTCCCGTACGCAGCCGGTTCCAGTCGTCTTCGTCGAGGCCCGCGCCGTTGTAGTCGTATTCGAGCGTCACCGTCACTTTTGTCGCCGCCGTGTAGGTGAGCCCGCCGGCGGCGCGCGAACGAAACGACGTGTCGTCCGAAGCCGCGAGCGCTTGCGAGAGGAGCGAGCGGCTGCGCCCGCCAGACCACTCGAGATACGCGATGGTCGCGTCGTTAAGGAGCGCGGTGAGATTCACGCCGAGCTGCGGCGATCCGCCCGCGTCGTCGTAGAGAAGCCACTGCGGGTTGAAATCGTCCCCGAGCTTCTGACTCAGCGCGAGCAACCAACGATTCTGGTTGTTGGTTGCGCCGAAATCCGGGCTGAACGGACTGCTGTTCGACGGGTCGGCGAGCTTGGGCGCGTACAGCGCGGAGAGCGAGCCGCTGTTCCAGAGCTGCTGACCGCGGAGCATCACCGTACCGAGCCGGTTTTCGCGCAGACTCGCCGGCAACACCGACACCACCGAACGTACCGCGCCGGTGCGAAGAAAATCGGTTGGGTTATAGCCGGTCGCGACGCCATAGCGCAGGTTCAGCCGGCCGAGATCGAAGAGCCGGTCCGCTTCCGGCTGCCAGCTCACGTACGTCTCCTTCAGCGTGTTGATCGAATCCTCGTACGCCGGCGCGCCGCGCCAGGCGACGTCCAACCGGTCGGCGAACACGAAACGCCACGCGGGCGCGAAGCGATGATCGTACAGCGCGTCGAACGATACTCGCTGCGCGTGCGTCGGTTCGCCGCCCGCGCGCGGCACGGATTCGATGAGCGCGCCTTCGGCGGCCAGGCGCCAATCGCTCGGCGGCTTCGCTTCGGTCTGCGTCTTATCCGCCAGTGCGAGCGCCGCTTCCTCCGAGTCTTCGGCAACGGCGGTGCCGGCAAGGAGAAGCAAACTCAGCGCCGCGGCGCGCGTGCTACTCCGGCTTGAAACGCGGCAGGTAGTCACGCTGCAACCACGCCTCGGGCACGTCACGGTATGCGTACTGGCTGAAGCGCATCACCGTTACCCAGTTCGGGTTCAAGCCGTCGATGATGACGGTCTCGGTCGGCCGCTCGACGCCGAGCTGCGGCTCGTAGCGGCGGTAGTAAGCGGCTTTTAGAAGGCGTCCGCTCTCGCTGTAGAAGCGAGCTTTCACCGGGCGATTGTTGGTCGTATCGATCCACATTTCGATGCGGTGGTACGTCACGTCCGGCGCGACCGCGGCGAGCGCAAGTTTGTAGCAGTGCCGCGTCTTGCGGTCGCCGTCCTGAATGTCTTCCTCGGCGGCGAGTTCGGCTTTGTAGTCCTTGGCCAGGTTCACCGTCACCACGTCGCCATTCGCCGCCTGCCCGAGCAGGCGCTGCTGCGGCGAGATGCGAATGCTCGCTTTGCTGGACGGATCGAAGAACCAGAGATCGTTGCCGCTTTTTAGCATCAGCTTGTTGATGTCGCGCGGCGGCGCAGCGAAGCGGATCAGGCTGCGAAACTGCCCGCTCTTGTCGTCCGCGCGCGAGTACACGATGAGTGTGATGCTGTCCGTCTGCTTGCCGTCGCGATATTCGACGAGCGCGGTCGTGACGGCGAACGGTTTGGCGGGGTTGCGCACGGCGTCGCTCGCGGCAAGGATGCTCTGCGCGTCGGGCGCCGCGTGCGCGGCGGCGGCGGCGAGCGCGAATACGAGCAGGATTAGTGCAAAGCGCGGTGCCGGGTTTTTTGACTCGAAAGGGCGCAGAGGACGCACGAGAAAAGATAATAGTTTTTGAACCGCAGAGGACGCGGAGGACGCAGAGGAAAAGATTTCGAAGCAAGAAGCTTTTGCGTTCTTGGCCGCTTGAACAGGATCTGTCCGATTCTTCATTGACGCATCCGATGATATCCGATGATTCGATCACGCGTGGCGCAAGGCTTCGACGATATTCATGCGCGCCGCGCGCCGCGCCGGCCACCAGGCCGACACGACGGCCACCGCGAGCAGGCCGATAACGGTACCGATGATGAGCGCGGTCTCGCCCCAAACGTAGATCACGAGCGGTACCGGCTCGCGGCCGGGCGGCGTCCACGTGAAACCGCTGTGATTGATGAGGCCCGAGAGCGCGACCGCAATGACGAGCCCGAGCGCGGCGCCGATCGCGCCGAGCAGCAAGCCCTCGCAGACGAAGAGGCGCCGGACGCCCGCGCGGCGCAGCCCGATCGCACGCAGCGTCCCGATCTCCACGGTACGTTCGAACACCGCCATGCTCATCGTGTTGCCGATGGTAAAGAGCACGATGGCGCCGATCAGCACCGCGATGAATCCGAAGATAGTCGCAAACAGGGCGATCGTCTGGCCGTAAAACGGATTGAGGGTCTCGAAGTCGAACACCTCGAGCGGCTGATCGCTGAAGCGCTCGGTGATGAGTTGCGCGAGGCGCGCCCGGGCGCGCGCTATTTGCGACGTGTGTCGCAGCTGCACGAGGATGGCCGTCGCGCGCGGCGCGTCCGAGCCGTAGACGAGACGCTGCGCCTGCGCGAGATGCAGCGCGACATAAACGTCGTCGAATTCCTTGACGCCCTGATTTTCCGCTTTCACCACGTGCAGCGCCGCGACATTCGGCGCCCCGCGCGCGGAGGCGGCGAGGAGCTCGATGCGCGCTCCCGCGCCGTCCGCGGGCGGCGTGGCTTCGCCTGCCGCGAGCGCGGCGATGTCGCTCGGCAGATTCGCGCTGCCGCTGTCGATGCGCGTCGGCGGCGGCGCACAATTCTTCACCTGCAACGGCTCGCACAGTTGCAGCACACGCGCGACGCCCGTGCCGATGATCGCCGATTCCGGCGTGGTGCCGGTCAACGCCGACGTCCGCGGGTGGATCGGAAAGCCGTAGTCGTTCCAGAGCCGCATGCGGTTCTGGTCCTCGACGACGATGCCGCGCGCGAACACGGTGCGGGAAACGCCCGCGGCGAAATTGCCGGCGATGCCGCCGAGCTGAAGCGTCGGTGTAACGACGGTGAGCATCGGCGCGAGCTCCGGGTCGCGCTGGACGGTCTCAATGATCTTTTCGTAGTTCGCGATGCCGTAAGCGGCCGGGCTGCCGGCGCCGTAGAGAAAATAGCCGGCGCGCTGAATTTGCAGATGTCCGCCGAACTGCACGAAGCCGGTCTGCAGGCCGTAGGTGATATTGCGGCTGAAGCCGCCGAAGAGCAGCACGGTCTGCGCGCCGATGACCATCGCGACGAGCGTTGCGAACGAGCGGCGGCGATTGCGCAGCAGATTGCGCGCGGCGATGGAGAACGTCTTCACGCCGTCGCTCCCGATCCGCGTGCGTCGCGCTCGACTGTGACGATGCGTCCATCCCGGATGCGAACGATCTCGTCCGCCTCCGCCTGCACCTGCGGATCGTGCGACGAGATGATGAAGGAGACTTGGTGCTCGCGTTGTATCTCACGCATGAGCGTGAGGATCGTACGACCGGTTTGGCTGTCGAGATTGGCCGTCGGCTCGTCGGCGAGCACGAGCTGCGGCGCCGGCGCGAGCGCGCGGGCGATCGCGACGCGTTGGCGCTCGCCGCCGGAGAGCTGACCGGGGCGGTTGCGCGTTTTATCGGAGAGACCGACGGCGGCGAGCAGCGCCTCGACGCGCTGCCGGCGTTGCGCGGCCGGAACGCGGGTGAGCAGCAGCGGGTACTCGACGTTCTCGTACGCCGTCAGCACCGGCAGCAGGTTGAAGCTCTGAAAGATGAAACCGATGTTGCGCGCGCGAAAATCGGAGAGCGCGTCGTCGGAGAGATGCTGTACCGGCCGGCCGGCCACTTCGACCTCGCCGCGATCCGGCCGATCGATGCAGCCGATCAGATTGAGCAACGTCGTCTTGCCGCTGCCGGAAGGGCCGGAGATGACCGTCAGCCGGCCGGCGTGGACGTCGAGATCGATGTCGTTCAACGCCAGCACGCCGACCGCGTCCAGCCGGTAGGTCTTGGTGATCTGTTTCAGCGTAACGACGTTCATCGGTGCTCGCTAAGAGGTCGCTAATCTAAAGAGGTTCGGAAGCGAGGGCAATGCGCGGCGGCCGCGGTCGGTCGCCGATCGTGACGAAAGAGTTATTCACCGCAAAGGACGCCAAGGACGCAAAGGAAAAGCGGAGGTAGTGTGAATTAAAAAGGAAGGTCTAATTTATTTATTGTTCTAAACGCCAAGAACGCCAAGGGTTTAAAAAAAATTTTCCTTCGCGTCCTTTCGGTCAAAACGAATAATTGAGAGTTGGTTAACTTCGTGCCGGGCGACCAAACGCTCCGCTCTGGTAGTCGCGGATGGCCTGTTCGATCTCTTCGCGCGTGTTCATGACGAACGGGCCGTATTGCACGATCGGCTCGCGTAGCGGCCGGCCGGCGAGCAGAAGAAAGCGTGCCTCCGCGCCGGCGGCGGCCATCTCGACGCGATCGCCCGAGGAAAGAACGCCGGCGCTTTGTGTTTTCAATCGGCGCGGGTTTTCGCCGGTCCCGATCAGCAATTCGCCTTCGTATGGATAGACGAAGGCGTTGTAGTCGCTCTTGAGCGGATGCACGAAGCGCGCGCCCGCCGGGAGCACCACGTCGAGATACAGCGGATCGGTGCTGAGGCCGACCATCGCACCGGCCGTCGATGCGTCATCGAGCACGAACGTGCCCGCGATCACTTTCACGCGTCCGCCGCCGGGAAGCTTCACCTCGGGAATGTCGGACGGGTCGATGTCGCGGTACGACGCGGGCTTCATTTTTTCCTGGGCAGGCAGGTTGATCCACAATTGAAAGCCGCGCATGCGTCCGTGCGTCTGTTGTGGCATTTCCGAGTGAATGATCCCGCGCGCCGCGGTCATCCATTGCACGGCGCCCGGTTTGAGATCGCCGCGGTTGCCGAGGTGATCTTCGTGGCGCATGTGACCATCGAGCATGTACGTGACGGTTTCGAAGCCGCGGTGCGGGTGCGAGGGGAAGCCGGCGATGTAATCGTCCGGATTGTCCGACGCGAATTCGTCGAGCATCAGGAACGGATCGAGCCGCGCGAACTGGCTCTGGCCGAGGCTGCGCCGCAGCCGCACGCCCGCGCCGTCGGATGCCGCCATGGACTCGATGACGCGTTCCAGAGTGCGAATCTTCATGGAGCCTCCTTGGTTACGCTGCCGCCGATGCCGGCGCGAGCGTTCGCTCGATGGCGTTCCGGGCGTGCGCCAGTCCGGCTTGTTTCGCCGCTTCGCTGATCGCGAGCCCTTCGGCGTAGATGAATTCGACGTCGCTCATGCCGAGAAAGTTCAGGAAGTCTCGGACATAGCCGGTTTCGCTGTCGAGCGGCGTGCCGGCGTACAGACCGCCGCGTGTTGCGATCACATAAACCTTCTTTCCGCCGAGTAGTCCGACGGGTCCCTTCTCAGTGTACCGAAACGTCGCGCCGGCGCGGGCGATGTGGTCGAAGTAAGCCTTGAGCGTCGACGGCACCCGAAGTTGTACATAGGGAGCGCGAACACGACGACGTCGGACCGCTTCAGCTCATCGATCAGCGCGTCCGAGTAACTCACGGCTGCTTGCTGGGCCGGCGTACGCTCGGCGGGTTTGGCGGTAAAAGCGCCGAAACGCTCGGCCGTCAGGTGCGGCGCAGGATCGGCGGCCAGGTCGCGCTTGATGACCACGGTGCCCGGGTGGCGCGCACGCCAGGCGGCGACGAATTGATCCGCGAGCCGGCTCGAATAGCCGTTGCCGGAGTGAATGCTCGTGTTGATTTGCAGCACCGTCTTCATTCGAATTTCCTCCTTGACCTATCGCGTCCGCTATTAAAGGATTTACCCAGCCGATAAAAAAGAACAATATTTCGCACGATTCAATCGAACGATTCGATAAATGTCGGAGACGCCGCATATTTCGCTCGAACAATGGCGGGCGCTGATCGCCGTGGTCGAGGCGGGCGGTTACGCACAAGCGGCCGAGGCGCTGCACAAGAGCCAGTCGTCCGTGACGTACGCCGTGCAGAAGATCGAGACCCAGCTCGGGCTCAAGGTCTTCGAGATCCAGGGACGGAAAGCGATCCTGACGCAGCCGGGGCAGGTTCTTTACCGGCGCGCTCGGACACTCGTCGAAGAGGCCATGTTCCTGGAACGCGGGGCGGGCGCGATGTCGAAAGACTGGAAACCGGAGATCGCGATCGCGGTCGATGCGATCTTTCCCACGTGGCTGCTGCTGCAGTGTCTCGCGACGTTCGCGGAGACGCGACCCGATACGCGTATCGAGGTGTACGAAACGGTACTCGGCGGCACGGACGAGATGCTGGTTCAGGGCCGTGTCGATCTCGCCATTTGTTCGAATGTGCCGAACAATTTTCTCGGCGACGCACTGATGCGGGTACGTTTCATCGCGGTCGCGCGTCCGGATCATCCGCTGCATCAGATCGGGCGCGCGCTGACGTACCGCGATCTGCGTAAGCACCGCCAACTTGTGATCCGCGATTCGGGAAGTCAGCGCACGCGCTCGAGCAGTTGGCTTGGCGCCGAGCAGCGCTGGACCGTGAGCCACAAAGCGACGTCGATCCATGCCGCGACGCACGGCCTCGGTTTCGCCTGGTATCCCGAGGAGAACATACGGCCCGAGCTCGACGCCGGCGTGCTGAAACCGCTACCCCTCGAGGAAGGCGCGGAACGGTTCGCAGAGTTGTATCTGGTATTCGGCGATCGCGATTATCCCGACCGCGACACTACGCGTCTCGCCGAGATCATTCGGGAATCGGTCAAACGCGAATGTCGTTTGCGTACGAGCGAGCCGACTCCGGCGCCGACGCCTTAGATCAGGCGCATGAACAGAAAGATGCCGATCATGGCGAAGCCGAGCGCGAGCTTTGCGGCGACGGCGAGCGCGAGCCCGACGGCGGCGCCGAAACCGGCCCGCGTTGCGGCACGTGCGTCCGGTCGTACGGACAGCTCGCCCACGACGGCTCCGATGAACGGACCGAGCAAGATGCCGGGGAGTGCGAAGAACAAGCCGACGACGCTGCCGATCGCCGCGCCGATAATTGCTCGCCGTGACGCGCCGTAGCGCTTCGCGCCGAAAGCAGTGCCGGCTGCATCGCAGACGAACGTGAGGGCGGCCATGATGCCGAGCGCTAGCAGCGTTCCGGCACCTACGTACGCATAGTTGTCGATCCAAGCGCCAAGCCAGAGCCCGGCGAACAGGAGTACGACGCCCGGGAGGAGCGGTAGCACGAGACCGACGAGCCCCGCGCCGATCAACAGCGCCGCGAGCAACCAGAGCAGAAGGTTTTCCATACCGTTAGCTTCCGTAACGGCGCGCTAAAAGACGAGCCGGTTTACCCCCCGGCGATCGTTGCCCGGGTCCGTTGGCGAACAGTTCGCGAGCGCCGCAAAAGGCCACGGCTGTTGTGGTGTCTTCGGCGTTCAAATCGTTGAACCGCGATGTCACTTTCTTGAGCGTACGGCGAATGCCGCGCGGCAGATCAGCAAGTTATCTACGTCTGTCGGCCCCTTTTGTGCCAAGCGGTACACGGGGATATATTGCCGAAGGCCTTTAGTAGAAGGACGACGCGAACACAAATCGAACGGGAGGGAGCGGCGATGGACGCACGGCTGCTCAAGGATATTTTCCTGGCTGATTCTCTGGATCAGCTATGGAAATCGGTCGAGACGAACGTTTCGCAACTCGGGTTTCGGTACTTCATTTACCGCGGGCGTTTTCCCCATACGCACGCCGGCTGCAACACCCTCTATTTCGACAATTGTCCTCAAGGGTGGGGTGCTCGTTATCAGGAGCACAATGCCGAGGGCGGCGACCATTTCCTCAAGGCGCGCGGTACCCGCGAAGTGACGCCCGCGCTGTGGCGCGAGATGGTGCCGCGCGCGCCGGCGCTGTTCGCCGAGGCGCGTAAGTTCGGACTGGTAACGGGCTGCACACATCCGGTGCACGGACCGGACGGTCAATGGAGCTCGATGAGCTTCATCAAGGACCAAGGGGGCATCGATGCCGAAATGGAGATCCGCGCCGAGCTGGCGGATTGCCAGTTGCTCGCGGTCTACGTGCACGAGGCGGCCGCACAGATCGTGATGCGGCAGGTCAACGTTGCCGGCCCACATTTTCGACGACAGCAACACGCGAACGGCCTCAACGAACGCGAACGACAGGTGCTCCAGTGGGCGGCGGCGGGAAAGACGATGGCAGGAATCGCCGATCTGCTGTCGATCTCCCAGCGCACCGTGTTTTTTCACATGTCGAACGCGCGCCGCAAGCTCGGCGCCGCCAATACGCGCCACGCGATCGGTAAGGCATTGTCGCTCGGGCTGATCGACGTGAGCGGGGATCCGGACGCGAAGGGCGCCGATCGTAAGTCACCCTTCGCTGGATAAAGCACGGGTCGGCGGATCGCATCGGCGACCAAGCATTACATCGGGAGGAACATGAAAAGAAATCGTTACCGTCGTTCTCGGTTCGCCGTTTTTTTTCATGCCCGCGTCGTGCTCTCGGCGGTTTAATACCGCACTCGGACACTGAGTTCTAACGATGCTATTTCAACCGCCACCGCTCACCGAGCGCGAAGCCGAAGTCATCGCAGAGATCGAGACGATACGCCGGCGTATGGATTTGCCGAGGTTCGAGCATTGGCCGGGCCTGACGTGGCGCGCCATCACCGACCGGCTTCTGCGAATCGCGGCCGATGCGGGGGCGAATGGGCCTGCCGACGTGCCGGCGCCGGAGGAGGACGCCGCCGAGAAGAGCGCGGATATCTGGACGGCGGCCGCCGGCTACCGCGCCGCGCTCAGCTTCGCCTTGCAGCTCGCCGATGCCGCGCACTTCGCGTACGACGAAGGCGTGATACGCGCGCTTCACTACATGATCACGATGCACGACCCCGCGAAGAAGCCGGCCCGCTGGCGGCGCGGATCGATCTGGGTACGCCGGCAGACGACCGGCGAGATCCTATACACGCCGCCGCCGCCGAAATCGATCCCGGCGTTGATGACCGAGCTGATCGCCACGCTCAACGAAAGAAACGACCAGCCGCCGATCGTGCGCGCAGCGATGGCGCATTTGAACGTCGCCGCGATCCATCCGTTCGCCGACGGCAACGGACGCACGTCGCGCGCAGTGCATACGCTCGTGCTCGCGCGTGCGGGTGTGACCGCGCCGCCGTTCGCGAGCATCGATGAATACGTGAGCGCGCGCACCGACGACTACGACCAGGCGTTGCGGGAAGTGCACGGCGGTGCCTGGCAGCCGGAGCGCGACACGCGCCCGTGGGTGCGTTTCTGTCTCACGGCGCATTTCTATCAGGCGACCATGCTCGAGCGGCGTAGCCGCGAGTACGATCGCCTCTGGGAAGCGCTCGAATGCGAAGCGATGGCGCGTGGGCTGCCGGTTCATGCCATGTCGGCGCTGGCCCGCGCCGCGATCGGCGAGCGCGTTACCGCCCCCGTATATGAGTCGGCCGCCGGCGGTTCCTCATTGGATGCCGACCGCGAGCTACGCGAGCTCGCCGACGCCGGTTTGTTGATCGCCGCGACCGAGGAGGGAGAGGATTTTTATCTCGCTTCCGAGCAAATCAAGGCGATCTGGTCGCGAGTACGGGAACCGGGCGTGCAGGCCATCGATCCCTTTGCATGAACGAGTCGGGCGGCTAGTCGCGCCCGAGCCGCTTCAGGTACGCCAGCAGATCGCGCAGATCGGCATCCGCGAGCACCCAGCGCGGCATCGATGCTTCGAGCGGATGTTCCGACGGGTCGATGCCCTGCGTGATGGCGCGGGCTAGCAACGCATCGTCGTAAGCGGCGCGGGCGCGGCGTCGCGGAGGGTACGCCGGCTGTGGGTTCGCGAGCGTCGCGTAGCGGATGTCGGCCATGACGATGTTGCCTTCCCGCGCGCCCTTGCCGTCCGCGCCGTGGCAGTTCGCGCACACGATGCCGTTGGCCGGCAGCAGGCCGTCGCCGGCGCTCAAGAGCCGGAACGCGAGGCGGCGGCCGGAAGCCGTCCGTCCCGTCGTGTAAATAATTTTCCCGCGCGCTTCCGCCGGTGTGAGCGCAGCTACATCCGGCGTCGAGTCGGCTCGCGCAAAAGCAGAAACGACGAGCACCGCCGCGAGAACCGCAGCATTGTTAAAGCGCAGAAGCGTTTGCCGAGACACGGCTGAAATACACGTTCCGCCCGGCGCTCACCCGTTCCCTCCGCATCGCTCTCGACTTCCTGTCGCGGATGACTTCGGCGCTTTTCAATTTGCACTGAGCGAGGGAAGGGCGAGGCCGGTGTCAGCGATCTCTCACGCGCTCGCCGATTTAGTCGGCCAGTCGGCGAAGAGGATGCATTTTTTCACCCACTCGGGATTGGCCATCGCCGGCACCGCCGCCCACAACATATGTGGTTCGTTGCCGTAGCGCAGGTTGCCCGTATGAAATTCCTTTTGCGCGTCCAGCTTCTTGTCGGACCAGGCGAAGCCGAGCCGGCGCCGGAGGAACTGGATGTCGTCCGGCTTTCCGGTCAGAAACTTCCAACCCTTCCCGACGCCGAACGTCTGCGCGTACTCCTTCAACACTTCGGGGTCGTCGTGCGTTGGATCGAGCGTGATCGAGTACATGAACAAGTCGCGCCCGACGCGGTCGGCGAGGAGTTTCTGCACGCGCACGAGGTTCGCGGTGGTAAGCGGGCAGGCGGCCTTGCAGCCCGTGTACATCATGTTGATGGTGACGAACTTGTCCTTGATGAGGTCGTCGTAGAAGCGAACCTCTTCGCCTTCGTGCGTCACGAGCGTTACGTTCGGAAAATTGCGCCGCTGAATCGCTTCGCGCGGCGACAACATGCGTCGTGGCGCTCGCGCGCCGTCCTCTTTGCGGTCCTCCGACGACGCCCGCGACATCGTGCCGCCGGCCGCCGCCAAGCCCGCCGTCGCGAGCCAGGTTCTTCTCGATACGTCGGTCATGTCGAGTTCCTCCTCGTCGGCATGTCGCTACGGCCGTGTGTTGGTGTCGGCGCCCGAATCCACGATCTGGAATTGCGCCATCATCGCGTGGTCCTCGTGGACTACGTTGTGGCAATGGATCGGGTACTTCCCCGTAAAGTCGCGGAAGCGGAAGAACACTTTGTGATTGTCGCCCGATTCGAGGCGTGCGACATCTTTGCGGCCCTTCTGCACGAGCGGCGACGTCCTCGGCGCGTTGCGGTTGATGGAGAGCGTCTGAAACTCCTCGAAGTGAATATGCGCCGGATGGTGCCAGCTAAACCCTTCGTTCTCGAGCGTCCAGATCTCGACCGAATTCTTCAGCACCTTGAAGCGGATCTCGTTGCAGTCGAAGAGCTTGTCGTTGATGCGCCAGTCGCCGCGGTTCTGGAACACGAAGGTGCGCTGCACGCGCGGCGTGGCGTTGGTGGGGGGCAACCCGTAGAAGGCGGTGATGTTCGCCGGGTTAGCGCTGTTGTCGGCGACCTGCGGCCCGTCAACGACGATCTTGAGACAGTAGTCGCCGCTTCCGGCGGCCTGAACATTTCCGCTCGGTTCCGCCGGATCGCTCTGCTGCAGACGGTTTTCGATATAGAACGTCTTGCCCGCTTTGCCTGTGAAGTCCACGATGACGTCGGCGCGTTCGGCGACGCTCAGGCGCACGCTCGACACCTGGTACGGCTTGTCGAGCAGGTTGCCGTCGCTCGAGATCTGCCAGAAGGAGTTGGTCGCGCTCAGGTTGGTCGGATCGGTCAGGAAAAACTGATAGAACCGCGACGGTCCGGTGTTCAGCCAGCGGAAGCGATAGCGGCGCGGGCTGACGTGCAACACCGGCTGGACCTTGCCGTTCACCAGGAACCGATCGCCCAGGAAGCCGTCGAGGTTGAAGAGATCGAAGAAGATCTGCCCTGTCGTCGGGTCGATCGCCTTGTCGTTGAACACCATCGGAATGTCGAACTGCGGGAAGCTCGGCAAATGGAAGCCGGTCGTTTCATCACCCGTGTCTTTGTCGTTGAACAGCAGGTACATACCCGCCAGGCCCTTGTAGGTGTTCTGCGCCGTGAAGTCGACGCGATGATCGTGGTACCAGAGCGTCGCGAGCGCCTCGCGGATGTCGCCGGTGCCTGGATGTGTCGAGTTGATGCCGGCGTAGACGTTGGGGTAGTGCTGGTCGTACCACTGACCGAGCTCGAAATAGTCGCACGGATTGCCGTCGCTCTCCGAGGGCGTGTGGCCGTTGTGTAGATGCGTCGACACGGAATTCTTGCCGAAGCCGCCGTTGTCCGCCGGCAACTGGTTGTAATTGCGCACGAGGATCGGGACGTTGTACTGCTGAACGTACAGCGGCCCGGGCACGTAGATCGGGTTGTTGTCGCTCGGTTTGCCGATCGCGTAGCCCCACATGTTTTGCAGCGCGATGGTCGAATCGGAGGTGATCTTCACCTGTCCGGCTTTCTGCGTGATCGCGTAGTACTTCTGCGGCGCAAACTGCGTCAGCGCCTGGTGCGCGATCGTCCGGCCTTCGCCGGCCGCCGTGTTCGGCGCCACGGTCGGCGCCGGACTCAGGGTGGTTGCCACCTGGATCGGCCACGTGCCGTCGCGCGGTGTGGGCAGCAAATCGAGGAACGCCTGGATCGGTGGGCTGACGCCGCAAGGACTCGTTCCGCTCGACCCGCAAGTGTTGCGCGTGGTGCCGAACGCCTTGCTGACGCTCAGTCCATCGACGAGGAGACCGGCGCCGGTCATGAGTCCGAGTTTGAGCAGATCGCGTCGGCTAATGCCCGCTTTGATGAGATCCTGACGGTTTCTCAGCACATCCAGTTGACGCTTGGTCAAACGGTACTTGAGCAGACGCATGAGTTCCTCCCTTGGTTTAATTGTGAATCGCCGTCGACTTCACCGGCGTTCGATATTCGAACTCTGTCGTTAATGCCGTGCGCGTGTGTCTGATTTTCTGTGCTATTCGGTGTGTTCGTTCTCCTGAACTCGACGCTCCGGTGGCCGGAAGTTTGCGAAGGTCGTGCGATCGTTGAGTCTATCGCCCGAATTTCTTTTTACACCTGTCAAAATTGACAGTGCGCCGGGACGTGGCGTTGATAGGCGGGTTGTGCGCTCAAGCTGGCACGCTTTATGAAGACTCGATGTGACAGTGTCAGGAAATTAGCGGCGTCCAGGAAGTTGGACAGTTAATATTTGGACAACGTGACGTTTTTTTCGTACACGCTCCTGCTGATGCGCTCGCAATCACGAGCGCAAAGTTCGATCAACGGGTGACGGCCGTCGTGAACGGCGCGATCCCTTCGTACACGACGGGCCCGGCCGAGGCTTCGAGCTCGAGCGCGGAGATGCGAAGCTCCGCGACGGTCTCCGGCCGGAGTGACCGGAACGTAACGACGATGAGTTCCGTGTCCGCGGCCGGTATCGGCGTCTCCGCGGTCGCGCCGATCCGGATTGAACCCGGCCGGTTGACGTGATACCCGAAATGCGCACCGTCGCCGAAGTATGCTCCCGGACGCACCGATACCAGCTCGAGGAGCTCGGGGTCGAAGCGAAGCTGCATGGGCACCACGCGCACCGAAACCTCCGACGTCATACGCAGCGCGACGGAGAACAGCGATCCCGCTCTGACATTCGCCGGTCCATCCCACTCCATTCGTGCTCGCGGGGAGTCCGTCGGCGACGGTCTCGCAAATCGGCTGGTCGTTTCAGACGACACGCGGCGTTGATGGCCGGCCATAAGGGCCGTTTGCTGGAGCGCATTCGGTGCAGGATCGATGCGCGGCGTGTTCGTAGCGTCACTTGGTGCGGGCGGCGCCGCAGGGGGCACGGGCGATCGTTGGTCGCGCATCAGCCAAACGCCGACGACCAGTAGCATCAGCAACGATAGGGCTATCCACGGTCTAGTCATACCGAGTACTCCGATCCGTCGAACGGCTCGTGCAGTTGCGCGGATGATAATTGGGTACGCTTAGGCTCCTGCATTGCCGAGGCACGTTGCCAAAGAGCGTGCTGTATTGTGCACACAGGCGTTGTCCGCGTTCAAAGCGAGCCCGGAATCCACGGCGCGCAGCATCGTTACGGCAGAGGATCAGCTGAACAACGCCGCGGCGGCGACATGTCATCACCGCGCCCGAAGGCCCGATGCGGCCCGTTCCGTTTCCGCTCGGAGGCGTGCTGGCCGGCGCATTTTCACCGTGTCCCCCGCTCGGCTATACTCTCCCTAACTCGCCCAAATTGGGAGACAGCCCATGGCCAGTCCTTCCGCCCGCCGAACCCCCGCCGAGATCAAGTTTCGTGTCGATCCGGCCGAGAAAGCCCAGGCCGACGCGATCGCCGCAAGCGTCGGCATGGACACCAACACCGCAATGAAAGTCATGTTCCGCCGCTTCCTTGCCGAGCGCGGATTCCCCTTCGATATGAAAGCGCCCGCAAGACCGCACGCTGCGCCGAGCGAGCAAGCCACGCCTTTCGGCGTCAACGTGGCGCGCCTCGCGCAGATCTCGAGCGCCGGATTCGCGGCGGCGGGCCACGCTCACGAAAAGCCCGGCCGGCGGCGCTTGCACGCGGTGCCCGTGGCGCGTAAGGCCTCGCGTAACCGCTAGCAGTGCCGGCAGTACCGCTGCTCGTCATGGTCGCCGGACCGAACGGCTCCGGCAAAACCACGCTCATCCGCGCCTTGCAGGCGGCGGGCGAGCTGCATCTTCCCGATCTCTATATCAACGCCGACGAGCTGCAGCGCAGCCGCGGAATCGATGCGGCGGCCGCGCAGAAGCTCGCGGAAACGCTGCGGCTCGACGCGATCGTGAATCAGCGCAGCGTGATGTATGAAACCGTCATGTCGCACCCGAGCAAGATCGCCGAGCTGCAGGCGGCCGTCACCGCGGGTTACGCGATCACGATTCTCTTCGTTGCCACGGACAACCCGCAAGTCAACATCGAGCGCATCGCGCTGCGCGTCGCCGACGGCGGACACGATGTGCCGAAGGACCGCGTGCGTGCGCGTCATCGCCGCAGTATCGCGCTCGCGCCGGCGGCGCTCGCGTTCGCCGCGCACGCGTACATCTACGACAACACGGCGTGGGGCGGAACCGGACCGCAGGAGTTGCAGGCGGTATTGATGGGGCCGACGCTGCAGCCGGCCGTCGAGCGGCCGGCGCGTTGGGTCGCGGATCTGATCGAGAAGTGCAACGGCCGCACGGTCGAGCTCGGCGCCCTGGATCTCGCCTCGCTCACGGTGCCGAATCTGTACGCCTCCGTCGCCGAAGGACCGATCACGAGCGTCGGCGACTATTACGTTCTCCAGGACGATCACCTGAGCGGTAAGACGCTGCTGCACGACAAGACGCTACTCGTGAAGCCGGTGACGTTGCGGCACAGCTACCGCATCGAATATGCGCAGGGTGTCGGTCATGTCATTCGGCGGCCGACGACGCGCATTCGCGCAATCAAAGCGACGCGCAAATGAGCGATCAAGCGACGCCACGCTATCGCGGCCGCTTCGCGCCGTCACCGACGGGGCCGCTGCATTTCGGTTCGCTGGTCGCCGCGGTCGGTAGCTATTTGCAGGCGCGCGCCAACGGCGGCGAGTGGCTCGTGCGCATCGAGGACATCGATCCGCCGCGCGAAGCGCCGGGAGCGGCCGACGAGATTTTGCGTACGCTCGATCGACTCGGCTTGCATTGGGACGGCGCGGCCATGTACCAGAGCACGCGCCGCGCTGCATATGAAGACGCGCTCGAACAGTTGCGTCGCTCAGGCCTGCTCTACGCTTGCGGTTGCAGCCGGCGCGAAATCGCCGATTCGAGCGTGCGCGGCATCGAGGGACCGGTGTACGCGGGGACATGCCGAAGCGGTCTGGCAGTGGGACGGGACGAGCGGGCGCTGCGTATCCGCACGGACGGCGTGCGCATCGTGTTCAGCGATCGCTGGCAAGGGACAATCGAGTGCGCGCTCGAGCGCGAGGTCGGTGATTTCGTACTGCGCCGCGCGGATGGTTTCATCGCGTATCAGCTCGCCGTCGCCGTGGATGACGCCGCTCAGGCGATTACCGAAGTCGTACGTGGGGCCGATCTGCTGCTTTCGGCGCCGCGACAAATTCACATACTCCAGCAGCTGGGGCTCGTGCCGCCGCGGTATGCACATCTTCCGGTCGCCATCAATGCGTGCGGTGAAAAGCTCTCGAAGCAAACGGGGGCGACCGCGATTGCGCACGAAGCGCCCCGACCGCTCCTGGCGCGCGTGCTGGCGTTTCTCGGTCAGCCCGTGACGCCGTACGAGGACGAGCCGCTGGACGATTTCTGGCGCCGGGCGGTTCGCGCATGGCGACCGGAAAGCGTGCCGCGCGTGCGCGCCGCCGGCTGACTATCAAACCGTCGCCGGGCTCAACCGCATTACGACGTAGCCGGCGGTCGCGCCGGCGCCAAAGCCCGGGGTGAACACCCGCATCGGACGATTGATTACACCGTCGCGAACCGCATCGTGCAGCGCGAGCGGAATGGACGCCGCCGAAGTATTTCCCACGCGCTCGATGTTGAAGTAAAGCCGCTCGCGCGGAATACCGGCTTCCTCCGCGATCGTCGCCACCATCGTCTTGTTCGCTTGATGCGGCACGACGAGATCGACAGCGTCGAGCAAGGATCCGGGAAGCCCGTCGGGATGCGGCAGTGCGCGAAGCTCTTCCACCATTTGTTGCAGATAGCGCTTTACCAGCGTCCGCACGTCGGGGCCGTACACGGTCAAGTTGTTGTCGAAGTCCGGATTGGGCCAAACGATGGCATCGACCTCCGACAGCGGGCCGCTCGCATACGTTTGCACCACTTCGATGTCGGGGGCATCGGCGGGCCCGGCCGGACCAATGACGAGCGCCGTTGCGGCGTCGCCGAACAACATCCGGGATGCACGGACAGTGCCAATTTTGTCGGAAAACTTTTCCGCGCCAATGACCAGTACCGGACGTTCACTTTCCTGGAGCAGGCGCAACGCTTCCGCGATGCCATAAGGCAGGCCGGCGCAAGCCGCCACAATGTCGCATGCGGCGTGGGCCTGCAGTATGCCGAGACGCGACGAAATCCAGGTGGAAACGGCGGGCATCGTGCGCGCGCTCGTGCACGAGCAGAAGAGCACCGCGCCGAATTCCTCGGGGCCGCGACCGCACTTGGCGAGCGCCGCACGGGCGGCGTCGAGCGAAAGGTCTTCCAGACTGCGCTCGGTATATACGCGCTGCTCGATCCCGGTCTTACTGCGGATGTCCTCGATGGTCATCGGCGACCAGCTGTACGCCGCGTTACGAATGAGGTCCTCGTTGGTACAGATGCGTTCACCCTTCGCGACGGCGATCGCTTCCAGACGCGGCAAGACGGCGAAGCGTTCTCCGACCACGAGCGGGCCGACCCGTCCAACGGGTGGCTTGGCGTCGATGACGGGAGCCGGCGCGGGTTCTGCCGGCCGCGCGCGTTTCGCGCGACGCAGAAATTCGCTGGCCCCGTCATACTTGGGGTGGAACACGACGACGACGTCGTCCGGCCGCAATTGATCGACGGGCGTCATGCGAGTCGCCTCCGGATCCCAAGGGAATTCGTTGTGCAGGACCATCGCGTGGCGCATCAGCGCTTCGAGCTCCGGAACATGGTGAGCGTAGTCGACGATATCCTCATATGTGTATTGCGGATAATCAGGGTTGTACGCGACCAGCTGGTAAGCGACCGCACCCGGTTGAGCCGCCTGTTCGCCGGCGCTTCGGTGGAGCGGCGTCGCCTCCGCCACACCACTTGCGCGGTAAGCGGTGAGTAGGATTTCGAAGATCTTGTTCTCGATGACGCGATCCGCGCCCGCCGGCGCTTCGTGATACGCCGTCAGCAAGAGCGTCACCATGTGTTCGGCATGCGTCGAGATTCGGGGCTGGGGCAGGAACACGTCATCGCGCCCGCGCGCGACGTCCGCCCATCGCGTCGGCCTCTTGTCGTACAAAGCCATGGCATAGCGATTGCGGCCGCGCAGATGCAGCGCGAGATCCTGCAGCAAGTGATAGCGGCTTTCGTAGCGTTGCGATTCCAGGCGCCCAGCCAACTCGGCTTCGCTCGGTGCTTTCCGATCGAAGTCGCGTTTCATCACTGTTTCAAACTGATCGAGGTTTTCGAAGAGAGCGTAGTCGAGATGTGGCAGAAAATTGAAGGGGAAGACGATCCGTCCGTGACGGTTCACGATAAATCGCTTCGGCATCATGGCTCCCTGGTCGAAAGACCAAACTTGGGTGCACGACAGGAAAGAGTGGGAGCTTACTGCGCCGGTCGCGAAGGCGACAAGTTAAGCCCCGACCGCATCGAGGTTGAAAAATAATTCGCACCGCGATGCCGCGAGGTGCGGCGCTGGGTCCGGATGAATACCGAGCGCGTCTCAGGCGTTGCTGTAGACGTCCTGACGATAGCGTCCGGTGTTGATCAACTCTTGCAGCCAGCCGGACGCGTCGTCATGCGTTGCGTCACGCCGCCTGCGGTAGATGCGGATCAGGGTATCGCGCACGGCCGGCGCCATGGCGCGGCCGTCGCCACAGACGTAAATGACGGCGCCGCTCTCGATCAGGCGCCAGACCGCGTCGCGCTCCGCCCACAGTGCGTCCTGCACGAACCGGTACGGATGTTCCGGTACCGTCGACAGCGCGAGCACGAGCTTGGCGACACCGCTCGCTTCCCATTGGCGCATCTCGCGATCGTAGAACCAATCGTGCCGCGGATGCCGGCAGCCGTAGAAGAGCAGGCTGGTCGCCACCTTCGTCCCGCTCGCATGCAGCGCCGCCCGTTCTTCCAGAAACCCGCGAAAGGGTGCGATGCCCGTACCGGGTCCGATCAATATCATCGGCGTTTGCGGATTCGCGGGCGGAGCGAACGGCGGGTCCGGCCGGCGGATGGAGCCGAGCACTTCTTCGCCCGGCACAGTCGCGCGCAGATACGCGGAGCCCGTGCCCTGGTATTCGCCGTTCCCGGCCCACGCACGTCCGCCCACGGCGCCGACAAGGAGTGTGATCTCCCGTGGCGCGACGAGCGGTGACGAAGCGATCGAGTAGAACCGCGCCCGAAGCGGGGAACACAGATCGAGGAACACGGCAAAGGGAAGCTGGATGGCGGGGAAGCGTAGCAGCAAGTCGTGGAGGGTGACGCGCTTTTCCGTGATCTCCTTCTGGAAATGCGCGGTCGATGCGTCGTCGTCGGCGACGAGCTTTTCGAGCTGCGCACGCGTGTGCGGGCACTGCGTCTGCGGCAGCAATCGGCGAATGTCGGTGCGCGTGACCGGATCCTGCAGCTCAACGAAGTCGCCGAGCAGTTGCGCGACCGCGATGGGTTTTCCAAGCGGCAGGTGTTTTACGCGCTCCGTGTCGGCTTCGAGAATGACCACGGCCTCGGGACGGACTCCGAGCCGTTGCGCCACCGCGCGTACGCGATCCGGCCGATTGCGCGGATAAACCGCGAAATGGTCTCCCGTCCGGTACTCGACGCCTTCCGGCAGCGCCAAGGTGACGTGCCGCGTCGACGTGCGCGGCGCTTCGTGCGTGAAATCCCACAGCCCCGTCGGGTCGTGCACCAGCTCTTCGTTGGCGCGCACCGAGAAACGATGCACCGAATCCGGCAACACGCTCGTGCGGGTCTCCGCGTCGCTCACGTAAGTGACGTTGACGCGCGGCGCCGCGAGTGCGGCGTCGTTGTTTCCGCCGCCGAGGGCTTTCCACAGGCCGGCGAGCCAGCGCTCGACCGCGCCGTCGAAATCCGCGTTGCCGTCGGCCTCCCCGCGGGGCACGATCGCAGCCGCGCCGGTCTCGGCGAGCGACGCTTCGACGAGGCGTGGAAACGCTTGGTAATTCGGCCACTGCGAATTGCCGCAGCCGAGGACGGCATAGGTCAGTCCGGGTCGCTTCATCGCGCCGAGCGTGTGGGCTTCGATGCGGCCGGCGATGCGCTGCGCGCTGTCGGGCGCCTTGCCGTTGTAGGTGGACGTGACGACGATGAGGACGCCTTCGGTCGGGAGATCGTCGGCGTATTGATCGAGCGGCGCGGTCGTCGCGCGGAAACCCATATGGCGCGCCTGTTCCGCGATGTTGCCGGCGACATCGCGGCAGGTCCCGAGGCTCGTACCGTACAGCACGGTGAAGGGTTTGCCGTCGCCGCGCACGCGCGGCGCGCTTCGCACTTCGCCGCGGGCTGCCGGCGCGGCGGCCACCGCGGCGCTCAGCCGTTCCTCGGGCCGGCGGCGCCGCACGCGGATGTAAAAGGCATTCGGCTTGAGCGTTAGCGACTCTTTAATGGTGAGCCGGTAGTCGTGCGGATCGCTGATCGCGAAGTTGCGTAACACCATCGCGAGCGCGAGCTTCGCCTCGGTCAGGGCAAACTGTCGCCCGATGCACGCACGCTGACCGTTGCCGAAGGGCTTGTAAGCATGCGTCGGAAGTTTGGCCTCGGCCTCAGGGAGAAAGCGGTCGATGTCGAACGCGTCCGGGTCGCGCCACACTTTGGGGTCGCGGTGCAGGCCCAGCGCGAAGACGGACATCGGCTTATCTTTCTCGACGCGATACTTTCCACCGATCACTGTCGTTTCGTAAGGCGATATCGCAAACGCGGGGGTGGTCGGCCAGATGCGCAGCGTCTCCTTGAGGACGCGTTCGATGACGTCGAGTTGAGCCAGATGTGCGTAGGTCGGGGGTGCGTCGCCGGGCAGCACTCGGTCGACCTCCGCGTAGGCGCGCGCGAGCACGTGCGGGTTTCGCAGCAGCAGGTACAGCGCGAAGGAGAGCAGGCCGCTCGTCGTTTCGTGGCCGGCGACGAGGAACGTGATGACTTGGTAACGAATATTGACGTCATCGAGCGTCTCGCCGGTCTGCGGGTCTGTCGCGTTGAGCATCAGGTTCAGGAGATCGGGCGTGTCCGTGGGATGGGCGCGACGCTGACGAATGACGTCATCGACAAGCGTGAACAGAACGTCGATGTCGGCCTCGACTTTCCGCTGATCGACGAAGCGCTCCTGAATGGGAAGGCGCGTGAGCTTGTCCATCGCCTCGATCAACACTCGCGCCATCGCCTGCAGGAACGGGTGCAGCTGTTCTTGCTCGAATGAGTTGAAGCGGTAGTCGAATCCGGTGAGCGAGATGGTGTCGAGCGTGAGCCGCGTCATGTCGTCGGCGACGAGAATGTCCTCGCCCGTTCGAGCCTCCCACTTGCGCACGAGCTGTTGCGCGACGTCGAGCATCCGGTCGAAATACCCTTTCATGGCGCGCTGACTGAACGCCGGCAAGAGTATCCGGTGCGCCTTGCCCCAGTTCGGCTCTTCGTTGTGAGCCGTGAAGAGCGCGTCGCCGACCGCTTTGCGGAGGAATATGAGCGGCGGCCGTATAAACTTGCGAAATCGCGTTTCGTCGCAGACTTCGGCGGCAAGCTCGGCGGAGTGCACGAACGCGACTTTGCGGCCGGCAAAGTTCATCTCGAAGATGCCGTCGAAGTGGCGGCTGACTTCGAGCAGGTGCTGCATGAGCTTGCCTTTCGGCACCTGCAGCACGTTACCCACGATCGGCAGCTGGGGCGGCGTCGGGATGTCGGCAAACGCCGGAGCGACGGGGAGATCGACGATCTTCATTGACTTCACACGGTAGAACGGGTGGACGGATATTACCCTACAGTGCAGGTCATCGTTTACTACATCGAACCGATGCTACGCCGCGGCAATCGAGCGACGGTTTCGAACGAAAAGAACAAAGTGCGCGCGAATCCAAAGAAACCGCGGTGCTAAACGCTGTAACTCCTTGATCGGTGCCCTGAGTCCATTGGCGGATTGATCTCGCCCCGCCTTCGTCCTAGTATTCGCCTCCCTCCGCAACTGGCGAAAGTGGAACTGACCACAAGGGAACGGAGGAATTCATCACGCCGCTCGCCTGGGCAACTTCTGAAACGTACCCGACGTTTGTCTGGAGGTTGCCATGCAGCAATTTCGTCGTCTGTTAGCCGAAACCGATCCTGCCGTTTACGCCGCGCTTCTCGGCGAAGAGAAACGCCAGCGCGAAGGCATCGAGCTGATTCCCTCGGAGAACTACACCTATCCGGAAGTCTTGGTCGCGCTCGGCTCGGTTTTCACGAACAAGTATTCCGAAGGATATCCCGGCCGTCGTTACTACGGCGGCCAAACGTACACGGACGAGATCGAATCGCTCGCACGTAGCCGCGCGTGCACGCTCTTTCGCGCCGAGCACGCGAACGTGCAGCCGTTGTCCGGCTCGCCGATGAATCAGGCGGTGTACTTCGCGTATCTGAAGCCGGGGGACACCGTTCTCGGGATGGATTTGTCGCACGGCGGGCATTTGACGCACGGCGCGCCGGTGTCGCATATGGGCAAGATCTTCAACTTCGTGCGCTACAAGACGCGCACCGACCGGCACGGCGCGATCGATTTCGACGAGCTGCGGCGTGTCGCGAAGGAAACGCGGCCGAAGATCGTGCTATGCGGCTACAGTTCCTACCCGCGCGACTACGACTACCGCGCCTTCAAGGCCGTGGCCGATGAAGTCGGCGCCCTCACGATGGCGGATGTCGCCCACATCGGCGGCCTCATCGCCGCGGACGTGATGCGCAACCCGCTCGACGCCGGGTTCGATATTGTCACCACCACGACGCACAAGTCGCTCCGCGGTCCCCGCGGCGGGCTGATCCTGTGCCGGCGCGAGCATGCGTCGCTGATCGACGCCTCGGTGTTTCCGGGTCTGCAAGGCGGACCGCACATGAACAACGTCGCGGGCGCGGCCATCACGTTCAAGAAGGCGTCGGAGCCGGCGTTCCGTGACTACGCGCAGCAGATCCTCAAGAACGCCAAGACGCTCGCGAGCGTGTTTACGGCGGAGAAGGTCACGCTGATCACCGGCGGAACCGACAACCATATGCTCGTCGTCGATACGATGAAGAGCTTCGGTCTCGACGGTAAGCGCGCCGAAGAAGTGCTGGACCGAATCGGCATCACGACGAACAAGCAGGTGATCCCGGACGATCCGCGCCCGCCATTGCGCCCGAGCGGCGTCCGCCTCGGCACGCCCGCGTGCACGACGCGCGGCATGCGCGAATCGCACATGCAGGCGCTTGCGGGATGGATGGTTGCGGCGCTGCGCCGTCCGGACGACGAGGCGCACCTGGGCGACCTGGCGCAGCGAGTGAGGGCGCTGTGCCTGGAGTTTCCGGTTCCGGGCGTCACGTCCTAGGCGCGAGACTGGACGGCGGGCGGTAGCGGCTCTCTAATATACGGCTCCTCTTTCGAGGGCGCGCGCATGCCCACGTACAAGATCGCCGTCATCCCCGGCGACGGCATCGGCAAGGAAGTCGTGCCGGAAGGGATTCGTGTGCTCGAAGCGGCGGGCCGCAAGTTCGGCATTCAGTTCGTTTGGGAAACGTTCCCCTGGAGCTGCGAGTACTACGCTGCGCACGGTCGCATGATGCCTGCCGATGGACTCGACCGCATTCGCCATCACGACGCGATTTTCCTCGGCGCGGTCGGCTTTCCCGGCGTCCCGGATCACGTCTCGCTCTGGGGATTGCTGATTCCGCTACGACGGCATTTCGAGCAGTACGCCAATGTGCGGCCGGTACGGTTGATGCCGGGCATGCGGTCGCCGCTCGCCGGCCGCAACGTCGGTGACATCGACTTCATCGTCGTACGCGAGAATACGGAAGGCGAATACTCGGCGGTCGGTGGCCGCATGTTCGAGGGGACGCCGCGGGAGATGGCCGTGCAGGAGTCGGTGTTCACGCGCCACGGTGTCGATCGCATCCTGAAATACGCGTTCGAGCTGGCGCGGCGGCGCCCGAAGAAACATTTGACGTCGGCGACCAAGTCGAACGGTATCGCGATCACCATGCCGTTTTGGGACGAACGCTTTCGGGCGATGGCGGCGCTCTATCCCGACGTGCGCACGGATCAATATCACGTCGATATCCTCGCCGCGCACTTCGTGCAGCATCCGGATTGGTTCGACGTGGTCGTCGGCTCCAACCTCTTCGGCGATATTCTTTCCGATCTCGGTCCGGGTTGTACCGGTACGATCGCGATCGCGCCTTCCGCGAATCTCAATCCCGAGCGGGAATTTCCCTCGATGTTCGAGCCGGTGCACGGATCGGCGCCGGACATTTACGGCCGGAACATCGCGAATCCGATCGGTCAAATCTGGTCGGGCGCGCTGATGCTCGAGCATCTCGGCCACGCCGATGCAGCGGGGGCGTTGGTGCGGGCGATCGAGACCGTACTGACCGAAGGACCACGTACGCCGGACCTCGGCGGTAAAGCGCACACACAGGACGTCGGCAAAGCGATCGCGGACGCGGTTTGACCCGAGAGTGCGGGTCGAGGGAATCGCCGCGGCATGTCCCGCGCCACGCGAAAAATCCACGAGGGATAAGAATGGGAAACGCTCGAACTCCGATCGCTTCGTTGTTCGGACGCTCGATCAATGCGCGCGCCGGCGAGTTGTCCGCGGTCCTGCTGTCGTTCGCGTACTTCTTCTGTCTCCTCTGCGGCTACTACATCCTGCGCCCGCTGCGGGATGAAATGGGCATCACCGGCGGCGTCGAGAAGCTGCACTGGACATTCACGGCGACATTCCTCGCGATGCTCGCAGTCGTGCCGCTCTTCGGCTGGGTCACGGCGCGCTACCCGCGCCGCACGTTCCTGCCGCTCGTTTACTTGTTCTTCATTGCGAATCTGCTGCTGTTCTTCGGCGCGTTTCAGATCGACGCGTGGCGGCCGTGGACGGCGCGCGTGTTCTTTGTGTGGCTCAGCGTCTTCAATCTTTTCGTGATCTCGGTGTTCTGGAGCGTGATGGTCGATCTGTACACGCACGAGCAAGGGCGTCGGGTGTTCGGCTTCATCGCTGCCGGCGGAAGCCTCGGCGCCATCGCCGGGCCCTTGGTGACCGCGACGATCGCGGCCCCTCTCGGACCGGTCAATTTGCTGCTCATTTCCGCCGTCGTTCTCGCGGGAGCGCTCGCCTGCCTGCGCGCGTTGACGCAGCGGTTCGGGCCCAACGTTCAACGTGAACCGGCCGAGCGCGGGCTCGGCGGCAGCGTGTGGGAAGGACTGACGGCGCTGACGCGCTCCGGTTACCTGCTCGGCATCGGTCTTTTTATCGTCGGCCTCACGGTGGTCGCTACATTCGTTTACTTCGAGCAGGCGCATATCGTCGCGCAGACGTTCAAAGAATCCGGCGCACGTACGCGGTTCTTCGCGATGCTCGATCTCGGCGTCAACACCGTAGCCGTCTTGGTGCAGCTTTTCGGTACCGGGCGATTGGCGCAGCGTTTCGGCGTCACGGCCATGCTCGCGCTCATGCCGCTCGTGAACGTCGGTGGGCTGTTGCTCCTCGGTGCCGTCCCCGTGATCGGTTTACTGGCCGGGTTTCAGGTACTGAGGCGCGCCGGCGATTACGCGCTCACGCGCCCGCTACGCGAAGTGCTGTACACGGTCATTCCATTGGAACACAAATACAAGGCGAAGAACGCGATCGATACGTTGGTGTATCGCGCGGGCGACGCGCTCGGCGGTTGGGTGTTCGCGACGCTCACGACGCTCGGGCTCGGTCTTTCCGGGCTTGCGTATGTCGGCGCAATGATCGCGGCGCTCTGGTTCGTGCTTGCCCTGTGGCTCGGCACCGCGGAAGAACGGCGTGCCGGCGCGTTAGGGAGACTCTGAAAATATTCATTTGAACCGCAAAGGACGCGAAGGACGCAGAGGAAGGCAAGAATGAAAGGTAAACGGACGTAAGGGACGCCTAGGAAAAAGCGGTTCTCTCTATCAACCCTTTGCGTGGCGTCCTTGGCGTTCAGACAATAGTAATCAGGGCTGCATCGCTATCGAACGGAGCGTCGGATTATGTGGAGACCTTGGCTATGGCGGAATCGTTCTCGACCGGCTGGAAGATTACCCGGCGCGACTGTTTGCGAATGCTGGTGCTCGCCGGCATCTATGGAGCGGGCGCGATGACGCACGCGGCCGCGCCGATGTTGCGCCGACCGATTCCGAAGAGCGGCGAAACGTTGCCCGTGATCGGGCTCGGAACCTATCAGACCTTCGACGTCGGCGCGGCCGAGTCGGAGCGGGCGCCGCTGCGCGACGTGCTGCGCGAGTTCGTGCAGCGCGGCGGTTCCGTCGTCGACTCTTCGCCGATGTACGGGCGCGCGGAGTCGGTCGCCGGCGATGTCGCGCAGGCGATCGGCGTGCAGAAGCGGCTATTCCTCGCCACAAAAGTCTGGACCAGCGGACGCGAGGCCGGGATTCGGCAGATGGAGCAGTCGTTTCGCCGGATGCGCACCGATCGAATGGACTTGATGCAGGTACACAATCTGCTCGACTGGCGCACGCATCTCGCGACATTGCGAACTTGGAAGGAGCAAGGGAAGGTGCGTTACATCGGCGTAACGCATTACACCGAGAGCGCGTACGACGATCTCGCGCGTGTGCTCGAAACCGAAGATCTCGATTTCGTGCAGCTCAACTATTCGATCGTCGAGCGCGAAGCGGAGCAGCGGATGCTGCCGCTCGCGCAGGTCCGCCGGGTCGCGGTGATCGTCAATCGTCCGTTCGCGCAATCCGGTTTGTTCAGCCGGGTGCGCGGTAAATCGTTGCCCGCGTGGGCGGCGGAAATCGATTGCGCGAGCTGGGCGCAATTTTTCCTCAAGTTCATCGTGTCGCATCCGGCGGTGACGTGCGCGATACCGGCGACGAGCCAATTGCGGCATCTCGTGGATAACATGCAGGCGGGCGTGGGGCGCCTTCCGGACGCGCCGACGCGCGAGCGGATGGCGCGCTATGTCGCGGAGCTTTAGTGGGACCGGCGTGAACGGAAGTGCGTGCGGGTATCGCCGCGAAGCGCTTTCGATGCCGTCACGCAGCCGCGTTGTTCAGCCGGGCGCGGTGTCGTTCGGGGAGTCTGCAGGGGTAAAACGAGAATCGGCCGAAAAATTGTTCGGCCTTACTCCTTCCAAGAAAAGCGCATCCGGCAGCGTCGCGCACCTTTCGCACGGCATTCGGTGTGATCCGCCTGCACGTTCTTCACGCCCGTCAGCTCGATGCTGCGCTGCGCCCAGCCGACGACCGACTCGCAGTGGGCCCAGTGCGGCGTCTCGAAACCGATAATCTCGAGCTCGATGTCGCTCGGACCGAGCGTGGTCGACTTGAGCTGCCCGGAGGAATAGTAGGAGCTCCAGAGCTGACCGGCCTTTTCGAAGATGTACATCGGCTTGAGGAACTTGAAGAAGACTTTATAAACCGTCGACAGATCATCTTCGGCGGTTTGCGCAGCGACCGCGCGATAGAGCTTGCCGTCGCCTTTGCCCACCACGCGATCAATCGTCTCCGTGAAATCGACGAACAGATCGAAGGGATACCACGCGGATTTGAGCACGCCCGTTTCGAGGCGCTTGGCCTGCTCGCGATCCTTTAGCTTTCCGAGTACGGCGCGAAGCTTATCCTCGCTGTGATAGCGAATGACGTACTGACGCCGGCCGGAAATGGCCGTTCCTTTGACGTTGACCATCCTTGAAGTGTAGGCGAGGTCCGATCGTTTGCTAGTCGTGCAGTACACACGTGTGCGGTTGCTTCGCACGGATTACGAGCGCGCGAAATACCGAGTTCAGCGCTCTAGAATCGCGGTCACGCCCATGCCACCGGCGGTGCAGATCGAGATGAGGCCGCGTCCGGAACCGCGATCCGCGAGCTGCTTCGCCAGCGCTGCGATGATGCGGGCGCCGGTCGCCGCAAACGGATGACCGATCGCGACGCTACCGCCCTTTAAATTCATTTTGGCCCGATCGACCGGCCCGAGCGGCGCTGCACGCCCGAGGCGTGCGCGGCAATACTCGGCCGACTCCCAGGCTTTGAGCGTGCACAGCACTTGTGCGGCGAACGCTTCGTGGATCTCGTAGATGTCGAAGTCCTGAAGCTTGACGCCGGCGCGGTCGATCATCGACGCGACCGCGTAGGTCGGCGCCATCAGCAGGCCCTCGCGTGGGCCGCGGATGCCGGCAAAATCGACCGCGGCCGTGTCGGAATGCGTGATGTACGCCTGGATGGGAAGGTCGCGCGCCCTGGCCCACTCTTCGGAGGCAAGCAGCACGCACGCGGCGCCGTCGGTGAGCGGCGTGCTGTTGCCGGCGGTGAGCGTGCCGTGCGGGCTTCGATCGAAGACGGGCTTGAGCCCGGCGAGCTTTTCGGGGCTGGTGTCCGGCCGCACGTTGTTGTCGACGCTCAAGCCCTCGAACGGCACGACGAGATCGTTGTAGAAACCTTCCTTCCATGCAGCCGCGGCGTTTCGGTGGCTGGCGTACGCGAGCTCGTCCTGCTCGCGCCGTCCGATATTCCACTCCTTCGCCATGAGCTCGCAATGTTCGCCCATCGAGAGGCCGGTGCGCGGCTCGGTGGCGGCGGAATACGCGGGCTTCAAGTGCTCGGGTCTCAGGCGCAACCACGGCTTGATGCGATCGCCGAACGATTTGCCGCGCGCGCTTTCGAGCACGATCTGCTGCAGCTCTTCGCCGTAGACGATCGGTACGTCGCTCGCGGTGTCCGAGCCGCCCGCGATGCCGCTGTCGATCTCGCCCGATGCGATGCGCTGCGCGAGCTGCACGGTCGTCGTCAGGCTGGTGCCACAGGCGCGCTGTACGTCGTATGCCGGTGTGTGCGGGTCGAGCCCGCACGCCAGTGTCGCCTCGCGCGCGAGGTTCCAATGCCGCGAGTGCTTGATCACGGCGCCGGCCGCGACTTCGCCTATGCGCTCGCCGTTCAAGTGGTATCGATCTACCAAGGCTTTCATCGTCGCGGTGAGCATGTCGAGATTCCCGGCACGGACATAAGCGCTGTTGGAGCGGGCGAATGGAATGCGCACGCCGCCGACGATCGCAACGGGGCGAGGACCGTTTGTCATGACGACCTCCAGAGATGGCGATGCGCGCGCTATTTTACTTTCTACTGCGACATCACCCGTACGCGTGCATTTACGGAGAGAGCGCCGCGGGCCATGGGTCTACACCGCGCGCGGCTCCCCTTAAATACAGGCGAGAAGATCGCTACTCGGCCGCCAGGGGCGGGGAGCCGGCCTGCCGGTTAAGCAGGCCCGGCCGCAGCAGGAACACGAACGGCAACATGCAAACGAAGCTCCACGCGATCGCCACGAACGCGTCCAGGATGCCGATCATTTGCGCCTGACGCGCGAGCTCGCGGGCGAGCATCGCGGGTGCCTGCGGGTCGGTGGGGTTCAGCCCGAGTCGGGCGAAATAATCGTAGAGCGCGCCGTTGAACGGGTGGATATGCGAGCCGGCTTCGCTCCAGGCGACCTGGCTCTCGCGCGCCATAATCGTCGCTGCAATCGAAATCCCGACCGACGTTCCCATGGTGCGGATCAGGTTGTAGATGCCGGCCGCCTCCGGCGTCAGCTCCCGGGGCAGTGTCGCGTACGCGACCGTGCCGAGCGGCACGAAGACGAGCCCCACCGCGAGCCCCTGCAGTAGCGCCGGCCAGATCAGAAACCACGCGTTGACGTCGAGGCTGTAGCGCGTCATCGCGGAGGAACCGATCACGCCGAAGACGATACCGATAACCACGAGGACGCGCGGCGACACGTGATTGATGAGCCGGCCGACGATCACCATGCTGATCATGCTCGCGACACCGCGCGGCGCCATGAACCACCCGGCGATTGAAGCGGGATAGCCGAGCAAGCCTTCGAGCATCAGCGGCTGCAGCATGATCGCGCTGAACAGCCCGAACGAGAAGATGACAAGCAAGACGCAGGCGCTGGTGAAGTTGCGGTCGCGAAAGATGCCGAGGTCGAGCAGCGTCTGACGCCGGTGCGTGAGGCTGTGGTAGATGAAGCCGAGCATCGCGGCGCCGCTCGCAATCGAGACGATTTGAATCAGCCCGGAGTTGAACCAGTCCTCGCGGTTGCCCCGGTCGATGACGAACTGCAAACCGCCGATTGCAACGAACATGAGCGCGAGCCCGCGCCAGTCGAGCGGCCGCTCGCGCCGCGGCGAGTCCGGCACCGTGCGCCAGGCGAGCAGCAGCGAGAGCAAGCCGATCGGCAGGTTGATGAAGAACGTCCAGCGCCAGCTGAGCGCTTCGGTGAGGTAACCGCCGAGCGTGGGGCCGAGGATCGGGCCGACCATGATGCCGACGCCCCAGATCGCCATCGCGCGCCCGCGTTCCGACAGGCTGAACGCTTGGAGCATGATCGATTGCGACAGCGGTATCAGCGCCGCGCCGAACAGCCCCTGCAACACGCGAAATGTGACGATTTCCGCGAGGCTGCCGGCCACGCCGCAGAAGCCGGAAGTGACCACGAAACCGAAGATACTTATTAGTAGGAGGCGCTTCTGACCCATGCGATCGGTCAGGTACCCGGTGAGGGGCAGAACGACGCCGGTGGCGACGAGGTAAGTCGTCAGCACCCAGCTGATCTGGTCCGGTGTCGCGCTCAGTTCGCCCGCCATGTGGGGAAGCGCGACGTTCACGATGGTCGTGTCGAGGACCTGCAGAAAGGTCGCCGACATCACCGCGATGGTCAGCAGGAAGCGGTTCGGCGGAAGGCTCGGCATCGACCTGCTACTGCGAAGCGGCGAGCGTGCTCCCTGTCCTGGTCGTGTCCACGGTCGCGGTGGCGCTCGTGCCGACGCGCAGCGGGTAGTTCGGATCGGGTGCGAGCACGACGATACGTACCGGCACGCGCTGCGTTACCTTCACCCAGTTGCCGGTGGCGTTCTGCGGCGGCAATAGCGAGAACGCGACACCGCTCGCGCGGCTGATGTTCTCGACACGGCCTTCGAAGTGCCGCCCCGGGTACATGTCCACTTCGATGTCGACGTTCTGGCCCGGCTTGATGCGTTCGAGCTGGGTTTCCTTGAAGTTCGCGGCGACCCAGAATTGTCCGGTGCACACCAGCGCGAACAACGGATTTCCCGCCCGCACCGTGCTGCCGGGTTGAAGCGATAGCTGCGCGATGTCTCCGTCGCAGGCGGCGGCAACGTTGGTGTGCGCGAGATCGAGCTCGGCTTGCTTCAATGCCGCCTCGGCCTCGCGAATGCGCTGGTTCCGACCGCCGGTATTTCCCAAATTGAGCCGCGCCTGATTCAGGCGTGCGTTGGCGACGTCGAGTTGCGCTTTGGCGGCGTCGAGCGCAGCGACCGCATCGTCGTATGCCTGTGCCGAAACGAAATTCTTGGCGCGCAGATCGGCAAGACGCTTGGCATTGCGCTCGGCTTTGTCGAGCTGCACGCGCTGCGTCTCCACCTCCGCCTCCGCCGCACGCACCGCCGCGCTGCCGGAACCGACGGACTCGCGCGCCATCTCCAGGCGTGCGCGCGCTTGCGCGACGGCGAGCTCGAACGGACGCCGGTCGATGTCGAAGAGCGGCTGTTCGGCGTGGACGTGCTGCTGGTTCTGCACGTACACCTGCGTGGCCTGGCCGGTCACCTGCGCCGCGACGTGCACGACGTTCGCCTCGACGTAGGCGTCGTCGGTCGACGGATAGAACTTGCCGTGCCGCCAGTAGAGGTATCCGGCAGTGACAAGGACGACGGCGATGAGTGTCGCAACCAGCCAGCGTATTTGTTTGGACATTGCCATAGGGGTGGTTACCGCGAATCCTTTAATGAAACCTTTACCGCCGCTTCCTTGATCTGTTCGAGCACGGCGGCGCAGCGCTCGAGATCCTTGACCGGTATTTCCGCGAGGATATCGCGGCGCAGATGCGCCGCGGTGGCGCGGATCTGGCGTATGACTTCCTGGCCCTTCGTGGTCAAGTGCACGGTCTTGCGGCGCCGATCCGCGTTCGATTCACGCCGCATCAGCCAGCCGTCTTCGGACATTCGGTCGAGGAGGACAGCGAGCGTCGGCGCTTCAACGCCCAGCCGTCCCGCCAGCTCTTTCTGGATCATGCCATCCTCGCGGTAAAGTTGCAGCAGCACGCGCCATTTCGCCTGGCTCAAACCAAGCGGTTGCAGCCGTAGATCCAGCGCGTAGCGCCAAAGCCGCGCGGTATCGGCAACAAGGAAGCCCAGATTTTCGCTCGGTTCCGGCATACGAAGGGGGACTTGAATAATTAGTATACTAACGATTTGGGCGACGCACGACACCGCGCGTCGGTATGACATTTCGTGGCCGCCGGTATAGCATGACGGCCCTCTTTTTCTCGCGCAGCAAACGGAGTTTCGGATGGCGGAAGTGACGCGTAGCGAGGTCGAATCGGCGCTCGCGCAGACGGTCGATCCGTACCTTGAGCAGGATCTCGTGACCGCGAAGGCGGTGAAGCAGGTGAACGTCGACGGCGGCCGGGTGACGATCGACGTGGTGCTCGGTTATCCGGCGCAGGGGTTCAAGGACGCGCTGATATCCGGCATCAGACAGCGCATCGGCGCGATGCCCGGCGTTCAGGACGTGCGCGTAAACATCGGCTGGAAGGTCGAGGCGCACAGCGTGCAGCGCGGCGTGAAGCCGATTGCGAACATCAAGAACATCATTGCCGTCGCCTCCGGCAAGGGCGGCGTCGGCAAATCGACCGTCGCCGTCAATCTCGCGCTCGCCTTGCAACTGGAAGGCGGCAACGTCGGCCTCCTCGATGCCGACATTTACGGACCGAGCCAGCCGCGCATGCTCGGAGTGAAGCGCAAACCCGAGTCGAAAGACGGGCGCTCCATCGAGCCGATCGAGGCGCACGGGTTGCAGGCGATGTCGATCGGTTTCCTGATCGACGAAGAGACGCCGATGATTTGGCGCGGTCCAATGGTGACGCAGGCGCTCGAGCAGCTCCTCAAGGACACCAATTGGAAAGACCTTGATTATCTCGTCATCGATCTTCCGCCGGGTACGGGGGACACGCAGCTGACCCTGGCGCAGAAAGTGCCGGTTTCCGGCGCGGTGATCGTCACGACGCCGCAGGAGATCGCGCTGCTCGACGCACGCAAAGGTCTCAAGATGTTCGAGAAGGTCGAAGTCCCCGTGCTCGGCGTCGTCGAGAACATGAGCACGCACATTTGCTCGCACTGCGGGCACGAGGAGCACATCTTCGGCGAGGGCGGAGGGCAACGCATGGCCAAGGAGAACGGCGTGCCGTTCCTCGGCTCGCTACCGCTCGATCGGCGCATTCGCGAAGAAACCGACGGCGGCAAACCGACGGTCGTCGCCGAGCCGGAAAGCCGCATCGCGCAACTCTACCGCGAGGTCGCGCGGCGGGTGGCGGCACGGCTGTCACTGCAAAAGAAAGACTTCAGCGGCAAGTTCCCGAATATCGTGATTCAGAACACCTGACGCCGACGTTTCGCGACGACGACGCCGATCGTCGTCAGTGTGCGCGTGGCCCGGGCGTTACGTGCTGCAGCTGCCGGCCGGTGAGACGTTCGAGCACGCGTAACGGCGATCGCTCTGGGTGGCGCATGTGTTCAACCTCGAGCTGAAATGTCTGCTCGAGCAGGTGCTGACCGGACAGTGCGGCGTGCAGGACTTGATCGGTACAGACGATCCACGTCGAGCCGGGCGGAAAAACGATTTCCTGTTGCGGCGCGGTGCGCTGGTAATCCGCATCCGCTTTCGCACGGTCGTGCAGCTGCAACATGATCGCGTCGTAATCGGTCCGTCGGCCGTGCGTCACGCCCATCCGCTCGAGCAGCCAGGCGGAGCCGGGCAGCGGCGGACGCACCCGCGGCAGGAACCGCTCGGCGAACGCCGGAAACGGTTCGCCGATGTGCCACACGCGCGGTCGATGCGGGTTCACGTTGCTGAAGACGCGCAAGATGCGTTGACCGCGATTCGGGCGCGACGGAAATGCATCGATGTGGAGCCGCCGGTCGTCTTTACGATAGGAGCTCGGCCGATCGTCCACTTCGCACGGACGAAAGCTCGCTCGTCCCCACTGCAAATGCGGCGCGTAGAACGGAAAAAGCGTCTCGATGAGACGGCGCGCCTGCTGCGAGAAGCGCTCGACCATTGCATACAACTGGTCGCGGTCGCGGCCTTGCAGGCAAGTGCCGCGCAGCTCGGCGGTCGTGGGATCGTAGCTGATATTCTTCGAGCGTCCGTCCGATATGCCGGCGTCAAGAAAACGCCGTTCGGTTTTGAGCAGCGCGAAGGGAAGCCGCGGCAGCAGGAGGAGGTCGCCGTTTTCGATCGCCTCCAAAGCGCGCAACTGATCGGCGGGATCCGGTACTTCGTCCGCCCATTGGGAAATTTCGAAGCGTTGCACCGCCATGCCGAGTCGCAATCTAGCGCGCCGCCGGAATCGTCGATATTCGGGTTCCTCCGCGAGCCGATCGTTAAAGTCGCGCTTAGGTTGCGGGTACCCGGGGGGCACTTTAAACTGCGCGGCAGTCGAAATCGGGCGCTACGCAAATATGAGCATCAAATCCGACAAATGGATCCGACGTATGGCCGAGCAGCACGGCATGATCGAGCCGTTCGAGCCGCGGCAGGTCAAAGCGAACGGCGGCGGCGCGATTGTGTCCTATGGCACGTCGAGCTACGGCTACGACATCCGCTGCTCCAACGAATTCAAAATCTTCACCAACATCAACGCGGCGATCGTCGATCCGAAGCATTTCAGCGCCAACAGCTTCGTCGACTTCCGCGGCGAGGTTTGCATCATCCCGCCCAACTCGTTTGCGCTCGCGCGCACCGTCGAGTATTTCCGGATTCCGCGCAATGTGCTCACGCTCTGCCTCGGCAAGAGCACCTACGCGCGCTGCGGCATTATCGTCAACGTCACGCCGCTCGAGCCGGAATGGGAGGGGCACGTGACGCTCGAGTTCTCCAACACCACGCCGCTGCCGGCGCGCATTTACGCCAACGAAGGCGTCGCGCAGGTGATTTTTCTCGAATCCGACGAGATCTGCGAGACGTCTTACAAGGACCGCGGCGGCAAGTACCAGGGACAGCAGGGCGTTACGCTACCGAAGATCTGAGGCGCCAAAAAGAAACCCCGTCCAAGCGGACGGGGTTGAACCTCGTCAGAGGGGAGGAGAAAGGAAACACACTATTTGCTTTGCAACGTACGTGCCGTCGTCGTCGCATGAGGCCGCGTTCTCGACAACCGATATCGCTCTACCAATCTGTCGCGTAAAAAAGAAAGCCCCGTCTCATCGACGGGGCCAATCTCGCTCAGGGGGGGAGGCGAGGAGAAACTTCAAGACATCAATTCGCCGCTCGCGCGTGGTGCACGGTCTGCATCGTTCGCCACGATTTAGTGCGCTAAATCGATCAGGCGTCCTTGCCCGGCGTCGTCCTTGATTCGCGACATCCGGTCGATGAAGACGGTTGCTGCTCGATTTGCAAACGGCGTGCCGATAACGCGGACCGGAATTCCCGCGAAATCAGCGGTCCGTGACGCGGCGCCGTGTCGGAAATCCGACGAAGGTGACGCTGTTTCGACGCTTGCGCCGACTTACCGGCGCGGACCACGCGAGACGCCGCGCTCGTGCATACGTCAGCTCGGGAGCACGCGCGCGAAGTACGCCTTGAGGTAAGCGGTCTCCGGTATCGCCGGATGTACCGGATGATCGGGCGCCTGTTGGCCCTCTTCGAGCAGCGCCAGGAACCGATCGAGGTGGCGGCTCGTCCGCAGCAGAATCTCGCGCAACGCCTCGCGCGTGAGGTGATAGGAGCACGAGCAGGAGACGAGGATGCCGTCTTTCGCAAGCACTTGCATCGCCATTTGATTCAAACGCCGGTACGCGTCCGTGCCTTCCTTGAGGTCCTTTTTGCGTTTGATAAAAGCGGGTGGGTCGAGCACGACCACCTCGAAGTGCTCGCGCGCCGCGCGCAGCCGCCGCAGCAACTCGAACGCATCGTCCTGCTCGACCTGGACGCGATCGGCAAACCCGTTCCGCTCGGCGTTGCGCCGGATGTTCGCGACGGCGGTGGCGGACGTGTCGGCGCAAAGTACGGAAGCCGCGCCCCCGGCCGCGGCCTGCATTCCGAAGCCGCCAAGATAGCTGAAGACGTCGAGCACGCGCGCGCCTTTCGCATACGCGCGCAGCCGCAGGCGATTCATGCGCTGATCGTAGAACCACCCCGTCTTCTGGCCCGCGGCCAGCGGCGCGTCGAATTGCACGCCGTCCTCATCGAGCGTCACCGTCGCCGGTACTTCGCCGAGCGCGGTTTCGGTGTAGCTCGGAAGCCCTTCGAGCGCGCGGATGGAGGAGTCGTTGCGTAATAGCACGGCGCGCGGCCGCAGCACCTTCTCGAGCGCGCCGAGGATCTCGGGTTTGACGCGTTCCATCCCCGCCGTGGTTATCTGCACGATGCAGACATCGCCGTAGCGGTCGATCACGAGCCCGGGCAGCGCGTCGGAGTCGCCGAACGCGAGACGGTAGTACGGTGTCGCATAGAGCCGCTCGCGCAGCGACAGCGCGACGTTCAACCGGTGCGTGATGAGCGACTGATCGAGCGCGTATCGCGGGTCGCGCGACACCAGCCGCGCGCAGATGAGGGCGTGCGGGTTGACGTAGCCGCTACCGAGCGCATGTCCGCCGGCATCTTCGATCACGACCGGCTGACCGGGTTCGAATGCCGCGAGGGGCGTCGCGCGGTTGTCGACCTCGTTGCTGAACACCCACACGTGGCCGGCGCGCAGCCGCCGGTCTTCGTGTTTGTTGAGTCGTAGCGATGCCAATTCCATGTCGTTGCGTAGCCGCCGCCCGGTTCGCGATTGGGCGCGAAGTTTACCGTACTACGCGTCGCCTTAGGTCGCGGAGTATTCATCCTAACCGACAAACACGCCAGGCGTCCGAGAGCCGGACCTGTCATTCGTCGTGGTCGCGCTATACTGAGTGCGCCGGTGCGCATCAGGTAACGACAATGATGCGGCCGACGCACCGTCACCGGCAAATCGATCAATAACAAATTGCCGAAGGAGTTGCTCATGGATCCCAGATCTGTCGACGCGAGTCGCGGCGCCGCGTGGTTTGGCGGCGGTTGGAGAATTTTCGCCAAGAACCCCGGCATGTGGCTGCTGCTCACGATCGTGCTCGTTGTCCTCGTTCTCGTCCTCGGCGTCATCCCACTCGGCGGTCTCGCGATCGCCTTGCTCGCGCCCGTGATCGGTGGCGGTCTGCTTTACGGCGCGGCCGAGCTCGAGGCCGGGCGTCCGCTGGAGATGAAGCATCTATGGCAAGGATTCAAAGACCCGGCGCGACTGACGCCGCTGCTCGGGCTTGGCGCGGTCACGCTCGCCGCCGGCGCGCTGAGTCTGCTCATTGTCGCGGGCTTCGTGGGGGGCACGATGGAGATGATGGCGGGCGGCGGGGATCCAATGCTGATGCCTCTCGACACGCGCGGCCTCCTGGCGTTGCTGCTCGCTCTGACGGTGCAACTGGCGGCGACGATCCTGATCTACTTTGCCGTGCCGCTGGCGATGTTTCGTGCGGTTCCCGCTATGGCGGCGATGCGCTCGAGCGTGCGCGCCTGCGCGCGCAACGTATTGCCGCTCTTCGTGTTCAGTTTGATTTACTTCTTCGCCGCGATAGTCGCGAGCGTGCCGTTCGGGCTCGGCTGGCTGGTCCTGCTGCCCTGGTCGATCGGTATGCTCTATTGCAGCTACGTAGACATCTATCCGGCGTCGTCGGCCGGCGGTTAGCGATTCGAGGCTGCGTGAAGCGCGCCGACCTTCACGCGTTGGCGCTGTAGCAGGGCGGCGCTCCAGTAACAGGCGGCGCCGGCAGCGCCCACCGCGATCAGAACGACCAGCACGAGCGTGTAGTTGTGAGAGGCTGTCAGCACGGCGGCGCTGACGACCGGCCCGAGGGCGCGTGCGATCGTCGCCGGCGCGGACAGCAGCCCGTTGATCGCACCGTAGCGTTGTACGCCGAAGAACTCCGGCGGCGACGTGGCGCGAGCGATAGTAATGAGGCCGAGCCCCGCGCCGTAGATGATCACGAACATGTAGGGAAGCAGCATCGTACCCGCGGACGGCAGGAGCATCGCCAGTCCGAGTGGAATCAGGACCACCGTGATGGCGCCGAGCGTGAGCGCCGGCAGGCGGCCGTTGAAAAGCAGATCCGCAAATCGGGACGCGACTTGCATCGGCCCGATCGAGGCCGCGATCGAGACGGCCGTCACGGCGCTGATGCCGCGGGATTCGAGCAGCGGGATCGAATGCATGGCCGTCGCGTTGTTGACGAAGCCGAACGCCGCGAAGGCGAACGCGACCAGCCAGAACGTCGGCATGCTCAGCGTCTTGCGCAACGACGACGTGAGTTGCGTTGGAAGCTCGGGCGTCACGCCCGTCGCACGGACGTCGGCGTGCACGACCTTTGGGACCGCGTACCAGTGGAGCGGCGCACAAACGGCGAGCGTGAACGCGCCGAGCGCCGCAGTGGTACCGCGCCAGCCGATGCCTTCGACGAGCGCGTACGTGATCGGCCAGAACGTCGTGCTGGAGAGGCCTCCCGCCAGCGTGAGCAGGCTGATGCGGTTGCGATAGGCGTGCGGATAGGTGGCCACGACGACGCTGAACGCCGCTTCGTATTGCGTCATCGCCATGGCGACGCCGAGCCCCGCCCAGAGGGCGTAGAAGGCGTAAACCGAATGGACCTGACTCAGCGCGAGAAGAAACACGCCTGCGATCGCCGACCCGGACGTCATCAGCAGGCGCCCGCCGTTCTGGTCGATGATCTTACCGATCGAGTACGCGCACAGGCCGGCGATGAGCAGCGCCAGCGAATAGGCGCCGAGCGTGATGTCGCCACTCCAGCCGAGCTCCGCCTGGATCGGGCGCGCGAGCACCGCCATCGCGTAGTAAAGCGAGCCGTAGGACGTCATCAACGTGACGGACAGGGCCGGAATCAGCCAGCGGTGAGTGCGCACGGGTGTAATACGGATGCTATTAGTTAAGTGATCGCGTGGGCCTTATGAGAGTAGCCAAAAAAGAGTGATACGGGCTGTCTCCGGGCAGGCGCACCACGACGCTCCTTAAATTATTTACCGATTCTACTTGCTATTTATGCAACGGTCGTGCCACGGCGCGCCGAACAGATAACGGACCGAATTCTGACGATGTACGGAGCGACAAAACGTATCGCCGCGGGCTTTTATCCGCTGCAATACGATCTGACCACGGCAATCCGGATGCGATTCGCGCCGCCTCGCGCGCCACGGAGCGCCGACGAATAGCGTCACGTGCGGACGGGAAGCGGCGCGCTTTCTCGCGTACGGAACATACAGCGGCGGGCGCAAGCCCGCCGATCCATAGAACAGAACGAGGGGAGCGGTGAGCAAGATTCTTTTTGTTTGTCCGACGCACCGGGACTACCGGGAAATCGAACGCCTCGGGCTCGATCAGCGGCACCGGTTTTTCTTCCACGACTACGCCAGCGTGCTGCTCGAGGAATTGGTCGCAGCGGAACGGCCGGTGTCGGCCGTCGTCGATGACGTCCGAACCGAGATACAGCGCCTTCGTGCGCATTACGCCGCTGCCGGTCTCGACGCGGTCGTGAGCAGCGACGACTATCCGGGCTCGACGCTCGCGAGCATCCTGGCGCACGCGCTCGGCCTTCCGGGGCTCGATCCCCGCGTCAATCTTCGTTGTCAGCACAAGTACTATTCGCGCCTGGATCAGCGGCAGCATGTCCCCGACGCGGTGCCGCCGTTTCATTTGCTCGACGAGCACGGGCTGCCCTCGCCGCGCGCTTTGCGCTATCCGGTGTTCCTGAAGCCCGTCAAGTCGTTCTTCTCCGTCGGCGCGCGCCGTGTCGATACCGCCGAGGACTTGTTGCGCGACGCGTGGGACGCTTCGCTCTTCGAGCCGTTCTTCCAACCCTTCGAGTCGCTCCTCGCCGACTACGCCGGGCTCGCGCTCGGTCCGCGGGTGATCGTCGAGGGTCTGCTGGAAGGCATGCAGGTGACGGTCGAAGGCTACGCGCAGGGCGGGGAAATTCACGTGATCGGCGTCGTCGATTCGATCATGTATCCGGGTACCCGATCGTTTCAGCGCTTCGAATATCCGTCGGCCCTGCCCGACTCGGTGCAGGAACGGATGGCCGACATCGCTTGCAAGTTCGTGCGAGGCATCGGCTACGACAATGCGCTGTTCAACATCGAAATGATGTACGACGCGCGCACCGACGCGATCCACATCATCGAGATCAATCCGCGCATCGCCTCGCAATTCGCCGACTTGTACGAAAAGGTGGACGGAACGAACACGTACGAGGTGCTGCTCGATCTCGCGCTCGGCAGGCGGCCGGCGTTCCGGCGACGTTCGGGCAAACATCGGTTCGCCGCGAGTTGCGTGCTGCGCACCTTCGAAAACGCGACGGTGGCGGCGTTGCCGTCCGTCGCGGAGGTTGCGCGCGTGCAGCGGTTGCACCCGGACGTGCGCGTCGAGATTCTCGCGACGCGGGGGCGGCGTCTGTCGCAAGAAATGCAAGACGGGGAGAGCTACCGCTACGGCATCATCAGTATCGGCGGACGCGATCGGGAGGATATTCTTGCGACGCTCGCGGAATGCCGATCGCATCTGACGTTCGGACTCGCGCCGATCGAAGAGGCGCCGCCTCGCGCTCGCGCCGTCGTCGGCGGCTAGCGACAGACGAAGCGCCGGCCGGCGGCCATTCGCAGCCGACCGGGCTCCTTAGTACGGTAACGAAACGTTCGGCCTCACCGCCAGGATCAGCTCGCCGAAGCGGTGTTTGATCCGCTCGAGCGCTTGCGGCGTGTCGCCTTCGAAGCGCAGCACCAGCATCGGCGTCGTGTTCGACGCACGGACGAGTCCGAACCCATCGGCGAAGTCCGCGCGCAATCCGTCGATCGTCGTCACCTTGGCATCGGGAAAATTCGCGCGACGAACCAGCTCTTTAATTACTTCGTGGTGCTCGCCCTCGGCGAACTTGATGTTCAACTCGGGCGTATTCACCGTATTCGGCAGGCTCGCGAACACCTGTGCGGCCGGCCGCGAATCGCGCGACAGCAGCTCGAGCAATCGCGTCGCGGCGTAGAGGCCGTCGTCGAAGCCGTACCAGCGCTCTTTGAAAAAGATGTGCCCGCTCATTTCGCCGGCCAGCAGCGCGCCCGATTCTTTGAGCTTCGCCTTGATCAGTGAATGGCCGGTTTTCCACATGATCGGCTGGCCGCCCGCGGCGCGGATCGCCTCATCGAGCTTGCGCGTGCATTTGACGTCGTAAATGATCGCCCCGCCGGGATTGCGCGAGAGCACGTCGCGCGCGAACAGGATCATCTGCCGGTCGGCCCAGATGATGTTGCCGTCCGGCGATACGACGCCCAGCCGATCGCCGTCGCCGTCGAACGCAAGCCCGACATCGTAGCCGCCGCGCTTGACGGTGGCGATCAGCTCCGCGAGGTTTTCCGGCTTGCTCGGATCGGGATGGTGGTTCGGAAAATGTCCGTCCACCTCGCAATAGAGCTCGGTGACGTCACAACCGATGCGTCGCAGCAGCTCCGGTCCGTAAGCGCCGGCCACGCCGTTTCCGCAATCGACGGCCACGCGCATCTTGCGCGCGAGCTTCACGTCGCCGCGGATGCGTTCGAGGTACGCTTCGCGCACGTCGACGCGCTTCACCGTGCCGCGGCCGCCGACCAAATCGTTCTGTTCGAGGCGCCGGCGTAAATCCTGGATCGCGTCACCGGAGAGCGTTTCGCCGGCGATCATGATCTTCAAGCCGTTGTAGTCCGGAGGGTTGTGACTCCCGGTCACACTCACGCCCGAACCCGTGCGGAGGTGATGCGTCGCGAAGTAGAGCACCGGCGTCGGCGCCTGGCCGATGTCGAGGACATCGCAGCCGGCCTTTGTGAGCCCGGAAGCGAGCGCGTGCACAAGCGTCGGGCCGGACAGCCGGCCGTCGCGACCGACTGCGAATGTGCGGCTGCCGCGGCGATGCGCCTCCGCGCCGATGGCGCGGCCGATGCTCTCGACGATCTCGGGGGTAAAGCTTTTGCCGACGATGCCGCGGATATCGTACGCCTTGAAGATTTCCGGCGGGGGCACGCGCACGTCGTGCGGCGCAGCGGAACCGACTTTGGACATTATGGACACTCTCCGGGTGCGATGGCCAAGTGTAGAGCAACGCCGCCGCGGACGGCTACTTGGTTAAGACCCGAGAAACGACACACGGAGCGGGGTCGAATCGAAAGTTCGGCTGCTGGTTGCGACCATCCGTCTCGTTGCTGTCACGCCCGCAGTTAGTCGACGATTGTGGACGACTGTGCGAGTCGTGTGCGGTTCGGGCGAGTGGTGTAAATTGGCTCGCATAACAACGAAGTTCACGGAGGAGCACAATGACTAATTCCGCTCGGGTCGTCCTTTCTCGCCTTGCCTTTATCGTTACCGGTCTCGCCGTCGTCCTTGCCAGTCAGGTTGCCGAGGCGCGCGTCACCCGCATCGAGATCACGCGCGTCGAATCGCCGACCTTCGGCGGCGCGACGTTCGGAAGCGTCGGTCAATACGACAAACTCGTCGGCCGAGCCTTCGGTGAAGTCGACCCGCGCGACCCGCAGAACGCCGTCATTCAGGATATCGACCTCGCGCCGCGCAATGCGCGCGGGATGGTCGAGTACGCGACGGATGTCTACCTGCTGAAACCGCACGATCTCGCGCGCGGCAACGGCACGCTGCTGTACGACGTCGTCAATCGCGGGAACAAAGTCGTTCTCGGTCTGATCAATGCCGGAGCCGTCGGCGGCAACGAGCCGACCGGCGCCGGCGACGGATTCCTGCAGGCCGCCGGGTACACGATCGTCTGGAGCGGCTGGCAGGCGGATGTCGCACCCGGGAATAGTCGCATGACAATGAGCGTGCCGGTCGCGCGTCGTCGCGACGGATCGGACATCACCGGACGCGTGCGCGGCGAATACATCGTGAGCGCGCCGATCAATACACAGAACCTCAGCAGCGGTTTCTTCACCGGTCTCTCGCACTCGAGCTACGAGACCGTGAGTCTCGATAACAGCGCCGCCGTGCTCACGAAGCGGGTGACGGAAAGCGATGTTCGTATTCCCATCCCGAACGGTGATTGGGCATTCGCCGACTGCAACAGCGCGCCGTTTCCCGGAACGCCGAGCGCCACGCAAATTTGTTTGAAAGACGGCTTCAGCCCGAATTTCATCTACGAGCTGCTGTATACCGCGAAGAACCCGAGCGTGCTCGGTCTCGGTTTCGCAGCGACGCGGGACTTGATTTCATTTCTGCGCGATGCAGAAAAAGACGACGCGGGGAATCCGAATCCGCTCGCACGGGGCATCCGCACCGCGCTCGCGCACGGCACGTCGCAATCCGGCCGCTACGTGCGGACGTTTCTCATGCTCGGGTTCAATCGCGACGAGCGCGGTCGCATGGTGTTCGACGGGATGAATCCGCACCTCGCGTCGCTGCAGCTTCCGCTCAACGTGCGCTTCGGACAGCCCGGGCGCGGGTACGGTCAGCACGAAGACCACTTGTACCCGGCCGCCGAGCCGCCGTTCACGTATGCCAAGTTCACCGATTCGATCGCGCACGAGCGCCACGGCATTCTCGACGAATGCCGCCGCACTCGCACTTGTCCGAAGATCGTGCACACCGTCAGCTCGACCGAGTACTGGCAAGGTCGGATGTCGCTCGACACGACCGACACGCGCGGCCGGCAGGATGTCCCCGAGCCCGCGAACGTTCGCTTCTTCCACTTTGCCGGCACGCAGCACGTGCCCGCCGCGACGCCGGCCGCCGGCATCTGTCAGCAGCTCAGTAATCCGAATCCGTATCGCGAAGGCTTGCGCGCGTTGCTCACGGCGCTGCGCGAGTGGGTCGTCAACGGCGTCGAGCCGCCGGCGAGCCGGATCCCGACCTTGCAGACGCGCACGCTGGTGCATTCCGACGCAGCGAGCATCGGCTGGCCGAATTTACCGGGGGTAACGTACAACGGGTTGCTCAACGAGCTTGCGCTGCTCGATTTTGGACGGCGCTTCGATGTCGACGACGAGACCGGCGTGCTCGACGAGCCGCCGCGCATCCTCGGCATCGAGTACACCGTGCTGGTGCCGAAGGTCGACGCGGACGGCAACGAAATCGCAGGCCTGCGGTCGGTGACGTTGCAGGCGCCGCTCGGCACTTATACCGGCTGGAATTTGCGCCGCGCCGGTTTCGCCGAGGACGAAGTCTGCGGACTGACCGGGAGCTTCATCCCGTTCGCACGCACCAGAGCCGAGCGCGAAGCGAACGGCGACCCGCGGCCGTCGCTCGAAGAACGTTACGGAACGCACGATGGTTACGTCGCCGCGGTCCGCGCCGCCGCGAACCGGCTCGTTGCGCAACGCCTGCTGCTGGGCGCGGATGCCGAGCGGCTCATCACCCAAGCGGAAGCAAGCAGTGTGCTGAAGTGACGTTTACGAACTGTGAAATATTCGTTTTAACCGCAAAGGACGCCAAGGACGCAAAGGAGAAGATTCTGGAAAAACCAAAAAACCTTCGCGTCCCTGGCGTCCTTCGCGTTGAATCCGTTTCATAGCTTCGTCCGGTTCCCGCGCGGACGCCGAGCAGGCGTCGCCGAGGCGGAAGCGAGCAACGTTTTGAAATGAAGTTAGGAAATCCGACTAATACAATTGTTCACCGCGGGGGGACACCGAGGACGCAGAGGAAATCAAAGAGAAACAACCAGGAATCTCTGCGTCCTCCGCGTCCTCTGCGGTGAAAACCAATATTTCTAAAGTTTCTTCGAGGACCAAACCGCAGTAGCTACTTCTTGCCGCTGTGGCCGAAGCCGCCCGGACCGCGGCCGGACGTCGTGAACTCGGTGACGACGTCGAACTCGGTCTGGACGATCGGCACGAACACCATCTGCGCGATCCGATCGCCGGGCTCGATCGTGAACGTGGCTCGGCCGCGGTTCCAGATCGACACGAATACCTGTCCCTGATAGTCGGAGTCGATCAGACCGACGAGGTTGCCGAGTACGATGCCGTGCTTGTGCCCGAGCCCGGAGCGCGGCAGCAGCACCGCGGCGAGGCGCTTGTCTTCGATGTGAATGGCGACGCCGGTGGGAATGAGGTGCGTATCGCCGGGTGCGACGTGGATGTGCTCGTCAATGCAGGCGCACAGGTCGAGGCCGGCGGAGCCTTCGGTGGCCCGCTGCGGCATCGCGAATTCCTTACCGATGCGCTTGTCGAGAATCTTCAGTTCTACTTTTTGCATGGTATCTCAGAGCGATTTCATGGATGAGCGCGCGCGCGAGCGCATTCTTGGGCGCACGCGGCAGGCGTTTGGTACCGGCGCGGTCGACGAGCAGCAGCTCGTTGTCGTCCGCCTCGAATCCCAATCCTTGGCCGACGCGATTCGCCGCCACGAGATCGATGCCTTTGGCGGCGAGCTTGGTGCGCGCGTTCTGCTCGGGCTCGTCGGTTTCGGCGGCGAAGCCGACGGTGTACCGGCGCGGGCGGTGTTGCGCGACGGCGGCGAGAATATCGGGGTTACGGACCAGCTCGAGCGTCAGGCGGTCCGCGGTCTTCTTTATTTTGCTCGGCGCCGCTTGCGCGACCCGATAGTCGGCGACGGCCGCGACGCCGATGAAGATGTGTGCGCCGTCGAGATGGGCGTGCACGGCGTCGTACATCTCCTGAGCGCTCGTGACCCGTACGGTTTGAACGCGCGGCGGATCGGGAAGGTGCGTGGGACCGGAGACGAGCACGACGCGCGCGCCCGCTTCCGCGGCCGCCGCCGCAACCGCATAGCCCATCTTCCCGGAGCTGCGATTGGTGATGCCGCGAACGGGATCGATCGCTTCCCACGTCGGACCGGCGGTGACGATCACCGTAAGCCCGTCGAGCTCGGCCGTTTGGAACAGCGCGCCGACGCGGCTCACGAGATCGAGCGGCTCGAGCATGCGTCCCGGCCCGACCTCACCGCACGCCTGCTCGCCCTCGGCCGGGCCGAGCACCTGGACGCCGCGCGCGCGCAGCGTTTGCAGGTTCTCCTGCGTCGCGGCATTGGCCCACATTTGTTGATTCATCGCCGGCGCAACGGCGACGGGTACAGCGGCCGCGAGACACACCGCCGCGAGCAAATCGTCGGCGCGCCCCTGTGCGAGACGGGCGAGGAAGTTCGCGCTCGCCGGTGCCACGACAATCACATCCGCCCAGCGCGCGAGGTCGATGTGACCCATGCCCGCTTCGGCTTCGGTGTCGAGCAGTCGTTCGTGCACCGGATGGCCGCTTACGGCCTGGAGGGTGAGGGCCGTAATGAATTGCGCCGCGCCCGCCGTCATGACGGCCCGTACCTCGGCGCCCGCGTCCCGTAATCGGCGAATGAGGTCGGCCGTCTTGTACGCGGCGATGCCGCCCGTGACCCCAACCAGTACCCGCTTATTCGTCAAGGAACCCATAAGTGAAAGTGTACCGGGCCGGTGGACGGAGACAACATTATTTCAGGTGCCGTTGCAATGCCTCCATCGGACCGGCCGGAAAAATGAGCGTTCGGTCTTCGGCTGATGTCCTCCCGTCGGGCGACCTTGCTTCGCCGCGGCCCTTTGAGCTTTGTCGCTCGCCGCGGCGGCGGGGGGCGTCGGCCGATTCATGCCGGAAGCGCGAGCCGTGCCATCGCGACTGCAATCGCCGCCGGCCCTGCCATATCTGACAGCTTCGTTGTGTTTCACGAGCCCCTCTGTCATTTGTTGCCATTCGAAACGCCAACGGCCGGCGTCGACACGCGGCCCGCGCGCGCTCCCGATGCGCCGCCGGTACGCAAACAAAAGGAATCGGCAGCGGCGAACGGAAGTCGCCGGGAGGATCGGGATGCGAAGTCAGTACCTGAAGCGAATACTGAACGCGCGTGTTTACGACGTGGCGAAGGAAACGCCGCTCGAGCGCGCGCCGCGGCTCTCGGAGCGGTGCGGCCATCACGTGTGGCTCAAGCGCGAGGATCTGCAATGCGTATTCTCATTCAAGTGTCGCGGCGCCTACAACAAAATGGCGCATCTCACCTCTGCGCAGTTACGCCGCGGCGTCGTTACGTCTTCTGCGGGCAATCATGCGCAAGGCGTGGCGCTTGCGGCGCAACGGCTCGGGACGCAAGCGCTCATCGTGATGCCGCAGGCGACGCCGCAAATCAAGGTCGATGCGGTGCGCAAGCTCGGCGGCCGCATTGTCTTGCAGGGTGACGACTACGACGACGCGTACGCGCACGCGCGCGACATCGCGGCGCGCCGACGTTTGATGTTCGTGCATCCGTATGATGATCCCGATGTCATCGCCGGTCAGGGGACGATCGGACTCGAAATCGTCAGACAGTCCGAAGGTAGGCTCGATGCGATCTTCGTTCCCGTCGGCGGCGGCGGGTTGATCGCGGGCGTTGCGGTTTGCGTCAAGCAGCTGCGGCCGCACGTACGAATCATCGGTGTCGAGCCGGAAGACGCCGCGGCCATGCACCGGTCGCTCGCGGAGGGAAAACGCGTGCTGCTGCCGCACGTCGGCCGATTTGCGGACGGCGTCGCGGTGCGACAGGTCGGCGCGGAAACGCTGCGGTTATGCCGGCGCTATGTGGACGAAATGGTGCTGGTCTCGAACGACGAAATCTGCGCCGCCATCAAGGACGTCTACGACGACCGGCGCTGCATCCTCGAGCCGGCCGGCGCCCTTGCTGTCGCCGGCCTCAAGCGGTACGCGGACGCAGCGCGCGGGCGCGGCCGGCATTTCGTCGCGATCGCCTCGGGCGCGAATCTCGACTTTCATCGCTTGCACCACGTCTCGGAGCGCGCCGCGTCCTACGAACAGCGTGAAGCGCTTCACTCCGCCGCGCGCGAGCGGCTGAGCGGCGGCGCGTTGACCGCCTGCCTTTCCACTGTCTCGACGAGCGCCTTGGGGGGTTGAAGCAGGCCGTGCTGGAACGCGAGTGCGATCGCTTGCGCGCGGCTCGTTGCGCCGAGCTTGCGCATCGCGTTCTGCGCGTGAAATACCACCGTGCGCTCGGCGATCCGGAGAATCCGCGACGTTTCCCAGGATGTTTTCCCGGCGCTGATCCACCGCAGCACTTCCTTCTCGCGCCGTGACAGCGCTTTTATCGGCGCGCTTTCCTGAAGGCTGATGCGCGCGAGCGCCGAATGCAGATGCGGCGCCAGGTACTCGATCACCGGCAGGCAGCTGGAGTCGGCCCAGAGCGCATCGCGGCCGAGGATGAAAACGGTCTTGAGACCCATGCGCTCTACCGTTCGAACCGAGACCACGCACTCCTTGCGGCCGGTCGTGCGCAAACATTCCACGGTCTTGTCGTGCCGCGGCGATTTCTGCGCGCCGCGATCCAGCGCCAGCAAGCGTGTGCCGTCGCCCGCAAAGAATGATTCGAACGCGCGTGTGCCGAGCGTCTCGTACAGGTTGCACAACGATGTTTCGAGCTCGGTGACGTCATGCGTCGACCAGACGCCGACGCCGGACGCGTGCGTCGCGCGGCGCGGGTCGCGCACGACGACGGCGACGACGAGATCGGTCGAGACGATTTTGTCGAGCATGCGACAAGCAGACAGCAGCTGTCGCATCGTCTGAGCGCTGAAGCAGACATCGAAAATTCGGAGGATGACGGCGAGCTCTCCCTGAGACAGAACTTCGGCAAGATGTCGCATAGTGCTCCCTCTCCTGTATCCGTTCAGGCTTTCTCCGAAGCGACCGGCATACGTTATCGTCCCGGCCCCGGCAAAGCGAGCCGTCCTGTAAGAACAGACAGGTGATCCTGTAAGAACGAACAGCTTGAGGGGCGCGCGCGGCACGGATACTTTGCGCGCCGTGAGTCGGCTTCGTGCGAAGCGGTTTGATCGAGCGATTGCGCGCGTCGTCGACGACACGGCGCACCGTCGTGAAGCATCGAGCGACAACGAGCGGGTATCGAATCAACACGGCGCGCTGTGACGGGTACTCAAGAGGTGTCCTCGACGTTCGGCGCCTCTAGTGTTGATTCTAGTTCGGCGAAAAGCCGTGCGTGCGCCGCCGGCAAAGATGCCGTACCGGTGGATGGACGAAAGCAACGGAGGCTGACATGGAAAAGCACTTACTTCGGCACATCAACGTCTTCGACACCACGCTGCGCGACGGGGAGCAGGCGCCGAGCTATTCGCTCGGTATCGATCAGAAGCTCGAAGTCGCCGCGGCGCTCGAGCATATCGGCGTGAACACCATCGAGACCGGATTCCCGGCGTCGTCGCCGACGGATTTCGAGGCGACGCGTCAGATTTGCCGGACGATCAAGCGCGCGACGCTCTGCGGATTCGCGCGCGCCACGAAGGAAGACATCGAAGCGTGCGCCGCGGCGATGGCAGAGGCGTCCGATGCGCAAGTACAGATCGCCTCTGTCGGCTCCGATATCCACATTCGATACAAGCGCGGCGTCACGCGCCAGCAAGTCATCGACGAAGCGGTCGCGGCGATCGATCACGCGCATCGCGTCGGGTTCAAACAGGTTTCGCTCGCGCTCGAAGATGCGACGCGCGGCGACTTGCGCTTCATGAAGCAGTTGATCGGCGAAGGTCTCGAGCGCGGCATCACCGCGATTGCGATTCCGGACACGGTTGGCTGTTGCCTGCCCGCGGAGTTCTATGCGCTGATCAAGGAGCTGCGCGAGTTCGTGGGCGAGGACATCCGCATCTCGGTGCATTGCCACAACGACATGGGGCTGGCTGTTGCGAACAGCATCGCCGGCATCGAAGCGGGCGGCGACGAAGTCCAGTTGACGCTGCTCGGCATCGGCGAGCGCGCCGGCAATACCAGCATGGAGGAATTCATCGCCGTGCTGAACAACAAGGCCGAGCGCCTGAACTGCGTGCACGACATCATTCATCACCGTCTGTACGACGCGTGCAATCGTCTAGCCGGTTGCCTCGGCTTGGACATCCCGCTGCACAAGCCGATCGTTGGACGCAACGCCTTCGCGACCGAGGCGGGCATGCACCAGCAGGGCGTCTTGAAACATCGCTTCACTTACGAGTTCATGCGCGCGGAGGATTACGGCGCGCAGCCGCGCACCGTCATCGGCCGCCATAGCGGGCGCAACATCCTGCGCCATCGCCTGAGCAGGGCCGGGATCAAAGACGTCGACGCGCGCGCGCTCGACGCTCTGTACAGCACGATCATGGGCGAGGAGCGCGTCGAGCGTTACAACGATCCGCAGCTGCTCGCCGAGAAGTACCGCGAAGTGCTTGCCGCCGGCGGGCCGGTGATCGAGCGGCTTGCCGCCGTGGGGCGGGCGTGATGCGACGCGACGTCCTGACGCCCGCGACGCCGCGCGTCGATCCCGGCTACACCGAGCAGCAGGTGGTCGACGCGGTCGGCGCCATCCGCCGCGGCGGCCTCGTGCTGTTGAAGGGCGACATCGGCTACGGACTTTTCGGCATTTCCGAGCGCGCGATCCGAAAGATGTACGAGATCAAGGGCCGTCCGTACTCGAATCCGTGCATCGTCATCGGAAACCTGGACGTGCTCGCCGACATCAGCCGCATTCCCGACCCGGAGATCGGGGACTGGATCCGGGAAACGGCGTCGTGGACCACGCTCGCGGTGGTGCTGCCGGTCAATCCGCAGAGCCGCCTGCTCGCCAAATTGCCGGCATGGGTTTACGCGCAGACGGTGACGAACGCGACGGTCGCGGCGTTCCTCAATACCGGCGAATTCCTGGAGAAGGTGATCGCACGCGCGTTTCGCGAAGAGATTCTCTTCGTCGGTTCGTCCGCGAATTTGTCCTCGCGCGGGAACATCTTCGATTTTGCAGAGCTGCCCGCGCATTTCGTGCAGGGCGCCGACTTTTATCTCGATCACGGCAAGGCGCGGTACGCGAATCCCGAGCGTAAGGCGACCACCATCGTCAATTTCACCAACTGGACCGTCAAGCGCCGCGGTGTCAACTGGGAAAAGATCGAGCCGTCGTTTTGGCGTTTGAAGCAGTCCCTCGACGGCCGGCGCAACCCAACCAACGAAAGGAGTGTGTCATGACCATGCTCGATACCGACACGACCGTCGAAGCCAAGGACGCGGGTACGCCGTTGTCGGACACGTCCGCGAAGGGGCGCGGCCGGATGGGCCCGCGATTCGACTTCAAGCAATTCGACTGCGACTCGCACGTCCAGGAGACCGGCAACAGCTGGGAGCTGTACCTCGACGAGGCGTTCCGCGATCGCCGGCCGCGCGTGATCGACAACTCGCACGTCTCGCAGCGTCCGGAGCGCAACAAGACCTGGTACATCGACGGGCGGCTGGTGCCGAAGAATCAGGGCGCGGGCGGCGTCGTCATGAGCACGCCCGCAGAGATGGACTTTGCGAAGAGTAAGCCGGTGCCGGTCGAGGTGCAGGCGTGCACCGACCCGATTCAGCGTGCGGACTTCATGCGCCGGGCGGGTGTGGACCGTACGGTGCTGTTCTCGACGCTGTTTCTGGAGACGCTTACCGACGACCTCGTCTACGAAGCGGCGTTGATGCGCGCCTGGAACGACTGGATGGCCGACATGTGCCGGCAGGCGCCGGACACGCTCCAGTTCGCCGCGCTCGTGCCGATTCGCGATCCGCATCTCGCCGTTCGCGAGATGCTGCATGCGCGCGAGCGCGGCGCGGCGACGGTGATGATTCTGCCGACCGCGGGCGAGCGCATGCTGCACGATCCGCTGCTCGATCCGTTCTGGTCGGAAGCGCAAAACATTAACATGCCGGTGTCGGTGCACATCGGCTGGCCGAATCCGCGCGTGACCAACGAGTGCACCTCGCCGGCCTCGATCTTCCTCGGCGCTTTCGATACCTCGGTATGGTGGGGCTATCTCAGCTTTCTCGCCGGCGGCATCTTCGATCGCTTCAAGCATCTCAAAGTCGCGTTCATGGAGCACGATGCACGCTTCTTCGAGGTTTTCCTCGCGCGCGCGATGCACTGGTACCCGACCGCTGCCTGCAAACCGTGGCCGGCCAAGAAGTCGCCGGAAGCGTATTTGCGCGAGCACGCGGTGTATTTCTCGTTCGAGGGCGATTACGCGTTCATGCCGGAGTTTCTGGAGATCGCCGGTCCTGACCGCGTGATGGGCGCGTTCGATTTTCCGCACACCCACTACGGCGTGGCGAGCATCAGCGCGTCTTTCGATTTCATGCGCGATCACGACGGCCTGAGCGACGAAATGAAGCGCAAGGTGCTGCACGACAACTGCGCGGCGTTCTACGGCTTCACCGATTGATTTTGGCACAGGGAGGTTTGGCGTGTTGCATTCCAACGCTGGAGTCGACGTCGACGCGGTGCTCGTCGATTGTGCCCGCATCGTGCAGGCCAAGAAAAACGCCCGGCATCGTTTCGTCACGGACGTCGCGCGCGAGCGGCCGTCGGTGGCGGCGCTCGGGCGCTGGGCATTGCAGAAATATCACCAGGTGTACCTGCAAAATCGGATCTTCAGCATCATTCATTCGAAGTCCGACGATGAAGACGTGCGTCAATTCATGGTGGAGCAACTCGTCGCCGAGGAAACATCGATCACCTGCGGGAGCGACAGCCATTACAACCTGATGCGCCGCTTCGCGCAGGCATGCGGCGTGCCGCCGGGGCAGTTCAACGACGTAACGATCGCCCCGCAAGTTCGCGTTTATGTGGACACGCTCCTCGCCATCATGCGCGAAGAGCCGGTCGCCGTGGCGCTGCTCGCCGTCTACGCGATCGAAAGCCAGTCGGGGGAGAGCGTCGGCAAGTTGCTCGCGGCGCTGCGCGCCGACGGGCGTTTTACCGAAGCGGAGCTCGAATGGTTCGCGGTGCACGCCGACGCGGACGACGATCATGCGGAAGAGGGATTGCGGCTCGTGCGCAAGTATGCGGGCGAAGTGCCGGACTTCGCCACGCGTGCGCCGCGGACGGTGGAGCGCATCTGCGACGCTTGGCTCGTGCTGCACGATTTTTACCACTCGCTGCTCGCCGGTTCCGCGACGCAAGCGCGTACGGCGCCGCCGCACGCGGCGGCCGTTCGCTGAGGTGTGCGCCATGGCACGGATCGCCCCGATATTGCGATACACCGACGGCTACCTGCCGGTCGCGCTCGAAGTGCTCGGGCGCGGCGGTCTGGTGATCTCGCCGACGACGACCAATTACAACCTGATCTGCGACGCCACGAACGAAGACGCCGTCGAGCGCGTATTTCAGGTCAAGCGGCGGACGAAATTCGGGCCGCTGCCGGTGAGCCTCCCGTATCCGGAGGTCGCGCCGCGCTACGTCGATATTCCGGATTGGTTCGACGTCGGAATATTGCGCGCGATGCTGCCGGGCGAGATTTCGTTCATCTTCCGGCAGAAATATCCGTTCCCGGATCGCCTGACGTGCGGCCTCGGCAGCGTCGCCATCAGTTGCACCACGCATCCGGTATTTCGCTCGATGGTCATCGGGCTGAACCGGCCGATCGCGGCGACGTCGGCGAATCTCTCCGGTCAGGGCAATATCTTCGTGCCGCTCGACAAGGCGATCGCGGACATCGGCGCCGAGGTCGACCTGATCATCGACGCCGGGCCGACGGCGGCGGAGATCGCCGGCTCCGGCGATCGCGTGAACACGATCATCGATCTCACGTTTGACGTGCCGTACCTGGTTCGGCCCGGGTGGGTGCCGCTCGACCAGGTGCGGAAATTTTTTCCGAACCTCAACACCGATATCGAAGCGTATCAGCGCGAGCTTCGCCGCCGCGTCGCGGTACGCCAGCCGGAAGCGGGCGTGGCATGAACGACCGGCTCGACACGCGTTTCGCGTCGCTGCTCGCGCTTACCGTGCTCGCGAACATGGGCGTGGGCATCGTCATGCCGGTGCTGCCGCTCTATTTCGAGCACCACGACGTGAGCGTGGCCGGTCTTGGTCTGCCGTTCGTTACGCTCGTCGCCGGCCGGCTCGCGTCGCGTGCCGGTGTCGCGCGCGTCATCGAGCGGCTCGGCCACCGGCACGTCGTCATGGCGGCCTTTCTGATCTACGCCGTCGTCTTCTTTCTGTATCTCGCCGCCGGCTCGTTGCATGTCTTCGCCGCGCTGCGGTTCGGCGAAGGCATCGTCGAGGGCGTGCTGGCAGTGGCGTTGAACGATCTTGCGATCGCGTATACCAAAGGTAGCGCCGCGGAGGTGCGGGTGCGGGCGATGGGACGTTTCAGCGCCGCGTTCGGCCTCGGCTTCCTGCTCGGTCCGCTTGCCGGATCGGTGGTGGCATATTTCTGGGGATTGCCGGCGATCTTCATCGCCGCCGGCGTCCTAGGTCTGGGCGCGGTGCTCGTCACGGCGCGCTTTATCGTCGACGCGCCGGCCGCGGCGAGTTCCACCGCCGCGACCGATCGCCTCGTCGGAGTCGGCCTGCTGATCGGCCTGTACAGCCCGCAATTCCTGCGCCGGCTGGTTTTCTTCTCGTTGATGATTTTGCTGCCGCTGCACGCGCACGACCGCCTGCGGCTCGCGCCGGAAGCCGTCGGCCTTTTCTTCTCAGCGTCGGCGGTCATCACGACCGCGGTCATGCCGTTCGCGGCGATCGTCGCCAAACGCGTCGGTGCGGAACGAATGGTCCGTGCCGGTCTGTTCGTAATGATCGTCGCGCTCGCGCTGTTTGCCGTGCCCGACACGGTCGCAGGTTTCGCGGCGCTGTTCCTCGTCGAGACGTTTGCGTTCGCGCTCATGTTACCGCCCGCGATGTCGATATTTGGCGACGCGATCGACAATCAGGTGAAGCGGACGCAGCTGCTCGGCGTCATGGCATTCGTCACCGAAATCGCCTCGCTGCCGCTCGCCGCGATTCTGCCCGCGTGCTACGCCGCGAGCCCGGCGGCGGCATGGAGCGCGGTCGCTGTCGTCGCCGCCGCGGCGCTTGCGGCGTTCGTTGGCGCTCGTCGACGCCTGGTCCAGGCGATGCCCGTGTCGGGCGCGATCGATGCGGGGAGCGGCGTGCCGGCGGTATCGCGAATCGGGAGGTGAGTATGAGCCAAACCTTGTTCGACAAGATCTGGTCGGCGCATATCGTGAAGTCGCTGCCCGACGGCCGCGATCTGCTGTTCATCGATCGGCACCTGCTGCACGAAGTCACCACGCCGCAGGCGTACAGCGGTTTGATCGCCAAGGGACGGAAGTTGCTGCAACCGGCGCTGACGGTCTCGACCGAGGACCACGTCGTCTCGACCGAGCCGGGCCGCGACGGCGCCGCGTTCGCCGAAGGGCAGATGATGATACAGGTCGTGCGCGAAAACGCGCTGCGATTTCGCGTCGCGCATTTCGGCGCGGTCCATCCGCAGCAAGGCATCGTGCACGTCATGGCGCCGGAGCAGGGGATCGTCGCTCCCGGGATGACGGCCGTGTGCGGCGACTCGCACACCTGCACGCTCGGCGCCATGGGGGCGATCGCGTTCGGCATCGGCACGAGCGAAGTCGAGCACGTGATGGCGACGCAGACCATCGTGCAGGCCAAACCGAAGAACCTGCGCGTCACCGTCCGCGGCGAGCTGCCGCCGGGCGCCAGCGCCAAGGACGTGATCCTGCGCATCTGCCGTACGCTGACCGCCGGCGGCGCGACCGGCTACGCCGTCGAATACGCGGGGCCATTCGTCGAGCGGCTCGCGATGGAAGGCCGCTTTACGCTCTGCAATATGTCGATCGAGATGGGCGCGCGCATCGGCCTGATTGCGCCCGACGCGACGACGTTGCGCTATCTCGATGCGGCATGTTACTCGCCGCTGCGCGAGCATCGTGAAACGGCGCTCGCGGCCTGGTCACACCTCGAGAGCGATGCGGAGGCGGCGTTCGACCGCGAGATCGACATCGACGTGTCGCGTCTGAAACCGCAGATCACGTGGGGCACGAGCCCCGACCAGGTCGTCGATATCGACGAGGCGGTTGCGTATCAAGACTCGGATCGCGCGCGCCGTGCGCTCGAATACATGGATCTGCGCCCGGGCGAGATGTTGCTCGGCAAGCCGGTCGATGTCGTGTTCGTCGGCTCGTGCACGAACAGCCGCATCGGCGATCTGCGTGCGGCGGCCGCCATCGTGCGCGGCAATCGCGTGGATCGGCGTGTGCGCGCGTACGTCGTGCCGGGCTCGCAGGCGGTGAAACGGCAGGCCGAGGTCGAGGGCCTGGACGACGTGTTCCGCGCCGCCGGGTTCGAGTGGCGCGAGCCCGGCTGCTCGATGTGCGCGAGCATCAATCGCGAATTCGTTCCGCCGCGCGCACGCTGTGTTTCCACGACCAACCGCAATTTCGTCGGACGGCAGGGACCGGGCGCGCGCACGCATTTGGTGAGCCCGCAGGTGGCGGCGGCATCGGCGCTTTCCGGCGCGATCGCCGATCCGCGCGCGCTTTGACGTCGCCATGCTCGAAAGGGCGCAGGGACATCACGTGCAGGGCGCCGCCCGGTGGCGGCATGTATTGCCGGCGGCAGGCTTCGCATTCACTGCATCCTGCGCCATCGCGGCGGACGTGCCGCCCCCGGCGATCTACTCGATTGCCCGGCTGCAGGCCGTCTACGACAACCTGGACGCGCTGCAGCTGACCCAGTCATGGTATCTCGCGAATTCGGCGCGTGATTTCCTGCTCGAAGTGTTGGATCGGAACGAAAGTTTCCGTTCGCGCGCCGAAGATCTCACGCGCGCGCAGCTGTTCTTCGGCGGCCTGATCTCGGATCGCGCGCGTCCGGTGCTCGGTTGGGTCGGGCGGCTCGATTATGCGCGAACGGGGGTCGGCGACGAGCTGGCCGATCTGCGCGGCGGCGCGCAGTTGAACGTCGATCGGCTCCCGCCGTTCGCCGACTGGTTCCGACGCAACCGCGTCGAGCTGTTCGTGGAAGTCTTCCCGCTGCGGACAAACGAAGACTTCGGCCGCTTCGATACGTTCACCCGGTTCGCGTTTCGTTTTGACGAGCGATTCGCGGCGCGCGGCGTCGTGCGCACGTATCGATTCGACGAAGGAAACGTCGTGACCTTCGAGAACGACGTGCTGTATTCGTTCAATCGACACTACGACGTCGTTGTCCGTCTTGCAAAAGCGAATCGTGACCGCGCGGGCCTGGCGGAGAAGGATTTCGTATGGGGCGCGGGGCTGCGCTTCACGTTTTGACCGAGCGCGCGGCTGAGGAGCCGCGCCGAGCAGAAGGAGATGGCGCGATGAGCGAGAAATTCGTTGTCGAAACGGGGCGCGCGTGTTTGCTTGCGGTTCCGAACATCGATACCGACGTGATCATCCCCCAGACGGAGCTGGCGACGATTTCGAAGTCGGGACTCGCCGACGGGCTGTTCGCGCGCTGGCGCTACGGCACAGGGCGCGAGTTGAACCCGGATTTCGTGCTCAACAAACCGGCGCACCGCGGCTGCCGCTTTCTCATCGCGGCCGCGAACTTCGGTTGCGGCAGCTCGCGCGAGCACGCCGTTTGGGCGCTGCGCGATTTCGGCATCCGCGCGGTGATATCGCCCGCGTTCGCCGAAATCTTTTTCCGCAACGCACTGCGTAACGGGCTGCTCGCCGCGACGGTCGCGCCCAACGATTACGAGCGGCTCGCCGCCGCTGCCGCGGCCAATGACGGCGGTCTCGACCTCATCGTCGATCTGCCGAATCAGCGGGTCGTCGCGGACGACGTGGTCGTGCCGTTCGTCATCGGCGCCGAGGACAAGCGCCGGCTGCTGCGCGGGACCGACGAGATCGAAGAAACGCTCGAGCACCTATGCGATATCGATACGTTCATCGCCGCCGACCGTGGCCGGCGGCCGTGGATCTACGAGACACCCTGGAGCCAATGAGGCGCACATGAGCTATTACGAACGGCACGTGTTCTTTTGTTGCAACCAGCGTTCGGAGGGTGAGCTCTGTTGCGCGAGTTTCGGGGCCCAGCGCGTGCGCGATTACGCGAAGCAACGATTGCGGGCGCTCGATCGTCTCGGCCCCGGAAAAATTCGCATCAACCAGGCGGGCTGCATGGACCGCTGCCAGGACGGGCCGGTCATCGCCGTCTATCCGGAAGGCGTCTGGTATACGTACGTCGACGAGGACGACGTCGACGCGATCATCGAGGAGCATCTGCTCAACGGTCGGCAGGTCGAGCGGCTGCGGCTGGCAGATACGCCGCCACGGGACAGAGAGTAGCGCGCATGTGGGCTCACGGACGAGCGTTGGCCATGTCGTCGCTGGTCCTGGCGGTCTTCGCCATCGGCGCATCGCCGCCAGCCGCAGCCGCCGGCCGCCTCAATCTTTACTGCGCCTATCCCGATGCCGCCTTGTGCGGCGCGATCGCGCAGGGTTTTGCGCGCGCGCACGACGTTCAGGTGAGCGTGGTGCAAAAACCGACCGGCGAGCTGCTCGCGCAAATCGTCGCCGAAGCCCGCAATCCGCGCGGCGACGTCTGGTGGGCCGGCACCGGCGATGTTTTTCTCCAGGCCGCCGAAAAAGGCGTGCTCGACGTCTATCGGTCGCCGCGCTTGCCGGAGCTGCACGACTGGGCGGTGCGCGAAGCGCAAGCGTCGGGCTATCGCGCGGTCGGCATTTACGGCGCGGTGCTCGTGCTCGCGTACAACCACGAACTCCTGCGCAAAAAGCATCTCTCCGCGCCGCAATGTTGGAAGGACTTGCTGCGACCGGAGTATCGCGGCGAGATCGAAGTGTCGAATCCAAGCTCCTCGGGAACCGCGTACCTGACGCTGGCGACATGGGTTCAGCTGTTCGGCGAGGACGCGGCGTTTCGGTTCGTGCGCAATCTGAACGGGTCGATCAGCAGCTACGCGCGCTCCGGCGCCGGTCCGCTCAAAGCGGTCGCGCGCGGTGAAGCGACCGTCGGCGTCGCGGTGCAGCACGGCGTGGTCAACGAACAGGCCAACGGATTTCCCGTCGACATGAGCTGGCCGTGCGAAGGCACCGGTCAGGAGATTGGCTCGATGGCGATCATCCGAAATGCGCGTCACCTCGAGAATGCGCGGCTTTTTTACGATTGGGCGCTATCGCGCGAAGCGCAGGAGCTGCCGTTCGCGGTCGGTCAGTATCCGCTGCCGGCAAACAAAACCGCGCGACCGCCGGCCGGGTTGCAGGTGCCGCCAAGTGCGCGGCGCATCGCCTACGACTACGCGCGCTTCGGTGCATCGGCCGAGCGCAAGCGTTTGCTCGCGCGTTGGAACGCGGCGGTAAACGATGCACCGTGACGCGGCCAAGTTAGCGGCGTTCGTTTCGCGCGCTGGTTTGCGCCGATTCTCGGCTTCGCCGGGCGATGTCGCGGGCCACGCGCCGATTCCGGCATCGCAGCGGCGCCTCGCGTGGTTCTGGGCGGTGTTCGGTCTCGTCGGATTTTGTCTGGCGCCGTGGTACGCCTCGGTCGACGCGATTTGGTTTCTCGCCTGGCCCGATGACTTGTATCGCGACGCGTCTCACGGCGCCGGCTTGCGCGAGGTATTACAGAGCGCAAGTCCGTGGGGGGCCACGTTCGGATCCTTTTTGTTGGCCGGTGCACTCGCGGCTCATGTCGTTCCATCGCGCGACCGCTTGGCGCGGCTGCTCGTCGTGATCGGTATTGCCGGCTTATCCGGGTTCGTGCTGGCTGGCGCCGCCCCGGCAGCCGGCGCGCCGGGCTGGGGTTTGGGCGCGGCGATGGTCGCCGCAACCTTCGCTATATGGCTCGCACAGGGACTCGCTCTGCGCGGCCACTTCGGCGGAGACGTGTTCGTCTCCGGTACCGTCGTCGTGGCCGGCGTATTGACGGCAGTCTTCACGCTGTTGCCGGTAGCCGCCATTTTCCGTTACGCGCTGCAAGACACGGCGGGCTTTTTTTCGCTCCCTGCGCTGGGTGCGCGCCTGCTCGACGCGAGTCTCTGGAGCGGCGCGTGTTTGACTTCGCGCGGCGCCTGCGGCGCGGCATGGAACACACTCGCGCTCGCTCTCGTTTCCGGCGCGCTTTGCACGCTCGTCGGTTTTGTCTTGGCGCTGTTCGTCGCCCGCGCAACGAGCGGCTTGCGCCACGTCGTGCGCGCGGCGGCGATGCTTCCAATCGTCGCGCCGCCCTTCGTCATCGGCATGGCGATGGTGCTGCTATTCGGCCGTTCGGGGCTCGTCAACGCGCTGCTCGACGCCGCGTTCGGCGTACCGCCGGAACGTTGGATCTACGGTTTGCAGGGCGTGCTGCTCGCACAGGTGTTCGCGTTTACGCCGGTGGCGTTTCTCGTGCTGCTCGGCGTCGTCGAAGGCGTATCGCCGACGCTCGAGGAAGCGGCGCAGACGCTCGGCGCAGACCGCACGCGCACGTTTTTCGATGTCTCGCTGCCGCTCATGCGGCCCGGGCTCGCGGGCGCGTTCCTGATCTGCTTCGTCGAATCGATTACCGATTTCGGCAACCCCATCGTGCTCGGCGGCAACGCACGGTTTCTCGCGACCGAGGTGTTCTTTTCGCTCATCGGGGCCGAGATGGACCCCGGGCGCGCGGCGGCGTTGTCGGCGCTCCTGCTCGGCCTCGCGCTGGTCGCGTTTACGGTTCAGCGGCGCGTGCTCGGCGCCGCGGACTACACGACGACGACCGGCAGGCACAGTCGCGGGATGCATCCACCGCTGCCGGCCGGCGTGCGGCGCGTTTGCGCCACGGTTGCCGCCATGTGGTGTGCCGCGGTCGCCCTCGTTTTTGCGCTCGTCCTCGTCGGCGGCGGCGTCGTAAATTGGGGACGCGATTTCACCCCGACCCTGAAACATTATGCGGCGGCGTTCGGTGTGCAGCTTTCCGCGCGAGGAATTGCGCTCGTCGGCACCGCCTGGGATAGCCTGTTCGAGACGGTGGGGCTGGCACTTGTCGTCGCACCGCTCACGGCACTGATTGGGCTGCTGCTCGCATGGATCTTGATGCGACACGACTTTCGCGGCCGCCGCGCGTTTGAGTTTGCGACGTTTCTCGCGCTCGCGATCCCCGGCACGGTCACCGGCGTTGCCTATCTGCTCTGCTTCAACGCGCCGCCGCTCGAGCTGACCGGCACCGGATCGATCATTGCCTTGTGTTTCCTGTTCCGCAATCTGCCGGTTGCCGTGCGCGGCGGCGCCGCGTCGATGGCACAGATCGATCGTTCGCTCGACGACGCCTCCGTCACCCTCGGGGCGCGAGGTATCCATACGTTTCGCAAAATCGTGCTGCCGTTGCTGCGGCCCGCTTTGATCGGCACGTGGACGTACGGCTTCGTCCGTTCGTTGACGACGGTGAGCGCCGTTATCTTTTTAGTATCCGCCGATCACGAGCTGGCGACCACGTTCATTCTCAATCGCGTGATCAATGGCGACTACGGCGTTGCCGTCGCCTACTCGACGGTCCTGATCGCGTTATCCGCCGCGCTGTTCGTTTTGCTTCAGCGCGCAGCCGGCCTCGGACGCCGCCGTGATGCCGCCGCGATCGGACCGACGCTTCCGATTGGCGCGTCTTAGGGGCATCGATGGCACAGGTCGAGTTGAATGCGGTGTGCAAGCGCTACGGCGATGTCGCCGTCGTGGCCGACGTTTCATTCACCGTGCCGAAAGGAACGCTGACGACGCTGCTCGGTCCGTCCGGCTGCGGCAAGACGACGATGTTGCGGCTGATCGCGGGGCTCGAGCTGCCGGAGCGCGGGCGCATCGTGATCGGCGGCGCCGACGTCAGCCGCACGCCCGCGGCGGACCGAGGCGCGGCGATGGTATTTCAAAGCTACGCGCTGTTTCCTCATATGACGGTGCTCGACAACGTCGCGTACGGACTGCTCGTGCACGGAAAACCGCGCTGTTACGCGCACGAGCGTGCGCGCACGGTTTTGCGGGCAGTGCAGCTCGAGGCGCACGCCGAGCGCTTGCCGTCGCAGCTTTCCGGCGGTCAGCAGCAGCGGGTTGCGATCGCGCGTGCGCTGGTGCTCGAGCCCGACGTGCTCCTCTTCGACGAGCCGCTGTCGAATCTCGACGCGCGGCTGCGCCGGGCGATGCGCGCGGAAATCCGCGAGCTGCAGCGGCGATTCGGTCTCACCGTGGTGTACGTCACGCACGATCAGAGCGAGGCGATGGCGATATCGGATCAGATCGTCGTCCTCAACGGCGGACGCGTCGCGCAGGCCGGCTCACCGCACGAGCTGTACCACGCGCCGGTGGACGAATTCGTGGCCGCGTTCATGGGCGATTGCAACGTCGTGGACGGCGAGCTGCTCGGCGACGCCGATACCGCCAGCCGGCTGCGCCTCGGCGACCTCGAGCTGGACGTTTCCGGCCGCGGTTTTACGGCCGGGCCGGTGCGTGTCGCGGTTCGGCCTGAGGGGGTACGTCTCGCGCCAAGCGACGGTCGCGGAATGTGTGCGACGGTTCGGTCGACGACGTGCCTCGGCAGCGTGACCGAAATCCGGCTCGACACGGCGTTCGGCGAATGGCTCGCGCTCGCGATGGGATCGACAGCGTCATGTCGCGCGGGCGATCGCGTCAAGCTCGATTTCGACGCCGCATGCGTGATGCCGCTCGGACACGGATCCGGCGTGAGCGTGGCGGGGGTCGCGGAAGAGGGAGGAAATGCTCGGCGAGCGGAAAGCGAATCGAAGCATGCCAATTCGAACGACAACGCGCACTGCGATTCGGCGGTTGGCCGGATTGCACGAGCCCGGCGGTGAACATCGACAACGACGGCGTTCAACACCAGTGGAAGCAAAAGGAGCACGACGATGGGCAAGCAGCACAGCGTACACGCGGAAGCGGAACCCTCCGAGCTGAGGGTAGGCCTCGAGGGAGTACCGGTCGCGAGAACCGCGATCAGTTATGCAAACGGGGAGAAGGGTGAGCTCGTTTATCGCGGCATTTGGGCCGGCGAGCTCGCGAAGGAGCGCACGTTCGAGGAGGTCGCCTATCTCATTCTTTACGGCAGACTGCCGACGCCGGTCGATCTCGCACAACTCAAGGCGACACTCGTCGCGCGCCGCACGCTCACGCGGCCGATCAAGCAGATCGTCGAAAGCGCGCCGCGTGAAGCGTCGTGCATGGCGGTGTTGCGCGCGGCACTGTCGGTGATCGTGCCCGAGGGCGGCGATTGGCCGCCGACCGTCGCGCAGGCGCTGGATATTCTGGCGAAGGCGCCGACGATCATTGCGCATCGGTACAACCACATCAACAGCCGACCGGTGCGCGAGCCGCGCGGCGATCTCGATCACGTCGAGAACTATTTGTATATGCTGCTCGGTGACGTGGCGAAGCCCGGAATGGTGCGCGCACTCACCGCGTATCTCATCCTCGGCATGGATCACGACCTGAACGCGTCGACGTTCACGGCGCGCGTGGTTACTTCCACGCAGTCCGACATCGTTTCCGCGGTATGCGCCGCGATCGGCTCGCTGATTGGCCCGCTGCACGGCGGTGCGCCGTCCAAGGTCGATGATTTGCTCGACGACATCGGCAGCGAAGAAAAAGCCGAAAGCGTGCTCCGCCAGAAGATCGAGCACGGCGACCGACTCATGGGCTTCGGCCATCGCGTCTACAAAACCTGGGACCCGCGTGCGGCGGCGCTCAAATTCGTGGTGCAGCAACTGGAGCATCAGGACCCGCTGTTGCGCTTGAGTCTCCTGGTGGAGAGCACCGCGGTGCGGCTGCTCGAGGAATACAAGCCGGGGCGGAACCTGTACCCCAACGTCGAATTCTGGGCGGCTGCGGTACTACGCGCCGTCGGGGTACCGCGCGAGCTGTATACGCCGACGTTCTGTTGCAGTCGGATCGCGGGCTGGTGCGCTCATATACTGGAGCAGGCGAGCGACAACCGGTTGATTCGGCCAAGCGCGATTTACGTCGGCGCGCATCCGAAACACCCGCAGAAACGGTGAAAGCGCTTTGGTTGGCGTTCGCATGCAGCGGCGGCCGCCATTCGCCCGGCGGCCGCGGGCGGTTCGACGCGCGAGCTATTTGCCCTCGTCGCTCCAGTAGTCAACCGATGTGCCGAGCCGGCCGAAGTACGTAAAGGTGCGCTTGTCCTTGGCGCCACCCGGCGCGGCTCCCGCGAAGGCGCCGAATTTTCCGGAATCGGGATAGAGCATGATGTCCGGCTCGACCATCGTGCTGACGCACAAATACTTAAGGTCTTCGGCGGAATTGTTGTAGATCTGATGCGCCTCGGCCTCGGTTCCCGCCGGCGCTGCGATGACGTCGCCGGCGCGAATCGGATACTCCGCGCCGGCATAACGCAGAAGTCCGCTGCCCGAGAGAATGAAGAACATTTCTTCGTTGGCGAGGTGCGCGTGGTACGGCCACGCTTTCTTCCCGGGCGGCAGCACCGTCAGCCGGTAGCCGAGTTTCCTGCCGCCCACGAGCGGAGCGATGGACGCCATGTGGGCTTCGAATACGTCGGAGTATTTCTGGACGTCCAGCTTCAAGTCATCCAAATTGACGATCCGTTTGGTCATGTCGGTCCCTTTGATTTCGTCGAGTAGGTCGGTGAGATACCCGGAAGTGCCGTGGCGCACCGTTTATTCCTGTCCGAGCCTAGTGTTAAAGTGTATCGGTTTTACTCGCGGTCACAACCAGAACAAACGGAGCTTCGTGGCGATTACGGATTGGCCGGCGGCCGAACGGCCGCGCGAGAAGCTGCTTGCGCAGGGGCCGCGCAGTCTCTCGGATGCCGAGCTGCTCGCGATCTTTTTCCGAACCGGTACACCCGGGCGAACGGCCGTCGACGTTGCCCGCGAGGTGCTCGCCCGGTTCGGCGGCCTGCGTAACCTGCTTGCCGCCGAGCGCGACGTGCTGTGCGAGACGCCCGGTCTCGGCGAGGCCAAATACATTCAACTCGTCGCGGCGCTCGAAATGGGCCGGCGCCATCTGGAATCCCGTCTCACTCGTGGCGACGCGTTGGAGTCGCCCCGAGACACACTCGATTACCTCCAAGCGAGTCTGCGCGACCGTCCTTATGAGGTCTTCTGCTGCCTGTTCCTGGATAATCGGCACCGGATTCTGGCTTTCGAGGAGCTGTTCCGCGGAACGTTGAATGGGACCGCCGTGTACCCCCGCGAGGTCGTCAAGCGAGCGCTCGCCCTGAACGCCGCCGCGGTGATCCTGGTGCACAACCACCCTTCCGGGGTCGCGGAACCCAGCCGGGCGGACCAGACGCTCACGGCGCGCCTGAAGGAAGCGCTCGCCCTGGTGGACATCCGCATCCTCGACCACCTGATTGTGGGCGACGGCGAGTCGGTTTCCTTCAGCGAGCGCGGCCTGCTTTAAGGACCCCCGGTCCAGGCTACCCACGGTAGCCTGTTTCTGGTATAAAACCGCTCCTTTTTTAGCCGTATCCCGGCATTTCGGAGCGATTCAATGGCGAGAGTCTGTCAGATCACCGGCAAGCGCGTTCGGGTCGGTAACAATGTTTCTCACGCCAACAACAAGACCAAGCGGCGGTTTCTGCCGAACCTGCACTACCGGCGCCTGTGGGTCGAGAGCGAGCAGCGCTGGGTGACCCTGAGGCTGTCGCACCAGGGTCTGCGCACCATCGACAAGAAGGGCATCGATGCCGTGCTCGCCGACTTGCGGGCGCGCGGCGAACGGATTTAACAGGAGCGGGCCATGGCCAAGGCAGTACGCGAAAAGATCAAGCTGGTTTCCAGCGCGGGGACCGGACATTTTTATACGACCACCAAGAACCGCCGGACGATGACGGACAAGCTGGAGCTGAAAAAGTACGATCCGGTCGCCCGGAAGCACGTCATCTACAAGGAAGGAAAGATCAAGTAAGCGCGCGATTCGCGCGTACGTTGTACCCGATGCCCGCCGATCAGCGGGCTTTGTCGTTTTTGGGTTTGCGAATCCGAGCGACTCGGTCAGTCAGTCGCCGGCGCCGGTACCACGGTTTTCGCCAGGCTGCCGACAATGACAGACGCGATGAGATTGGCCGCGATACTGGCGACGATCGGGACTGTGTAGCTGTGGCTGATGTCGAAGGCAAAACCCGCCGCACTCGGGCCAATTAATGTGCCGAATGCGACACTCGTGTAGAGAATGCCGATGATGCCGCTGACGTTGCGTCCGCCGAAGTAGTCCATTACGACGGCGGGAAGCACCGCGACCCATCCCCCGTAAAAGACGCCATAGGTGAACGCAAAGGCAGCGAGCGCCCAGAAGCTCTGCGAGAACGTCCAGATCACCAGCGCGAGCGCCATGCCTACATGCATGGCGAATAGGGCGTGGGTGCGGCCGAGCCGGTCGGCAACGCCGCCGAGAAAAAAGCGGCCCGCCGTGCTGCCGATGCCAACGATTCCGAGCAGGAACACAGCGGCTCGTTGTGGGAAGCCGAGGTCGTCGGCATACGGAACGAGGTGAACAAACGGCACGAACGCTCCGAACGAGCAGATCAGGCAAGCAGCGTAGAGCGCGGCAAACCGCCGAGACCTGATGGCGTCGCGGACCGACGCGCCGGTGGCGGGTTGCGATCGAGAGCCGGTTTGCTGCGCGTCGCCGTCCGGGCTGAGCCCGCGATCGCGCGGGTCGTTTTCGATCAGCAATGCCATTGCCGCGCCGACAACAGCGGTGATGGCGCCGAGGGCGAGGTAGGCGTTGCGCCAGCCAAGGTTCTCGATAAGTAGCGCGGCGAGCGGCGGCATGACGAGCGTGCCGACACCAATACCGCTCACGGCGAGACCGGAGGCAAAGCCGCGACGCCGGGAAAACCAACGCTGTACGGCGCCTAGCGCCGGAACATAGGAACAACCAATCCCGAGTCCCACCCCGAGACCGTAGGCCGCGTAAACCTCCACGAGAGTTCGTGCTGTGCTGGCAAAGGCGAGACCGACGCCGATCAGAATCATTCCGGTAACGGCCAAACGACGGGAACCCCAACGGTCTGCCAGAGGGCCACTCACGACGCCCAGAGCAAAATAGAGAAAGCCAGCGAGCGAAAAGACGAGCGAGACCGAACCGCGGGACGCAGCGAAGTCTTTCTGCAACGGCTCGACAAAAGCACTGAAGGTGTAAGCGCTGCCGAATCCCATCAGGGTCACGGCGAACGCGGCGGCAACCACAAACCAGCCGTAGAAGATGCGCGGACGGAGCGGGGCGGACTCGTTACTCACAGGCGGCCTCCATGTTTGCACCCATGTTGTGATCAACGCTTACGGAGCGCAGCTTCCGGCGGACACCAGTAAACGATAATATAAGGTGTCTACCTGGGTCAACCAGGAAAAACGTTATACTGGTGTCGACATGCGTCTCTCGCGAAAACACGCCGTCCCCCCCGATCTCGCGCTGCTCTACGAGTTCGTGAACTCCCTCGACTTGCGCCGGTTTGTGCATCACGGTAAGCCGCACGAGACGGGCGACGAGCTTGGAACAGTTTCCGAACTCGAGCTTTGGATGCGGCGTCGCGCATTGCTGGACGCCGACGCACGGCTCGATCCGGACAGCCATCGAAGGGCGTTGGAACTGCGCGATGCGCTGCGGCGTTTCCTGCAGCTCGCGCCGGCGAATCGTCCGGCCGATACCCGCGCCGCCGCGTCGGTGAACGCCTCGGCCGCTACTTTTCCCATGATCGTGCACGTGTCCGCCGGTGCTGTAGCCCTGCAACCCGCGGCCGGCATCCGCTCAGCCGGTCTCGGCAGAATCCTCGCGGAGCTTCAGCATGCCGGCGCGACCGGTCGGCTGGATCGGCTGAAGATGTGCGCGGCAGACGAGTGCCGTTGGGTGTTCTACGATCGCTCGAAGCCGGGTACCCGACGCTGGTGTGCCTCGACGCTCTGCGGCAACCGGGAAAAAACGCGTGCTTATCGACAGCGGCGCCGAGAGAGCACCGGTGTTCCGGATGCCTCCCGGTAGGCTCGACTTATCGCCATGCGGAACGGCTTTGCCGTAACGTTTAGCACGATATTTCGTCGCGCCCCGGTTTCGTCGAAACGTCCGACGAGAAGAACGGATACTTGAAAGCGGCGCACCGACGTTTCGCGGGCGCATCAAGAACGGATGAAGGAACAGTATCCGTCGAGGCGCAACCCGACCATTGGCGAATGCCCGGGTTGCCGGGCGAGTGAAGGTACCCGGCTATACAAGCCGCGGTTTTTATGACATATAGTTGTAGACGAGTGCTCAAAAGGTAAGACCGTGTACCCGTTAAGCCAGCAAGTGCTCCGGACCGATGCCTCTGGCATCCCGCTCGAGTGGATCGACTTCCGCGAAGCGGTGCGCGCGTACTATCTGGATCAGGTGGTCTTCTCTCTCGGTGTACCGCTTTATCACATCCACGGCGGTTACAACGCCATCACCGGTAAGCGCTCTATCATCAACGTCAATTCGATCGTCGCGACGGACGGCGACAGTCATGCCGCCTTCAAGGCACGGGCGCACTACGTTCCGCCGCTCAACAATCAGGCCCTTTTCGCGCGCGACGCTCATATGTGCATGTACTGCGGCAGTCAGTTCCCGCCGAGAGGCTTGTCGCGCGATCACATCGTTCCGCTAAGTCAGGGCGGGAGCGATTCGTGGAAGAATGTCGTGACGGCTTGCAAGCGCTGCAACAACCGAAAAGCGGGCCGTACCCCTGAGCGCGCCGGGATGGAACTTCTCGCGGTTCCATTCGTGCCCACGCACGCCGAGTACATTTATCTGCAGGGCAAGCGGGTGCTGGCGGACCAGATGGAATTCCTGCTCGCGCACTTCCCGCACTCGAGCCCGCTGCACGAGCGGTTGTCGCGCAAGATCCCGGGTCGTAGCTTCTACCAATAAAAAACCCGCCAGCGGCGGGTTTTTTATTTGGGCCCGATTTTCCGGCCTACTAGGCTGTCGGCGACGAGAGCCGGTAAGTCCGCAGCTTGTGCGAGAAATCGCGTAGTGCCTGAATGCCGGTGGCTTCCGCTTGCCGGCACCATTCCTCGATCGCATGCCGCAGGTGCTCCTGCGTCGTCGCCGAGCGCTGCCAGATGTCGGCAAGATTCTGCTTCATCGAGTAAACCGTCCGCAGCGTCGTGTTGATTTCGAGTGCCTTGTGCAGCCAGCGCCGGCTCGTGTCGTCGAGCAAGGTAGCTTCGCGAATCATCAGCCGCTTCGCCCGCTTCAATAAATCCCACGACTGGCGGTCGGCCCGGTTCGCTTTTTTCAGCTCTTCGCGGTAGACGTTCTGCATCACTTCGCGCGCGAAGTACGCCATGACGTGAAACCGACCGACGACCACGGCTTTGACCGTGTCGAGGTCAATTTGCTGTTTGGTCGCATCGAGCGTCAGCTCGGGCGGAATCTTCTTCACGCGCGCTGCGCCGAGGCGTTCGAGCAGCCGGATGTAGAGCCAGCCGATGTCGAACTCCCAATGCTTCGAGGACAGTTTCGCGGAGCTGGGGAACGTATGGTGATTGTTGTGCAGCTCCTCGCCGCCGATCAGGATGCCCCACGGCACGATATTGCGGCTCGCATCCTGGACTTCATAGTTTCGATAACCCCAGTAATGTCCGATGCCGTTAATGACGCCGGCGGCGAAGAACGGAATCCACGCCATCTGCACGGCCCAAATCGTGAGACCGATCGGACCGAAGAGAACCAAGTTGATCACCAGCATCGACGCGATGCCCCAGGTGTTACGCCGGGAGTAGAGATGCCGCTCGATCCAGTCGTCGGGCGTGCCATGACCGTACTTCGCGAGTATTTCCCCGTCTTTCGAGGCGACGCGATATAGCGAGGTGCCATCCCATAAGACTTTGCGAATTCCCCATTGCTGCGGACTGTGGGGGTCGTCGGGTGTTTCGACTTTCGCGTGGTGTTTGCGATGTACCGCGGCCCATTCCTTTGTGATCATTCCGGTGGTGAGCCAAAGCCAGAAGCGGAAAAAGTGGCTGACGACGGGATGCAGATCGAGCGCCCGGTGCGCTTGGTGCCGATGCAGGTAGATCGTGACGCTCGCGATGGTGATATGTGTGAAGACCAAAGCCACAAGCACATAACCCCACCACGGGAGACTGACTACGCCGGTCAGAAGCACACAGAGGTCCTCGTTTTTTGAGTCTTCAAAGTATAACGCATCATCAGAATCGCACCTATCCCGTTAATTTGCCGGTACTTTCGATGACGTCGGCGTTACCAGCCCCTGTACCGCATCCACGCGACCGTCAAGCAGCACCCGCCCGTTCTGAACCGTCAGCCGTCCTTCGACGAACCAGCGTATCGCGAGGGGATAAATGCGGTGTTCCTCGATCAAAACGCGGGCGGCAAGTGTGTCCGCAGTGTCGCCGGGCAATACGGGGACTGCGGCCTGCGCGATGATCGGCCCGCTGTCCACGTCGTGCGTCACGAAATGTACCGTAGCGCCGTGCTGTTTCGCGCCTTCGGCGAGCGCACGCTCGTGGGTCCGAAGACCGGGGAACGCCGGCAGCAGAGACGGGTGGATATTAATGAGGCGCCCGGCATAGCGATCGATCAGCTCAGCGCCGAGCACGCGCATGAAGCCGGCGAGCACCACGAGATCCGGACGATTCCGGTCGATACGGTCCTGTAGCGCCCGGTCAAATTCCGAACGTGCAGAGTACCGACGATGATCGACCACTTCGGTCGGGATTCCGTGACAGCGAGCGACTTCCAATCCCGGCGCCTCCGGCCGATTGCTGATCACGGCGCAGATCTCTATGGGCAGGTTGCCGCACCGGTTCGCTTCGATGATCGCTTCGAGATTGCTGCCGCGGCCGGAAATCAACACCACCACTCGACAACGCGGCGATGCTTCATGCTGTATCGGATGCACGACCTTAAACGATGACTGCCTCGGGCTCGCCCGGCCGCGCCTCGACGTACCCGACGCGCATCGCGCTTTCGCCTGCTTGGGCAAGGAGCTCGATCACGCCGTCGGCCTGATCGGGCGGAACCACCACGAGCATGCCGAGCCCGCAGTTGAATGTCCGGTACATCTCGGCGTCGTCGACGCCGCCGGTTTGCTGGAGCCAGTCGAAGACGGGTCCCCGTTTCCAGCGGCTGGCCTCGAGCACCGCCCGCGTGCCCTCGGGCAGTACGCGCGGCAGGTTGCCGGGGATGCCGCCGCCGGTGATGTGCGCACAGCCGCGGACGTCGAACTTCCGCATCAAAGCAAGCAACGGCTTCACATAAATGCGAGTCGGTGCGAGCAGCGCTTCACCGAGAGTGCGTGGGTCGCCGGCGGCGAATTTCTGGTCGAGCGAAGCTTCCGCGGTCGCCACGATCTTGCGTATGAGCGAATACCCGTTCGAGTGCGGGCCGCTCGAAGCGAGGCCGATCACCACGTCATTCGGCTTGACGCGTGAGCCGTCGATGATCCGGCTGCGCTCGACGGCGCCGACGCAGAAGCCGGCGAGATCGTAGTCCGAGGCAGCGTACATGCCGGGCATTTCCGCGGTCTCGCCGCCGATCAGTGCGGCCCCGGCCTGGCGACAGCCTTCGGCGATGCCGGCGATCACGCTGCGTGCGACCCGGTTATCGAGCTTGCCGGTTGCGAAATAGTCGAGAAAGAAGAGCGGCTCCGCGCCTTGTACGACGACGTCGTTCGCGCACATGGCGACGAGATCGATGCCGATCGTGTCGTGCCGGTCGAGATCGATGGCGAGCTTCAGCTTCGTGCCGACGCCATCGGTGCCGGCCACCAGCACCGGGTCTTTGTAAGTGCCGGGTGGAATCTGAAACAGCGCGCCGAAGCCCCCGATGCCGGCGAGCACACCGGGGCGGTTCGTGCTGGCGGCGATCGGTTTGATCGCTTCGACCAATTCATCGCCGGCATCGATATCAACGCCGGCATCACGGTAGCTGAGCGGTGTGCGGGGAGCTTTCAAGGACGGGTCTACGTTTTGCGCGAGGCGTAATAGTAGGATGCGCCGTTCGCAGGCGCAAACTTGACTTGCGGGAGGGTCGCCTTTAGCGTGGCCGCTCCCCATGTCCGGCGCGCTGCCGCGCCGCGAACGGAATGTGTGCATGAACGTCTCGCAAGTGCCGAATATCATCACGCTCGCGCGCCTTGCGCTTGCCCCCGCGTTCGTGCTGGTCTTGAACAACGGCAATTACGTGGCGGCGCTCATTCTCTTCGCTGTCGCCGGTTTTTCCGACGGGCTCGACGGCTTGATCGCCAAACGGTTTCACTACGAAAGCCGCCTCGGCGCGATCCTCGATCCCGCGGCCGACAAGATCCTCCTGGTGAGCAGTTACGTCATGCTCACGATTCTCGGGCACTTGCCGGTTTGGCTCGTCATCGTCGTCGCGTTTCGCGATCTGCTGATTATCGGGGGGTACCTCGCGTACACGTCGATGTACGGCCCGGTACAGATGCGCCCGAGCGCGCTCAGCAAGTTCAACACGTTTCTGCAGATCGCGCTCGTCGTCGTGGTTCTCGCCGAGCAGGCCACCGTCAGCGACTTTCCGCTCGTGATACAGACGCTCGTGTACGCGGTGTTCGTTACGACGGTCGCGAGCGGTGCGCATTATCTGTGGATGTGGGGCGTCATGAAGGAAATAGAACCGGTGCGGCGCACCGGCCGGCGCAAAGCATGAACACGCGTACGCCGCGGGCACGTCGGAACCTGCATTCGAAGCGGACTGCGCAATGACGGCACAACTCGCGCTCAATCTGCGCCTGCGTGACGGTTCGTCGTTCGAGAACTTTTACGCGGGTGCGAACGCCGAAGCGGTTGCGCGGCTGGGCGCGCTCATCGTCGATCCCGTCGGTTCCGAGCCGGCGACGCTTTTCCTCTCGGGAGAAACGGCGAGCGGCAAATCGCATTTGCTGCAGGCGGCGTGTCGCTTCGTTCAGGCCCGCGGCGGCGCGGCGCTCTATGTGCCCTTGGCCGAGCCACAGCTCACGCCCGATGTGCTCGAGGCCGCCGAGGAAGCGTTTCTCGTCTGTTTGGACGATCTCGATCGTGTCGCCGGCAATGCGAAATGGGAGTCGGCGCTCTTCGCGCTCTATGAGCTCGCGCGTGCGAACGGCGCGCGTCTGGTGGCCGCCGGCAACGCCGCGCCGGCGCAGCTCGGTTTGCGGATGCCGGAGCTGGCAACCCGCCTCGCTTGGGGCGCCGTCTATCAGCTGCATCCGCTCGATGACAGCGCGAAGCTCGAAGCCGTGCGGCTGCGGGCGCGCAACCGCGGCTTCGAGTTACCGGCCGAGGTCGCGCGCTATATTCTCAACCGTTATCCGCGCGACATGCACTCGCTGTTCGCGCTGCTCGAGCGCATCGATGTCGCCGCGCTCGCGCGGCAGCGGCGCGTTACGATTCCGTTTCTGCGGAGCCTCGAAGCGGCGAACGACGCCAGGTGAAGCGCGCGTAGAACGTCGCGGCGACGACGAAAACGAGCGCGAGCAGCGTTTGAGCCGTTCCGTATACGAACCCTTCCGGAGCGTTCGACCTCAGGGCGTCGTAAGCAACGGCGATGCCGTCGCAGAAATAAAGAAGCGCCAGAAGTGACGCGAGCACGTACACTCGCGCTCGACCACGCCAGAGACCGGGTAGGGGGACGAGCAGCGGTATCGCCTTGAGCCCCAGCCAAAACGTGCGTGCGACCGGCGTAGCCGGCGCGGCCCACGCCTCCCACAACACGATCGCGACGAGTAACAGGCCGTAAGCGGCGAGCGCGACAGCCCTGGTCGCACGCAGACGAGTATCGACTTCAGTCACGACGTGCGAGCGCCGCCGCGGTTCCAGCGAGCCGGCGTCCGAGCGCGCGGCATAGCTTTGCTTCGTCTTCGGTGACGGGCCGATCGTTGTTGGTGCCCGAAACGTGGCTTGCGCCGTAAGGCGTTCCGCCGCTCGCGGTCTGCATCAGCGCCGCTTCCGTATACGGCACGCCGACGAGCAGCATGCCGTGATGGAGCAGCGGCAGCATCATGGAAACGAGTGTCGTCTCCTGTCCGCCGTGCAGGCTGGCGCTCGAGGTGAATACCGCCGCGGGTTTCCCGGCGAGCGCGCCGCTGACCCAAAGTGCGCTGGTGGTGTCGAGGAAATATTTGAGCGGTGCCGCCATGTTCCCGAACCGGGTCGGACTGCCGAGCGCGAGCCCGATGCACTCCTGCAGATCTTCGAGCGTGGCGTATGGCGGGCCATCCGCGGGAATGGCCGGGGCGGTCGCTTCCGAGACCGGCGAAATTTCGGGCACCGTGCGAACCCGCGCGTGGACGCCCGCGCTTTCGATACCCCGCGCGATCTGATTTGCCATCTCGCGCAGAGCGCCGTGGCGGCTGTAGTAGAGAACCAGAATGTCGGACATGGAAACGGGCCGGATCAGAGGCGGGCATTGTAACGCCGCGTCCGTGCATCGCCCATCGCCGGGCAGATGCGGCAAAGGCGGGCGGGTCGCTAGCTCGCCTCGATGAATTCGATGCGCTCGAAACCTTGCGCGGCTTCCACCAGCCGCTGCGCGATGAGTCGACGAAGCTTCGTGCCGTCGTCGAGAACGAGCGCGCGTTGGGGTCGAAATACGCTGCGCGGAGTGACGAGCGTCTGCGGTTGCTTCAGCGCGGGAATCGGCGGCAGCAGCAGCGCGGCCAGAAAGTCGCTTTCCGCGTTGTCGTCGGCGACGACCTTGATCGCAACCGGTACGGCCGCGGGCGCGAGGCGCTCCGTGCCGATCTCGACGTGTGCGGGGTTTGGGCTGCGCACCCAGCGCACGGCGTTGATCGTCCAAGGGTCGTCGCGGGTGAAGCGAGTCGCGACCACATCGCCCACCGCCACGCGCCGGCGCAATTCGCCGGTGTGGCTCATCGACATGCCGCCGGCGCTCTCGTCTTCGATGTTCCAGAGCGCGTACTCCGGTTCGGCTGCCTGCGCCGACGGTTCGCGCGCCTCGTCCTGGGGGCGGAACGGACCCACGCGCCTGCTGCTCGGCAGGAATCGGCGGCCACCGTTCAGCCAGTAGCCGATGGCGTCCAAACCGACCGCGACTTCGACGCCGGTATTCGTGCGTTGGCTGCGCCGGAACGTTCGCTTCGGGTTGATGCCCCAGACGTTGATCAGACGCAGCAGCAGCTCGTGTCCGCCTGCTCGATAAAAATCGGGAGGCAGCCGGGAGGCAGGTACTTGTCCATCCTGCAGTTGCTTCAACTGGGAATGAATGTGGCGCGCGAGCTCGACCGTGTCGAGCAGACCATAACGGTCGGCGCGCTGGAGTATCGTGCCTTTACTGTGAAGAATTCCCGCGCGGTCCGATTCGAGATCGATCAGGAAATGGCAGTTGGGTTCCGTTTGTCCGACTCCGCGCCGTAAGGACGCGCGGTCGGCGTAATTTTCGAGATACTGATCCATTTTCACGATCATCGGCGACGGCAGGTGATAGGGATCCCCGAGGTCGAGCAGTAGCGCATGTTTGTACGCTCGTGCGACGGTTCCCCTACCGTCGATACCGTTGACGTTGTCCGGTACCTCCACCGTCGTGATGCCGAAGCGCTCGGCATGCGCGTACAGGGTGTGGATTTCGCGCCACAGCTTCGCGGGCGCCGGGGCGTACGACAGAAACGAGGCGAGGAGGGTTTCCGTCAAATAACGAATCGCGCGTTGCAGCGGGAGCGCGGATTCGATCGCATCGCGGCGACGTCCGCCCGGAAGCTGGCTGTTCGCGAGCACGACATGCTTGTAGCCGTATGCGAGCTCGAGCGCGAAATGACGACTCTGCTCCGCGGTCGCCTGCTGCCGGGCGCCAAGCGGCAGCGGCACGCCCACGTAGTGCTTGCGCAGCTCGAGCGTGAGATGCCGGACCGGCGCACGGTAACGTTCGAGCAGCGCCAGGCGGATGTCGGCTGGTACGTCGGCTCGGTTGTAGGCCTGTAGGTTTGCGTAAAGCTTGCCGCCGGTGGCGCTCGAATCGAGCAGCGGTAGCCCGGCGAGCCAGCGTTCGACTCGTTCGGGATCTAGCTCAAGATCAGAAAACGGTGTTGCAGCGTTGTCGGGTACCGAAAGTTCAAGGCCCATGGTTATTTTTGAGTAGAACTTCCCTCGCCTATGGAACCGCGAGCGGTGTCCGCCGTCAACGGCGTTCCAGTTTGCCGGACAGCGCCGCCTGCTCGACCAGCCGGTCGAAGTCGGCGCTCGTCATCAGGCCCTTCTCCGCCACGATATCCCGCACGGCACGCCCGGTGCGTTGCGATTCCTTGGCCACCTCCGCGGCCGCGGCGTAGCCGATCGAGGTGTTGAGCAGCGTTGCGAGGCCGACACTCGCGTGCGCGTAGTCGGCGCACCGCGCGCGATTTACCGTGAGCCCCTTCAGCCCCTTCTCGGTCACCGCGTCCACCGCGTTCGTCAGCCAGTCGAACGCATCGAACAGTGCCGAGCCGAGCGCGGGCATGAGGACGTTCAGCTCGAGTTGGCCGGCCTGCGTCATGCCCGCCACCGCGGCGTCCTGGCCGATGATCTGGTAGCACACCTGGTTCAGCATCTCGAACATGACTGGATTCACTTTCCCCGGCATGATGGAGGAGCCGGGTTGCACCGCCGGCAACTCGATCTCGGCGAATCCCGTGCGCGGGCCGGAGGCGAGCAGGCGCATGTCGTTGCTGACGCGGGTCAGCTCGAGCGCGATGAGCCGCAAGCTGTGCGACACGCGCTGCAGATCGGCCATCGATTGCATCTGCGCGGTGAGATCGGGTGCGGGCCGAATCGCCTCGCCGGTCATGCGCGCGAGCTCCTCGGCCGCGCGCGTCACGTAGCCGGGCGCCGTGTTGAGTCCGGTGCCGACGGCCGAGCCGCCGAGGCCGATCTCGCAAAGCGCCGGCCGGTTCGACGCCAGATCGGCCGCGCAGCGGCGCAGGGTGAACGCGTACGCCGCGAACTCGCGCCCGATAGTCGTCGGCACGGCGTCCTGCAAATGCGTGCGCCCGCTCTTGATCGTTCCGCGCTCGCGTTCGGCGACGCGTTCGTACTCGGTCGCCATGTTTTCGAGCGTACGAGTGAGGCGCGGCAGCTTGGCGAGCACCGCGAGCCGGATCGCCGTCGGGATCGTGTCGTTGGTGCTCTGGCCCATGTTCACATGGTCGTTCGGATGTACCGGCCGGTACTCGCCGCGATTTCCGCCAAGCGCGACGTTCGCGAGATTCGCGACGACTTCGTTGGTGTTCATGTTATGGCTCGTGCCGGCTCCGGCTTGGAACCGGTCCACCACGAATTGCTCATGGTGTTCCCCGGCGACGACCGCATCGCAGGCGGCGACGACCGCATCGGCGCGCGCCGCGTCGAGCCAGCCCGCGTCGCGATTTGCGATCGCCGCTGCGCGCTTGATGCGAACATGCGCGATAATAAAATCTCGGTCGGGGACGCGGCCGGAAATCGGAAAGTTGGCGCGGGCACGCGCCGTCTGGATGCCGTACCATGCGTCGGCCGGTACGGCGAACTCGCCGAGTGCGTCCTTCTCGATCCGGAATTTTTGATCCATCGCCGGCTCCAACGGATGTCCGGGATTATAAATGGGAGCAGACGAGATGTATTGCGGAAGGGTTCGACACGGGAGAGCGCTGCGGACTGTTTGGTTTTTGCTGCTCGCCTGGCTGTTGTTCTTGCCGGCGGTTGCGCGTCCCGCCGCGCCGAACGTCACGCTACCGGACCTCGACGGAAAACCGCATCGTGTCAGTGAATATATCGGCAAGGGACGCTGGACGGTCGTCACGATTTGGTCCGCGGATTGTCCGATCTGTCGGCGCGAGATGTATCACATGACCTTTCTGCACGACGAGCACAAAGACCGCGACCTGCGTGTGCTCGGGCTTTCGATCGACGGTGCGGCCAACCGCGACAAAGCGCGCGACTTCGCCGACGAGCAGACGCTGAACTTTCCGAACCTCCTCGGAACGCCGGGCGACGCGACACGCCTGAGCGGTCATCGGCTCGCGGGAACGCCGACGTATTATTTTTTCGCGCCGGACGGCAGCTTCGTCACGCAGCGCGTCGGCGCGGTAACACAAGCGCAAGCCGAACACTTGCTGGCGACGTTGAAACAAGCTCATTGACGCGATGACGTGCTGCCGGCACTTTGTGGTTTCCGGTCGCGTGCAGGGTGTCGCGTTTCGCGCGTCGACGGTCGCCGAGGCCTGCCGGCTCGGAGTGACCGGCTGGGTGCGAAATTTGCCAAACGGCGACGTCGAAGTGCTCGCGAGCGGCGACGACGAGGCCGTGCGTGCGCTCGAGAGCTGGTTATGGCGCGGGCCGCGCGCTGCCCGAGTCACCGCCGTGGTCGCGCGCGACGCGCCGGTGCAGACGTTCGTGGATTTCGAAATCCGCTAAGGGCACCGAAATGTAGCTCTCACCGCAGAGGACGCGCAGGACGCAGAGGTTTTTCAGAACTTATCTCAAAATACCCGAGATTGCTTCGTCGCAACAAGCGCTCGTCGAAGTGACAAACAAAGACCTGTCATGGCGAGCGAGTGAGCCGCAGCCGCGAGCGAAGCGTGGCGCGAAGCAAGCTATTTGGAGATACGTTCTCGTTGTTTTCTTAATTCCTCCGCGTCCTCCGTGTCCTCAGCGGTAGACAATGGTATTCGCGCCGGCGGCGGCCGTTCGGTCGCGGCCGGAGGTCTGCGGCGCTACTGCCGGTACCAGCGCGTTCGCCAGGCGCGGTCGACCAAGGCCGGATAGGTGCGTTGCCCGCGGCTGCCGTTGTAGCGAGCGAGCGCGTGAAACAAATTTCCGTTTTCCTTGTCGAGGTAGTAGCGCAGAATTGTGCAGCCGTAGCGCAGATTGGTCTGCACGCGGAATAGACTGTCGCCCGGCCGACCGAGCAACTTGAGCCAGAAGGGCATGACCTGCATCAGGCCTCGGGCGCCGGCGCCGGAGATGGCGTACGGATTGAAATTGCTTTCGACCTCGATCACCGCGAGCACGAGCTCCGGCGCCAGCCGCGCGCGGTTCGCTTCGTAATGCACGTTCTTCAGAAAATCCATACGATAGCGGGGATCGGGCAGTTTGCGTTCGAGCCGGCGCGACATGTCGAGCAGCCACACCTCCGCCTCGAACCGGTCGGGAAAAGAATCCGCGGAATCGACGGCGCGCTTGAGCACCTCCCGCAGCTCCGGGTCCATCTCCTGAGGTGGCGTGGCGGCGACGCTCGGGCTGAGCCAGAAGCAGGCAACCATGCATAGACGCGGAAGGGCGGTCATGTCGAGCGACGCTTTTTCGTGTTTGTTTTCAAAAGCCGGGGCGGCGATCCGTCGACAGTCGCGGCCGCTGGTGAAAATGCCGCCGCGCGCGCTTTCGACACCCTCAAAGCATAGCGCGCTCGGTCCCCGGTGCCAGCCGGTTTAATCCGCTTCGCGGCAACTCCATAATATACGAGATGGTTACCGTCACCCGCCCCGCACCCGATACCGCCGTCTCCCCGCAAACGGATGTCGGCGGCTGGATCGAGACGCTCAGCGCCGGTCGTGCGCCGGCCGAGGCGGAGGCGACCCGACGCGCCTGTCGGTTCGCCGAGCGCGCGCACACGGGTCAGTGGCGCGCATCCGGTGAGCCGTACGTCTACCACGCGCTCGCGGTCGCCCGCATCCTTGCCGATCTCGGCGTTGATTACGAGGCCGTCGTCGCCGCGATCCTCCACGATGTCGTGGAAGATACGCCGGCGACACTGGACGACGTGAGACGCGAATTCGGCGAACGCGTCGCCGCGCTCGTCGACGGCGTGACGAAGATGGAGGTGATCCAGGAGTTCAAGGGCGTCGCGGCGGGCAGCCGGCGCGAGCACGTGCAGGCCGAAAGCCTTCGCAAGATGCTGCTGGCGATGGCCGAGGACGTGGACGTCGTGCTCATCAAACTCGCCGACCGCCTGCACAACATGCGCACGCTCGGGGCGTTGCCGGAGCCGAAGCAGAAGCGTATCGCGCGCGAAACGATGGACATCTTCGCGCCGCTCGCGAACCGGCTCGGCATTTGGCAGCTCAAGTGGGAGCTCGAAGATCTGGCGTTCCGTTATCTCGAGCCGGTTGCCTACAAGCAAATCGCCGCGCTACTCGCGGAAAAGCGCATCGATCGCGAACAGTACATCGAGCGCGTGCGCACACGCCTGGCCGCGGAGCTGCGCGGGGCCGGCATCGAGGCAGAAGTGACGGGTCGGCCGAAACACATCTACGGGATATGGCGCAAGATGCGGCGCAAAGCGAAGAGCTTCGCGCAGATCACCGACGTGAGCGGCGTGCGCGTACTGGTGCGGTCAGTGCGCGACTGCTATGCCGCGCTCGGCGTGACACACAGCCTGTGGCAATACATTCCGGGCGAGTTCGACGACTACATCGCGACGCCGAAGGAAAACCACTACCGCTCGATTCATACCGCCGTGGTCGGCCCGGAAGGCAAGACGGTCGAAGTGCAGATCCGCACGCACGAGATGCACCAGCAGTGCGAGCTCGGCGTCGCGGCGCATTGGCGCTACAAGGAAGGCGTCGCACCCGACTTGACCTTCGACAAGAAGATCGCGTGGCTTCGAAGCCTCCTCGAATGGAAAGATGAAGTCGCGGAGGCGACCGACTTTGTCGATCAGTTCAAGTCGGAGGTCTTCAGCGAGCGCGTGTACCTCTTTACGCCGAAGGGCAAGATCATCGATTTGCCGGCAGGCGCAACGCCGCTCGATTTCGCGTATCACGTGCACACCGACATCGGCCATCGCTGCCGCGGCGCGAAGGTGAACGGGCATATCGTGCCGCTCACGTACTCCCTGAAGACCGGCGAGCAGGTCGAAGTCCTGACCGTGAAAGAAGGCGGCCCGTCGCGCGATTGGCTGAACCCGCATCTCGGTTTTCTGCGCACGTCACGCGCGCGCTCGAAAGTGCAGCATTGGTTCCGGCAGCAGAATTACGACGTGGCGATTGCCGACGGTCGGCAGCTGCTCGAGCGCGAGTTCCACCGGCTGGGTCTGTCCGACATGAACTACGAACGACTCATGCAAAAATTCGAATACGCCCGCGTCGACGATTTTCTCGCCGCCATCGGCCGCGGCGAAATAAAGCCGTCGCAGATCGTGAGCGCGGTGCAGGAATTGATCGATCTCAAGCCGAAAGAACCGCGGCCGTTTATTACCGCGCCCAGCCCGGCGGCGCGCGGAACCTCGACCGGTGTCGCGATCCAGGGCGTCGGTAATCTTCTGACGCGCATGGGCCGCTGCTGCAACCCCGTGCCGGGCGATCCGATCGTCGGTTTCATCACGCGCGGACACGGCATCACGATTCACCGGCGCGACTGTCCGAATGCGCTACGCCATCATGGCGACCATGAGGAACGGCTGATCGAAGTCAGTTGGGGCGGCGATACGGATCGCACGTATCCGGTGGAGATCGAGGTTATCGCCTACGAGCGCGCCGGCTTGCTGCGCGACATCACGTCGCTATTCGCGAACGAACGCATCAACGTCGCCGCCGCCACGACGGTCACTGACAAGCTCGAGCATACGGCGCGTATGACGTTTACTGTCGAGATTCCGGATCTGGGCACGCTCGCAAGACTGCTCTCGCTGATCGATCAGCTACCGAACGTGGCCGAGGTGCGACGCAAAGTGCAGTAGCGGCGGACCGCTCGGTCCGACACTGAGCCGGAACGACGAACGCCGCCTCGGCCGAGCGGAGACGACGTTCCCGTCGAAACGGCCTACATATGTTTCCAGCTGTAAAAGCTGCAGCTCGGGATCGAGCCAGACGTCGCGCACGTCACGGCGCCGGAATACTGCTTGTCCGGGCTCAGGTACATCCGGAACACGTTGTCGGTACCGGCGCCGCTAGCCGGCGTCTCGGTATACGTTCCGCCCCACCGCCCCCCGTTCGCGTCTTCCAACGTTACCGATGAAGCGTTGCGTTGCGTGCTGCCGACCGTGATGTTGCACGCCGAAGGTCCGCCCGGCGAACCCGATGCGGCTGGATCGCACTTTGCGCTCGAGGCTTTTTGCGTGAAGTTGCCGAAGCCGCTGCCGTCCGGGCTCGGGCTGACGCTTGCGATCGTGAGCGCATCGCCCGACCAAGACGCGTTCGCGTCGGCTTGGCTAAACCCCGTGGGGGGAAGCCCGTCCGCGCCCTTTTGCGTGACGCCGAACTCGAGGAACTCGTCGAGAAACACGAGATACTTCGCCGTCGAGTCGACGAAAAACGCGCCCTGATTGACCGGTTTTCCGGCCGGGTCGTTCTTGTCTTTGAGGACGAACCGGAAGGTCCGCGGCGACTCGCTCGCTTTGGTCACCGTACCGGCAAGCCCGGCTGAGTTTCCGTCGAGCGTGACGTCCGTGATCTTCACGGCGTTTTTGTCGCTGGCGTCGATCGAGATCACCATCGACTGAATGGTGCCGCCGCCCGAGTCGAACGATCCGCCCCATGTGCCGTTGAGCTTCTCGATTCCGACGTCACTTGCGCCGCTGCTTCCGGAAGGACTCGAGCCGCCGTCTCCGCCGCCGCCACAGGCGGCGAGGGTACTCGCGAGGAAAGTTGTACAAAGGAGATTCCTAACTGCTGTCGTCATTGTCGTTCCCTCAATGTCAGTTGTTGTTCGAGCAATGCAAGAACAGAAGGAAGCGATTTTGCTTCTCGAAGCGAAGCGCTGTCGCACGGGTTTCTGCTGGAAAGCGTTACGGACTTTTACCGGCGAAGACGCGCTCCGAAGCGGGCTTCCGATCAAAGAAGACCGAGGAACAAAATGAATCGACGAGATGGTGGGAAAGCGGTGCGGAAAAAATCAGAACGCGGTAATTCTCGCTTGGTCTTGCGACTCCGCGCTGGATGGGCGAGCGAGCCTTTGACGACGCGGCCGCTCGTCCGCGACCGACTCTTTTGCTCGACGGTTATGTTTTGTAAGCGGCCGCTATGCCGATAGCGCCGCGACGTTCAGCGCTTGATTCGTTCCCGCAAAGAGCCGACGACCTCGGCGAGCGCGATCTCGCTCGGCGCCTTGTCTCGTCGACCCTTGTATTCGGCTATGTCTTTTGCCAAACCTTTCTCGCCAAGGACGAGGCGATGCGGTATGCCGATCAAATCCATATCCGCGAACATCACGCCCGGCCGTTCGTTGCGATCGTCGAGCAGCACTTCGAACCCGGCCGCCGACAATTCGTCGTACAACCGATCGGTCACATCGCGTACACGTTCGTTCTTGTGATAGCCGATCGGAACCAGAACGACATGGAACGGGGCGATCGCGTCCGGCCAGATGATGCCCTGCTCGTCGTGGTTCTGCTCGATCGCGGCGGCGACGACCCGCGAAACGCCGATGCCGTAGCAGCCCATCGGCATGACAGTGGCCCGGCCGTTTTCATCGAGCACGGTTGCGCCCATCGCCTCACTGTATTTCTTGTCGAGCTGAAAGATGTGGCCGACTTCGATACCACGGCGGATGGATAACGTTCCTTCACAGCCGGCGCTCGGGCACGGATCGCCCGCGACCGCGTTGCGAATGTCGGCCACGATCGGCTCCGCGAGATCGCGGGCCCAATTGACCCCGGTGAGATGCTTGCCGTTCACGTTCGCGCCGCACACGAAGTCCGCCAGGCGCGCGGCGCTCTCGTCCGCGATGACCGGAATCGCGAGCCCGACGGGCCCGATCGACCCCGGTTCGCAGCCGGTCGTCGCTTCGACTTCACCGGGTGTGACGAAGGTGAGCGGTCTGGCGACTTGCGGCAGTCGCTCCGCTTTGACGACGTTCAGTTCGTGGTCGCCGCGCAGCACGAGCGCCACGACGCCGCTGGTGCCGCGCACCAGCAACGTTTTCACCGTCCGGTCTGGCGAAACCTTCAGATACCGGCTGACTTCCTCGATCGTGTGCGCCCCCGGCGTGTCGACCGTCGCCATCGACTTTTCCGCCGCCGCGCGTTTACCGATGGGCGGCAGCGCCGGCGCGAGCTCGACGTTCGCGGCGTAACGGCAGCGGTCGCAGAGCGCGATCGCGTCCTCGCCCGAGTCGGCGAGCACGTGAAACTCGTGCGAAGCGCGCCCGCCGATCGCGCCGGTATCGGCCTCGACCGCGCGGAATTGCAGCCCTAAGCGCGTGAAGATGCGCGCGTAGGTGTCGTACATCTCCCGATACGTTTCCTGAAGCGACGCGTTGTCGACATGGAACGAGTATGCATCCTTCATGAGAAACTCGCGCGCGCGCATGACGCCGAAGCGCGGGCGGATTTCGTCGCGAAACTTCATTTGAATCTGATAGAAGTTGGCCGGCAGCTGGCGGTAGCTCTTGATCTCCCGCCGCATGAGATCGGTGATGACTTCTTCGTGCGTCGGGCCGAAGCAGAAGTCGCGTTTATGTCGGTCTTTCAGGCGCAGGAGCTCGGGTCCGTACTGATCCCAGCGCCCGGACTCCTGCCACAGCTCGGCCGGCTGCACCGCCGGCATCAACACTTCCTGCGCGCCGGAACGATCCATCTCCTCGCGCACGACGCGTTCGACCTTGTGCAGAACACGCAAGCCGAGCGGCAGCCAGGTGTAGAGCCCGCGAGCAAGACCGCGAATCATGCCGGCGCGCAGCATGAGTTGATGCGAAACGACCTCGGCGTCGGCCGGCGTTTCCTTGAGCGTAGCGAGCAGAATTTTCGACGTGCGCATAAATTTTCGATTGCAATCGGACGGGGCAGTATAAGCGAGCGTCGGAGCGGATCAAGCGAGCGGCGCGTCGGTCGACGCGGCCGCCGGCCGCGTCTCCGGTGCGCGCAGCACCAGCATGATCGCGCAGAGGATCAGCGCCGCCGCGGCGACCTCGTGCCACGACAGTCGCTCGTTCAGCAGCCACATGCCGCTCAGTACCCCGATGACCGGGGTGACGAGCGACGAAAGCGAAGACACCGCGACCGGCACCATGAGCACGATCCGGTTCCATGCCCAGTAGCAGAACATGAACGCCACCACGACGTTGTACAGCACGCCCAAGGCGGGATAAAGGCTTACCGGACGCCACGCGTCGTGCTCGAGCAGAACGGCGGCCAGTGCGATCGGTATTCCGCCGATCAACATCAGCCAACCGGTCAGCGACACCGTCGGAAGCGGAGGTGCAAAGCGCTTCAGGAGGACGATGCCGAGGCCCCAGGAGAATGCGGCGGCGAGCAGCAGCGTGACGCCCGTGATCGCCGTGCCGAATCGCGCGAAGTCGGCGCCCATCAGCGCGACAACGCCCGCAATGCCGAGCACGAGCGCGAAAATGCGTCGCGGCGTCAGATCCTCATCGAGCAGCCAGACCGAAAGCGGGACGCTCCAAAGTGGCATCGTGTAGCCGAGGAGCGCCGCGCGCCCGGCCGGAAGCAGCGCGATGCCGTAGATGACGAAAACGTTCCACCCGACGATGTTGAATGCGCACAAGACAAGGAGTTGCGGCCACGAAGCGCGTGGGATCGTGATGCTGTGACCGGCCGCGCGCGCGATGGCGAGAATGCCGACGCCGCCTGTCAGCAGGCATACGCCGCGGAAGGTAAGCGGCGGAACGTCGGCGAGAACGATCTTCATGATCGGCCAGTTGAAGCCCCAGCCGAGCGCCATCAGCGCGAGTAAGACCAATCCGAAGCGGGAGAATCCGGGATGCTCGGGTTGCATGCGCTCTTGTCTGTCTCGTTCGGAGAGTTTCCGGACGGCAGCCCGGCTACTCAGTATAACGCAGCGGCTCGCGGCCGCAGCGCAACCGCGCGTCCCGTCGCATGGTCTTTCGGGAATGGTCGCGTGTCACGGACGCTCACCCGGATCCCAAAGCTGCGCCGCGCCGCGCACGCCGGAAGAATCGCCGTGCACGTTGGATCGAACGGTCGTGAGCAACTCATCGTTAAAGACATAGCGCGCGAGACGTTCGTGCCCGATGGTGTACAGCGCCTCGACGTTCGAGAGGCCGCCGCCGAGCACGATCACGTCCGGATCGAGAATGTTGACCACCGTCGCGAGCGCTCTTCCAAAGCGGTCGAGATAACGTTCGAGCGCGGCCTGGGCGATCGCGTCGCCCGCTTGCGCCTGCGCGACAAGCTCCGGCACCGAGGAGGCGCTGCCGCCGTGCGAGCGGTAGTCGCGTAAGAAACCCGGACCGGAAAGGAACGTTTCGACGCAGCCGCGCTTGCCGCAATAGCACGCCGGGCCGTCGGCCTCGAGCACGTTGTGGCCCCATTCGCCGGCGATGTGCTGCAGCCCCTGGAGTAATTTTCCGTGCACGACGATTCCGCCGCCGACGCCGGTCCCGAGGATTACGCCGAAGACGACGGCCGCATCGCGCGCGGCGCCGTCGCGCGCTTCAGAGAGCGCGAAGCAGTTGGCGTCGTTCGCGAGGCGAATCTCCCGCGCGAGCCGTTGTTGCAGATCATCGAGGAGCGGCTGACCGTTGAGACACGTGGTGTTCGAGTTCTTCAGGCGGCCGGTCCGCGTCGAAATCGCACCCGGCGTGCCGACGCCGACCCGGCACGTTTGTCCGACGGACGCTTCGAGGTGCTGAACGAGCGCAACGACCGTACGAAGGATGGCGTCGTAACCTTCGGCCGCCGGCGTCGCACGGCGCTCGCGCGCGAGCGCCGTCCCGGTCTCGCTCAACACGATCGCTTCGGTCTTGGTTCCGCCGAGGTCAACGCCGATCCGGAACACCCAAAGACCTCGCCGGATACAGTTGCCGTTCGGTCAATGCAACGACCGTATAGGCGCCGACGGCGACGGTGAGCGAGATCAGGTAGGCGTACGGCAGATCGAGCAGATAGTGCCCGAGTACCCATGTGGCGCAACCGCCGATAAGGGCGCTGTACGCGGCGCGGACCCCGCCGAAGGCGCTGAAGAGACCGACGACGGCCACGGTGAAAATTCCGGCGCTGCCGAACGCGGATGCGTCCTCCACCAGCGCGTAAACGCCCTCGGCGTGGCGCGCGAGCAGATAGGCCATGCCGCCGGCGATGACGACGCAAACACGAGCGATTCGCACACGCGACGCGCCATCCACGCGCCGGGCGAGCGGTACGATCAGGTTGTGTTCCGCGAGCGCGGCGGCGGCGAAGAGGGCGCTTGCGACCGTCGACAGGATTGCCGAGATGATCGCGCCGGCGAATACGACGTAGAGCGCCGGCGCGAGATATGTTTGCGCGACCGTCGGCAGCAGCTGCTCGGCGTTGTCGAGATGCGGTATGAGCGCCGTGCCGATGAGACCAATGGCGACCGGCATCATTCCGAAAACGAAATAGAGCCCGCCGCCGAGGAGCGCCGAGCGCCGCGCGACATCCGGACTGCGCGAGGCGAGGATGACGGCGACCAGCTCTTGTGCCAGCGCGGAGCCCGCGATCGGTACCGCCCAGCGTTCGAGCACCGCGAGCGGCGGCGTCTGCGGATCACCGAAGAGGCGCAGGCGTGACGGATCGATGCTCGCGACCGCCGCCTGCACGCCGCCCGCATGCTCGACGACCGCGAAGAGGAGCAGCGTCAGGCCGATCATCACCATGAGACCTTGCATCACGTCCGTGATGGCATCGGCCATCAGCCCGCCGTAGACCGTGTAAGCCACGACCACGCCGGCCGCGATCGCGATCGCCAGATCGACGTCGAACGTCGACGAGGCCGAGACGACCTGCCCGAGCGCGCGCACTTGCGCGGCGGCCCACATGACCGATGTCGGGATCAGGAGAATGGCGGCGAGGCGTTCGACGCCCGGGGAGTAGCGCTGGCGATACAAGTCGGCCAGCGTCGTCAGCTTGCGCCGCCACAACGGCACGGCGAAAACGAATCCCATGAGCAGCAGGCAGATCGTGTAGCCGAACGGATCCGCGACGCTGTTCGAGAGGCCGCCTTCATACACTGCGCCGGCGGCGCCGATACACGTTTCGGCGCCGAACCAAGTGGCGAAGATGGTGAACGTCGCGAGGCCGGTGCCGAACCGGCGGCCGGCGAGCAGGTAATCGGTTTCGGTGTTGCGCCGTGCGCGCCGCGCGACGACGAAGACAACGATCAGTTGGAGCAGGACGTAAGCGGCGATGCCGGCGAGCGCGGGGCTCATGCGGCGCAACAACCTCCGGGCTGTTCGCGCCGGACTCCCTTCAGCCAGTGCTCGTACAGCCGATCGGCGATCCGATGCAGCTCCGCCGTGCGCCGTTCCGCGTCGCGCAGCATTTCTTCGCCGCTTTGTACGGTCGGAGACGGCTTCAACTCGCCGTCGGTCTCGGCGACCCAGTCGGCGATCAGTTGCGGCGTCATCTCCACATGGCACTGCAAGGCGAGGTGCTTGTCGAGCACGAAGCCCTGATTGGGACAGTGCGCCGACGCGAGAAGTCGAGTCGCATCCGGCGGAATCGCAAACGTCTCGCCGTGCCAGTGATATACGGGGAAAGTCGCCGGCAGATCGCCAAGCCAGGTCCTTGCGGTCGCGCTCTCGACGACGGTGACGGGAAACCAGCCGATTTCTTTGACGGGGTTGCGCGTTACCGGCATCCCGAGCGCCTTCGCCATGAGCTGACCGCCGAGACAATGCCCGAGCACGGGCACGTCGGCCGCCACCGCCTGCTGGATGAGGCGTGTGACCTGCGGGATCCAGGGGAGCGGGTCGTTGACGCTCATCGGCCCGCCCATGAAAACGAGCCCGGAAATTCCGTCTAGACTTTGAGGCACAGCGTCGCCCGCGTCGATGCGAACCAGCCGAAACGACACGCCTTGGCGGCGCAGAAAGTCGGCGAAGTAACCCGGTCCTTCGTGGGCAGCGTGCCGGAAAATCACGATGCTATCCATCCGCCGCATTGTATCGTCGCGCCCGTTTCGAGAAAAACGGATTTTGCGCTTGCTGATCCTCCTGACGGCGATCTGCGCCTCGGGACTCGCCGATGCAGGTCCGGTGATCACGCTGCAGGCGCTGTTCAAGGACAAGGCGATCTTCGTCATCGACGGCGCGCGCCGTGTGCTCGCGAAGGGCGAGGCGAGCCCCGAAGGAGTGCGGCTGGTTTCAACGGATACGGCGGTGGAGCAGGCCGAGGTCGAGGTCGCCGGCCGGCGCGAGGTGGTGAAGCTCGGCGTCGTCATGAGCGGATTTCAGCCGACCACCCGCGCTGCGGTAACGCTCTGGGCCGGTAGCGGTGGGCATTTTTACGCCGACGGCATGATCAACGGGCAGCCCGTGCACTTTCTCGTGGATACCGGGGCGACCATGATCGCATTGAGCGGCGATGAGGCGCGGCGCTTGGGGATCGACTACCGACGCAACGGCCGGCCGGGCACGGCAGCGACGGCGGGCGGGGTCGTGCGGTCGTATGCCCTGACGCTGGAGAAAGTCGAGGTGGGCGCGATCGTGCTGTACAACGTTGAGGCGGGGGTGCTCGACGGGCCGTATCCGCACGAGGCGTTGCTCGGCATGTCCTTTCTCGGGCGCCTCAATATGAAGCGCGATGGCGAACAGCTCGAGCTATCGCAGCGCTGAGATCGCCGTGAAAGCGGCTATCCGTCTTCGGCAGCCGCCGTCTTCGGGTTGGCGCGCTTGTCGCGCTCGATCATGGCGTAGGCCGAGTGGTTGTGGATCGATTCGAAGTTTTCCGACTCCACCCGGTAGCCCTCGATACGTTCGTCCTCATTCAGGCGCGCGGCCACGTCCCGCACCATGTCTTCGACGAACTTCGGGTTATCGTAGGCACGCTCGGTCACGTATTTCTCGTCCGGGCGCTTCAACAGACCATAAAGCTCGCAGCTCGCCTGTTTTTCCACCAGCTCGATCAGGTCCTCGACCCAGACGAACGCGTTCGTCCGCACCGTCAGTGTCACGTGCGAGCGCTGGTTGTGGGCGCCGCGGTCCGAGATTTCCTTTGAGCAGGGGCAGAGGCTGGTAACCGGCACGATCACCTTCACGGTCATGACGTCCTTACCGTCGCGGATTTCCCCGAGGAAAGTAACCTGATAGTCCATCAGGCTTCTCACGCCCGAGATGGGTGCCGCCTTGTCGATGAAGTAGGGAAACGTCATCTCGATGCGGCCCGCGCGAGCGTTGAGACGCTCGCTCATTTCCCGCAGCATCTCCTTGAATGACTCGACGGAAATCTCCATGTCGTGCTGGTTCAGGATCTCGACGAACCGCGACATGTGCGTGCCTTTGAAGTTGTGCGGCAGCTCGACGTACATATTGAACGTGGCGATCGTATGCTGCTCGCCCTGGGACTTGTCCTTGACCCGCACCGGGTGCCGGATGTCCTTGATGCCGACCCGGTCGATGGGCAGATGACGCAAGTCCGGGGTCGCCTGGACGTCGGCGATCCCGATCGGCTGTACCTTTTCCTGAGCTTTCATACGAACGCTACCGCGCTATAGTTGACTAAGGCGGTCAAGTTTAGGCCGATTCGACGGCACCGGCAAGGCCACGGGGGAGACGCTGGATAATGCTGCGCCGAATGCCTTCGGCGTCGAGGCCGCACTCGGCCAGCAGCTGCTTCGGATCCCCCTGCTCGACAAAGCGGTCGGGCAGGCCGAGGTTAAGCACGGCCGGGGCCGGGCCGGCGGCAGCGAGAAATTCGTTGACCGCTGCGCCGGCACCGCCGCTCAGCACGTTCTCTTCGACGGTCACCAGAAGCCCGTGGGTGCGGGCGAGATCGATGATCAGCGCTTCGTCGAGCGGTTTTACGAAGCGCATGTTGGCGACCGTGGCGTTCAGCCGTTCGCCGGCAGCGAGGGCCGCGACGAGCGGTGCGCCAAAAGCCAGGATAGCGACGCCCCGTCCCTTGCGCCGGATTTCCCCTTTTCCAATGGGAAGCGGGAGCAGCGCCTTCTGCATCTTCGTCCCTGGACCGCTGCCGCGCGGGTAGCGTACGGCCGCTGGACCTTCGTACATGAACCCGGTGGTGAGCATGGCACGGCACTCGTTTTCGTCGGCGGGCGCCATAACGAGCATATTCGGCACGCAGCGCAGGAACGTCAGATCGAACGCGCCGGCGTGCGTGGCGCCGTCGGCGCCCACGAGCCCGGCGCGATCGATCGCGAGCAGGACCGGCAGGTTTTGCAGGCACACATCGTGGATCAGCTGGTCATAGGCGCGCTGCAGGAACGTCGAGTAGATCGCGACGACCGGCTTCATCCCATCGCAGGCGAGCCCTGCGGCGAAAGTGAGCGCGTGCTGCTCGGCGATGCCGACATCGAAGTAGCGATCGGGGAAACGCTGCGAGAAGTCGACGAGTCCCGAGCCTTCACGCATCGCGGGAGTGATACCGATAAGCCGCTCGTCCTGCTCCGCCATGTCGCAGAGCCACTCGCCAAACACCTGCGTGTACGTCTTGCCGGACGGCTTCTTCTCGATCTTGCCGGTGGCGGGATCGAAAGGGGTAACGCCGTGATAGGTGACCGCGTCGGCTTCCGCGGGCTCGTAACCCTTGCCCTTGCGGGTCACGACGTGCAGGAATCGCGGCCCTTTCTGCTTGCGCAGGTTCTGCAGCGTTTTAATCAGCGTCGGCAGGTCGTGCCCGTCGATCGGGCCAAAGTAGTGGAAGCCGAGTTCCTCGAACAGCGTGCTCGGCATGACCATGCCCTTCATGTGTTCCTCGGCGCGCTTGGCCAGCTCGAGCACGGGCGGCATGCTCGACAGCACGCTTTTCGAGCCTTCGCGCACGCTCGTGAAGAATCGCCCCGAAAGGATGCGTGCGAGATAGTTGGACATCGCACCGACGTTCGGCGAGATCGACATGTCGTTGTCGTTCAGCACGACGAGGAGGTCGGCGTCCATATCGCCGGCGTTGTTGAGCGCCTCGTACGCCATGCCCGCGGTGAGCGCGCCGTCGCCGATCACGGCGACGACACGGTGGTCCAGGTTCTGGCGCGCGGCCGCGACCGCCATGCCGAGCGCCGCGCTAATCGACGTGCTCGAGTGGCCGGCGCCAAAGGTGTCGTAAGGGCTCTCGTCGCGGCGCAGAAAACCGGACAGGCCGTTTTTCTGGCGCAGCGTCTCCATGCGATCGCGCCGGCCGGTCAGGACTTTGTGCGGATAGGCTTGATGACCGACGTCCCAAACGAGCCGATCGCGCGGAGTGTCGTAAACGTAATGCAGCGCGATTGTCAGCTCGACGGTGCCGAGGCCCGCGGCGAGATGGCCTCCCGTTTTAGAGACCGTCTCGATAAGAAATCCACGCAGCTCGGAAGCCAACTCGGGCAGCTCCGTTTCGGGTAACTCACGCAGCTCGTCCGGAGTGTTGACGCGTTCCAGGAGTGGATAGCGGGGAGAGGCCGAAGACGTCATTGTTCTCGTTGGACAATATATCGTGCAAGATCGCTCAGGCTTTTTGCATTATCTCCCAATGGCCTCAGGCTTTCGAGCGCGGCTGCGTGGAGCTCACGCGCTCGTGCCTTGGCCGCGGGGAGACCGAGGACGGCCGGATAAGTCGGTTTGCCGCGGGCCTGGTCGACCCCCGGTCTCTTCCCCATCACGTCCACTTCGCCTTCGACGTCGAGGATGTCGTCGACGATTTGAAACGCAAGACCGATCGCCCAGCCGTAACCGTCGAGCGCGGCGAGCACCGTTGGCGCGGCGGGCTGCGCTGCGGCCGCTACGCCCAACATGACGGAGGCGTGGATCAAGGCTCCGGTTTTGCGTCGGTGCATGTCCTCGATCTCCGCAGGGGTCAGCACCCGTCCGACGGCGCCGAGGTCGAGCGCCTGCCCGCCCGCCATGCCGTGCATGCCAATGGCGTGCGACAGCAGCCGCAGCATCGGGACACGCCGCGGATCGTCGTCGGCGGCGAGGATTTCAAACGCGAGCGCCTGCAGAGCATCGCCGGCGAGGAGGGCGGTCGCCTCGTCGAAGGCACGATGGCAGGTCGGCCGACCGCGCCGCCAATCGTCGTCGTCCATGCACGGGAGGTCGTCGTGAATCAGGGAGTAGCTGTGTATCAGCTCGACGGCGCAGGCGGCGTCGTCGAGCGCGGCTTCGTCGGCGCCAACGGCCGCACCTGCCGCATAGATAAGGCCGGCCCGGATCCGCTTTCCGCCGTTCAACGTCGCGTAGCGCATGGCTTCGAGCAGCCGTGCGGCGGGTGGGGCGGTGCGGGGAGACAAATGTGCCGCAAGCAGCCGTTCGACCCGTTCGCGCGGGCCCTTCAATACGTCCGCGAGCGCCGCCAAGTCGTTTCTAATCCGTTCGTTCGTTATCGTTGGTGAGCGGTTGTACTTTCAGCTCGCCGCCTTCGCGTACCAGCTTCTCAACGCGCTGCTCGGCATCTTTGAGGCCTTGCTGGCACGCGCGCGTCAGCTCGACACCGCGCTGGAAGGACGCCAGTGCTTCTTCGAGCGTCTGGTCGCCCGACTCCATCTTCTCGACGATCGCCTGAAGTTCCGCGAGCGCGGCTTCGAAATCGAGAGTCGCGGGGACCGGCGGAGTGGGAATTTTGGGCGCCATAGGAGCGGTACCGCAGTGGAAGGGGGCGAAAACTAGCGCGCCCCCGCCCACACGTCAACCACGCCGGCTGCCAATCACCCAGGCGAAAGCGATCACGGGCCGCGAACCGTTGTTATGGCGTCCTTTGACCGAAGCGCGGCCCGTTGTCGGCGGCTATTTAGCCGCGGCGCAGACTATCTACGGCCGCGGTGCGCAGCTCCGAAGCCGCAGCCGCGTTCACCGGCTCGCCCTTCTGGAGCTTGTTCCGGCGCACCACGTCTTCGAGAGTGATGCCTTTTAAGAAATCGTAGAAGACCTTGCTGAGATCTTCCCACATCTCCGCCGTCGGGCTGTGGTCCTGTCCGAGCCCGGTACGACGTTTCGGCTCATCGGCGCCATCGACCGCGGAGACGATGTCGGCGAGGCTGATGTCGCTCGCGGGGCGGGTGAGGATGTAACCGCCGCCCGGCCCGCGCACACCCTGCACGAGACCGCCACGGCGCAGGTACGCAAAGAGCTGTTCAAGGTACGAGACGGATATGCCCTGCTCCTCGGAGAGGTCAGCGACGTTCAGCGGGCCATCCTTGTAGTGAAGCGCGAGGCTCAGAGTGGCGGTCACAGCGGATTGAGCTTTGGTCGACATTCTCATAGTGGTTACCCCTAGGGTTGGTTGGCTTACTCGCCGTCTGCTGGCGATGGTTCTTTTGCGGCGGATGATGCGGTCACGCGCGCAGGCGCGTCCGTTCTACCCTCCGATACACGAGCGGACGTGCCGCTCTCGATGCAAACTGATTCGCTTGGCGCCCGCGCGGCAGATGTCGAGGTCCGGCGCTCGGCGAGCAGCAGGACCACGAGGGCGCGAAAAGCGTTTACGTCGTATTCGTCGAAGCGAAGGCCGGCGCCGTTTGGCGTGAGCCGTACGACCATGGCGGGCATGCGATAAACCGACGTGCCGTTACCCTGCTGCAGCATGAGAACGATCTCGACACGGGCGTTCGGGTTAAGACTGGCCGCCTCCGTCTGGACGAACAAACCGCCAACGCTGACGTTGCCGATGCGTCCGGGAAGCAGGCAGGAAGGTTGATTGTCGATGACGACGTCGACGCCGACGGGTTTACGCATTCCCCAGCGACGATCCATAGGCGTTATTCCTCCATGTCGTTCTAGCGGCGTTCCCGGGGAACCGGGCAACGCCATTACCAATGCCCTGATGTTTCAGGGTCCTCGGAAGGGTGCGCCTAGAAGCTGCGCCTTTGCGGGGGTTTTATACTGGAAGCGAAATAACGGGGTAATTGGGAAATATACCCTGACTAGTCAGGGTTTCTCCTTAGGGATTCCTGGGAGGCAAAAACCATTCGCATCAGCTCTGCCAGGCTCCGGGCCTGAAGTTTCTGCATCATCTTCGCCCGGTGCGCTTCGACCGTCTTCTGGCTGATCTTCCGCTCGGCGGCGATCACCTTGTTCGGCTTACCGGCAACCACGTCATGCAGAACTTCTCGTTCCCGTGGGGTGAGCAGCGCGAAGCGCGCGAGCATGTCCGCTTGGGCAGCGTGGCGCTGGTGCCGCTCGTTTGCTTGCGCCATGCACTGGCGTATCCGGTCGAGCAGCGTTTCCTCCCGGAACGGTTTCGTGAGGAAGTCCACAGCACCGGCGCGCATCGCGTGCACAGCCGTTGGAACGCTCGCGTGCGCCGTGATGAAGATGATCGGAATCTCGATCTTGCGCGCCGCGAGCTGCTTTTGCAGCGCGATTCCGCTCATCCCGGGCATCCGCATGTCGAGCACGAGACAACCCGGACAGCTGCTGTGGTAAGCGGTGAGAAAATCTTCGGCGCTCCCGAACGCCTCGACTTTTAATCCTGCGGATTCGATCAGCCAGCTGAGCGAATCGCGCACGGCGGCATCGTCGTCTACAACGAACACGGTCGGTTCAGCGGTGGTTGCGTCAGCGTTCATGCAGGTGCATCTCGAGTGGAATGGTGACGTGGAACGTGACGCCCCGATCGGGATTCGGCGTGACCCAGATCCGTCCGCCGTGAGTCTCGATGATCGTGCGGCTGACGGCGAGTCCCAACCCCATCCCGTCAGGCTTGGTGCTGAAAAACGGCTCGAACAGTTTTGCGGCGAGACGCGGCGGCAGCCCCGGCCCCGTGTCGCTAACCGAGATCTCGATGCTCGCCTCGTTCGTGAGCGCCGTGCGCACACGCAGCTCGCGCGGAATGCCGTCCGTGCTCGCCAGCGCTTCGGCGCCGTTGCGCAGAAGGTTCAACACCACTTGTTCGATCTGCACGTCATCGACTGAGGCGCGCGGGAGATCCGGCGCGAGGTCGAGCGTGATGGCGATGCCGCGTTGGCGTGTTTCGGTCGCGGCGAGCGCGGCGACTTCGGCGACGAGCGTGTTGATATCGGCGTGCACGCGAGCCGGATTGCGCCGTCCGACGAAGCGGCGCAGCGTGAGCATCGCGTCCGCGGCACGCTGTGTCTGCGCCACGATCTGCTCCAGTACGCCGATCAGGCGTGCGCCGTCGATCTCCGCGGCGCGCAACCGGCGGATCGAGCCCTGCGCGTAGTTCGTGATCGCGGTCAGCGGCTGGCTGATCTCGTGTGCGATGCTCGCCGCCATTTCGCCGATGATGTTGACGCGGGCCGTGTGCGCGAGCTGCTCGCGTCGTAGCTGCACTTCCTCCTCCGTCCGGCGGCGTTCGGTGATGTCGCGACCGGTCGCGACGAAGCGAACGATGCGCCCGCTCGCATCGCGCAGCGGCATGATCGACTTCTGTTCCCAGTAAAGCGTTCCGTCCTTGCGCCGGTTGATGAATTCGTCGCTAAACACCTCGCCGTGCGAGATCGTGTTCCATAAGCGCTGATAAAACTCGGGTTCCTGCCGTCCCGAACGAAGAAACGACGGCGTGCGTCCGCGCACTTCATCGAGGCTGTAGCCGGTAATGCGCGTGAAGCTCGGATTGACGTACTCGATGACGCCCTTCGGATCGGTGATCATCACCGCGTCGGCAGTTTGTTCCGCCGCCGCGGCGAACGTCTGCATCTGTTCCTGCGCGTGCCGGCTGCGGAGCACTTCGCTCGCGAGCTTTCGGCGCGATTGCCATATCCACGCGGCGGCGCCTGCGAGCGCGAGCAGCGCGAGCGCGTCGGTGATCAGGAACAGCCATTGCTTCCAATCGGGCTCGTTGGCGATGAAGGGGAAGAACTTTTGTGCGTACCCGGGAATAGAGTTTGATTCCGCGTTCGGAATCGAACGCTCGATCATCGTGCTATAGGTGCCGATTTCGGTGGCGGGGGTCGATCGCGCATCGATGCGTTCCGCAAATGCGGGCGACGAGCACAGCCCGGATGCAAGGAGCAGCGCGGTGATGACGGTGCGCTTCATCGGCCATCGGTCGGATACGAAGACGCAGTTTATGCGCGAGCGCGTGCCGCTGGCAAAGCCCGCGTTGTTGGATTTACGCCCATGCTCATAGCGCCGTGCCGCGAAGTCCGCGGCGCGTGCGCTTGTTTTCCGCAAATGCTTCCTGCTACCGCGATGCGGCCGGCATAGGCGGTATCGCCGCGCCGTTTGCCTCGTCTTCTGCCCGCGTCAGGTTCGCGAGCAACGCCGTCCACGTGTCCGGGTCCAAGCGGCCGAACATCAATCCGACCCCGGTCTCGGAGGACCGTGTGACAACAGCAGGCAAATGCGTTCGTTTGGTCGCGTCACCTCCCGGCAGAATCAATTCCACCGGTATGTGCGCGGGAAGGCGCGTACCTAATTGCACCAGCGCTCCACCATTGCTGATATTCAGTAGGCGTCCCCGTACCAAACCGAGCCGGCGGCACGCGATCGACACGGGCAGGCCGGCCGATTGGCGGGCTGCCCAGCGGTGTTCAATGCTCATGCCCCTCTCCGGAGATGTGCACGGGCCGCAACCGACGCCCGTGTGATGAAGAAAAACTCGAAGGTGATTTATACGAGTCAAAGTGCGGCTGCTGTATACGGGACTTCACCGAAATAGCACTCGCGCGCGCGCGGCCTTTGCAGCGGCAAGCGAGGCACCGCGAAGCGACATATGCAAGTGAAGAAATATTACTTCCGATTATAAAGGTTTCTCTCCTACTACCCTCACTACCGTATGCGCCGACGAATTTTTTAGAGAAGCAAAATGTTCAGGTCTTTGCTGATCGCTCCGCTGCTGAGTCAGCGGCATGGAGCGCGGCAGTACACGCCGCTATGCGGCTACTCAATGTTTCGTACGACCCGACGCGCGAGTTCTATCAGGACTACAACGCCACGTTCGCACCTTACGCGTTGTTCCGGCACATGACCGTCTTCGAGTACGTCGTCTTCGGTTCGTGTGAAACGGCGGCGTGAACGACCGCCCGAAGCGCAGATCGCGAAGAAAGTGCACGAGCCGTGAGTCTCGTGCATCTCGACTGACTCGCCGGCCGCTGTCCGTCGCAGCTTTCCGGCGGTCCGCGTCAGCACATCGCACTCGCCGTCGAACCCGAGGTGTTGCTTGATCGATGAGTCCTTCTGCGCGCTTGACGCGAAAGTGCGTAAGGACCTGCTCAGTGGGCTGCGCGACCTGCACGATCCGCTACGCCTGTCACGTCTTCGTGCCGCATCAGCAGAAGGAAGCACTCGAAGTCGCCGATCGCGTGGTGCTGATGAACCACGGCAAAGTCGAGCAGCTCGCGCTGCGGGAGCGCGAGGAAGTGTTGGTACGGGCGAGAAACATGCGCGTGTTCCCGTACCAGCAGACGGCATGACGCGTCTTGTAGAAACCAGCGACATGTCGACCGGCGGTCGGCAACGTTGACCGGTACCCGTTCGCGGCGGTCGTCGCGGTTCACAGCGCCGTAGCGTAGAATCCGCACGCAGCTAACCGCGTTCAGGGGACAACGCCGCCATGCCAAAAACATCCCGCCGTACTTCCGTTTTCACCGAATCGCTCATCCGCGAGATGACGCGCGTCGCGCAGAAGCACGGCGCGATCAACCTCTCGCAAGGCTTCCCCGATTTCGATCCGCCGGCGGCGTTGATCCAAGCGGCGAAGGATGCGATGGACGCGGGCCGGCATCAGTATGCGATCACCTGGGGTTCGCCGGAGTTGCGCGCCGCGCTCGCCGCGAAGCTCACGCGCTTCATGGGCGTGCCGATCAACGCGGACGGCGAGCTCGTGGTTACGTGCGGCGGCACCGAAGCGATGATGGTCGCGATGATGACAGTGGCCGATCCGGGCGATCGCGTTGGGCTCTTCACACCGTTCTACGAGAATTACGGGGCGGATGCGATTCTTTCCGGCGCGACGCCGGTGCACGTGCCGCTGCATCCGCCGAAGTACGAGTTCGATCCGGCCGAGCTGCGCCGTGCGTTCGCGAGCGGGCTCAAGGCGTTTGTGCTGTGCAACCCGTCCAATCCGTGCGGCAAGGTCTTCACCCGCGCGGAGCTGGAACAAATCGCCGCGCTTGCGGAGGAGTACGATACCTGGATCATTACCGACGAGGTGTACGAGCACATCGTCTTCCCGCCGCACAAGCACACGTATTTCGCGACGCTCCCCGGCATGGCGCCGCGCACGCTCTCAACCTCGTCGCTCTCGAAGACGTACTCGATCACCGGCTGGCGGCTCGGCTACGTGTACGCGCCAGCATCGGTCATCGCGCAGGCGCGCAAGGTGCACGATTTCCTGACCGTCGGCGCCGCGGCGCCGTTGCAGCACGCCGTCGTCACCGCGCTCAATTTTCCGCTGAGCTACTACGACGAGCTGCTCGCCAAGTACATCGAGTGCCGCGATATTTTCCTGAGCTACCTCGACCGCACGGGCTTGAGCTACACGCGCCCGCAAGGCGCGTACTACGTGATGGTCGACATTTCGCGCTTCGGCTACAAGAGCGACGTCGAATTCGCGCACTGGTGTGCGAAGGAGATCGGCGTCGCACCCGTGCCGGG
>JBJMVQ010000030.1:0-164627 GCA_045810625.1 Sulfurifustis sp.
TACATCCGTGTAGCGGCGCTCGTCGGCACGACGACACGTTAAGTGTCGTCGTGAAAACTCCGCCTCGCCCGCTCGGCCACCTCTCCGAAGTTTACTCTCATAACCCTGCGCACCCGTCCCTGGTCGTGTGCCCGGCCGCTACATCCGTGTAGCGGCGCTCGTTGGCACGACGACACGTTAAGTGTCGTCGTGAAAACTCCGCCTCGCCCGCTCGGCCACCTCTCCGAAGTTTACTCTCATAACCCTGCGCCACCCGTCCCTGATCGTATGCCCGGCCGCTACATCCGTGTAGCGGCGCTCGTCGTGAAAATTCCGCCTCGCCCGCTCGGCCACCTCTGCGAGTCTGTTTCTAAATCTTCATGACAAACGTCGTGCGGTACTCGTCGTCGTCGTTTTGAGGAAGAGGTTCGCCCAACCAAAGTGCGGCGAGCAGTACCACTAACCCCACCCCGATACCGATCAACGATACGACCAGCATCACGCGCGTGAGGCGCTGATAACGAGCCACCCTCGCCACACATTTCAGTTCCGCGGGTCCGACCCCGTTCGCGGCTGAACTCGATGCGCTCTGCCAGTAGCGACACTGGTACCGGAAATATGCCGCGCACACGGCGGTCAACAACGCGCCAACCATCGCGCTGACGAGGACCCGAAACCCGTCGTAACCGGCGATATCGACAAGCATATCCGCTTGCCCGAGCGCCGCGACCGTCGCCCCGCCGGCTATGATTTGGAACATACCTATTACTATGGTCTCGCTCCAAAACGAGACCTCTCGATCGGTTTGCGTCACGTGCGCTTCTCGTTATTCGCTGAATAAAAGACTAGCCGCTGCGCGACAACTGCGACTGCCCTCCCATATAAGGCCGTAACGCTTCCGGGATGGCTACGTTACCGTCCGCGTCCTGAAAGTTCTCCAGTATCGCGACGAGCGTGCGCCCGACCGCGAGACCCGACCCGTTCAGCGTATGCACCAGCTCGGGTTTCCCGGTTGCAGGATTACGCCAGCGCGCCTGCATCCTTCGCGCCTGGAAATCCTCGAAATTGCTGCACGACGAAATCTCGCGATAGCGGTTCTGCCCCGGCAGCCATACTTCGATGTCGTATGTCTTTGCAGAACCGAACCCTAAGTCGCCGGTACAAAGAGCGACGACCCGATAAGCGAGTCCGAGGCGACGTAATACTTGCTCGGCGTTTGCCGTCAGTTGTTCGAGCGCAGCGTACGACTCTTCCGGCCGGACGATCTGTACCAGCTCTACTTTTTCGAACTGGTGCTGCCGGATCATGCCGCGCGTGTCTTTGCCGTACGAACCCGCCTCGCTGCGAAAACACGGCGTGTGGCAGACATATTTACGCGGAAGCACGGAGGCGTCCAGGATTTCCCCGCGCACCATGTTAGTAACTGGGACTTCGGCCGTCGGTATCAAGTAATAGTTACGATCGGCCGTCTGCGACGAGGTCGACTCCGCACCCTGATGCTGCATTTCCGCGACGACCGCCGCGTCGTCGAGGCCCGTGCGTGGAACTTTGAACAAATCCGCCTCGAACTTCGGTAACTGGCCGGTTCCGCGCAGACTCGCCGCGTTCACCATATACGGGACGTAAACTTCCTGGTAGCCGTGCTCGCGCGTATGCAGATCGAGCATGAACTGGATCAGCGTGCGGTGCAGTTGCGCCAGAGCACCGCTCATGACGACGAAGCGAGCGCCGGTGATCTTCACCGCAGCGTCGAAATCGAGGCCAAGACCGGCGCCGACATCGACATGATCCTTGGGTTGGAAGTCGAACTTCGGCGGCTCGCCCCAGCGCCGAATCTCTTTGTTGTCGTTCTCGTCGCGACCGTCGGGTACGCTTTCGTGCGGCATATTGGGGACGCCGAGTAATATGCCCTCGAGGCGTACCTGAATCTCCTCGAGCTTCGCCTCTTGCCGCTTCAGCAACTCCGGCAAGCGGGCCGCTTCCGCCATCAGTTGCGTCGCGTCCTCTTTCTTGGCTTTCGCCTGCCCGATTCTCTTGGCCAATTCATTGCGGCTCTGTTGCAGCCGCTGTACCTCGGTCTGCACCGCCTTGCGCTCGTTTTCGAGTCCCTGGATGGTTCCGACATCCAAACTGAACCCGCGCCGTGCGAGACGTCTCGCCACGGCCTCAATGTCTGCGCGCAACACCTTTGGATCGAGCATACGGATGTTCTCTTATTTCTCTCTTGTCCCGAGGGCAGGCCGGGAGTGAATCGGCAAGCGGCATTATAGGGGAACGGCGCGGATGCCGCAGGCGTTGCGTGGCGGGTGTCGACCGGTTTCGATCGGCTTAGGTTGGGTCCGACGGATCGAGACGGTCGGGATTGATCACACCGAAGCGCGCCGGAATGTGGGCGTAAAAAACGCGGAAGCCCTGCTGGCGTATGAAATCGAGCAGTCGCCGCGCCTCTTCGTCGTTGACGATAAATTCCACTTCGACGGCGACGGTGCCGGCAAGCTCGAAAAAATGCTCTTCGTACAAATGGTGATGCCGGCCGAACCCCGCAATCGCCCGGAACGCCGAGCCACCGCGCACTCCCATTTTGTTGGCCTGTTCGAGCAGCCACTCCCATGCAGGTCGTCCGCGATGCCGGCGGTTCTCGTGCAGGTAAAACCGAAGTAGCGATCCTTCCATTGGTAAAGCCCTACCCTAATAGCGCTGCTTTAATAGCTCTGCTTTCCTGGAATGACTCCGCGCACACCGCCGCGCGGATCGGATACGTCACCCCGGTATCGCGGAATGATATGCAAATGCACGTGCGCGATCGTCTGCCCGGCAACTTCGCCGACGTTGATGCCGAGGTTAAAGCCCTCGGCTCCATACGTATCGCGCAATAACGCTCTCGCTTGATCGGCGAGAGCGAACATCGCTTGACGCTCCTCCGCGGTCGTCTCGAACCAGTCGGCGACATGTCGATGCGGGATGACGAGCAAGTGACCGCGCGTGACGGGAAACTTGTCGTAACGCGCATGCGCGAGCACGTTTGCGATGACAGCGTCCGCTCTATCGCAGAACGGACAAGCTTTCGTACCGTCCATTGTGGAACCTAACTACGCGCCCAGATGACCGTGGCGATGCCCGCGAACGTCATCATAACCGAACCCGCGACATGTGCGGCGACAGTACCCGCCGCCCAGCCAAAGCGCCCTTGCTGCAGAAGCAAGACGAGCTCGGCCGAAAATGTGGAGAACGTAGTCAGCGCGCCGCAAAACCCGGTGATTACGAACAGCCGCCACTCGGGACCGATGGCGGAAAACGACGCAAATAGCGCGATGGAAAAGCCGATGATGTATCCGCCGATCAGATTCGCTGCGAGCGTCCCGGGCGGCATCGTGGGGAAAAGACTGTTGAGCGCGGAACCGAGCGCCCAGCGTAGCAGCGTGCCGAGCACACCGCCGATCGAAATAGCGATGATCGATTTGAACATACCCTGTCCTTTTAATGGTCGTTGTTGTGCAAGGACAGGCCGCAAAAAAGCCTACGCGGCCCTGTCGGGCACTTTGCGTAGGCATCATCAGCCGGCGAGCGGCGGTTAGAGGAGGAATGCCATCTCCTTTACAGCGGCACCAGTATAGGCAACCGTTTCACGCCGTCAACGGATTCCGGAACGTTGCGGCGCTTTGCCGGTCTTCGCGAAGACCCGACTCTTCCGCCGCCTAAGACTTCGACTCCGACTTCTTCTTCCAGTATTCGGCCTGCTTCGGATCGACCGGCAGTCCCAACCGGCCTTCCTCGTAAGCACGCCCGAGAATCTTCTGCGCTTTCCGATCGCCGCCCTCGGCGGCGCGCCGCAACCACTTCAGCGCCTGCTCCTCGTCTTTCGGCAGGCCCGCGAAGCCGTAGTAGTAACCCACGGCGACTCGATACTGCGCGGCCGGGTGGCCGCCTTCCGCCGCCTTGATATACCACTTGGCCATTTCGTCGTAATTTCTCCAGACGCCCTGGCCTTTCTCGTACATGCGGCCGATGTGGTACTGCGCGTCTGGATCGCCTTTCTGCGCAAGCGGCAGATATAGCTTCATCGCATCCTTGTAGTTCTTCGCGTCGTAGGCGGCGGCAGCGCGTGCTTTGGCGTCCGCCTCGGCCGGCGGCGTGACCATTCCGGTCGAGGGGGGCGTCGCGGTCTGTGCGGCTGCAGCCGGCAGGGCTCCGCTCGCGCCGACCATCGTCTCCGGCAAGACGATGGTCGTCACCATGGATAGCAGTAGTATTGCGATCGATCGGCTTGCCGCCGCCATTGTGCTTCGCTCCTTCATTTCTCTGGCTTCGTCTCATTATCGCCCGACGCGCGGTCGCGTTGACGCAACTCGGCCAGGCGTGCGGCGACGCGCTCTTCGAGGCCGCGCGAGGTCGGCCGGTAATAGTTACGACGCTCCATACCATCCGGAAAGTAACGCTCGCCGGCCGCGTACGCGTCCGGCTCGTCGTGCGCATAGCGATAGCCTTTCCCGTAATCGAGCTCTTTCATCAGCTTCGTCGGCGCATTGCGCAAATGCAGCGGCACATCGAGCGAGCCGAAATGCTTCGCGTCGTCCATCGCCTCGCCGAACGCGACGTAGACGGCGTTACTCTTCGGCGTGCAGGCGAGATAGACCACGGCCTGCGCGAGCGCCAATTCGCCCTCCGGGCTGCCGAGCCGTTCCTGAATATCCCAGGCATCCAACGTGATATCGAGCGCGCGCGGATCGGCGTTGCCGATGTCCTCGGACGCCATCCGTACGACCCGCCGCGCGATATAGAGCGGATCGCAGCCCCCGTCGAGCATGCGTGCGAGCCAATACAGTGCCGCATCCGGGTCGCTGCCGCGAACCGATTTGTGCAACGCCGAGATCTGGTCGTAGAACGCTTCGCCCTTCTTGTCGAAGCGTCTCACACCACCGGCGACGACCTCGCGCACGCGTTCGACGCCGAGCTTCGGCGCGCCGTCACCCGTCGCGGCGAGATCTGCCGCCATTTCTAAAAGGTTCAGAGCGCGGCGCGCATCGCCATCCGCCGCCTGCGCGAGCAGATCGAGCGCATCGGTTTCCGCTTCGATGCCGCGCGCGCCCAAACCGCGGGCGCTGTCCGTCAGCGCCCGCTGCAACACGTGCCTGATATCGTCCGCCTTCAATCCTTTGAGGACGTATACGCGCGCGCGAGAGAGCAAGGCGTTGTTCAGCTCGAACGAAGGATTCTCCGTGGTCGCGCCGATGAACGTCAGCGTGCCGTCTTCGACGTAGGGCAGGAAACCGTCCTGCTGCGCCTTGTTGAAGCGATGGACTTCATCGACGAACAACACGGTGCGCCGGCCCTGCGCGCGATATTGCTTCGCCTCATCGATGGCGGCGCGGATTTCCTTGACGCCGGCGAACACGGCGGAGAGCGGAATGAAATGCGCGTCACTGCCCGCCGCGATGATGCGCGCGAGCGTGGTTTTGCCGGTCCCGGGTGGCCCCCAAAAGATCATCGAATGGAGTGCGCCGGCCTCGATCGCCTGACGCAAGGGTTTGCCGGGGCCGAGCAGATGGTCCTGACCGATGAATTCATCGAGCCGCTGCGGGCGCAGACGATTGGCGAGCGGCTCCCAGGCCGACGTCGGTTGCAGCGACTCGAAAGATGCTTGCATCCCTGCCCCGAGCTGGTCGAGTGGGCCTGTCCCGAGCTTGTCGAGGGATTGGCTGTCTCCGCCCGACGGTTGCCGATCACGTCGTTTGGACGGAGCCATGTGAGCCTCTACCGTTACTCTCCCACGACGTCCACGCCCGGTGGCGGCGTGAACTTGAAGCGGTTCGGATCGATCGGCACATTCTCTACGCCTTCGCGGATCGTGTAACGCGTCGTCTGACCGAGACCATCGACAATTTCGAATGCGGCGAGTCGTTGGCGATCGAAACCGAGCCGCACGCGCTCCACGCCGGTGTCCTTGCGCTTCGGCAAGAGCAATACCCAATCGAGATTGTTCTCGGTTCCGGCATCCTTGACGACGAACTGATCTTCGATGCGTCCGCGGCCCGCGAGCAGCATGGCCGGCGTGTCGAGCAGCCCCTGCTTCAGTGCGCGCACCGTCACTTGCCGCAGGTCCTCATCGTAGACCCACAACCGTTCGCCGTCGCTCACGATTTGCTGCTTGGACGGCGCGTCGTAGTTCCAGCGAAACTTGTTGGGGCGTTCGATCCAGAATCGTCCGCGCGATTCCTGCACCGGCTTGCCGGCGTCGTCCACGACGACCTGGCTGAACTGCGCGGTAAAGCGGTTGACCTCATTGAAGAACCGAAACAGGCTCTGCACACCATTGGCCGACGCAATGCCCGTCGTTAACGCAAGGACAACCGTAACAGCGAGCGCTCGGCGCATTAATCCACTCCTACCGGCGGGGGCGCCAGCACTTCGCGGCTGCCGTTCGGCTGCAACGGCCCGACGACGCCGGCACGTTCCATCTCTTCGATCAGCCGCGCCGCACGGTTGTAACCGATGCGCAGCCGACGCTGCACGCCGGAGATCGACGCACGGCGCGATTCGGTGACGATGCGCAGCGCTTCGTCGTACAGCGGGTCCGCCTCGCCGCCCTCGCCTTCACCCGCTTCGCCACCCTCTTGCAGGAAGCCGTTCTCGTTGACGGCGGTGTTGTCGGCGAGGATTTGCTCGTCGTACACGGGCTTGCCGCTCTTCTTGAGGAAGCTCGCGACTTTGTGCACTTCGTGGTCGGCGACGAATGCGCCGTGGACGCGCATCGGGAGGCTCCCGGGTAACAGGAACAACATGTCGCCTTGCCCGAGCAGCTGCTCCGCGCCCATCTGATCGAGCACCGTGCGCGAGTCGACGCGCGACGACATCTGAAACGCGATACGCGCCGGGATGTTGGCTTTGATCAAGCCGGTGATGACGTCCACCGACGGCCGCTGTGTGGCGAGCACGAGATGCAGACCGGCCGCGCGCGCCTTCTGCGCCAGACGCGCGATCAGCTCTTCGACCTTCTTGCCGACGACCATCATCATGTCGGCAAGCTCGTCGACGAGAATCACGATCAGCGGCAGCGGCTTCAACGTCGGCGCTTTGTCTTCGGGGCTCGTCGGCTTGTACAGCGGATCGGCGATCGGCTTCTTCGCGTCGATCGCATCCTGCACCTTACGGTTGAAGCCCGCGAGGTTGCGCACGCCGAGCGCCGCCATCAATCGGTAGCGCCGCTCCATCTCGGCGATACACCACTTGAAGGCGTTCGCCGCCTGCTTCATGTCGGTCACGACCGGCGCGAGCAGATGCGGGATGCCGTCGTACACGGCCAGCTCCAGCATCTTCGGATCGATCATGATCATGCGCACCTGCTCGGGCGTCGACTTGTACACGAAGCTCAGGATCAGCGAGTTCATGTAGACCGATTTGCCCGAACCGGTCGTGCCGGCGATCAACAGATGCGGCATCTTGCAGAGATCGGTGACGGCCGGCGTGCCGGCGATGTCTTTGCCGAGCACGAGCGCGAGCGGCGTCATTTCCTCTTCGTAGACCTTCGACGCGAGGATTTCGGACAGGCGCACGGTCTCACGCGCCTCGTTCGGGATTTCGAGACCGACGCAAGTCTTGCCCGGGATGTTCTCGACGACGCGCAGGCTCACGACCGAGAGCGAACGCGCGAGATCGCGCGCGAGATTGGTGATCTGCGACGCCTTGATACCCGCGGCCGGCTCGATCTCGAACAGCGTGATGACCGGACCGGGATGCACCGCCGTCACCTGCGCCTCGATATTGAAATCGAGCAGCTTCTTCTCCAGCAGGCGCGACATGCTCTCGAGCGACTGCTTCGAGAATTGCTGCCCCTTCTGCTTGTCCGGCGGATCGAGCAGCGACAGCGGCGGCAGCTCGTTGCTGCCCGGCGTTTCGAAGAGCGGCACCTGCTTCTCGCGCTCGACGCGCTTGCCCGTCTCCACCTTCGCCACCGGCACTTCGATCTTCGGCGGCGGATGCTTCTCCAGCACTTTCTTCTCGACCGTCACGGTTTCGCGGCGCTGCTTGCGCGCGCGCATGCCGATGAAACGATCGTATTGCGTCGACAGCCAGTCATGCACCCAGATGAGCAACGCAATCGCCGCGCGGCCGGTCGCGTCCATGACGCGGAGCCAGGAAATGCCGGTGAACAGCGTCACGCCCGACAGGAAGATCGCGAGCAGGAACAGCGTGCTGCCGGTAAAGTTGAAGGCGCTGACGAGCCCGCGGCCGACGCCGTTGCCGAGCCAGCCGCCGGCCGAGAACGGCACGTTCTCCAAGTGCGGATAGTGCAAACTCGCAAGACCGCACGCGCCGATGAGTGCGAGCACCATGGCCCCGCCCACGATCAGCCGGTGCTGCCAGCCGACCGGCTCGGGGTCGTTGCGGTGCAAATAGATGCGCCAGCCGACGACCGCGATGGCCACGGGAAACAGGAACGCGATGTAGCCGAACAGGCCGAAGAGAATATCGGACAACCACGCCCCGACGCGGCCGCCGAGGTTCGCGACGATGCTGCTCGCGCCGCGATGGGACCAGGAAGGATCGGTCGGTTGGTAGCTCCAGAGCGAAATCAGCAGGTAGACACCGGCGGCGACGAGGAGGTACAGCGTCGCCTCACGCAGCAGGCGGACGAGTCGAGGGGTCAACGGGGTGGACGCTTTCTTCCAGGTCGCCTGACTCACGCAGTTTCGGTCGCCAATGGGTTCGGCCGCCGCGGCCGGCGGAGCCGGCCGGGCGCCAATGCTTTAATATTGCGCGCGATTTTCGCCTTTTCCGCGCCGGCTCACAAGCGAAAGCTATTTGGCGTTGAACGCTTCCGCCACGCTCGGATGCACGATCCGACCGCCGGCCACATTCACCGCACGAGCGAGCACCGGGTCCTTGTCGATCCCCTTGGCGCCGAGGTTGGCGAGACGCAGCACGAACGGTGCGAGCGCCGTCGAGAGCGCCTGCGACGCCGTGCGCGGGACCGCGCCCGGCATGTTGGCGACGGCGAAGTGGATCACGCCGTCGTGGACGTACGTCGGCGCGTCGTAGTTGGTCGGGCGGATCGTCTCGATGCAGCCGCCCTGATCGATGGAAATGTCGATGATCACCGACCCCGGCTTCATCTTGCGGACGGTCTCGGCACTCACGAGCTTCGGTGCGAGGCCGCCGAGCACCAGGACCGCGCCGATCACGAGATCGGCGTCGATCACCGCGCGCTCGATGAGCGGCCGGTACGACGGCAGCGCCGTCACGTTCGGCCCCAGCGCCTGCATGCGCTCGAGCTCTTCGCGCCGCGGCGCGAATACCGTCACCTGTGCGCCGAGGGCCGCCGCGAGCGCCGCGGCGTTGCCGCCCGCCGTCCCGGCACCGAGGATCACGACGTTCCCACGCTCGGCCGAGGGCGTACCGCCGAGGAGCACGCCCCGCCCGCCGTTGTACCCGTGCAGCAGGGTCGTGCCGATCTGAACGGCGAGGCGGCCGGCGATGTCGCTCATCGGCGCCAGTAACGGTAGCCGCCCGTCGACTTCGACCGTCTCGAAAGCGATGCCGGTCAGGCCGAGATCGAGCAGCGTCTGCGTGAGGCGCTTCTCGGCCGCGAGGTGCAAATAGGAAAAGAGCAGATGGTCGGAACGCAGCAGCTTGTATTCGGGCTCGACCGGCTCTTTGACCTTGAGCACCATCTCCGCCTGCCCGTAGAGGGCGGCGGCATCCGGCACGATCGACGCGCCCACGCGCCGGTACTCGTCGTCGCTGTAGCCCGCGCCCGTTCCCGCGCCGGCCTGCACGACGACGCTATGCCCCGCGTGCACGATATCCGCCAGTGCCGGCGGGATCAGCGCGACGCGACCTTCCCTGGTCTTAATCTCTTTCGGGATACCGATCCGCATTCCCTTCTCCTTTACCGGTTTTCTGTTGATAGCGTACCATTACGCCCCCATTTTGCTCATGATCAGCGCCGTTCCGGCGCTCGATACTGAGGAGCGCTCAATAAATGCCGCAAACCAAGCACAGCCGACTCTTGATCCTCGGTTCCGGCCCCGCCGGATACACCGCCGCGGTTTACGCCGCGCGCGCCAATCTGAAGCCCGTACTTATTACCGGTGTGGAACAAGGCGGCCAGCTCATGACGACCACCGACGTCGACAACTGGCCCGGCGATGTCGAAGGTTTGCAGGGCCCGGCGTTGATGGAACGGATGCTCAAGCACGCGGAGCGTTTCAAGACTGAAGTCATTTTCGACCAGATCAACAAGGCCGAGTTGCGCGAGCGGCCGTTCCGGCTCACGGGCGACAGCGGCGTGTACACCTGCGATGCGCTCATCATCGCGACCGGTGCATCGGCGAAATATCTCGGGCTTCCGTCCGAGGAGAAATTGCGCGGCAAAGGCGTATCGGCGTGCGCGACGTGCGACGGATTTTTCTATCGCAACCAGAAAGTCGCCGTCGTCGGGGGCGGCAACACCGCGGTCGAAGAAGCGCTCTACCTCGCGAACATCGCGTCACATGTGACGGTCGTGCATCGCCGCGACAAGTTCCGCGCCGAGGCGATCCTGGTCGATCGGCTGATGCAGTACGTCAAAGACGGAAAAGTTTCGATCGAGTGGAACCATCAAGTCGATGAAGTGCTCGGCGACGCTAACGGCGTCGCCGGACTTCGCATCAAAGACAAAGCCGGCAAGGCCAAGGATCTCGACGTGCAAGGCGTATTCATCGCCATCGGTCACCAGCCGAACACGCAGCTCTTCGAAGGCCAGCTAGACATGCAGAACGGCTACATCAAGACGCGAGGCGGCACGGACGGCAACGCGACGTGCACCAGCATTCATGGCGTCTTCGCCGCCGGCGACGTGCAGGATCATGTGTATCGCCAGGCCGTCACGTCCGCCGCCACCGGCTGCATGGCGGCGCTCGATGCGGATCGATACTTACAGGGGATCGAGGAGGCGAAGATTTATTGACGGTCAGACGTCAGTTTGGCGCGCTCTTCATTGTAGGTGCAGCTAGAGGAAAGGTAACAGTGTCTGAATAGCCGCCAGTCTTCGCTGGATGTAGACGATGGTGGCACCACCGACACTGAGGGTAGTGCTTATGTTCGGTGAGCGTGCCGGTCGTCACCCGCTGGTAGCCGCCGCGGATGTAGATGGTGGTGCTGGTCGGGGTCACTCGGCCAAACCCGTCGTCATGTTGCCGTTGGCGTCGTAGTCGTAGTTACCGGTGCCGCTCGTGGATGGAGATCTCCAAGTTCGTATTCTTGTTTCATTTCTTGCGAGGCCCGCACGGGCGCGCGAAAATCCTCGCCACTAGTGTGCCAATAATCGCTATGCTTGATGATGAGTGTCAAGCGCAGATTACGCATGGAGCGAACGCGATGGACTACTTCTAGCCTAAGGTTACTGAACGAAGCACGGAGCTCTTACCGTGGCGAGCGACAAACACGACAAACATTGGGTTGCCTTGTTTCGCGAACATGTCGGCAAGGTGCGACCGGTCGAACAGGATCGCGTGATGCCGCACCGCACGAAGCGCAAGCCGGTGCCCGAGCAGTCGCTGCGCGACGCGCAAGCCGTGATGGAAAGCCTGCTTTCCGACGACTACGAACCGGCCGACGTCGAAACCGGCGAAGAGTTGATCCATTTTCGCCCGGGTTTGCAGCACAGCGTGATTCGCAAGCTGCGCCGCGGGCAGTACGCAATCGAAGCGCAGCTCGACCTGCACGGCTGCACGGTTCCGCAAGCTCGTCTGCGATTGGATCGCTTTATCAAAGAAGCGCGCGCGAGCGGCAAGCGCTGCGTGCGCGTGATTCACGGGAAGGGCCGAAGCTCCGAGGGCAAGCTGCCCGTGCTCAAAGGAAAAGTGAACATGTGGTTACGCCAAAAGGACGACGTAATGGCGTTCTGTACCGCCATCCCGCGCGATGGCGGTGCCGGCGCGGTTTACGTGTTGTTGAAGCGCGGCTAGTTAAGACAACTTCGCACCCTCACCCCTACCCTCTCCCTAGAAGGGAGAGGGGGTGGAAAAGGTCACGGCAGTTGCGCAATCTTCCGCGCCTCGCCAGTAAGCTCCGGAAATCTGCATGATGACGCCACGATGGCGGGCGAGTGCGGTGTGTTGTTGAAGCGCGGCTGATTGAACATCATCGACGACTTGTGCCGATGACCCTCGCCCCTGCCCTCTCCCTGGAAGGGAGAGGGGTGGAAAAGCTAAGACAGTTGCGGCAATTGCCAATTTTGAGCGCTTCGCCCGTAAGCTGCAGAAATGTGCATGCCGGCCGCACCATGGCACGCTGGCGCGGTGTACGTTTTGTTGAAGCGCGGCTAATTGAACATCACGGAAAATACTTCGCACCCTCACCCCTACCCCTCCCTAGGAGGGAGAGGGATGGAAGACTGCGGCGCTCAGGGCATTTGCGCTATTTTGCGCGCTTCGCCCGTCAGCTCCAGAATGTGCAGGCCGGTACCGGCGCGATCGACGATGTAGATGTAACCCCGCTCGTCCACTTCGACGTTGTTCGTTTGGATCACCGCCTTACATCCGCTCGCGCCGCAGCGCTTCGCCGTACGCTCCGTCGTCGCTGGAATGTAGTACGCGACCTCCTTCGGATGATACGGATCGCGCACGTCGACCGCGCGCACGCCGGCGTTGAAGTGCGCGAAGAACATCAGCCGACGATGGTAAACCGGCGCGAAACTTTCGTTCGACGAGTGCGTGCCGAAGCGTCCGCCGCGGCTGCAAAAATGGCCGCTGGCTTCCGGCACCGTCCAGTTCGCCACGGTGAAAGGTTTCGACTCCACGGTGACGTCTGCGATCCAGACCATCTGACGCCCTTCCTGGCAGCCGTCGGTCAGCGACTCGTTCGTGATGACGACAAAATCGCGAACGTTGTCCTGGTCGTGGCTGAATTCCGGAATCTTCACCTGCAGCAACGGAAAGGTGGTGTGCGCGCCGAGATTCGGCGGTAATTCGAGCCGGCCGATTTCGGGCGAGCGCAGATTCTCCGGCGTCGGCACCGCAGCGCCCTTGAGCAGCGTTTCGCGATCGACAATCTGCAAAATGCCGCCGCGGCCGGCGCCGTAGCCGAAGTAAACGCGGTTTCCTTTCGGGCCGAGCGAGATCGGGCCGTGCAGCTCCGTTGGCACCTCGCCGGTCGCGCCCGGCTGCTGGCCGACGAGGCCGAAGTCGCGAATAAAAACTGGGTGCGCGGGGTCCGAGAGGTCGTAGATCTTGGTCATGCGCCGCACGCGCCACGCCGGATCGCCGGAAACGAGATAAGCGATCCCTGTGTCGCACTCCCACCAGTTTTTATGCGTCCCGTGCAATCCGTTCACCACGGTGCTCACGCGGCTGGGCCTCGCCGGATCCGTCACGTCCCACACTTCATGCGCGCTGTTGCCGAACGTCCGCAGCAGGTAGACCTTCTGCTTGTCGGCGCGCGGCAACGTCGCGCCGTCACATACGCGCACCATTTGCGCACCGCCACCCTCGGCCGCGCCCGCTTCGCCGGGAATGTGAGACAGAAGTTTCGGCTGTTTGGGATCGGTAACGTCGAGAATCGATGTGCCGCTGTCCTCGTCTGCGCGGGTGAGATCGTTGCGCTCGCGTCCGCCGTGGTGTCCGATGTACGCGATCCAGCGTGTGCCCTGCCGCTGGATGACCGGCTGATACGCACTTCGGCCCTGCAAATCGTGATAGCCCACGAGTTGCATGTCGTGGCGCTCGGCGTTTGCGGGCGATTCCGCGGCCGCTCGGCTCGCCATCAGAACGAGCGCCGTGCAAGCGAGGCCGCGCAGATAAGCAGCGCTCTTCATATCTTTGGCGTTAGTGTTGTTTCGGCAACGACCGCGGAAATAACGGGGCTCGCGGAGCTAATCCTCCAACGTGAAACCCGCCTTGATCGTCACCTGCCAGTGCGCGACCTTGCCGTTTTCGACGTCGCCGCGCGTATCGATGATTTCGAACCAGCGAATATTCCGCACGGTGGCCGACGCCTTGGCGATGGCGCGGCTGACCGCGTCTTCGATGCCCGTCTGGGAACTGCCAGTCAGCTCGAGATGCTTGTAGACATGGTTGCTCACGCGCTCTCTCCTTGAGTTTGGGCTTGGAAGACCGGAGTCTAAAACAAACGGAGAACCGGCGAGGAAAGGTGAAACCCCGATAACAACCGAGGGTCACGTCCTGGCAGCGGTTAGTTAATGTCTGATCAATTCCATTCGTCGTGAGTACCTTTAGCTTAATCGTCCTTCCGCCAACAACGCCGTTCATGGTTCGACAAGCTCACCACGAACGGTGGAAGAATTAGTCAGACCTTCCCTAAATCGTTTCGATCAACACGGCCGCTTGTGCGGCGATCCCTTCGCCTCGACCCGTGAAACCGAGCCGCTCCGTGGTCGTCGCCTTGATGTTCACCTGCTCCACGGCAACACCGAGGTCCGAAGCAATATTCGCTTTCATGGCGGACACGTGCGGAGCGACGCGCGGCGCTTGCGCAATCACCGTCGCATCGACGTTGACGACTTGCCAGCGCTTCGCCGCGAGTAACGCACGGACGCGCTGCAAGAACATGCGGCTGTTGCTGTCTTTGTAGCGCGCGTCCGAGTCGGGGAAATGCATGCCGATGTCGCCGAGACCGGCGGCACCGAGGCAAGCGTCGCAGATCGCGTGAATCAACACGTCGGCGTCCGAATGTCCGAGCAGACCTTTCTCGTGGGGAATTCGTACGCCGCCGAGAATCAACGGGCGCCCATCGACGAATGCATGCACATCGAAACCTTGACCGATGCGTATCATGATTGCTCCGCCGCCTGTTGTGTCAGAAATAACTCCGCCGCGGCAAGATCGGCCGGGCGCGTGATCTTGATATTGTCGGAAGCGCCTTCGACGACACGCGGCCTCCCTCCTCTGCGTTCGATCGCGGCGCTCTCGTCCGTCATCTCAACGCCGTCTGTTTCTGCGGACGCCAGCGCATCGCGCAGCTGCTTCAATCGAAACATTTGTGGCGTGAGCGCCCGCCACAAACCCGCTCGCGCCACGGTTTCCAGCACCGCGCCCGAGGCGTCGGCGCGCTTCACCGTATCCGTGACCGGCGCAGCCAGCAGCGCTCCGTGGGAAGATGCGTTGCACGCGGCGACGAGTTTGTCGAGATCGGTATGGCGCACGCAAGGACGCACCGCATCGTGCACCATCACCCAATCGTCCGCGCGCGCATGATCGGCCAATGCGACCAATCCGTTCAACACCGTTTTCGCTCGGACGGCGCCGCCGATGAACGTGCCGGCGAGTTTGCCGAGTGTCTCTGTCGGCAGCTGCGGCCAATATGCATCTTCCGGCGCGACGCCAACGAGCACACCGCGCACGGGCGCATAACTGCACAATCGTTGCAGCGTGTGGAGGATCACGGGACGACCGAGCAGCGGGAGATATTGCTTGGGCACGGCGGCTTGCATTCGCGCGCCGACGCCGGCGGCGGGAACGATCACCCAGATATCAGGCGGCGAAGCCAAGACGAGAGATTCCTCTTAACCGACGGGCAGACCGCGCAGCCAAAGCCGCGCGGTGCAACATTAGCAGAAGAAGAAATGCGACGCCGCAGCCGAGGCGTGCGAGAACAGGCAAAGAAGCGAACGGTAAACCGAAACTTAAAGCTGCACGCCGACGCAGGAGCGGATGCGGTCGATCGCAACCTCGGTCGCGATGCCTTCTACCGCCGCCACTTCGCGCGCGAGGTAGCCGCTCGCCTGCTCGAGCAACATCGACTCTTCGAACGACAGACCCGACTGTTTCTTCCAGCGCATCAGGTCGCGCACGACTTCGCCGAGCTCCAAACAGGAACCGGAATTGATCTTCCGTTCGATTTCTTTACAGCGTTCGGTCCAATTGCCGCCGGTCACACGACGCCGGCTTTTTGCGGAAAGTACTTTGAAGAGCTCTTTGAGTTTGCGATTGGTAAGAAGCGGACGAATACCGCACTTCTCGACGTTGGCTTCAGGAACCCTGACCGTCATGCGGGTTTCGGGAATGTGGATCACGAGACAGGCGGTGAATTCCCCACCAACATAAAGGTCTTCGATCTTTTGGATAACGCCGACACCGGCGGAAGGATAAAAAATAGTATCGCCAGGTTTGAAGCGGGGACGCTTTGCCATTCAGCCTCCTACCTATTCTTCCTTATTGCCGCACCCTCGGACGACTTATTCGATTTTATTGTTAATATTGTTGAAATTATGCCCCTAAGTCCCCACTTTGACAAGCGTTTGGATGCTACCCCGCCTTTCTGCGGGTATAGGGTAGAATCGCCGCCTTTGAGTTGCGCTCCGATTCATGAACTTTTCGCCTGCCGCAGCCGAGAAAATCGCTTCTCCCTCGCCGCTTAACCCGGTTTTACCCGGTCGGGCTGGAACGGCCCTGCGCTGGACCCGCCTGCTCGGCAGCTCGCGTGGTCTGGCGATCGCGAGCGCCGCGATACGGCATGACGGCCCGCTACTCGTCATCACCCGCCGGGTCGAGACGGTCGATCAGCTCGGCGATGAAATCCGCTTCTATGCTCCAACGATGCAAGACTCGGTCCATGTTTTCCCGGACATCGAGTGCCTCCCTTATGACGTCTTTTCGCCGCATCAGGGCCTGACCGCCCAGCGCCTGGAAACGTTATACAAGCTGCCCAATCTCCGCCGCGGCATCGTCCTCACCGCGTTATCGACGGCGATGTATCGCCTGCCGCCGCGGGACTACGTCGCGGCGCATAGTTTTGTGCTGGAGGTCGGCGACCGGCTGGAGATCGAGCGGCTGCGCACGCAGCTCGTTCAGGGCGGCTACCGTGCGACATCACAGGTGATGGAGCCGGGCGAATACGCGGTGCGCGGCGGGCTCATCGATCTGTTTCCCGCCGGCGCGCACCGGCCCTACCGCATCGAGCTGTTCGACGAAGTGGTCGAATCGATCCGCGAATTCGACCCGGAGACGCAGCGCTCCGCGCAGACGTTGCGCCGCGCTCAGCTGCTGCCGGCGCGCGAATATCCTCTGACCGACGAGGCGATACAGCGATTCCGTCAGACGTTTCGTGCACGCTTCGAGGGCGATCCGCAGAAGGTGCCGCTGTATCGCGACGTCAGCAAAGGACTCGCGCCCGCCGGCATCGAGTTCTATCTACCGCTCTTCTTCGAAACCACCGGAACGCTGTTCGACTACGTTCCCGAAAATGCGCTTTGCGTGCTCGAAGAAGGCATCGGGCAAACCGCGCGCGATTTTCTGCGCGATGTTCACACCCGTTACGAGCAACTGCGCTACGACATCGAGCGGCCGCTACTCGCACCCAGCGAGCTGTTCCTCGATGCACCCGCGTTCACGTCCGCGATCGAACAACGGCCGCGCGTCGAGTTGCTGGATTTGTCTCCCGAGCGGGAGGACGCCGACACTACCGCAACGCTCGTCGACTACGCGACGCCGGCTCCGGCCAGCCTCCCGGTCGATTACCATTCCGAGGTACCGCACCGCGCGCTTTTCGAATTTCTCACGACCTACCCCGGCCGCACCTTGCTCGTCGCGGAAACGGTCGGTCGCCGCGAATCGCTGCGCGCGTTACTCGAGGAACACGGTAACAAGCCGGTCGAGGTCGGCGATTGGTCCGAGTTTCTATCGGGCACGGCCCGACTCGGTCTCGCCACCGCGAGTCTGGATCGCGGGCTCGAGCTGCGCACTCCTGCCGTCGCCGTCATCAGCGAATCGCAGCTCTACGGCGAACGCGCGGTACAGCGCCGCCGACGGAAAGCGGCCGAACGCGATCCGGCCGCCATTATCCGCAGCCTCGCGGAGCTGAAACTCGGCGATGCCGTCGCGCACGAGGAACATGGCGTCGGCCGTTACCGCGGACTGCAAACCATCGACGCCGGCGAAGGGCCGAACGAATTTCTGTGCCTCGAATATGCGGGCGGCGACAAGCTTTACATCCCGGTTCTGTCGCTGCATCTGATTACACGTTATACCGGCACTGATCCCGAGCACGCCCCGCTGCATAAGCTCGGCGGCGAGGAATGGGAAAAGGCAAAACGACGCGCGCAGCAGAAGGCATACGATGCGGCGGCGGAGCTCCTCGAAGTGCAGGCGCTGCGCATGGCGCGCACGGGGCGCGCGTTTCCGCCGGGAGGCACTCCCTATCAGACGTTTGCCGACGCCTTTCCATTCGAAGAAACGCCGGACCAGGCGCGCGCCATCGAGGAAGTTACGCAGGACATGCAGGCAGCGCGCCCGATGGATCGTCTCGTCTGCGGCGACGTCGGCTTCGGCAAGACCGAAGTCGCGATGCGCGCGGCTTTCTTCGCGGTGCACGGCGGCGCGCAAGCGGGCGTCCTCGTGCCGACAACGTTACTTGCGCAGCAGCACTATCAGAACTTCCACGATCGTTTTTCGGGAACCGGATACCGCGTCGAGCTGTTGTCCCGATTTCGCAGCAAGGCCGAGCAGACCGCCGTCTTGAAGGACCTCGCCGAAGGCAAGGTGCAAATCCTCATCGGAACGCACCGTCTACTGCAGGAAGACATCCGCTTCAAAGATCTCGGTCTCTTGATCATCGACGAAGAGCACCGCTTCGGTGTACGTCAGAAGGAACGGTTGAAGCGGCTGCGCGCGGAAGTCGACATCCTCACGCTCACCGCCACACCGATACCGCGCACGCTCAACATGGCACTGGCGGGACTGCGCGACGTGACGATCATCAGCACCGCGCCCGAAGGCCGCCTCGCCATCAAGACGCTCGTCGCCGAACGCAACCGCGATTTGATCCGTGAGGCCTGTTTGCGGGAGATCCGCCGCGGCGGGCAGGTGTACTACCTGCACAACGAAGTGCGTACGATCGAACGCGCAGCGCACGAGCTACGCGAGTGGCTGCCCGAGGCGGAGGTGCACGTTGCACACGGCCAGATGCCGGAGCGTGAGCTCGAGCACGTGATGCTCGATTTTTATCATCGCCGCTTCAACATCCTCGTGTGCTCCACCATCATCGAATCGGGTATCGACATCCCGACGGCAAACACCATCATCATCGAACGCGCCGACAAGCTCGGTCTCGCGCAGCTGCATCAGTTGCGCGGCCGCGTCGGCCGCTCGCATCATCGCGCATACGCGTACCTGCTCATTCCGGGCCGTAACGCGATCAGCGCCGACGCCCGCAAGCGTCTGGAAGCGATCGAATCGCTCGAAGAGCTTGGCGCCGGATTCGCCCTCGCCTCAAACGACCTCGAAATCCGCGGAGCGGGCGATCTGCTCGGCGAGGCGCAAAGCGGCCAGATCGACGAGGTCGGGTTCGCGCTCTACTCGGAGCTGCTCGAACGCGCAGTGAAGTCGCTCAAAAGCGGTGAGCGTCTGCCGACCGAGCACGAGATACGTGGCACCGAAGTGAACCTGCACGCGCCGGCGCTCTTTCCCGATTTTTACGTCCCTGACGTGCATCTGCGGCTCGTGCTCTACAAACGCATCGCCAGCGCGCCGACCGAGGGGGCACTGCAGGAGCTACAAGAGGAAATTGCGGATCGCTTCGGTTCCCCACCCGAGGCCACCCGGCTGCTGTTTCGTGCGGCGGCGCTCAAAATCCGCGGCGAGGCGTTGGGCGTACGCCGCATCGATGCCGGAGCCAAGGGGGCGCGCGTGGAGTTCATCAAGCAGCCGCCGATCGATCCGGGCAGCGTGCTGCGTCTGCTGCAATCGGCGCCGCGGCGTTATCGCCTGGACGGACCGAACCGGTTGCGGATTCTCGGGGACTTTCCGGACGCGGACAGCCGGGTGAAAGCGGTGCGCGAGCTGCTCACCGCGCTCGGCACGGCCGCCGAACCGGCTGCCCGGACGGGAAGCGCGCGTTAGTCGGCGGCGGCGAGCTGACCCGATGCTCGCGCCCGGGCAAGATCGGGGAACAGCACGTCTTCGTAGCCCATCTTGCGCAGGTCCGTCAGGCGCATCGGGTACAGGATGCCGTCCAGGTGGTCGCACTCGTGTTGGACCACGCGGGCGTGAAAGTCGGTCACCGTGCGATCGATCGGATTTCCGCGCTGGTCGAAGCCCGTGTAACGCAGCGATCGGTGACGGTTCACCAGGCCACGCAACCCGGGGACGCTCAGGCAACCTTCCCAACCCTCTTCCATCTCGGCGCCAACGGGCGTCAGCATAGGATTGATGAGGATCGTCATCGGCACCGGCTCGGCTTGCGGATACCGCGGGTTCGCCTGTACGCCGAAGATGACGACGCGCAGCGATACGCCGATCTGCGGCGCCGCGAGACCCGCGCCGTTGTACGCCGCCATCGTGTCGAACATGTCCTCGATGAGGCGATCAAGCTCGGGTGTATTGAACGCCGTCACCGGATCGGCGCGCCGGTAGAGCACCGGATCGCCCATCTTCAATACCGTTCGTACCGCCATCGCCTAATTCTCGAAATGAACCGGGAGTTACGGGATACTATAGCCCAGTCGTCCCGATGGAAAAACCAATGAGATCGATCGTTGTTTTTGTTGCGGCTTTGCTTGTTTCGGCTTCCGCGTTCGCCGCCCCTGCCTCCAGCTACGAAATCGAAGTCCTGGTTTTCGAGACGAAATTCCCCGAATGGGAAGCGTCTGAACTTTGGACGCATGTCGCACGTCCCGCGGAAGCGGCGACGACCGGCACCGAGGCGCTGCCGCCGACGGCGGAGTTCTCGTCCATGATCTCGGCATTTCGCGCCGACAGCCATTACCGCGTGCTGCTGCACAAACATTGGGTGCAGCCCGCAGAGTCGAAAGGAACCGGGACGCCGGTACCGCTCACGACTCCGGATAAGGAGCTGAACGGCGGCATCAAGTTCTACCTGAGCCGTTTCCTGCATTTGGAGCTGAATGTTGCGTATCAGCCGCAACCGGGACCGGTGGGTGGCGTCGATAAGTCGGCCGACAACCCGCCGACGTACATCATCAACGAGCAACGGCGCATCAAGAGCAACGAGTTGAACTACTTCGACCACCCGAAGTTCGGCGTGCTCGTCCGAGTCACGCCGGTAACGGGGTGACGCTCAGTCGGTGACGACGAGCGGAATGGCGTGTTCCAGGAGCGAGCGCACCTTGGTCATGCCCTGCTCCAGGTACGCCTCGATCTCGCGCAGGCTGATCGTTTTCTCTTCCTTGCCGGCGGCGCGATTCACCACCACCCCGATAGTTGCATAACGTAGATCGAGCTCGCGCGCTAGCGCGGCTTCCGGCATGCCGGTCATACCGACGATGTCTCCGCCGTCGCGCTCGATGCGACGAATCTCCGCCGCCGATTCGAAACGCGGACCCTGCGTGGCGGCATAAGTACCGCGCTCCGTGGCGGCGATTCCGGCGCGCCGCGCCGCTTCGATCAAAATGCCGCGCAGCTCCTGGCTGTAGGGATATGTGAAATCGACGTGCGTGACTTTCTTGTTTTCGCCGTCAAAAAACGTGTGCGCGCGTCCGTACGTGTAGTCGATGATCTGATCCGGGAACACAAGGTCCGCGGCATTCAGATGATCCGCAATACCGCCGACCGCGGCGACCGCGATCACGCGCTGTATGCCGACCTGCTTGAGCGCCCAAATATTCGCACGGTAGTTGATCTGATGCGGGGGGATCGTGTGATTCGGCCCGTGGCGCGGAAGAAATACGACCTCCTTACCGCTCAACCGGCCATATACCATGGGCGCCGACGGCTCGCCGTACGGTGTGCGCACTACCTCGTGCCGCGTTATCTGCAGATTGTTGAGCCGGGTAAGGCCGCTGCCTCCGATGATCGCTACCGTCGTCATTTCGGCTCCGCTTCCGCAAAAATACCGGGCGCATTGCGCAGGTAACCTTTGTAGTCCATGCCGTATCCGAAGACGTAACGATCCGGAACATCGAGACCCTTGAAGTCCACGGTCACGTTCCCGGCGCGCGCGCGATTCTTCACCACCAGCACTGCTTTCTGGACCTCCGCCGCTCCATCCGTGCGATAGCGCGCTTCGATGGCGCTCAGGGTGTCGCCTTCGTCGAGAATGTCGTCGACCAGGAGCACCGTGCGGCCGCGCGGATCCTGCGAAGGACCGACGCGCCAATCGAGGCTTCCGCCGTGCAGCTTGTCGCCGTAGCGCGTGGCGTGCACGTAGTCGATCTCGAGCGGGAATTGCAGACGCGGCAGGAGCTTACCGAATGGAACGACGCCGCCGGTCATGATGCAAACCAATAGCGGATTCTTCGCTGCAAGCTGTGCTGTAATCTCGCGCGCCATACGATCGAGCGCCGCTTCGACGGCATCGACGGCATAGAGCCGATCGGCTTGCTGCAAAACCCGCCAGGCTTGTTCGGGACTGATCGCTTTCAAAACGCGCGCGGTCTCAGTTGACGCGGAAAAAGTCTCGCGCGAGTGCCCGCGCGACGGAAAGGGATTATATAGGCGTGCGGTAAGGTGCGAAAGCGGCTACAGCTTCAGACTTCTCAGGTAATCGCGAAAGTTTGAATTCAAATCCGGATGGTCGAGCGCAAACTCGACCGTCGCTTGCAGATAGCCGAGCTTGCTTCCGCAATCGTAGCGCTTCCCGGTGAACTCGTAGGCCAGCACCTGCTCCTCGGCGAGCAACGCCGCGATGCCATCGGTCAGCTGAATCTCACCGCCGGCGCCCGGGCGGACGTTGCGCAACATGTCGAAGATGCGCGGCGACAGGATGTAGCGGCCGACCACCGCCAGATTGGACGGCGCCTGCTTGGGGTCCGGCTTTTCGACGATGGATCGCACCCGATACAACCGCTCCGCGATCGGCTCGGGATCGACGATACCGTAACTGCTCGATTCTTCGCGCGCGACGCGCTGCACGCCGATGATCGAGCAGCGATGCCGGCGGTACACGTCAACCATCTGCTGCAGCACCGACGGGGTGCCCCGAATCACGTCGTCCGCCAGAATGACGGCGAACGCCTCGTTGCCCACCACCGGCCACGCACAAAGAATCGCATGCCCGAGGCCCAACGCCTCGGGCTGGCGCGTATAGATGCAGCTCGCCTGATCCGGCAGGACGTTGCGCACGCAGTCGAGCAGCGCGCGCTTCCCTTTCGCTTCGAGCTCGTTCTCGAGCTCGTAGGCCTTGTCGAAATGATCCTCGATAGCGCGCTTGTGTTTGCCCGTCACGAAGATGAGCTGATTCGCCCCGGCCGCGATCGCCTCTTCCGCCGCGTATTGAATGATCGGCTTGTCGACGATGGGCAGAATTTCCTTCGGCGCCGCCTTGGTTGCGGGCAGAAACCGCGTACCCAGTCCGGCAACAGGGAAAACCGCTTTCATCACGCGCTCCATCGTTGTTATCTCACCTCCCGATGCCGTAGTACGTGAAACCGGCTTCGCGAAGTGCGCGCGGATCGTACTGGTTGCGTCCATCGAACACAATCGGCTGCTTCATCTGACTCTTGATTCGGGCGAAGTCCGGATGGCGAAAGGGCTTCCACTCCGTCACCAGCACCATCGCGTCGACGCCGACGACCGCGTCATATTGATGATCGACGAGACGTAACTGACCGGAGTCGAACCAGCGCGCAGGGAGATCGCGGCGCGCCACCTCCATCGCCGCCGGATCGTACGCTTTGATGCGCGCGCCGGCGCCGATCAACTGCTCGAGCAGCACGACGGCCGGCGCCTCGCGCATATCGTCGGTGCCCGGTTTGAAGGCGAGCCCCCAGAGCCCGAACGTGCGGTTCTTGATGTCACTGCCGAAGTGTCGCGCGATCTTCTCGAACAGCACGCGATGCTGCGCGCGATTGCGGCTCTCGACCGCGTGCAACATCTGCGGATCGAAGTCGGCAGTGCGCGCCATATGAACGAGCGCCCGCACGTCTTTCGGAAAGCACGATCCACCGTAACCGACGCCCGGATAGATGAACGAGTAGCCGATGCGCGCATCGGAGCCGATGCCGATGCGTACGTTTTCAACGTCCACGCCGAGACGATCGCACAAGCTCGCGATCTCGTTCATGAACGAAATCTTCGTGGCGAGCATCGCGTTCGCGGCGTACTTGGTCATCTCGGCGTCGCGCACGCCCATGAAGATGATGCGCTCGTGCGTGCGCATGAACGGTCCGTACAGCTCGCGCAGGATCTCGCGCGCGCGTTCGCTCTCGGATCCGATGATGATGCGATCCGGGCGCATGAAATCCTGAACTGCATCGCCTTCCTTCAGAAATTCCGGATTGCTGACGACGTCGAACGGAAAACGAAGTCCGCGCTTATCCAGCTCGCCCTGGATAACCGCCTGCACCTTTTCCGCCGTCCCGACCGGAACGGTGGATTTGTCCACGATTACGCTGTACTCGGTCAGGGTCTGGCCGAGATCTTTGGCGACAGCGAGCACGTACTGTAGATCCGCCGACCCGTCCTCTCCGGGCGGCGTGCCCACCGCGATGAAATAAACCGGCGCGCGTGTGGTCGGATCCTTGAGGGAAGTCGCGAATTTCAGCCGGCCTTCCTTGTAGTTACCGAGTACGATCGGCTCGAGCCCCGGCTCGTAGATCGGCAGGACGCCCTCCCGTAACCGAGCGATCTTGCGCTCGTCGACATCGACGCATGTCACATCGTTGCCCATTTCGGCGAGACACGCGCCCGTCACGAGGCCGACGTACCCGGTGCCTATTACAGTCAGCTTCACGGAATGTTCCTCTCCAGATTCGATCGTTGTTGCATCAATTTCTGTTCCCACGCCCACGCATGCCGGACGATGGTGGCGAGGTCCCGATACTTCGGGCGCCAACCAAGCTCCGCCACCGCTCGTTTCGAGTCGGCGACCAGCACACTCGGGTCGCCTGCGCGCCGCGGTCCGTATTGAACCGGAACCGCGCGGCCCGTCACCTGCTCCGCCGTCGCAATGATTTGTCGGACCGAGAACCCGTTGCCATTGCCGAGGTTATAAGCGGCGCTCATTCCACCGTCCAGCAGCCGCTCCAGCGCCCGTACATGCGCCTGGCAAAGGTCATCCACGTGAATGTAGTCGCGGACGCAGGTTCCGTCCGGCGTCGGATAATCGGTCCCGAAAATCGTAATTGCAGCGCGGCGCCCCGATGCGGCTTGCAGCACCAAGGGGATCAGATGCGTCTCAGGCGAATGGCGCTCGCCGAGCTGCCCTTCCGGATCCGCTCCCGCGGCGTTGAAGTAGCGCAAGCTCACCGAGCGCAGTCCGTAGGCTCGATCAAAGTCCGCGAGCATACGCTCAACGGCCAGCTTCGAAAAGCCATACGGATTGACCGGAACGGCCGGATGGGTCTCGTCGAGAGGCGTGTACTTCGGCTCGCCAAAAATGGCCGCCGATGAGGAGAAGATGAACCGATTCACGCCCGCGGCGCGCATCGCGGCGAGCAGGTTCAGGCTACCGCTCAAGTTGACACGGTAATAGTCGGCCGGCCGCTCGACCGATTCGCCGACCTGTATCAACGATGCGAAATGAAGCACGGCGTCGAACCGATGACGCTCGAAGACCGCTGTCAGCTCGTCCGCACGGGTGATGTCCGCTTCGACGAACTCACCACCGATAATCGCCTCGCGATGACCGTTCGAGAGATTGTCGAGCACAACCACATTGGCGCCGCTCTCCAGGAGCGCCTTTACCATGTGGGAACCGATGTAGCCGGCGCCGCCGGTCACGAGAACTTTCATCGGGCCGCCCTACTTCGTCACGACCCGGGGGGCCGCGCGATCTTTGGTCGCCTCGTTCTCGCTCGACAACTGGATGAACCGTTCGAGCAGCACGCGAAGCTGCGTGGCGTCATTCGCTTCACATGCGCGTTCCATGGCGTCGATCTCCCAGTCGGCGACCGTCAATCCGACGATCCGACTACGCGCGAGCAACGTCTTGGGATACGATGTCGGAATCAACTCCTCCGCGCGATGAAACAGCTCTTCGTGCGGCTTCTCGCCTGGACGCAACCCGGTATAGGCGACCTCGATATCCTCTCCCGGCTTTTTGCCGGAAAGAAGAATCAATTGCTCCGCGAGGTACTTGATATTGATCGGCTCGCCCATGTCGAGCACGAAAATTTCGCCCCCGTGACCGATGCTGCTCGCTTGGAGGATGAGCTGCGCGGCCTCGGGAATCGTCATGAAATAGCGCGTGACGTTCGGATCAGTGACCGTCACCGGCCCGCCGTCGGCGATCTGCTTTTGAAATAGCGGAATGACGCTGCCCGCGGATCCGAGCACGTTGCCGAATCGCACCGTGACGAATTGCGTCTGCGAATGCTCGTTCAGACTCTGGCAATAGCTCTCCGCAATGAGCTTCGTCGCCCCCATCACGTTCCCCGGATTTACGGCTTTGTCGGTGGAGATGAGCACGAACGAGTGCGCTTTGTACTTGTTTACCGCGCGCGCCAGCGTCCGCGTCGCCAATACGTTGTTACGCACGGCGGCGCGGATTTGTCCTTCCAGCATCGGTACATGTTTGTACGCTGCGGCGTGAAAAACGATGTCGGGGCGATGCTCGCGCAGCACCTCGTCGATCAATACCGGATCGCCGACGTCGCCGAGCGTCGTCGTGAGGGGGAGCTGCGGAAACGAACGACGCAACTCCAGATCAATCGTATACAAGTTGAATTCGCTCCGCTCGACGATCACCAACCGGGCGGGCTGCAAGCTCGCGATTTGCCGGCACAGCTCGGAACCGATCGAGCCGCCCCCGCCGGTCACGAGCACGCATCTTCCACGGCTGCTTTGACGGATCGCGCTCCAGTCGAGCGTCACCGGCTCGCGTCCAAGCAGGTCGTCGATCTTCACGTCGCGCAATGCGCGGATAGTGGCCTTGCCGCTGACGAGATCTTCGAGCGGCGGCAACGTACGAAACGGAATTCGCGTCTTCTCGCAGATGCCGACGATACGGCGCATCTCGCGCGAACGCACGGACGGCAGCGCGATAACGATGACATCGACGCGCCCGACCAGCTTCGGAATATCCTCCGTCGTGCCGAGGACCGGGACGCCGTGAATCTCTTTGCCATCCTTCTTGACGTCATCGTCGACGAACCCGACCGGCTCGTATTCGCGCCCCGGGTCGCGCAGCAAATCGCGAACCAACATCTCGCCGAATCGTCCGGCGCCGACGATGAGCGTTTTCTTTCCGACGCCCTGATAGAGCTTCCGATCCTTGATCCAGCGATACACGAATCGCGGACCGCCCACGAGCACAGAAAGCAGCAGCCCGTATATGACGGGCACGGAACGCGGAATGCCCTCCATACGAGTGAGCAGAAAGATAACGACGCTCGTGATCGCAGTCCCGACGAGAACGGCTTTGGTGATTCGCACGAGATCCGGCATCGACGCGAAACGCCAGATCCCGCGATAGAGACCGAAGTACGAAAACAAGGCCCCCTGTACCGCGACGACGACGAACAAGGTGCTGAGCGCCGCTCCGAAAAACTCGATGGGCACGTCTTCCAGATTGAAGCGCAGCCAGAATGCGCCGAGCCACGCAAGCGGAATCATCAGCAGGTCGTGCGTAAACGCCGCCGATCGATTGCGAAACCGCTCAATCCACATCATGGGAGATTCTTATTCGGATTTATGTATGCCGCAGCCTGGCGCGCGCCGCGTGCCGCTCTTTTTTTTCGATGACGGTAAAGAGCAGAAGATACGTAACGGCCCACATTCCTATGAGCCCCCATTGCCACGAGTCCGAACGGCCAAGCGAGAGAATCGCGGACACTCCGGACAGAACCATCAGCACGTAGCTGAACAGCGTTGTTCTGCGATGTGTCCACCCCATCCGAACCAAACGTTGATAGTAATGAGTCTTGTGAGGAGTCCAGATCGGCTCGCGACGAAGCAAGCGACGACTTAAAGTAATAGTAGCATCTACGACAAAGGGCGAGAACACAAAGACGCTGGTCCAAAGAGGGAAAAGACCCTCACGATCCGCCCACAACGCGCACGCCGACGCCAAGAAGCCCAACACGGATGAACCCGAATCGCCCATGAAAATGCGCGCGGGCGGAAAGTTGAAAACGAGAAAGCCGGCGGCGCTTGCGGCGACGATCGCGCTGAACAGCGCGAACAGCGAATTGCCCGCAATGCCGCCGAGGACAGCGAATGTCCCGAATCCGAATACCGCCATTCCGCCGGCCAAGCCGTCGATGCCATCCATGAAGTTGTACAGATTCGTCATCCACACCACGAACAACACGCTGAGCGCCCACAGCAAAACGGCTGGCAACACGGCATCGATCCCTGGCAACGCTACGCGACTCAAACCGAAACCCGCGACGAGCAGGAGCACGGACGCCCCTATGTGAACGGCAAGCCGCACACTCACGGGAAGACCGAGTCGATCGTCCAGCAGCGATACAACGCCGATGACCAACGCGGCGCCAACGATCACACCAAGATCGCCCGCACCGTATGTAAACGCTACGTAGACGATACCGGCTAGCAAGCCTGCCCATATCGCCAACCCGCCGGTTCTCGGGACGGGCGTGGTGTGCAGCGAACGATCATTGGGATGGTCGAGAATTTTAAACGGTGCGGCAGGGTGCGCCAGAAGATACGTGGCGACACAAGCGATCACGAACGCCAACAACACCGTCACCGGCAGCAGCTCACTCATAACGTCTCGACGTTCGCCGTCCGCTACTCATGCCCTTTTTTCGCCGCCATAGTGCGCGACGGTCGCGCGTAGCCCTTCCTCTACCGTCAGCGCCGGCGCCCAATTGAGCCGTTCACGCGCCTTCGAAGGGTCGACCTGCAGCGACGCCAGCAACCGCTGCGCGAGCGCACCCCGTCCGGCAATGGTTGCCGCCTTTGCAAGCAGCGCGGGCGGCACGGAGAAGAGCCGCGCCGGACGACCCATGGCGCGCGCCAAGCGTCGAATCAGCTCCGGCGTCGATAAATCCTCGCCGTCGCTGATCAAGAACGCCTCGCCGGCGGCATTGGAATGGGTGATGCACGTCGCGATGAAATCCGTCAGATTGTCGAGCGCCACGATGCTGCGGCGATTGTCCACGGCACCGAACGGCAGCGGTATTCCCATCTCGATCACGCGTATCAGCGCGCGGAAATTCGCCTTTACGCCGGGCCCATAAACCAGCGGCGGGCGGATCACGACGATCTCGATACCCGTTTGCGCCGCAATCTCTCGCAACCCTAACTCCGCTTCGTGTTTGCTAACGGCGTATGCGTCTTCGGGTTGCAGCGTATCGTCTTCTCGGTACGCGCGCGCGCCACCCTCTCCATGTACTTTTACGGTACTCAGAAATATCAGCCGCCTCGTGCCGGCGACCGCCGCCTGCCGCGCGAGATTGCACGCGCCATCGACATTGATGCGGCGAAAATCGCTGCGCGCCTCGGCATCTGCGCGCTGCAGGTGCACACGCGCGGCAAGATGAATAACGACATCGACTCCCGTGAGCGCTGAACGCCAGTGAGTCGATGCCGAGACGTCCGGGATGTGCGCGACATCGACTCGCTGCATATCGCCTTCGTCAGAATGGCGACGAGTAGCAATACGCACCTCGTAGCGCCCCTCGTCGAGCAATCGCTTGACGAGCGCACGGCCGATGAAACCGCTTGCACCCGTGACCATCACCCGCACCGCACAAGCTCCTGGTAGATATTCAATGTTTCGCGAACGACCTGCTCGATCCCGAACTCCCTTTCCGCGATCTGGCGGCCGCGTGCACCCATCACTGTCCGTAACGCGGGATCGTCGATGAGGGTGCGCAAGCTTCGGGCAAGTGCCGCGGCGTCACGCGGGGGAACGAGAAATCCGTTGTATCCGGGTCGTACGACTTCGCGGCATCCCGGCACGTCGGTAGTCACGATAGGACGTGCACTCGCAACCGCCTCCAACAATGCTTTTGGCAATCCTTCGCGATATGACGGCAGACAGACAACATGCGCTTGCGCGTAGACGCTCGGCATGTCTTCCCTGAACCCCCACCACTCAATCGGCCCGGAGGCAGTCCACTCTCGGAGCATCTCGACGGACACCGCCGCAGGGTTGTGCCGATCTATATCCCCGACGAGCGCGAACCGCGCCCTGACACCCTCGGCTTTCAATATACGCGCGGCCTCCACGAATTCGCCGACACCTTTGTCCCACAACATGCGCGCCGGCAGAATGATCAGCGTTTCATTCGCCGGAGGAGCACATGGAATGTACCGGGCGAGATCCACGCCTGACCCGCGAATCAGTCTGGCTCGATCGGGATTGACTATTCCCGCGGCCAAGAACGCCGCCCGATCATCCGCGTTTTGAAAGATAACCAGTCCTCGCGCACGCTTGAGCGAAACGCGATATGCGAGTTTCACTACCCATCGACGCAACCGAGCCGTCAGACCACGCGCGATGAAAACGTATCCGAGCCCCGGTACCGCGCTGACCAACGCCGGCGAGCCGAGCAGCCGGACGACGATGCCCCCGTACAACACAGGTTTGATCGTTACCGTGTGCACGATCGTCGGCCGCAAGATGCGCAGCAGACGAATCAAGGACATCAGCGTCTGAAGCTCCCGGCCGACATTGAGACCGGCGCGCATAAAAGGAACAGGATGGAAATGTATTCCGGCTTGGGTAATCGCACCGACCGCGGACCCCGCCGGCGCGGCGACGTGGACGTCAAAACCTGTCGCTTTAGCCGCGACAGCGACAGGCAGGCGGTGCGATACGAAGAACGCGGCGTCGTTGACGACGTATAGTAGTTTTACGGACACGGAAAATCGTAGTGGGCCCGCCCCCTGTTGGTTCGGGCGAACGCCGCGCTAAGCGGCATGTTTCGCCGATGCGGGCGTCTTTTGGTTCTCGAGCCATGCCTGGAACATCAGAACCGGCCAAAGCGAATACTGCCAATTTCGTCCGCCGGACATATGCTCGTTCCACCGTTTTCTTATTGGCATCGGACTGAAAAAACTCTGCTGACGTAAGCGACTCTCGTCCAGAAGATCCTCGGCCCATTCGCGCAGCGGCCCCCGCAACCAGGATTCCAGTGGGATGCCGAATCCAGATTTGGGCCGTTCGACGATCTCGCGCGGCACATACCGATACAACACCTGACGAAGCACCCACTTGCCGACTCCGCCGCGGATCTTGCAGTACATCGGCAACGCCGACGCGAACTCGACCACGCGATGATCGAGAAACGGTACGCGGGTTTCCAGACTCACCGCCATCGCCGCGCGATCCACCTTTACCAGTATGTCGTCAGGAAGATAGCTCACCAGATCGGTAAACATCATCCGCAGGACGAAGTCGTCCGTCTCGGGCCAGCCCGATCGGTCGGTGATGGCGGTTTTTTGCTCGGCGCTTCCGAGCACCAGCCCGGTGGGGTTCGTCCAATGAGAGACGAGCCTGAAAAACAATTCGTCCGGATTTGCGGCGTCCACGATATCGGCGAGCTTGTGCAGCTTGTCGCCGACGTTCGAGTAGCGCTTGCTCCGCGGAAGAAGCGCCATCAACGGCTTGCTCAACATGTCCCAATGCCTCGGCGCAACGCCCTTCAGCATCCCCCGGCAGACCGTGCGAAGCGAGGCCGGCATCCAGCCGATCTTTCTCCAGATTGCGCGGCCCCAAAGGTAGCGGTTGTATCCCCCGAACAATTCATCGCCGCCGTCACCCGAAAGACTGACGGTCACTGATCCGCGTGCCAGACGGCAGATCAGCAGCGTCGGAATTTGCGAAGCATCGGCAAAGGGCTCGTCGTAAACGGCAGGCAGGCTCGGAATAACGGCTTGCGCTTCGGATGCGGTTACATACAGCTCCGTGTGATCGGTATGGAGATGCCGGGCAACGGCGCGAGCGTGATCCGCCTCATTGTATCCTTCTTCGTAAAATCCGATCGTGAAGGTCTTGACCGGCTGCGCGCTCTCCCGCTGCATGAGAGCTACGACCGTGGATGAATCGATTCCGCCGGACAGGAACGCGCCCACTGGTACGTCGGCAATCATCTGATCGCGAATTGCGTTGCGCAGCAATTCGTCGAGCCGCTCCACGGCATCCGGCTCCGTGCCTTCGAATGGTTCCTGCAGACCCATCTTCGCGACGCCGCTCGCCGACCAATACTTCGCTGGAACTACCCTCCTCGTTTCCAACGCGCTCCGGTCCGAGATCGCAAGTATCGATCCCGGCGGCAGCTTGAACAAACCCTTATATATGGTGCGCGGACCCGGCACATACCCGTGGCGCAGGAACAGCGCCAACGAATCCCGATCGATTTCGCCTTTCCACGCGGGATGTGCCGACACCGCCTTGAGCTCCGATGCGAACAGGAAGACGTTCCCCTCCCATCCATAATAGAGCGGCTTCTCGCCCAGACGGTCGCGAGCCAAGTACAGCATCCGATCGAGACGGTCCCATACGGCAAACGCGAACATTCCGACAGCCCGTTCGACGGCCTTTTGCACGCCCCAATGCTCGATCGCGGCAAGCAGAACTTCGGTATCCGAATGCCCGCGCCAGGCCCGAAAACCGTGCTCTCGTTCGAGCAGCCCCCGGATTGTCTTGAAGTTGTAAATCTCGCCGTTCAGCACGATCACGAAGCGTCCGCTCGGCGAAAGCATCGGCTGATGTCCATGCGGGGACAGGTCGAGTATCGACAGTCGCCGGTGCGACAGCGCGATTTCGACGCTACTGTCGGTCCAAACTCCGCTGTCGTCGGGGCCGCGGTGCGCCAGACGATCCGCCATGCGACGGGCAATCGTGCCCGCCGCCTCCGCGCCGCCGTGCGGCAATTGTATAAACCCGGCTAGTCCGCACATCGCGGCCGCTGACCCGATGAGAAATGGTAGGGAGAGTTCCGCTTACCGTTCGAGCTTATCGTTACGGCTCGACCGCTTGACGTGGAAACCATCAACGATCATTCCTCTGCAGCGAGGAAATGCGCATAGGTCGCAAACAAAACGAACAGCATGACCACGGGCGGAATCCACGCAGCGTTCTGCGTGAACATGACCGCTACCGGATAGAGCAGCGCGACGTTCAAGGCTTGAGCGGCGCGCCGTCTGTATCCCGGCAAGTGCACGCGGCGGGTCACCGCGACTTCGTTCATGTAAACCACATACAAAACGCTTATTGTCAGAACGACCGGAAAGAGCACACCGAAGCTGAAAATCAGCTCAAGGAACGTGCTTTCCGTCGTCATGCTCTCGCCGCTCGGCAAATAAACCGACTGGCCCAGGAATACGACGAGCGGATTCTGCGCCAAGTAGTCCAACGCCTTGGCCATCGAGTCGATCTTGTCTCCCAGTTCACGGAATTTGTCTTCGATATTTATCGAGACGTCGGCGGAAGCAAAAATGACAAGAGCGGCGACCGCTGCGCAGTATGCAAGCCAGTGCAATCTGCGGAACAGAACACTGTAGAAGAGGATAAATATTAGTATCGCGCCGTAGGATTTGGATAACAGCAGCCCGCCCAGGGCGAACAAAAAGAAGATATAGCTGAGCCGATCGCGCTCCGCATCGGCGATCGCTTTAAATCCCAGCGCCGCCAGGGCGAAAGTCGCGGCGGCTCCCAACGGCTCGAAATAAAAACCGGACGCTCGGCCAAGCCACACGCCGGAGATTTCGCTTTGTGAAAATGCAAGAGGCAAGACGGGCAGCTTGTACATGTCGAAGAAACCTGGATACGCCAGCGCCTGCAGCGCCGAGTAGATTGCGGAAAGGGCTATTGCGGCGCCCGCGAAACGCAATAGCAGTTTCCTGTTTTCGTGAATGGGCCGAGCCCAGAGGAACAGCAGAAAAGGAATAAAAGTGAGCGGTACTTCCGCACCTCCACCGATAGCGTTCAAGATCCAGAAACAGACAGACCACGCTGGAAAGAATACGAATACCCCCAACGTGCGATAAAAGAGAGGCTCGGCCTTGAGGAACAGGCCGGATACGATGATCGCGAATAGCGAAACATACGCCGCCCGCGAGGTAATTGCCTCCACCCACGGCGCCAGCCGAAACGCCGCGGGAGCGAGTAGCACCATGCTGAAGGCGATATGTATGAAGACGTATAGCGCCAGTAGAGACGGGTACGCCTCCACTCTGCGACCATCGATCCGCATCATTCCCGTCCCTGGCATGCGCATTCGGCGGCTCGTTTCATTGCGCCGCGGGCTGACGCCCCCTTTCGCCAAAATCAACTGGATGAAAATCTCATTCGAATCTGTTTTACCGGCGCCGTGTCGAATCGCCCATCGCGATCACGACCGCACGCCCGCAACCTCTTCATAGCAGCGCTCGTAAGACCTAACGCTCGTCGCCATATCGAAGTGCGTACAGATGCGCTGTCGCGCCGCCCTTCCGAGAAGTCTTCGCCGCTCCGGTTCGACATTTGCCAAAGCGACGATGGCGTCGGCGACCATCTGGGCGTTACCGGGCATTGCGATTCCTCCCGTATCCTGCACGATACGCGCGGAATCGCCCACATCCGTCACCACGCACGGAGTCTCGCACGCCATCGCTTCAGCAACAACGTTGGGAAATCCCTCCCCGAATAGCGACGACATAACTACTACGTCGAGCGCCGCCATGAGCCTGGCCACATCATGCCTTTCGCCGAGCATCTTCACGCGCTCGGAGAGATCAAGCTGATTGACCACCGAAGTAAGGGCGTTATTACAGCGCTCGACGCCCTTACCGGCCATGATCGCGTAGATCTGTGGGACCTTCGCCGTCGATATTGCCACCGCCTGCAGAAATGTCCGATGGTCTTTCATCGGATCGAAGCGGGCGATGTGCCCGACCAAGAATGCGGACCGAGGGAGACCGAGTTCGTCGCGCAATTCCTCTCGTGCAGTTTCGCTGCGACGGAACACGTCTACGTCGATGCCGTTCGGGATCACCATCCATCGTTTCGGACGATAACCCAGCTGCACGTGCACGTTCTTGCCATGCTCGGAATTCGCAATCACCACGGCGGGATACCTGGAAAGCCTCGGTAACAGACGCAACACCGCACGCGAGAGCCAAGAATAACGTGCCATATCCATGTCCGAGCAGCGGATGTTCCATATGGTCTTCCGTACCCCGCTCAAAGCAGCGACAACCACGCCAAACAGATCGGCGTGATAGAGCCAGGTCTGCAATATCTCAGGACGTTCAGACCGGAGCATTCGGATCGCCTCATAGACCCCCGCGAGACTGATCGCGCCACGTCGCATACCGAGCGCATAGACAGGTATGCCCTGCGCCTCCAACATTTCGCCGAACGTCCCGCGCGTGGTCATGGAGATGACCGTGTTGCAAAATTTGCTTCTATTCAATCGACAACAAAGGTTGTACAGCGTCGTCTCGGCACCGCCGGTCTCCAGACCGGTGATGAGATGCACGATCTTAATCGTCATGACGTCCGGTCGGCTCGTTCGTGCCGGATCGCCATGCCTCCAGCGAGTCGACAATGCGCGCGGCTGCCCGGCCGTCGCCGAACGGATTCGTCGCGCTCGACATCCTCGCGTACTCGGTGCGGTCGACCAGCAGGCGCTCGACCTCGGCGTATATTCGTTCCGGATTCGTTCCAACAAGCCGCAACACGCCCGCGGCCACGCCCTCCGGCCGCTCGGTACCGTCGCGCATGACCAGGACCGGTTTACTCAGCGACGGCGCCTCTTCCTGTATACCGCCGGAATCCGTCAGGACGAGCGTACATTTCGACAGCAGGTAGACGAATTGGAAATAGTCGAGCGGCTCCGTCAGCAACACGTTCGGAGTTCCCTGCAATTGAACGTGCACGACGGAACGGACGCGCGGATTCAGATGGACGGGATAGACGACGTACAGCTCCGGGAATCGTCGGACGATGCGCAGAAGCGCCTCGCAGATGTTTTGCAGACCCGCCCCCAGATTTTCCCGACGGTGGCCGGTAACGAGCAAGATCGGGCGCCCGCTCGAATAGACTCGATCCAGACGATCGTTCGCGGGGGGCGATCGACGTACGTAATCGACGGTATGGAGCAGCGCGTCGATGACGGTGTTTCCCGTCACCACAATATCGCTATCGAGCACGCCTTCGCGCATCAGGTTTTCGCGCGCCCGTTCCGTCGGCGCGAAATAAAGGCTCGAGAGCGCGTCCGCCAGACGGCGGTTCATCTCCTCGGGAAAGGGACGATAGCGATTTCCCGTGCGCAGTCCCGCCTCCACGTGCGCGACGGGAATACGGAAATAGTGCGCAGCAAGCCCGGCGGCGAAGGTAGTCGTGGTATCGCCGTGGACCAGGACAACGTCCGGCTTCACTCGTGGCAGTACTTCTGCAAGCCCGTTCAGAACGCGTGTCGTCACCTGAAACAGATCCTGTCCGGCGGTCATGATTCCGAGATCAACGTCGGGGACGATATTGAAAGCCGTAACGACTTGATCGAGCATCTCGCGATGCTGCGCGGTCACGCATACAACGGTGTCGAACGCGCGCGGCCGGCGCTTCAGTTCGACAACGACCGGCGCCATTTTGATCGCCTCCGGCCGAGTTCCGAACACAACCAGCACCTTTTTCATTGGCTGGACGGGTCTCCCACCGGTGTGGTGCGGCCAGCTATTCCACGCATCGGCTGATCGTTCGTCCCGGTGGCGGCCGCAGATTCCTGTACCCGCTGGACGTGCAGCAACAACGCGTCGATAAACTTGTCAATATTGGTGCGGTTCATGACGTGCTCGTATTTCCGATACGGGTCGTCCGGCGCAAAAAGAAAAAAATCCGAGCCGATTTCCGTGAGCCGCGCGACGAGGTCGACGGCCTTCTCCATCGGCACGTACCTGCGCGCCATCGCGTCGCGCAGTATTCGGCGAAAACCGTAGAAGTCATCGAATCGATCGGTCCATTCGGAAAAAAAAGTACGCCCGAGCTGCAATGAAGGACGGCCCGCGAGCAGGGCTTCGAAGCACGCCGTACCGGTCACTGACACGGTCAGAGCGGCGCGCTTCATCACCTCCCTGCCCGGGACTGCGGGATCGGCAAGCAGCAGACCCGCCCGCTGGCGCAGCTGTTTATAAAAAGCAGTAGAACGTAACCCTGTCATCGCAGGATGTTCCTTAACGACGAGCATATGGTCGGCGGGGAGATTGCAGAGCAAGAGATCGATGGCGCGCAACTGATCGACGAAATACGGCGCAGGGACGTTGATCGATGCTTCGGGCGTGAGCTGCAGCGGGTAATACACGAACTTCTCCGGCAGATGCTCGATCGATCGAACATCGAAGAACCTGCGATGCAGCCGCCCGCGCAATCGGCGGGCCCGCGTCGTTACGGGCAAGAAGAGCGCCTTGAGCTTGAGCGCAAACGTGTACCTGTCGACCACGTGCGGTTCCGCCACCAGCCCCCCGACGGTAGACAGGCCGCATAGCCGGCTGCCGAACCGACGAAGGGCACGGCTCAGGCGCGACATCGTCAGTCCACGCACACCCTTTACCCATATGACTTCGTCCGGACTCGGTTCCCGCTCGATGTGAAACGGCGGCGCAAATGACGCACGAAAGGCGCGGACGAATCCTTCCGCTCGCTCTGCCGCTTGGGGACCCGGCGTCGTGGCGAGCGCGTATTCGGGAAGCTCTTCGCATAATTTATGACTGAAAAAAGACACCGGAACGTTGCGCGCCTGCACATAGATTACCGGCGTAATACCGAGTTCCGTGCACAAGTGGTAAAGAACAAGCGAGTCGTAGTGCTCGATGAGCGAGAAGAAAACAAAATCTGGCCTGATTCTTTGCAGAAATTCCTTATATAAGAGGTAGGTCTCGCCGACGAGCCTTATTTGATAATCCCGACTCTTATCGAGCAACGACTTGATTCCCGCCGTATGTTTGGTCGATTGAATGCACTCGTATAAGGATGCGGGCAGCGCCTTCAGGGCATCCAGCGCGAAATCCGATTTCTGCATCCGCTGATTTAGGAATTCCTGCAGGTACAGCACGTTCGAGGCGCCGAGCAACTCCCGCAAGTGCACGAGCATACCGTCGGCATTGGAGTAGCAGACCGCCGACCACTCGACACCACTGTTACGGCTCCTCTCCGCGCGCACCGCTTCGCGGAGGAACACGCTGTACCCAGGCCGACAATGAAGCAGGATTTTCATGCCGACTACCAATCGAAATTTATCTGCGCCATGTCCGCCTGACGCGCAAGTACTTCCGGCTGAATGACGAGACGCCGCAAGCCGTCCACCTGAGCCGCCGACAACCCCGCTTCCATGAATTCGTCGATCGGCAAGCTCGGCATACCGAATTCACGACTCAATTCGCGCAACTTCATCTCTATTTCGATCGCTAAAAACGGACGGCCGAACATCGCGCTCAACACAGCGGCGTGGTAGCGCATCGTGACGGTAAAGCTCGCGGCGGCGTACACCTCCGCTATCTCTTGCCGCGTTTCCATGCGGCACAGCGATACCCGCTTCCGCAACTCCGGCGTGTGCCGCCCGATCAACGCCGTCACTTCCTCGAGCAGGACGTCGTCTCTGTCGCCGATTTGCCGCTGAAACGCGCAGAAACGAATATCGAGGTTCGGGTTCTGCATCAGGATCGTCCGCGCCAGCTCGCAACAGCGGTTCATGAATAACGAGCGTTTCTCGGCGGATGGTGCGACCGTGTTATAGACGTCCACCAGCGCGATTACCGCGACCGGCCGTGACATCTGCGGTATCGCCTCGGCGGCCAGATCGCGGATCGCAAATACGATATCGCCCGCACGCCTTACTCGCTCCGGCGCCACCAAGTGGCGTGCGACCAAGACGGAGAAGTCGTCGCGAACGCACACGACTTCGCTTGCCTGAAGAATATATTTCAAATAAAAACGGTTGAGCGGGCGCGTGATAACGTCTATGCCGAGGCCGACGGTTCTTACGCGCACGCCCCGCCATACTGCAACGGCGACGGTTAGCGCGAGCAACGCCATGGAGGAATTGTGTCTGCCGCGATCGAGAAACAGCGTACCGCCTCCGATCACGAGATAGTCTATTCGGCGCGTGATATCCAGAATACGACGCACGTACTTCGCCGCCGCCGCGAGCTTGGACCGGGTGCCGAAATTCTCTATGGGGAAAGCTATCGTGCCAGGGACGTTCGGAGCCTCATAGCATCGAACATTGATTTCCGCCCCCGGATCGCGCGCTCGAATACGCCGAACGATCTCCTCCAGCATCAACTCGTCGCCGAGGTTGCGAAACCCGTAGTAACCCCAAACGAGGTAGCGCACGAAGTCAGCAACCGGGGCCGATGCGCGGCGCGATCTTGCGCGCGGCGACAATGCATCGATCGGAGTCCAGCCGCACGGAATAAGCCAGCGACCGCAGTCGATCCAGCATCGTGTCGAGCTTCCTTTGCCAATCTTTTATGCCGTGATAATCCAGGACGATATTCTCGATCCGCTCGAGGGTCTCGTCTCTCGCAGTCCCCAGAATGTCGTATTCGCCTCCTTCGCAGTCGATCTTCAGCAAATCGATGCGTTCGACGTTGTTCTCGGCGAACACATCATCGAGGCGCGAGGCGGGAACCACAATCCGCTCATTTGTTCGCTTGTACAGGTAGCTCGACGCGTGTAGATCGTTGCCGTCACGCTCCAGATTGATCGCAACTTCGTCGGTGGTCGCTACTGCGCGGTTCCAGATTCTCAAATCGGCCCACGGGTTCTGTCTGCGATTTTCGGCCAGTTCGTAATTTTCCGGCACGGGCTCGTACACGATGACCGTCGCATCCAAATACTTCGCGGCGTAGAGCGAGAAATCGCCGATGTACCCTCCGATATCTACCACGACGGGTTTACGCCGACGGCGGATGCTCCGCAGTCCCGCACCATAGACTTGGTCGAAAAAAGTCTCGGTGACGATACGAACATCCCAGCGATTGTTACGACATAGCAGAGATATGCCGTCCTTGGTCTTGAGCAGGCAGCGAACGGATTTGGCCCGACCGCGCAGCAACTCCAGATATGTCGAGAAGTTGTCGAAATAACGGAACGCCCATAGGAGGCTTCTCATCTTACGTATTACCATCTTCGCCCCCGACTCTCGAAGCGAGCGACACCGCATCCGCAGCGCCGCCGTGCTTTCGGAAGACTCCCTCGGCCTTCAACACCGCATCAATAAAGAACTTGACCGTCCAGTTGGTGAAAGCAAATTTACAGTATGAGCCCCATAGTGGATCGCTTCCGGGTATTGCGCCGTGCATGTTTCCCCGCCCTGCACGGACCTGCCGCTGTTTCAGGTAGTCGACGACGCGTCGCCCGAGCGCACTCCACGCCGGTTTGTCTTCTGCATCGGCGAGATCGAATAGGAGTCCGGCCCATTGTGCCAGGCCCACCAAGCATCGATCGCCCCCGTGCGCTTGCCAGTTCGAGTCGTAGCGCGAACAAAGGACGCCGTCGTCTCTCGAGCTGGCCGCGTAGAGCGCGTTAACCGTGCGAAGCAACGCCGCCCGAACTTCAGGATCGTGATGGATGCGCGTCGCCTCGAACAAACCTTCGAGCACGTAAATAATTGTGTGAAGATACGGCAGTTCTCCTTCGCCGAACGCCATGTACGCGAAATAGCCGTTCGACATTTGTTGCCGAACCGTCCAACCGATCGCCCGCTCGGCCGCGCGCCGGTATTCGACTCGGTCGGTTTCTTTCCACAGCTTCAGCAGATTCGCAGCGACCCGCGTGTAGTACGTATGCGGCAGACCATTGTAGGCGCATCGTGTCCAAGATCCGCCGCTGTCCTGCACGGCAACCAGAAACTCACCCGCACGCGTTGCCGAGTGCAAATAGGTGCTGCGCGCGGTCTCACGATATAGCGCCAGGAGGCCTTCGAGGATCTGCCCCGTATCGAACACCTGACGTTGTCCGTTGAGATCGAGAAACGCGCCATCCTCTTGCTGGATCCCGATCAGCCACTCGCCGGCGCGGATGGCGGAGTCGTGATAACGCTCGTCTCGGAGATAGCGCGCCGCGCTGAGGAGCGAGGGAATGATGTAACCCGTCGTCTCTGGATACGGCGGCTGCCAACCTAGATACAGATTGTACGAATGCGCGTAGCCGCCTCCTCCGGCGATCGCTTGAGCATGGAGCAGCCACTCACATGCCGCTTGCACATGCTCGCGATTGGAGCCGATGGTCTTCGCCGGCAGACGCAGCGCTTGCCACAAGTCGTTACCCGACCGCAACAATCCGAGCGCACGCGGAAATGTCTTCACGTCCGGCAAATCCGCAGCTCGTCGAAAATCTTCGCGACCTGTTGAGCGTTGCGCTCAATACTGAAGCATTGCGCCGCGTCCTTCGAAGGGATGTATTCTTCCAACCGCCCGCTGGCGCGATACTCCAGGAGCTGCACGATCCGGCGCTGTATTGCGCCGATGTCACCAGGCGGCACTATCCAGCCACCTACGCGGCGGAGCACACGGGCCGATGCACCATCCTCCGGAGTGAGGCCGAGAACAGGACGGCCGGCACCGACGTAGTCGGCCAGCTTCGACGGGAAATAGACACTGCCATCCATGGCAGCATCGAGGAGCACGAGGACGTCGGCTTCCTGCATCAGCTGCAAACTCGCCGCATAGGGTACTGGCGGTTTGACCCTCACGATGGAGCCCAAATCGTATTTGCGCACGATCTGTTCGTACAGCTTGATGTGCTTGCGCGACACGGTTCCCACCGTCTCGAATACGACATCCCCTTCCCGCACATCGCCACGCTCTTTCAGCCTTCCAAGGGCGGTAAGAAACGTCGTTGCCGTGCGTTGCCCGTAAAAGTTGCCGACATAACGCAACAAGAGCGGCCTACGAGAACGTGCGACGGGTCGCGCGTAGAGCGACGGATCGAAGGAATGCGAGATGACACGCATTTTGCCCGCAGACCCGGGATATTGTGATGCGTAACGGTCCCGCATTTCTTCGGAGGGAAACACCAACGCCGTCGCCGCCTCGACTACCCGGCGCTCGAGCCACGCATTTACTTTCTCGCCCAGCCAGCCGTATTTGAAGTAGGGATTGCGCGTCCACGGATCGCTGAAGAACGCCACCCATTCCAGTTGCCAACGCCTTCTCAACCACAGGCCCAGCAAGTTGGTGCTCATCGGGAACGCAAATGTCGCGATACAATCGAAGTGGGACCTTTGCCACCGGGCGGTAATTCGGGGCGCTGCAATCAAATGCCAGAACAGATAAGCATCGGGTATCGGCAGTATCACCCGGGCGAGCGTTCTCGCGATAAGCAACAGCCAATTGTCTCTGAAGCGAAGCTGAAGGACGGATGCGAATCTATCGTACAGATGAGGATACAGGCCGTGATCCTGTATCGCGCTCGGATCGGAAGCCGTAACCATGTGCAAGCGAAACCGCTCGGGCAAGTGCGCGAGTAACCGGCCTATCTGAATCGCTTGCGGCCGCAGCAACGGCGGCAAGTCGAAGGAGATGGCAAGAATCCTCATCGCAGCGCCGCGAGTTGCCGGATACGTCCCGCAAACGGAAGCAGGCATATGCCAAGAAGGAGGCAATAAATGCCACCGTGGACCACGAGCCGCACAAGGGCATTGCCGGGGACAGTCGGCGCGAACCGCAACAACACCAGCGCCGACACGGCGCACAGAGAGACATAACTGATATACGCGCTGAGTTGTTTGAGATTTAGACCCACGCCGCATGTGCCGAGCAGATAGATCGACGCAAGATTCACGACGTAGCAATTGAGTGTAAGGGTCAGGGCCACGCCCTCCGCCCCCCGGTTAAGGTATGCCACGAACAGCAGACCGAAGCCTGCGATGCTGCAAGCAGACAAGAGCTGCAGTACGCCGATGAAACGTATGCGGTTCACGAGCTGAAATATGCGAAACACGGGTACGCCGACGACCGCCGGCAACAGGCTCAGAGCGTATATGCGAAGCACGGCCGCTGTCGCTTCCCCCGCGGTGGCATCGAACTTGCCGCGCTCAAAAATGACGGCGACGACGTCGCGCGCATAGAACGAAACGAAAAACATGATAGGAACGGTGATCATCGCGAGGCCGATCATTAAGCGCTGCAGTCTCTGTGCGCGCCCCGCCTCGACAGCGAGGGGAACGATGAAGATTTCCCGAAAATTCAGCACCGTCGCCGACGCATTAACGGTCTGTACACCGTACGTAACGGCAGAAATACCGCCGGCAGGGAGATAAGAGTAGAAAACGCGCTCGACAAGCGACGCTACGGAACCGAGCTGATTTGCCGAAAACAAGGCGAGTGAATTCTTGTAGATTTGCTTCATGCCAAGATCGAGGAGGCTTCCACGAGACGCCAAGGAAATCCGCGCCTTGGCGACGAGCCAGACGAGCGCCGTCGAATAACCGACCGCGAACGCGAGCGGAATGTCGGTCGGGGCCGTATGTTGCAGCACCAGCATCACGGTCGAGCAAAGCGCAACGATAACTTCCGCGGCCAGCGCCTCACCGAACATGCGCCTGCTTTTACATGCCGCCGCCAGCGCGTAGCAGGGCAACACGAGCACCACCCACGGCACGAAAAACTGCGCCATTCCTTCTGCCGCTACTTTATCGGCCAATGAAAAACCAGGAGCGAAGGCGCGGATCAGCAGCGGCATGGCCAGCACGAACAGTGCCGCGGCGGCGACGCTGGTGAGCACGGAAAATACGAGCACACTTCCCGCGAGACGCTGGAATTCGACCTCTGCACGCTCCCGCGCGCGGACGAGGTGGGGCACGACGACGGTATCGAACACCACGCCAAGCGAAAATACGATCACGGTGGCGATCGCGTACACCATGAAATAGACATCGAGCTGACGCTCTACGCCGAAATAGGCGGCGACCAATACCTGCCGCACGAAAGACAATACATTGATCAGGACGCTCACGCCGAGCGCCGAAGCCATAATCGCGGCAAATGACTTAGAAGCAGACACTACGGGACGAATTTCGCGGAAGTCGGTAATAGCGGCGGTGACGGATTCTGTGCGCGAACCTTTCAGCAAAAATCCGGCGAAACGATCAAGAGGTCTTCCCGAGTGCGATTGAACGGAAGACCGTCAAACTGCTCCAGCACGTAAACGTCCAGGCCTTGGTCGCGGTACCGTCGCATGATATCCAGAACCCAATCGTCGTCGATCGGATAAGCGTTCGCCTGCGCGTTCTTACGTACGAACTCGCGATGGTCCGCATACACGGCGATTTCTTCGAGCGCGACACCACGATAGCGCGCCTCGAACCTGCGGCCGCTCGGCGTCGAAAGGAACCGGCCCTTGCGGCTCAAATTTGGAATATCGCCGATCAGAAATCTTCCGCCCGGGGCGAGCAACCGCACGGCGGCGTCGACCATATCGTTCGGATTGTCGGTGTACTGGATGGAATCGTACATAACGATCCGATCGAAGCGCCCGGACTGCATCGGGAAATCGTCGGGAAACGGTCCAGATACGAACGCCATCGAGTCCAACGATATGCTGCGATCAACGAGTTCCATCTTCAAGCGCTCGATGACCGCCGGGAAATCCACGAACGTCACACGAATGTCCAAGTTCTGTGCCTCGCTCGCCAATTGCTCGGCGAGAAAGCCACAGCCGCAGCCGATATCGAGCACTGAATGGCCGCGGCACGGTTTCAACTTGTCCCACAGGTCACGCCAGACGTTCGCGTTCAGCGGCTCGTCCAGTTCGTACCTCCCGGTGCGACGTGCCGCGCTCTCCGACGATTGCGCCAGACCTTCGTAATATCTGCGCACGCGATCCCTCAGCCTATCCGTCCTGTCCATGATTTCCTCTCTCGTCGCTGATCATTCGCCGAGGGCCGGGATTGTCCATACCAAGCCGACTTGCAGCTCCGACGCAAATCCGCGCTTGAAGTAGCCGATCTGATACTCCTTGTTGGTCACGGTTCCGGCAAACGGCAGCTCGCCCAAGTCGAACCATTTCATGCCGCGCATCGGCGCGCGCTGGATCGCATGAAACATCGGCCAATGGCCGAGCGGCTTATCGAATTCCGCCCGATCGTTCACGGCCGAGGCGTAGTAGCAGGTATCGGTACCGTCGATCACGAGATTACCGGCCACGAGCTTGTGCTGATCGAGATAACCGAGTACGAGCTCGCCGCCGCCGGCGACGATCCAGTCGTACATGACATCCCAGGACGCCTGCGACCGCGTGGCTCGGCCGCTTACTTCGCGATGGAATGCCTGATACTGCGCGAAGAGCTCGCGATCGGGGTTGACGGCGTTCACGTAGCGAGTCACAAGGTTCCGTCGTCCCCAGTTGACCAGCGACTTGAAGCTCTTGCGCAGTCCGCGCTTCGACGCGTGCGCGTCGTGCCGCAGGTCGCTTCGCGCCCGCACTTCCACGCGGCATGCTCCTCCGCGGGCCAGGCAAGCTTCGCCGAGCGGAGATAAGGCATCCGCCACGACGCTGTCCCGCAATACCACTTTCGTCGCGCCTGCCGATCGCGCCCGCATCAGCAGCTCTTCGACAACTTCGCGGCAGATTGCTTCCGTTTGCTCGTGATGGAGGTCGGAGCTGAAATGCGGGCAGATCGGCATACCGAAGTAGGCAAGTGTCCGCTCCCAAACGTTACAGTCCACCAGCGCGCGAACGCGATCCCCGTGCCGCACGGCAAACGACTGTTCGATCGCCTGCGATCCGAAGACATGCGGGTAATACGCGAGACCGAAGCTTCCGTAAATCGGATGACGTTTGGCGTCGGCGAAGTCGGGAAGATCGCGCGCGCATTCAACGCTGCGATCCGCGGAATACGAGACAATCTGTTCGCTCGCCGCCACGGCAAGGTATCCGCTTAATCCAATAAGTCCCAGGAAAACGGCGTGCCCTTCTCGACGTCGCGCCCGATTTTTTTCCCGAGAAGGATGCGGTAGTACTTGGGTGGCAGGCCTAGCCCGGGTCGAACGATCCGAAGATTGCGCTCCGTGAGAAGCTCTCCTGCCCGCATATCTTCGGCGATATAGAGCGAACGCCGAAACTTGAGCGAAGGCTCCTCGTTACGGGTCGACCCGTAACGCACATCTCCAAGCGCCTGCCACGCGCGCTCGGTCTCTGCGACGAGCGCCCGCATCTCCTCGGGTTCCATGGAAAATGTCGAATCGACGCCGCCGTCGGCGCGGCGAAGCGTGAAATGCTTTTCGATCATCACGGCACCGAGCGCGACGCTCGCCACCGCCGCCCCGATACCGAGGGTATGATCGGACAATCCTACGTCACACCCGAAGAGCTCACGCATGTGCGGAATCGTGAGTAAGTTCGAATCCGTCGGCGTAGCCGGATAAGTGCTCGTGCATTTGAGCAGCACGAGTTGTGTGCAGCCTGCCGCTCGAGCCGCCCTCACGGTCTCATCCAGCTCGGCGATGCTCGCCATTCCTGTCGAGATGATGAGCGGCTTACCGGTTGCCGCCGCCCGCTCGATCAGCGGCAAGTCTGCGTTTTCGAAGGAGGCGATCTTGTAGCACGGAGTATCGAGCTGCTCGAGAAAATCGACGGCCTTCTCCTCGAAAGGCGTGCTGAAGACGACGAGGCCCAGGTTCCGCGCTCGCTCGAACAGCGGCTCGTGCCATTCCCACGGCGTGCACGCCTCGCGATACAGCTCGTAGAGCGAGCGCCCGGACCATGGACTGTCGCGGTCATCAATGACGAAATCGGCCCGCTCGCTGTTCAACGTCAGGCCTTCCGGTGTCAACGTTTGTAGTTTCACCGCGTGGACACCCGCACTCGCCGCCGCCTCGATGAGCCTGATTGCCCGTTCGAGGGAGCCGTTGTGGTTCGCTGAAATTTCCGCGACGATGAAGGGCGGCGCTGCACCCCCGATTTGCCTGTTGCCTATCGTTATGTTGCTCATCTCGTCACCCGAGTGTCCACATTTCGAGGTTGCTCGCGGGCATGAATGCCCCAACGCCGCCATGCCGACATTCACACTCGTAAGCGTCCTGTCTGAGAGTCGATTGCGGGAGTCCTTAGGGTTCCCAGCGCCAGTACTCGCCGTCATAGCGAAACCCCGCATTGGCAAACAGCCGACGCGAATCCGCATTGTTGGAATGAACGAAGGCCGACAGCGGGCGCCTGCGTTCCTGCTGCAACAAACGTAGAGCCTGTGCTCCGATGCCCCGACCCCGCTCCGTCGGCGCAATGACGATCGAGACCTCCTCACAATTGTCAGGCCGAGGATCGGTCCGTATGACTCCGGCGGCTATGTCGTCTCTAAGAATGATACGGGTCCAACGCTCCGACCGGAGTCTTTGTTCAAACCACGCTTGGTGCTCGCCCCATTGCGGCGCGCGCTGATCTCTGGAATAGCGGCGCGTACTCGGGTCCTGCTGCCAACGAAAGAGAACTTCGCGATCGGCCGGCTCCAGCTCTCGCAATACGATCGGGCATCCTTCCCGGTCGACATAACCCAGCAGTTTCGCCGCCACTCGTTGCGCGCCGCGCGCATCGGTCTGACGCGCCGCCGCGGCCGCCATCGCGTGCAGGCGCGCCTGATCGAAGAGCAATGACTCCACACCCGACGCAATAGCGGCCTCGGATACGTCCACCGCGGAGCCCAGATAGAGAACTGCGCCCGTGCCGCTCAGCCACTCGCCGATCGCACGCTGATTGTCGGCAAGCGCGATGACGATCGCCGGTCGGCCGAGCGCGCACCGCTCCCAGGCACTGATGCCACCGCCGCCGATGACGAGATCCGCGCGCGCAACAAACGGCGCCATGTCGGCGACGTCCCGGTAATAGCTGATATGACCCGATGGCGAGGCATACCGGCGGAGAGTGTCGGCATAGGCGTAATCTTTCCCCACCACGACGTCTATGCGGTATGGCTTCGTCCGCGTTCGCGCGAGCGCTTGCAGCACCTTGAGGGTAACGTTGTCCGGATCGGACCCTCCAAACGACACGAGAATCCGAAGCTCGGCGCCGTCCGCGGGCCGTTGCACACGGCTGCGGTAGCGGATGTAGGATCGCCCGAGCAGCGCGTATTTCGGGCCGAAGAGAGCTTCGCAACGATCGGGCACCAGACCCCGATAGCGTTCCGCGGGACGTTCGTGAGCGTTCTGATCCAACAGCAGATCACAGTCGTGGGGGCGATCAGCCAGGTCGTCGATCACCATGACGCGCTTCGCGACACCCCGCGCCATACTTTCCCAGGCGCGATCGAGACCGTAGTGATCGACGACGATCCAGTCTGCATGAGCACCTTCGCGAAGAAAACGAGATTCGCCGTCCGTCTGTAGCTGACTGACGGAAAAGCCGGCGCGCGCTATCCTTTCCGTCGCGTTCGTGGAATTAGTGTCCGACAGAAATTCCACCTCCGCACGAAGTCTCCTCAGCTCTTCGCCGAGCGCCAGACATCGCATCAGGTGACCCATGCCCTTGCCGGACGAAACGTCGGGGCGAAACAGGATACGCATCACCGCACCTTGAACAACGGCTCCAGTGCGCGGCACTTCAGCATCGATTCGAGGTTGCGCGTTCGCACTGCACCCACCACGAGCGGCAGCACTTCACGGTATACCCGCAGGAGCGTCGCGATATCGGCGTCCTCGTGGGCATAGCTCATGTTGTGGGTACCGAGCGCCAGCACACCGCGCGCGAGCATTTCCTGCAACAGCAGCGTTTTTATCTGGAGCTGACCGTAGGGGCCGGCGTCGTGGATCGTCAGAAAGGACCAGACAGGATTTCCGGACACCGTGAAAACGTCGGACGCATCGGCGGCGTGGATAATGTCGCGCAACCCGTCGAGCACCTTTTGACCTTGACGCCTGAGCGTCGGGATCACCGGTTCCCGTTTGAGCTTGTCGAGCGTCGCCGCCGAGGCCGCGAGCGACAGCGTCTCACCGCCGAACGTGAACGAGAAGAAGATTTCTTCCATCAACCGCATGATGTCCGCACGGCCGGCGACAGCGCTAATTGGATAGCCGTTGGCGAGACCTTTACCGAACGTTGCGAGATCGGGCGTCACGCCGAACAGCTCTTGCGCTCCCCCGGGAGCGAAACGAAAACCGGTGATGGTTTCATCGAATATCAATATCGCGCCGTGACGTGCGGTCAGTTCCTTTACTTCGCCGAGGAATCCGTTCTTCGGCTCGACAACGTTCATCGGCTCCAAAATAACCGCGGCGAATGCGCCAGGCCATTGCCGGAACAGCGAATCCAGCGAAACGATGTCGTTGTACTCGAAGCGGTGCGTCAGCTCGCGCGTGGCCCGAGGCACGCCGCGGCTGCGCGCCGTCGATCCGATGTACCAGTCCTGCCAGCCGTGATAGCCGCATACCGCCACCCGATCTCGGCCCGTATAGCCGCGCGCCAGGCGTATGGCACCTGAAGTCGCGTCCGATCCATTTTTTCCAAACCTGACCATTTCCGCGCAGGGCACCATTTCGACGATCTTCTCCGCCACCTCCATTTCGAGAGGATGCGGGAGCGAGAAGATAACTCCGTCCTCGAGCTGCATGCGCACCGCGCGATTCACATCGGGATCGTTATAGCCGAGCGTAACGGCCGCGAGGGCGTTGACGAAATCGACGTACTCGTTGCCGTCGACGTCCCAGACATGGGAGCCTTTGGCGCGGACAACGAAGTACGGCGAAACGCCGAATGGATACTGCGTCTTGCTCTTGCTAAAGGTCTGGCTGCCGAGAGGGATAACGCGCTCCGCGCGCGCCAGCAACTCTTCGGATCGACGATATCGATGGCTCATGACGGCTTCTTTCCGGCAAGGAATTCGGCATCTTGTTCCAAAGACTTTTTGTATCCCGCGTTGCGCGTCACGCCCGCATTTAGCGCCGGCAACTCGGGACGTCTCTTCAACAAATCGAGCACGTCTGCGGTCGTGAAGCACGGCTTCGAGGGGAACAGATCTTCGTAAACCTGGCGCACGAACTCGTAATCCTCTGGATAGTCGACGGTCCAACGGAGCGCCGACAGATCGACTTCCGCTTTGTAACTGCCCAACCGGTAGCGGCGCGGCTGCCGATAAATGAACGGCGTAACGTGCTCACGTTCCGACGGCAGCTGCGCTTCGCGCCAAGCCTCCTCCAGGCAGCGAAACCGAAACACCTCGACGTCGAGACCATCCGGGAAGCTCGGCTCGAGCGTGTTGCTCGCGTAGTCGAAGCCGCCCTCCAGCGTAAACCGCACGACCCGGTCGATCAGCTCGGCATCGATCAGAGGACAATCTCCCGTCAGCCTGACGATATACTCCGCCCCGTCGTGCTGGGTCGCTTGGAAGAACCGATCGAGCACGTCGCCGAGGGATCCACGGAAGCAGTGGATGCCAAGCTGTCTGCAAAGCCCTGCGATCGGGTCGTCCGAGGCGTCGGTGCTCGTCGCCACCTTCAAGACGTCTATCGTGCGCGCGCGACGCACCCGCTCGATCTGACGCACGAGCATCGGCTGGCCGAGGATCGGCAGCAGAACCTTACCTGGCAGCCGGTTCGACGTTAGTCGGGACTGCAGGACCGCAACGATCATCGCAAGATCCAGCGGCGCGGCTCTACGATTTCGGGGGCGTCGATCGCAAACTCGCCGAAATCTACCTTGAGATCCGCCCGCAGCGCCCCATGGATCTCTGCGAGATCCGCTTCGCGCGTCACGCCACAAACCATCACGTCCACTTCCGGAATAGCGGCAACAAACGCGAGTGCACCCTGCAACGGTGTCATACCGAGCGCATGCACCGCTTCCCGGTATCTCCCGAGATGCGCCCGCACACCGGAAAAATAGGAAGCCAGCGCGTCCGGTTGCAGGAGCAGCAACCCTTGCAGAAAAATCGATCGTGCATGCACCTCGACGCCGCGGGATTTGAGCCTCCCGAGATGCCCGCTGCGGATCAAACGCTGATCGAAGACGTTTACGGGAATCTGTACCAGATCGACAGGATAGCGGGCGAGCACGTCTTCGATTTCTTGGGGTGAGTACGCCGATACACCGATCTTCGTAACCCTGCCGTCGCTGCGCAGCGCTTCCAAAGCGCTGAATATTGCATCGCCGTTCGCCGACAACAGATCGGCGGCGTTGTGGACGAGCAGCCCGTATACCGTTGGCTGCCTCAATCTTTGCAGCGACGCTCGGAAACTGTGGTCGACAGCGGCCGCCACGTCTCCCACATCAAACCCAGCGAACTGCGGCGTCTTCGTTACGAGATGAAACGCATGTCCCCATGGCAGACAAGCGCCAAGCACGGCCTCGCTGTCGCCGTATAGGGGCGCTGTATCGAGCACGGACACGCCGATTTTTTCCGCAAGCCGGAGTATTCGCGCGACTTCCTCGGGCGACGTTTTACCTTGTGAGTTCGAAACGCCGTATTGCTGCCCGAACTGAACCGTGCCCAGACCCAACTTCACCCAAGCACCCGCGTGAGCGTCTCGATGACGTATCTTTGCTCGCTCTCCTGCAAACCGTAGTAAAGTGGGAGCGTCAGCGCTCCGGCGTAGAAACGCTCAGCCACCGGGAAATCACCCGGAGCGAATCCGAGTCTGCGGAAATACGGCTGCATGTGCACGGGAATGTAATGCACGTTACCTCGGATGCCCGCCTGTACGAGCGCGTCGTACACGGCACGGCGCGACTTTACGGTACGACTTGCCTTTATCCTCACTAAATAAAGATGCCACGCCGAGCGCCGGTTCTCCTCCGGCGGCGGTAACACCAACGGCAGATGGCGCAGGCCATCCGAATACCGGGAAGCGAGCGCTCGGCGCGCCTCGAGAAACTGCGGCAAGCGCCGCATCTGGCTGCGTCCAAGCGCTGCCTGTATGTCGTTCATTCGATAGTTGTAACCAAGATCGATCTGCTCGTAATACCACGGTCCGTCCGGCTGACGCTCCATATCATCCTGCTCTCGGCTAATGCCGTGGGATCGCAACAAGCGCATCTTCCGGTACAGATGCTCGTCATTGGTAAGCGCCATCCCGCCTTCACCGGTCGTAACGATCTTTACCGGATGAAAACTGAAGATGGTGATATCGGAATAGCGGCACGCTCCTACTTTTGCGTCACGGTATTCGGCGCCGATCGCGTGCGAGGCGTCCTCCACTATGCGAACCCCATAACGTCGAGCCAGATCGTGGACCGATTCCATGTCGCACGGCAGGCCCGCCAGGTGCACCACGATGATCGCTTTCGGAAGGCGCGACTCGCGCGCGGCGAGCTCTAACTTGCGCTCCAGCGCTGCCGTGCCGAGGTTGCCGGAAGTTTCGTCTACCTCGACGAAATCTATGCGAGCGCCGCAGTAGAGGGCGCAGTTGGCGGAGGCGACAAACGTTATCGGGCTGGTCCACACGACGTCACCCTCCCCGACATCGAGCGCACGGCACGCCAAATGCAACGCTGCAGTGGCGTTACATGTCGCCACCGCGTGCGCCGCCCCGCAGTATTCCCGCACCGAGCGCTCGAAGCGCTCGACGGCGGGACCTTGCGTGAGCCAGTCCGAGCGCAATGTCTCGACGACCGCCTCGATATCGGCTTCGTCGATATGCTGCCGTGCGTACGGAATTACGCGCATTGTTCGACGAGCTGCACTATCTCGGGAACAGTTAGGAAATGCGGGTTACTGGCGGAGGTGTATTCGAATCCGTCGGGTACTCTCTTGCCGCGCTCGCCGATGGGATTAATCGAGTAGTTGACTGGCTGCATGAACGTAATGGAGGGAGAGATCAAATAATAGTCCGAAAACTCGAACGTCAGATGGGCGTCATCGAGCGGGCACATCACTTCGTTCAGCTTCTCACCCGGCCGGATGCCGATCGTCTTCTTCGTCACCCCCGGACCGATTGCCTCTGCCAGATCCACTATCCTCGCGGACGGGATTTTCGGGACGAATATCTCGCCCCCCTGCATGCGCGAAAAGTTCTTCAGCACGAAATCGACGCCCTGCTGCAACGTTATCCAGAAACGCGTCATTCGAGGATCGGTAACCGGGAGCTCGCGCGCTCCGTCCTTCACGAGCTTCTTGTAGAGCGGAACGACGGAGCCTCTCGAACCGACGACGTTCCCGTAACGGACTACCGAAAACCGTGTGCGATGACCGCCGGCGATGTTGTTCGCGGCCACGAACAGCTTGTCCGACGCAAGCTTGGAAGCGCCGTATAGATTGATGGGATTGACTGCTTTGTCCGTCGAAAGCGCTATGACCTTTTCCACTTCGTTCGCGATCGCCGCGGAGATGACGTTTTCGGCGCCGTGTACGTTGGTCTTTATGCACTCGATCGGGTTGTATTCCGCGACCGGCACCTGCTTCAGCGCCGCCGCATGGATGACCACGTCTATGTCGCGCATCGCCTGTTCCAAACGCGGCGCATCGCGCACGTCGCCGATGAAAAAGCGCATGGCGTCGGCCGGAAAGTCTCGCGCCATTTCGACCTGCTTGAGCTCGTCACGGGAGTAGACCACGAGCCGTCGCGGCTTGTAGCGTCTAAGAATGGTGTCCACGCACTTTCTACCGAAAGATCCCGTCCCGCCTGTTATGAGGACGGACTTTCCATTCATAAAATGTTCTGGCATGCGATTGGGAAGAACGAACGAGTGGGAATTAGATGTGTACTGACGTTGCGCGCGACGTGTCGTGACGTCGGCCGGGCTTCAGTTGGCCCGTCTATTCGACCGTTGAAGTATGACGGCGACAAAGGTTCCGGCGAACATGCCAATCAACGTCCCCGCACCCAGCACAAGTGAGCGTCTCGGGCTGACGCGATGTTCGGGAATCGTAGGACCATCGATCAACTCGGTTGGGCTTGCCGCCGTCAGTTGTCTGAGTATCTGAAGTCGCGTTTCTTCGAGTCGGCTCATCCTCTCCAGAAGCGCGCCTCGTTCAAGCACCAAGATCGCATCGATGTCGACACGGTTTGGAGAGCGTGCGCTCGATCTACTCGCGTAGCTCGAAAGCTGCGATTGCACTTGCGCAATACGGCTCCCTATCTCCTCTGCCTGCCGTTGCAGCACGCCATTGAATGCCACCATCTCTCTGTGATGTTCTTCCAGAACCTCTCCGACCACTTTTGCGAGGAAGTCATGCGCTTCTTCGGGCCCTAAAGCGCGCGCACGCAAAACGATGAGGTTTTTCGCCGACCTGTTCAACGATACGGATTCGAGTCGGGGCATGCCGAGTCCGGATTCGTCCGGCATGTCGACGTGATATCGTTCCTTCAGTCGTTCGGCGACGGTCTCGGGCGGCTCCAACGGAAGAATCATTGGAGTCCATTGCGCAAAGGTCGGCACCAATGCCCAGTGTCCGATTTGTACGGTGGCGCGACTTTCATAAACCGGAGGCGTCAGAAACGCGACTGCGGCAGAGACCAGCATAGCGATCGCGACGGTCGACGCAACCACCATCCTGTATCTACCAACGGCCCGCACGAGATCCGGGAGGCCCAACTCACTGTACGAGCGCGTCGAGACCGTTAGTTGACTTTGCATTATGTCCTTATTCGGCTGTATCGATCATCGTAGCGAACGATGTCGTCTTCCCCTAAATAGCTCCCCGACTGCACCTCTATGATCTCCAACGGAATGGTGCCTGGATTCTCCAAGCGGTGACGCACGCCGATCGGAATATACGTCGATTGGTTTTCCGTGAGCAGGAACGTTTGATCATCGCGCGTTACGCGCGCCGTACCACGAACCACGACCCAATGTTCAGCGCGATGATGATGCATTTGCAGCGAGAGCGCGGCGCCCGGTTTCACGGTGAGACGCTTGACCTGAAACCGCTCGCCCGTGTCGATTCCTTCGTAGCATCCCCAAGGCCGGTAGACGCGGCGATGATCGACATATTCGCCCCGCTTGCCGGAACGGAGCTTTTCCACGATCGTCTTTACTTCTTCGGCCCTGTCCTTGTCGGCGACCAGCACCGCATCCGGTGTTTCTACGACTATCAAGTTGTTCAAGCCAACGGCCGCCACTAACCGATGCTGCGCAAAGATCAAAGTTCCGGAAACATCGTGCTGACACACGTCTCCCTGGAGGACGTTGCCGCCGTTGTCCCTCTCCAACACTTCCCAAAGCGCCGACCAAGCGCCGACATCGGACCAACCGGCATCGAGGGGCACCACGGATGCGCGATTCGTTTTCTCCATCACCGCGTAGTCGACCGAATTGCTCTTGCATCGCCGGAATGCTTCCTCGTCGATGCGATAGAAATCGCCGTCCGGCTTACCGTTCGATAGCGCCATTTGGCACTGTGTCAGAATGTCCGGAGCAAACCGCTGCATCTCGTCGATCCAAACGTCCGCCCGCATCAGAAATATGCCGCTGTTCCACAGATAGTTGCCGGACGCGAGGTAACGTTCGGCGGTCGCTGCGTCCGGCTTTTCGACGAATTCCGCCACAGTATGGCCGGCGGCCTTCCGAATGTATCCGTATCCCGTTGCCGCGCTGGTCGGGGCCACGCCGAACGTGACCAGCCGACCTTCGATCGCAAGCCCGGTTGCGACCGTCAACGCCCGATGCAGTCCGGGGACATTTTCCATCACGTGATCCGCCGGCATGACCAGCATCAGCGGCCGCGACTCGTCTTGCAGCAGAGCGAGCGCCGCCAAGGTTACCGCGGGACACGTATTACGACCGACGGGCTCCAAAATAATCTTCGCCGGGCGAGCACCCATTTCGCGAAGCTGCTCCGCAATCAGGAACCGGTGCTCTTCGTTGCATACGACGATCGGATCCGCCGCCGCCTCGACGCTATCCAAGCGACGCACGGTTTGTTGGAGCAGACTTTCTTCACCAACGAGATTCAGCAGTTGCTTCGGAAAGTGTTCGCGCGACAGCGGCCATAAGCGCGTCCCCGAACCGCCGGAAAGAATAACGGGATGAGTTTTCATTTCCTTCACGTGACTACGCCCGATCGTGACTACACCCGATAGTACGCTCTGTACCATTCCACGAATCGGCGCACTCCCACCTCGACCGAAGTCGTTGGACGAAAACCCAGGTCTCGCTGCAACTGCTCGACATTCGCGTAAGTAGCGGGCACATCCCCGTCCTGCATCGGGAGGAATTCGATATCCGCCTTTCGCCCGAGCGATTCCTCGAGTACACGCAAGTAGCGCATCAGCTCGACGGGCTGGTTGTTGCCGATGTTATAGATCCGGTAAGGCGCATAGCTGGTCGCCGGGTCAGGCGCGTCGCCCGACCAGTTAGGATCGCGACCGGCCGGCTTATCGAGCGTGCACGCGATGCCTTCGACGATATCGTCGATGTACGTAAAGTCACGAACCATGCGCCCTTCGTTGAAAACCGGAATACGCCGGCCTTCGAGTATGCCACGCGTGAACTTGAATAACGCCTGATCAGGACGACCCCAGGGGCCGTATACGGTAAAGAAGCGGAGTCCGGTACAGGGAACACCGTAGAGGCTCGCGTACGAATGCGCCATCAATTCGTTGGCTTTTTTGGTCGCCGCATATAGCGAAACCGGATGATCGACATTGTCGTGTTCCGAGAAAGGCAGGCGGGTATTGGCGCCGTAGACCGAGCTCGATGAAGCGAACACAAGATGCTTCACTTTTCCGTGCCGGCAGCCCTCGAGGATGTTGCCAAAACCAACCAGGTTCGAGTCGATGTAGGCGCTCGGGTTCTCCAGCGAGTAGCGCACACCGGCTTGAGCGGCGAGATGCACGACGACGTCGAAGCGCTCGCCCCGAAACAATGTCGCCATCCCCGGGCGATCGACGATGTCGAGCGCGGCAAACCGAAAACCAGGATGCGGCCGGCAGCGCGCAAGACGCGCCTCTTTGAGGCTGACGTCGTAGTAATCGTTCAAGTTGTCGATGCCGTAAACTTGCGCTCCCCGCTCGAGCAGTTCGAGAGACAGCGCCGAACCGATGAAGCCCGCGGCTCCTGTGACCAGTACATGCATAAACTAAAGCTCTCCCATGACCCGATCGATACGCGCCTCGTCCTTACTCAGGACATTGTCGAAATACGCGATCGTCTTTTGTAATCCATCCTCCAATGAAACAGACGGCATCCATCCGAACCGTCGATTCGCCAACGTGATGCCCGGCTGGCGTTGCTGCGGATCGTCCGCCGGAAGTCGCTGGTACACGATGGTCGACCTCGATCCCGTGAGTCGAATGATCTCTTGACCAAGATCGAGAATCGTAAATTCTTCCGGATCGCCGAGATTGACCGGACCCGTCAGATGTCGGGGCTGTCCATCAGGCGCATGAAACCATCGATCATGTCGTCGACATAACAGAACGAGCGCGTCTGTCGACCGTCGCCGAAAACGATGATCGATTTGTTCAGCAAAGCCTGCACGATGAAGTTGGACACGACCCGTTCCCGGCTTCCTGCGTAGTGACATCCATCCCGTCAACGTATCGGCATCTGGGCACGCTACCGCCCTGCAGAGCACCGCTCCGCACATACGCCTTCACGTCGACGCCGCTATAACCGCAGTATGTCCGGCACCAGGATTCGACTGGTGCCCAGATCCGCCACCAATTCCTGGTATCGTTCCTGCGGCGAGCGTAAATCAGTCAGCACGCACCCATCGAAGGCGTCGACCGCTTTGAGCGTTCGCCAGACTTTGCGACCAAGCAGCTGCTGCCGAACCGCGCCGGGATCAAAAACACCGACGACCTGAATCTCCTGCTCCCACGCACGGAGCACCGCTATCTCGGCAAGGTCCGAATCGCCGCACAACAAGACCCGCTGCCAGCCGCGCGCACGGCATTCATCGAGAGCGCGGGCACAAGAACGTCCTGCTTCCCGATAGAACTCGAACGACGTCGAAAGGTATTTCGCCGTCAGCCGGCTCTTTTCTGAAAAGCCCTTCGGCGTCAGATAGTACAGATAGCGGTTCGCCGGAGCGGTGGAAATCTTGATCCATCCTTTGCGAACGCAGCGACGCAAATACGAATTCGCAAGTCCGAGAGCGACCCCCAAATGACGAGCAAGGTGCCGCTGGCTCACGTCACTCTTTTGTCCAACCACGTCGAGCAACTCGAGCAAGCGCCGCTCGTCCTTGTTCTCGCGCCTGTTCATTCTATGAACACTATAGGCGGTGCAGACACCCGGTCAAGCAAAAGAAGTCGTTTCAATCCGTCGGCTCGATCGCCCCGAGGGAAACACTCATCCGGGTGTGCCGACCGAGTACATCGAGCAGCACGACGACCCGGTCGCGTCCCGTGCGGGCGAAATACACCGCTTCGTACCCGGCAAATTGACCGTCCGTGATACGGACCTTTGTCCCCCGCTGATATTCCTGTGTCGACAATGGCTGAATACCATCGGCATCCTCGCGGGCTCGCAGCATCTCGACGAGATCCTCTGGGACCAAGGCGGGTGTTTCGCCGAAACGAACCAGCGAAACGACCCCGAGCGTCGAACGGATGGGGCTCCAGCTGCGTGTTTCGCTGTCCAGATTTACGAACAGGTACCGGGGAAACATGGGTGCGATCACGAGGAATTGGCGCGCGTTGCGTCGGCGCCGTTCCCGCACGCGCGGATAGTAGACGACGTAACCCTGACGCGCGAGATTAAGCGCCGCCACCGCCTCCTGTCTCGGCTTGCAGTGGACGAGATACCAGCGCGCAGTCATATTCCGCTCCAAAGGCCCCCGCGGGCGCCGGCCCCGCGCTTCATGCATGACGCGACGTCACGTACGTTCACGAACGGCCGTCCGAACAACCTGTGTTGTGGTGGAGAGGGTCGACTATTCGCTTCGACAATGTTCCTGATTTTTTCATTGTGAAGCGGCGGGGGCAATGCGTGAGAAAACGAGCTAATCAACCGCCTTACCGGGATCTCGCTGCTCCGCGTCCCGGGCGGCTTGCCGAGCAAGGTACGAGACGTTATCGCGACAGGTTGCCGTCGGCGCGTTCGAGCAGGCGCTGCACGTAGCGCGCGACGCCCTGCTCCACCGAAAGAAACTCGGCGCGATAGCCCGCCTTTCGTAGCGCCGTGATGTCCGCTTCGGTAAAGCTCTGATATTTGCCTTTGAGATCGGCGGGGAATTCTATGTACTCGATCAGCCCTTCCGACTGCGCCTGCTGGAGCGTCATTCGCGCCTTGCCCGCGTGCTCGCGAATCGAATTGATCACCGCCAGCGCCACGTCGTTGAAGGTCTGACTGCGCCCCGTGCCGACGTTGTAGATACCGCTGCGTTTCGGGTGCTGCAGGAAGAACAAATTGACCGCGGCGACATCTTCGACGGAAACGAAATCGCGTCGCTGCTCGCCCGCCGCATAGCCGTCGCATCCTTCGAACAGTCGCACCTTGCCGGTCGCCCGGAACTGATTGAAGTGATGGAACGCCACCGACGCCATGCGGCCTTTGTGCTGCTCACGCTCGCCGTAAACGTTGAAATAACGCAGGCCGACGATCTGCGACGTCTTTTTCGGAAACACGCGGCGCACATACTGATCGAACAGAAACTTCGAGTAGCCGTAGACGTTGAGCGGCGCTTCGCACGCCCGGTCTTCGCGAAACGCCTTGCTCGCACCGTAAACGGCGGCGGACGACGCGTAAATCAGCGGGATCTTTCGCGACTGACAGAAATGCAGAACCGCCTTCGAATACTCAAAGTTGTTCTCCATCATGAAAGCGCCGTTGCTTTCAGTCGTATCCGAACAGGCGCCTTGGTGCAGAACCGCTTTGATGCGCTGTCGCGTGTTCCCTCGCATCAGCTGCAAAAAATCACGCTTGTCGAGATAGTCCGTAATCTCGCAGTCCGTGAGATTGCGAAATTTGTCCGCTTGCGCAAGATCGTCCACGACGATGACGTCGCGGATTCCGCGGGCATTCAGGCGCGCGACGACGTTGGCGCCGATGAACCCGGCGCCGCCCGTGACAATGATCATCCGCCCTCCTGCAGATGCAGCTCGCGCAGGACTTCGTCCGGCGTCGCCACTGCGGCGCCGAGTTTGCCGACGACGATGCCCGCCGCGATGTTGGCGAGCTGAAGCGCATCCTCGAGGGCCCCGCCCGCCGCATACGCGCAACCGATCGCCGCGATCACGCTATCGCCCGCGCCGGTGACGTCGAACACTTCGCGAGCACGGGCCGCTAAGTGCAGCACGCGGCCGTTCTGTTCGATCAGACTCATGCCCTCCTCGCCACGGGTGACCAGAAGGCCGTCCAGGTGCAGCTCCTGCACCATCGCGCGCGCTTTGCGCTCGAGCTCGTCGTTGTCGCGGAAGCGGCCCGCGACTTGTTCGAACTCCTTGCGGTTCGGCGTGATCAGCGTCGCGCCGCGATAGTGACTGTAGTCGTCGCCTTTCGGGTCGACCACCACCGGTATCCGCCCTTCGCGCGCGGCCGTGATCATCTCCTGCACGTAGCCAAGCCCGCCCTTACCGTAATCGGAAACGATCGCGACCCCGTAATCACGCACATGGGCCAAGTAATTGTCGAGCAGCTTGACGCGCGCATCTTTGCTCGCCGGCGACTCGAAATCGATGCGCAGCAACTGTTGGTTGCGCGAAATGACGCGCAGCTTGACGGTCGTATTGACGAGCTTGTCGCGATACAGCGTGCAATCGATGTGATCGGCGGCGAGGAGCTGCTCGAGATTGCTCGCCTCGTGATCGTCTCCCGTAATCGAGAGCAGCCGGCAGCTGGCGCCGAGCGCTCGCACGTTGCGCGCGACGTTGGCCGCGCCGCCGGGGCGTTCATCGGCGCGCGCGACCGCGACGACGGGCACCGGTGCTTCCGGCGAGATTCGTTCGACGCCGCCGTACCAGTAACGGTCGAGCATTGCATCGCCGACCACTAAGACACGCGTGTTGCGAATGTTGCGAAGCAGTGCAGGTAACATGTTTGTTATCGGAGCTCGGGCTCGCGGGGCGCCATGGTAACAGGAGCGCTCGCGTCAATTAAAGGGAGCGATCTCGCGTTCGATCGCCTCCAATGCACCGATCGGGTCTGGCGCTTGGGTGATCGGACGACCGATGACGAGCAAGCTTGCGCCATCCGCGAGCGCCTGCGCGGGCGTCGCGACGCGCCGCTGATCGCCGGCGCTTTCTCCCGCCGGCCGAACGCCGGGCGTCACCAGCAGACAATCGGCGCCGAAGCGGCGGCGCAATGACTTCGCTTCGGTCGGCGCGCACACAAAACCGTCGAGCCCGGCCGCGTGGCCGAGCTCGGCGAGCGCGACGGCGCGCGCGCCGACGTCGGAACCGAGCCCGATTTCATTCGTATCGCTCGCGTCGTGACTCGTGAGCAGCGTCACGCCGATGATACGCGGCCGGTTCGGCGCCTCGCCGACGCCCCGGCGGGCCGCGGCCAACATCGCACGTCCACCGAGACAATGGACCGTAAGCAACTCAACGCCGAGGGTCGCGGCCTGTCGGCACGCGCGCTCGACGGTGTTCGGAATGTCGTGGAACTTCAAATCCAGGAACACGCGAAATCCGCGCGCGACGAGATCGCGCACCAGCGCCGGCCCCGCCGCGCTATAAAGCTCCAACCCGACTTTCAGCCGACAACGCTGCGGCGTTACGCGTGCCACGAAAGCTAGCGCTTCTTCGGGCTTCGCGTAGTCGAGCGCGACAATAACACGCGGTGCTCTCACCTCACGCCTCCACCACCGGCTTGATCGTATTCCAGTGGGTGCAACTCGGGCACAACCAGTGCAGCGTCCGGCCGCGGAATCCGCACTGCTGGCACGCGTACCCCTGATGCTGCTGACGCAGCTCCTCGATAATACCCTTGAGCAGGAGCAAATCGGTCTTCGCGGCGCCTTGAGCCTGCTCGATGCTGATATCGATCAAATGCTGCAGGCCATGCACGTTCGGTTGGCGCCGCAGCGAGTCCACGATAAACTTTTCCGCCGCCTTCGCGCCATCGCGCCGCTTCACGACGTCCGCGAAGGTGAGCGTGATCGATATCGCCGCATGGCGCTTCAGCGCACCGCTGAAAAATTCGTAGAGTCCCTCTTCGTCATTCAGCCGCCGATACGCATCCGCGATCCGGCCGGCCACCTCGCCGAAATAGTGCTCGTCCTGATCCTCGACCCGCCGCCACGCCGCGATCGCTTCCCGATATCGGCTTTCGCGCGCCTCGATGTCCCCGAGCACAATGCTCGCGCGCACGCAGTTCGGGTCCGCCGCGAGCGCCTGCTCGAGTTGCTCGCGTGTCGCCGCATAGTTCTTCTTGCCGACGGCCTGCTCCGCCAGCTCGCAATAGTAATGCGCGATCACCTCGTTCATCGGCTTGCCGTTCACGCGCGCGAGCCGGTGTCCGGTCTGGATCGCTTTATCCCATTCCTTTTCCTGCTGGTAGATGCTGAGCAGCAGCCGCAGCGCCTGCTCGCTGTGCGCACGCACCTCGGCCAGCTCGAGAAACAGATTTTCCGCGCGATCGAACAGTCCCGCCTTGAAATAATCCTGCCCGAGCTCGAGCAGCGCGTAGGTGCGCTGCTCGCGGCTGAGCGTCGGCCGCGCGATGAGGTTCTGATGAATGCGGATCGCGCGCTCGACCTCGCCGCGCCGGCGAAACAGGTTGCCGAGCGCGAGATGCGTCTCGACCGTCTCCGAGTTGACTTCGAGAACCTGAATGAAAATCTCGATCGCCTTGTCGGGCTGCTCATTGAGCAGGAAATTGAGACCCTTGAAATACGCCGACGGAAGGTCGAACGATTTAGCGGACTGCCGCTTTGCGTCGTAGCGCGCCACGAACCAGCCGGAAGCCGCAGCCAGGGGAAGCAGCAGCCATAAGAGATCGTAGGCGCTAAATGACATCTTTGATGGGAAGCGCCCGCAGATTCATCACTTCCTGCTCGATTTGGCGCACCTCCTTGCGCGCCTGCACGAGCTGGCGTTGCATGCGGATGACCATCCGCAGGCTCGCCACGTACCCGAGTGCAATGCCGATCGCGAGCGCTGCAAGGAGCGCGAGGGAAATCGGACCACGCCAATGGAGACCGAAGTAATAAGCGAGATCGACATCCTGTCGGTTCTGGAAGGCGAAGCTGATGCCGAAAAGCAGCGTGACGACAACAACGACGAAGTAGAAAAAACGTTTCATGCCCCCTCCATCCGCGCGCGGACTTCGCACGGATTCTTCAAACGCATAAAAAAAACGGCATCGGGCGGCCCTAATGCCGTTGTGCGCTCGACGCCGCTTTCTGGGCTACAAAAAAAATCAACGCGCGGCGCTATCGACGCGTTCGCGCAATTCCTTGCCGGGCTTGAAGTGAGGAACGAATTTGTCGGGAACGTGCACTGCCGCGCCGGTCTTCGGATTGCGTCCGATGCGCGGGGGCCGGTAGTGCAGCGAAAAACTGCCGAACCCACGCACTTCGATGCGCTCCCCCGCCGCCAGCGCCGCCGACATCTGCTCGAGCAGCTCTTTGACCGCCAGCTCTACATCGCGATAGTCGAGCTGCGGCTGTGTAGCGGCCAACGCGGTGATGAGTTCCGACTTCGTCATTTCCTTAATATCTATAGGAAAGGCGCCCGGGGATTGCAAGCCGACCCGAGGTTCGTTTCGTGCTCAATCCTCGGCGTGATCCTGGGCGTCGAGCTTCTCTTTCAGTTTGCTGCCAAGGGTCGAACCGCCGATCGTCGTCGCCGTCTTGCGCGCGTACTCCTGCACGGCTTCGGTCTCTTCTTCGATATCCTTGGCCCGCACCGACAGCGAAATCTTGCGATTCTTGCGGTCAATCGTCGTAACCTTCGCTTCGACCGGATCGCCTTCCTTTAGCACGGTGCGAGCATCTTCCACGCGCTCGCGTCCAAGCTCGGACGCGCGCAGATAACCTTCGACATCGTCGCTCAGCTTCACGACCGCACCCTTGGCTTCGACGGTCGTCACGGTGCCTTTCACGATTGCACCTTTGCCGTGCGCCGCGATATACGAGGAGAACGGATCGCCTTCGAGTTGTTTGATACCGAGCGAAATACGCTCACGCTCGGCATCAATGGCAAGAATAACCGCCTCGACCTCGTCGCCCTTCTTGTAATCGCGGACCGCTTCTTCGCCCGGCCGGCTCCACGACAGGTCCGAAAGGTGAATGAGGCCGTCGATACCGCCTTCGAGACCGACGAACACGCCGAAATCGGTGATCGACTTGATCTTGCCTTTGATCTTTTCGTTCTTGTTGTGGTTTGCGGCAAATTCTTGCCACGGGTTCGGCTGGCACTGTTTCATGCCGAGCGAAATGCGCCGGCGCTCGGTGTCGATATCGAGCACCATGACTTCCACCTCGTCGCCGAGCTGCACGACCTTGGTGGGATGCACGTTCTTGTTGGTCCAATCCATCTCCGAGACGTGGACCAGACCTTCGACGCCCGGCTCGATCTCGACGAACGCGCCGTAGTCGGTGATGTTGGTAACTTTGCCGAAGAGCCGCGTGCGCTCGGGGTAACGACGGGTGATGTCGACCCACGGATCGTCGCCGAGCTGCTTCAAGCCCAACGACACGCGATTGCGCTCGCGGTCGTACCGCAACACTTTCGCCTCGATCTCGTCGCCGATCTTGAGCACTTCGGACGGATGCTTCACGCGCTTCCACGCGAGGTCGGTGATGTGCAGCAGACCGTCGATGCCGCCGAGGTCCACGAACGCGCCGTAATCGGTGAGGTTCTTGACGACGCCCTTGACGACCTGGCCCTCTTCCAGATTCGAGAGCAGCGCCTGGCGTTCGGCGGAGATTTCCTTCTCGACCACCGCACGCCGCGACACGACGACGTTCGAGCGCTTGCGGTCGATCTTGATGACTTTGAACTCGAGCTCTTTGCCTTCGAGGTAGCTCGGATCGCGCACGGGACGGACGTCGACCAGCGAGCTCGGCAGGAACGCACGCACGCCATTGATCGAGACGGTGTAGCCGCCTTTGACCTTGCCGGTCATGACGCCGGTGACGATGGACTGATTTTCGAACGCCTTCTCGAGGTCTTCCCAGGCCTTCACGCGACAGGCTTTCTCGCGCGATAGCAGCGTTTCGCCGGTGCCGTCTTCGATCGACTCGACCACGACTTCGACACGGTCGCCGACGCGGACGTGAAGATCGCCGTGCGAATCTTTGAACTGGGTCGCGGGTATGACGCCTTCGGACTTCAACCCGGCGTTGACGATGACGACTTCTTCATCGACATGTACCACTTCACCCGTGATGAGCTGGCCTGGCTGCAGGCGCAGCGTATTGAGACTCTCTTCGAAGAGTTGCGCGAAACTTTCAGCCATAAATCTCCGTTATCTTGTGCACCATATGCCGACTCTCTGGTAAGACCACCCCAAAAAGGATTTCAACTGTTGACGCGGCCGCCCGTGCTCCACTGTTGGTGAAGCAGGCTTTCGATGCGATCGACCACCTCGGAAATACTTAAATCGGAGGTATCCAGCAAATGGGCGTCCGCAGCAGGCTTTAGCGGCGATACCGCCCGCACGGCATCGCGTGCGTCGCGGTTGCGTATCTCGTCTAAAAGCTGCGGAAGGTTAACATCGAACCCCTTTTCCTTCAACTGCTTATACCGGCGCTCGGCTCGCACCTCCGGCGACGCGGTCAGAAATACCTTTACTATAGCGTCAGGAAAGACGGTTGTTCCCATGTCACGACCGTCGGCGACCAGGCCCGGCGCTCGCCGCAATTCGTGTTGTTTATGCAACAACGCCTGGCGGACCGCCGGGATCGCGGCAACGCGGGAGGCCGCATCGCCGCACGCCTCGGTCCGCAGGGTGCCGCTTACGTCCTCTTCGTCCAGCAAGACCGCAGGTGGACCGTCGTTACACGCTTGGAATTCGACCCGTAAGCCCCTGGCCACCCGTGCGACGCCTTCGGCATCGGCAAGGTCGACCCCTGCTCGCTGGGCCGCCAGACCGACCACGCGGTAAAGCGCGCCGCTGTCGAGGTAGTGCCAGCACAGCCGCGCAGCAAGCAACTGGCTGACCGTCCCCTTACCCGACCCGCTGGGGCCGTCAATGGCGACGACGGGGATTTGGGAGGGAGCTGTCATGGGGCGTTCGAGTAATCGGTGGGTTGCCCGCGAAGCGCGCAATCGTTGAGTAATAAATTTAATTGCGGTTCCCGAATCGCTCCCGGCATCCTGCCTCTCGCGAAATTCGCACGTCCCTCTGCAGCACCGCAGGTCGGGGTACTTTCTTTTGTTCGGCCAAAAGAAAGCACCCAAAGAAAAGGCCGCCCCCTAGAGCGCAACCATTCCTGCGCTCTAGGGGGACCCAACAGCACCCAATTCAGCGGAGCCGCTCGTATGCCCGAGAGGGAAAAAACGAATCCGAGAACAAACCAAAAAAGAGAGAAAGGGATAGAAGATACGTCGTTGGTTGCCCTTCGCTGTACCCGACCCTTACTCCCTTTTCTGTAGGTTCGAAAACGTATGAATGCGCGGTTCCGTTGGGTCCCCGTATGGCGCGCTTCGAGCATCGCAGGTTTTTGGCAAAAGCCCAAAGGGGAGCGGCCATGGACTGGCCGCTCCCGAGACACAGTACAAGGAAGTACTGTGGCTCGGCGCCGGCCAAAAACCGAGAAGCGCAAGAAGCGGTTGCGCCATCCGGGGTCGCCTTTTCTTTGCCTACTTTCTTTTGGCGAAACAAAAGAAAGTAGGCCGACCGCGGTTCGGGAACCGCAAGTACATTTATTAACTTCGACAGGCGCGCGCAGCGCATCATACGAAAGCCGCGCAACAGCGCTCACCACATTCATACACACGCTGGGCGCAGCCAAAGTCATACGGGCGACTGAACCACTTCAATCCCAAGCCCCGCGGACCGGGCAAGTGACGCAAATCCCGGGAACGAGGTATCCACGTTCTTGCAATCGCGGACCGTGATCGGTCCCTCAGACACTAACGCGGCGATCGCAAACGCCATGGCGATACGATGGTCTCCGCGACTATCCACCACCCCGCCGCGCATGCGGCCGCCCTGCACGATCATGCCGTCCGGCGTCTCGCGCGCTTCCACCCCCGTCGCGGCGAATCCGGCCGCCATCGCCGCGATACGATCGCTCTCCTTCACCCGCAGTTCTTCGGCGCCCGACAACACGGTCTCGCCGTCGGCCAACGCGGCTGCGATCAGAACGACCGGCAATTCGTCGATCGCGAGCGGAACCTGATCCTCCGGAATCCGGATGCCGCGCAAGCGCGCGCCGCGAACACGAAGATCCGCGACAGGCTCGCCGCCCGCCATGCGCTCATTGAGGGTTTCGATATTCGCACCCATCTGCCGTAAAACATTGAGCACGCCGATACGGGTCGGGTTGATGCCGACACCGCGCAGAACAATATCCGAACCCGCGGCGATACTGGCGCCGACCAGAAAGAATGCCGCCGAAGATATGTCGGCCGGTACTTCGATGCGCGTGCCGACGAGCCGTCCGCCGCCACGCACGGTCACGGTTGCCCCCGAGACACCGATGTCATAGCCGAATGCGCGCAGCATGCGCTCGGTATGATCGCGCGTCGGCGCCGGCTCTGTGACGACCGTTTCGCCGCTCGCGTAAAGCCCGGCGAGCAGAAGCGCGGATTTGACCTGCGCGCTCGGAACCGGCAGCGCGTAGCGGATGCCGGCGAGTCTGCGGCCGCCTCGAATCGACAGCGGCGGGCGCCCGCCTTCGGTCGTCTCGATCAAAGCCCCCATTGTGCCGAGAGGCTCGGCGACGCGTTTCATCGGCCGCCGGCTGAGAGAAGGATCACCGATAAGGACGGAGTCGAACGGCTGGGCGGCCAATATGCCTGCCATGAGGCGCATTGCGGTACCGGAATTACCCATATCGAGCGGACCATCCGGCGCCGTCAGACCATGCATGCCCCGCCCGGCGATCGCCACCTGCCCGGCGTGCGGGCTGTCGATCGTTACACCCATGCGCCGAAACGCGGCGATCGTGCAGAGCACGTCTTCGCCTTCGAGCAGGCCTTCGACCGCGGTCGCGCCCTCTGCGAGCGCCCCGAGCATCACCGAGCGATGCGAAATCGATTTGTCGCCCGGCACGCGCAGGTCGCCCTGCAATCGGCCGCCGGGCATTACGCGATAGTCGATTCGAGCTTCAGTCGCCGCCGGCGCCATTCCCGCTGCCCAACTGTTCGCGCGCGCGTTTTGCGCGCGCGAACGTATCCACCAACCACTCGCCGTCTTGCCGCTCGACCGCATCGATGAGCGCCTCGACGTCGCTTTGATAACCACGCAGCAGGCGAACCACTTCCTCGCGATTCGCGAGGAAAATATCGCGCCACATCACCGGGTCGCTCGCGGCAATGCGGGTGAAATCCCGAAATCCGCCGCCGACGCAGTCGAAGATCGCGCGGTGCTCGTCCATTCGGACGATCATGTCGACGAGCGTGTACGCGAGCGCGTGCGGCAAGTGGCTGCTCGCCGCAAGGATGCGGTCGTGCTCGGCCGCCGGCATCGTGCTCACCATCGCGCCCGCGACCGTCCACATACCACGCACACGTTCGAGCGCTTCCGCGCGAGTGGCCACGTCCGGGGTCAGGATCACGCGCCGCTTTTCGAACAATTCCGCGAACGACGCGGCGACGCCCGATCGTTCCGTCCCGGCAATGGGATGGCCGGGAACGAAATCGCCGAACCGCGACCCGAGCTCGGCTTGCGCGTCGCGCACGACGGAAACCTTCGTGCTGCCGACATCGGTGACCACGGCATTGGGTGCCAACGCCGCCGCCACTTCGCTCAGCACGCTCCGCATAGCGCCGATGGGAACGGCGATGACGACCATATCCGCGTCGCGCACCGCCGCGGCCACGCTCGTTTCGGCGCCGTCAATCACGCCTAGGCGAACGGCCTCGTCAAGATGAGCCACCGAACGACCATAACCGACGACTTCGCCCACGTACTCGCGCGCCCGCAGCACACGCGCCAGCGAACCTCCAATCAGGCCGACGCCGATGATGCAAAGCCGCTCGATCATAAGAAATCGCGCGCAGCGCGCTCGGCTCGCTCTGCTGCACACGGATGTGCGAATGCCGCGAGAGCGCAGGATGCGCGGAGCGGCCCTCCCCCCTTGAGGCGCCGTACAGGGACGTACCAGGATTCGCGAGAGCGCAGGAAGCGCGGAGCGATCACGAGGGAATGAGGATGGGGGGTAAGCGCCCGGTCTCGCATCAGATTACGCTCTGCAGAGCATCGAGAAAGCGCTGATTTTCTTCCGGCAGCCCCACCGTGACCCGCAGGTGATTCGGCATACCGTAACCCGCGATCGGACGCACGATCACGCCCTTGTGGAGCAGCGCCTCGTAGATCGGCATTGCCGGACGACCGAAGTCCACGGTAAGGAAGTTTCCGACGGAAGGAATGAATCCGAGCTTCAGGCGGCGAAACCCGTCGGCGAGCTGCCGCAGACCGGCGCGGTTCAACGCCACGCTGCGGCGCACGTGCTCGTCGTCGCCGAGCGCCGCTTCCGCCGCCGCCGCGCCGATATGGTTCACGTTGAACGGCTGGCGCACGCGGTTGAAGTAATCCGCCACGCTCGCGCGCGACACCGCATAGCCGACGCGCAGCGCCGCCAGACCGTGAGCCTTCGAGAACGTGCGCGTCACTACCAGGTTGGGATAACGGGCGATCCACTTGAGTGTGTCCGGGTAATCCGGCTCTTCGACGTACTCGAAGTACGCTTCGTCGACGACGACCACGACGTGCGGCGGCACTCGGCGCAGAAACGCTTCGAGCTCGCCGGCCGGCACCCACGTGCCTGTCGGATTGTTAGGATTCGCGATGTAGACCACCCGCGTCTTCGACGTAACGGCACGCTGCATCGCCGCGAGATCATGCCCCCAGTCACGTGCCGGGACGACGACGGGCGTGGCTCCGACCGCACGCGTCGCCAGCTCGTATACGATGAAGGCGTGCTGCGCAAAAATGATCTCATGCCCGACGCCGGCAAACGTTCGCGCGACGAGCTCGAGTACGTCGTTCGAGCCGTTGCCGAGGGTGATCTGATCCGCGCTCACGGCCAGTCGCTCGGACAGCGCGCGTTTAAGAACGAATCCGCCACCGTCCGGATAGCGGGCGATCTCGGCGAGGGCGACGCGCGCCGCCTCGACTGCCCGCGGACTCGCGCCCAGCGGGTTTTCGTTGCTCGCGAGCTTGATCGCGTCGTGGATGCCGTACTCGCGTTCGAGCTCGGAAAGGGGCTTTCCCGGTTGATAAGGCAGAATGGTTTGAACGCCGGGCAGAACCAGCGAGCGGATGTCAAAATTCATGAGCACCCCCTATCGCACAGCCTGCGGATACGATCCGAGACAGCGATACATCGCCGCCTCGCGCTCCAAAGCCGCGAGCACCTTCGCGATTTTCGGATCGCGCGCGTGGCCTTCGATATCCACAAAGAACACGTACTCCCAAATGCTGCGGCGCGACGGACGCGATTCGATGCGAGTCATGTTGACACCGTGACGCGCGAGCGGCGCGAGCAGCTTGTGCAGCGCGCCCGGCCGATTCTTGCTGGCGAGCAACAGCGTCGTGCGGTCGCTCCCCGAAGGGACGGTGTCGAGTTCGCCGATCACCAGGAACCGCGTGCTGTTGTTCGGCCGGTCTTCGATGTTGCGCGACAGCGTTTGCAAGCCGTAGAGCTTCGCCGCCGAATCGCCCGCGACGGCGAGCGTCGTGTCGTCCGCCGCCGCGCGGCGCGCCGCTTCGGCGTTGCTGGCGCATGCTTCGCGCGGCAGATTCGGAAGATTGGCATCGAGCCATTCGCGGCACTGCGCCAGCGACTGCGGATGCGAGACCACGCGCGCCCATCCGTCCAAGCCGGCGCGACGTCCGAGCAAATGATGATGGATTCGCAGCACCACCTCGCCGCACACTCGCAACGAGGAAGCGAGGAACATATCGAGCGTATGGTTCACCACGCCTTCGGTCGAGTTCTCGACGGGCACTACACCGAAATGCGCATTGCCCGACTCGACCTCTCGAAAGACTTCGTCGATCGCACCGAGCGGGACGCTCTCGACGCTGCTCCCAAAGTGCTTTAGCGCCGCGTCTTGAGTGAAGGTTCCCGCGGGACCCAGGAACGCTACCTTGATTGGGGATTCGAGCGCGAGACAGGCGGACATGATCTCGCGGAACACGCGCGCGATATCGTCGTTCGCGAGCGGCCCCTTGTTGCGCTCGATCACCCGGCGCAGCACGTCGGTCTCACGCTCCGGACGATAGCAATTCGTCGCGCCGCTTGCGCGCTTCACCTCGGCGACCGCCTGAGCGTACTGCGCGCGCCGCGAGATCAACGCCTGAAGCTTCTCGTCGAGCGCGTCGATCTTCGCGCGAAGCTCGCGCAGCCGCTCTTCGCCGTCGCTTCGTTTCGGGGTGCGCGCCGACGCTGCCCGGCTCATTGCGCGAGCGGCGGATCGATGATCCGTGCCATGAGAACCCCTTTGATGGAGGCGATGCGCGAGCGCACCGAGTCCGGCACCGGGGCGTCGAGGTCGACCAACGTATACGCCAGCTCGCCGCGCGACGCGTTCACCATGTCGCTGATGTTCAAGCCCGCCTGCCCGAACGCCTCGGAAATTTGACCGAGCATATTCGGGACATTTGCGTTCGCACAGATGAAGCGGTGCCTGGTCGTGCGCGCGACGATCACCTCGGGGAAGTTCACCGAATTGCGGATGCAGCCGTTCTCCAGAAAATCCTTCACCTGCTCCGCCACCATTACCGCGCAGTTGTCCTCCGCTTCCTGGGTGGAGGCGCCGAGGTGCGGGAGCGCGATCACGCGCGGATGATTCTTCGTCAGGTTGCTCGGGAAATCGCACACATACGCGTACACCTTACCGGCGTTTAGCGCTTCGACCACCGCTTTATCATCGACGATGCCCTCGCGCGCGAAGTTGAGGACCACGACGCCATCCTTCATCTGCTTCAAGCGCTCGCCGTTGATCGAATTGCGCGTGCTGTCCATCAGCGGAACATGGAACGTGACGAAATCCGAAGCCCGTAGCAGATCTTCGAGCGAGCGCGCTTTTTTGACGTCCGCCGACAGCTGCCACGCACCTTCGACCGTCAGGCCTGGGTCGAAACCGATGACTTTCATGCCGAGGGCGATGCCGGTGTTCGCGACGATGCGGCCGATCGCTCCGAGTCCGACGACGCCGAGCGTACGACCGGGCAGCTCGTAGCCGCCGAACTTCTTCTTGCCGTCTTCGACCGCTTTCGAAAGCTCGTCGTCCGAACCGTTGAGGGTCCGGGCGAATTCCCACGCCTGGCAGATGTGCCGGCACGCGAGGACGAGTCCGGCGACCACCAACTCTTTCACGGCGTTGGCGTTCGCGCCCGGCGCGTTGAAAACCGGAATCCCGCGCTCGCTCATCTTGGCGACGGGGATGTTGTTCACGCCCGCGCCGGCGCGGCCCACGGCCTTCAGATTCGACGGGATTTCCATGTCGTGCATCTTGGCCGAGCGCACGAGAATCGCGTCGGGGTTCTTCGCATCCGGTCCGACTTTGTAACGATCCGCCGGCAACCGCTCGAGGCCGAGGGGGGAAATGTTATTGAGCGTCAATATTTGATACACGTAACACCTCTAGCACCGTGACTGTTTCCGTTCACACCGTCCGTGGCGCAACCGTTCGACTTGTCGCGCGATTCGTTGCACCTCGGTCTTCCCTGATTGGGCGCTTGCCCCGTACTTCGGATCAGGTCACCCCTTGGACTTCATGAATTGCTTCATGTAGTCCATGAGGACGTCGACGCCCGATTCCGGCATGGCATTGTAAATGCTCGCGCGCATGCCGCCGACCGAGCGATGGCCTTTGAGCTGCAGCAGCTTCGCCGCCTTCGCGCCTTTCAGAAATTCGTCGTCGAGCGCGCTGTCTTTGAGCGTGAACGGTACGTTCATCAACGAGCGGCAGTCGCGCGCAACCGGGTTCTTGTAGAAGCCGCCGGACGCGTCGATGAAGTCGTAAAGCTTCTTCGCCTTACGCCCATTGACCTCGGCCATCGCCTTGAGGCCGCCCTTTTTCTTCAGCCACTCGAATACGAGACCCGCGATGTACCAGCCGTACGTCGGCGGCGTGTTGTACATCGATTCGTTCTCGGCGTGAATCTTGTAGTCGAGCATGCTGGCGGTGTTGGCGGGCGCGTGCCCGAGCAGGTCTTCGCGCACGATCGCGATCGCGAGACCCGAGGGGCCGAAGTTCTTCTGGGCGCCGGCGTAGATCAGGCCGAAGCGCGAGACGTCGAGCGGGCGCGAGAGGAACGTCGATGACGCATCCGTCACGAGCGGGACGGCGCCGGTCTCCGGAATCCAGTGAAATTCGACGCCACCGATCGTTTCGTTCGCGGTGTAGTGCACGTACGCCGCATTGGGATCGAGCTTCCATTCGCGCTGTGGCGGAATCGTGGTGAAGTTCGTGCTCTCGGCGCTCGCGGCGATGTTCACCGCGCCGTACTTCTTGGCTTCGCTGATGGCCTTCTTCGCCCACTGGCCGGTGTGAATGTAGTCGGCGCTCTTTTTCCCGCGATATAGATTGATCGGCACCATCGCGAACTGCAGCGTGGCGCCGCCTTGCAGGAACAGAACCTTGTAGTTCTTGGGAATCGCGAGCAACTCGCGCAAGTCGGCTTCGGCCTTCTGCGCTATCTCGATGAACTCCTTGCCGCGGTGGCTCATTTCCATGACCGACATGCCGCTGCCATGCCAGTCGAGCATTTCCTGTTGCGCCTGTTTCAACACTTCTTCCGGCAAGACCGCCGGACCGGCGCTGAAGTTGTACACTCGTGTCATTCTACCTGCCCTGACGATTGAGAATTTCTTTCGGTAGTCTCGGCCTGCAAGCCTTACCGACCCTCGATCGCGCAACGGTGACATATCCGCGACGCGCTCTTCGGCATACGCGCTTCGACTACCCCGGTTCACCTTCGTCCGATTCCAGAACTTTCTCGAGCCCCGCGAGGTGTTCTTCGCCCGAGAGCTCGATCAGGCGCACACCCTGGGTGTTGCGACCGATCACCGAAATTTCCTTAACGCGCGTACGAATCAGCGTGCCGCCATCGGTGATGAGCATGACCTCATCATCCTGATCGACGATACAGGCGCTGAGCACGGGTCCGTTGCGCTCGCTTGCTTGAATCGAAATCACGCCCTGGCCGCCGCGCCGATGCGCCGGATATTCCGTCAGAAGCGTGCGTTTGCCGTAGCCGTTGCGCGTCGCGGTGAGCACGGTAGCGGTTTCACCCGCACCGTTCTTGTCGACGATGATGAGCGACACGACTTTCTGGCCTTCCTTGAGATCGATGCCGCGCACGCCGCGCGCCGCGCGACCCATCGGGCGCACGTCGCTTTCGACGAAGCGCACCGCCTTGCCTGCGTCACTGAAGAGCAAAATCTCCGACTCCCCGGACGTCAGACCGACGCCGACCAAATGATTGCCTTCTTCGAGCTCGATCGCCTTGATGCCGGTCGAGCGGATGCGCGCGAATTCTTTCAATTCGGTTTTCTTCACCGTGCCATCGGACGTGGCCATGAAGATGTAGCCCGGCTGTTCGAAGTCGCGAATCGGCAGCAGCGCGTTGATGCGCTCGCCCTCTTCGAGCGGCAACAGGTTCACGATGGGCTTGCCGCGCGCGCCGCGACCCGCCTGCGGAATCTCGTAAATCTTGCGCGTGTACACCTTGCCGAGGCTGGTGAAGCAGAGCACCGCCGAATGCGTGTTGGCAATGATCAGCTTCTCGACGAAATCTTCCTCCTTCATGCTCGTCGCGATCTTGCCGCGGCCGCCGCGGCGCTGCGCGCGATAGGCGGACAGCGGCTGCGATTTGATGTAACCGGCATGCGAGAGCGTCACGACGACGTCTTCCGGCGCGATCAGATCTTCGACGCTCAGGCTCACGCGCGTCTCGATGATCTCGGTGCGGCGCTTGTCGCCGTACTGCGTCTTGATCGCTGTCAGCTCCTCGCGAATGACCTGGAGCAACCGATCGGGGTTGGCGAGGATATCGAGCAGATCCGCGATGGTCTTGAGAATCTCCGCGTACTCTTCGCGGAGCTTATCCTGTTCGAGGCCGGTCAGGCGGTGCAAACGCAGATCGAGGATCGCCTGCGCCTGTTCTTCCGCGAGCCAGTAACCGTCGGGACGCAGCCCGTATTCGAGCGCGAGCCCTTGCGGCCGCGTCAGATTCGCGTCGCCCGCCGCGAGCATCTTCGCGACGACGTTGGCCGGCCACGCGCGCGCCATCATTTTGGTTTTCGCTTCGGCCGGGTCTTTCGCGGCCTTGATCAGCGCGATCATCTCGTCGATGTTTTCGAGCGCGACGGCGAGACCTTCCAAAACATGCGCGCGCTCGCGCGACTTGCGCAGATCATAAATCGAACGGCGCGTGACGACTTCGCGCCGATGGCGCAGGAACGCGTCGAGCAGCGATTTGAGATCGAGCAGCTTCGGCTGGTTGTTGATCAGCGCGACCATGTTGACACCGAACACGGTCTGAAACGCGGTGTGCTCGTAGAGATTGTTCAGAATGACGTCGGCCACCTCACCGCGCTTCAGCTCGATGACCATGCGCATGCCGGACTTGTCCGACTCGTCGCGAAGCTCGGAGATGCCTTCGAGCTTTCCGTCCTTGACCAGCTCGGCGATGTGCTCGAGCAGCCGCGCTTTGTTCACCTGATACGGCAGCTCGTGCACGATGATTGCCTGCCGCCCGTTCTTCGCATCGATCTCTTCGATGCTCGTGCGCGCGCGCACGTAAATCTTGCCGCGGCCGGTGCGATACGCCTCGCGGATGCCCTCGACGCCGTGAATGATCGCCGCCGTCGGGAAGTCGGGCCCGGGGATATGACGCATCAGCTCATCGACGCTCGCTTCCGGCATGTCGATCAGCGCGAGGCAGGCATCGATGACTTCGGAAAGATTGTGCGGCGGGATGTTCGTCGCCATGCCGACGGCGATGCCGGACGAGCCGTTGACGAGCAGGTTCGGGAGCTTCGTCGGCAGGACGACCGGTTCCTTTTCGGAGCCGTCGTAGTTCGGCGAGAAATCGACCGTTTCCTTCTCGAGATCGGCCAGCATCTCGTGGGCGATACGGCTCATGCGGATTTCGGTGTAGCGCATCGCCGCCGGCGCATCGCCGTCGATCGAGCCGAAGTTGCCCTGCCCGTCCACGAGCGGATAGCGCATCGAGAAGTCCTGCGCCATGCGAACGATCGTGTCGTACACCGCGGTATCGCCGTGCGGGTGGTACTTACCGATCACATCGCCGACAACGCGCGCCGACTTCTTATAAGCCTTGTTCCAGTCGTTGCCGAGCTCGTGCATCGCCCAGAGCACCCGGCGATGGACCGGTTTCATGCCGTCGCGCACGTCCGGAAGCGCCCGTCCCACGATCACGCTCATCGCGTAATCGAGGTACGACTGGCGCATCTCGTCTTCGAGATTTACCGGAATGGTCTCTTTGGCGAACTGTTCCATAATGACGAAAGGCGCGGCGCGGTCAGAGCCCGAAAAATCGGCGCGACCGCCCTACGCCTTTAATTTGAAAAAAGGAATTTTAACATGCGGGGCATAAACCGCCCATGCCCGGCGCGTCCCTGCGACCCCGTTTTTGGCCCGTTATTTCCCGAGCAGCGCAGCGATCTTTACGCTATCCGGCTGACGGATCACACCCCGCTCGGTGACGAGGGCGTCGATGAGCGCTGCCGGGGTAATGTCGAACGCGGGATTCCAGGCAGCCGTACCCTCGGGGGTGACGCGGCGCTCGCCGTACGCCACCACCTCCGCGGCCGGGCGCTGCTCGATCGGGATTGCCGCCCCGTTTGGGGTATCGAGATCGATGGTCGACGTCGGCGCCACCACCATGAACCGCACGCCGTGGTAACGCGCGGCGAGCGCCGTCATGTACGTGCCGATTTTGTTGGCCACATCGCCGTTGGCAGCCACCCGATCGGCGCCGACAATGGCCCATTGGACCTTGCCCTGCTGCATCAAATAAGCGGCGGCGCCATCGGCCAGAAGCGTCATCGGAATGCCTTCCTGTATCAGTTCCCAGGCGGTCAGGCGGGCCCCTTGCAGCCAGGGCCGGGTTTCGTTCGCGTAGGTATGGACGATGCGGCCGGCGGCCACACCGGCACGGACGACCCCCAGCGCGGTGCCATAACCGCCGGTGGCCAGTGCACCGGTATTACAGTGCGTCAACACACTGCTGCCGCGGTCGATCAACTCCGCGCCGTATCGGCCCATGGCCTGATTGGCGGCGATGTCTTCGGCGTGAATGCGCTGCGCCTCGGCGAGGAACGCGGGCGTCGGGTCGCCCTCGACACCGGCCTCGATCAGCCGGCGCATTCGCGCGAGCGCCCAAGCGAGGTTCACGGCAGTTGGGCGCGCGCCGTTCAATAGCGCGAGGTCGTCCTCGATCGCACGCTGCCAACCCACGGCATCCGATCGGTACCGTTCGCGCGCCGCCAGGACAACGCCGTAGGCAGCCGCGATGCCGATCGCCGGTGCGCCGCGCACGATCATGTCACGGATCGCCTGCGCGACACCCGCAGCCGTGTCGAAGTACCGGTACTCCTCGCGCGCCGGCAGCATCCGTTGGTCAAGGAGCTTGAGCCGATCGTCCACCCACTCGACCGCGCGAATACGATCGAAGGCGAGTCGGGGGCTATGTTCCGCGGAGGTCATGGGTTCAAATGATGTTACCACGCACGCGCCCTGCGCCAATTTCGATTTCCGAACCCCCTATGTTACGCGCCCATCGCATTGCGGAATCGCTTGATTCCGCCGCTCAACTTGGATGGCTTCCACACACACCTCGCATGCGCGGTTCGTCCTGCTCGATAGTACCGGCTAGCGCTACGCGCATCTCGCACACGGCCACTTCGCGTTCAACAACCCCTTTAGAGCCCCTGCTAACGTTCGGATATACTTGCGCCGCCGATTATGAAATCCATCGACACTCTCATCACCGCCCGCTGGGTCATTCCAGTGGAACCGCATGGGGTCGTGCACGAAGATTATGCGGTTGCGGTGGACAAAGGGCGAATCGTGGAGCTGCTGCCGCGTGCGGCTGCATCTTCGCGCTATAGCGCCGGCGAAACCGTAGAGCTTGCGCGTCACGCGCTCATCCCGGGGCTCATCAACGCTCATACGCACGCGGCGATGAGCCTGTTTCGCGGTCTCGCCGATGACCTGCCGCTGATGGAGTGGCTGCAAAAGCATATTTGGCCGGCGGAGGCGCGTTGGGTGAATCCGGAGTTCGTGCGCGATGGCGTGGAGCTGGCGGCCGCCGAGATGCTAAAAAGCGGAACGACGTGCTTCGCCGACATGTACTTCTTTCCCGAAGACGCGGCCCGTACCTGCCAGGCAGTGGGCATGCGCGCAGTCGTCGGATTGATTCTCATCGATTTCCCGACGGCCTACGCACAAACACCGGATGATTATCTGCGCAAGGGCATAACGCTGCACGATGATCTGCGCGCCGCCGAGCTCGTGACAACCGCATTCGCGCCGCACGCGCCCTATACCGTCTCCGATGCCCCGTTGACCAAGCTGCGCACACTAAACGGCGAGCTCAACCTGCCGCTGCACATGCACGTCCACGAGACGGCGCACGAAGTTGCCGAGGCAATGCGAGCCACCGGCGAGCGGCCGCTCGCCCGTCTCGGCCGGCTCGGGCTGCTGCAGCCGAATCTGGCCGCGGTGCACATGACGCAACTGACCGATGCGGAAATCGAATTGCTCGCGCAAACCGGCGTCAACGTCACGCACTGTCCCGAATCGAACTTGAAGCTCGCGAGCGGTTTTTGCCCGGTCCACAAGCTCGTGCAGGCCGGCGTCAACGTTGCGCTCGGTACGGACGGCGCGGCGAGCAACAACGATCTCGACATGCTCGGCGAGATGCGCACGGCGGCGCTGCTCGCGAAGGGCGTGGCGCAGGAAGCGACCGCTCTCCCCGCCGCGACGGCCCTCGCCATGGCGACGTTGAACGGCGCGAAAGCGCTCGGGCTCGAAGAGCGCGTCGGTTCACTGAAATCCGGCAAGGCGGCCGATCTCACCGCCATCGATCTCGCGGCTCCCGCGCTGCAGCCGGTGTACGATCCGATCTCGCAGATCGTGTACGCCGCGGGCCGCGAGCAAGTCACCGATGTATGGATCAACGGCCGCCGGCTGTTGCGCGACCGCCGGCTGACCACGATCGACGAAGCCGCGGTTCTCGACAAAGCCGCGCGCTGGCACGCGAAGATTCGCGAGTAGCACCATGGCGAACGCGCAGAACGCCGACGCCGCCGAGCTCGCCAAGTTCGAAGCGCTCGCCGCGCGCTGGTGGGATCCGAATGCCGAATTCAAACCGCTGCACGACATCAATCCGCTGCGGCTCGACTACATACAGAAACGCGTCCCGCTCGCGGGCAAAACCGTGCTCGACGTCGGCTGCGGCGGCGGCATCCTCGCCGAGGCGATGGCGGCTGCGGGCGCGCGTGTCACGGGTATCGATCTCGCCGAAGCACCGCTCGCGGTCGCGCAGCTGCACTTGCTCGAAAGCGGCCGCGAGGTCGACTATCGCCGCGTGAGCGCCGAGGATCTCGCAGGCGAGCGACCGGCGGCGTACGACGTGGTCACGTGCATGGAGCTCCTCGAGCACGTGCCCGAACCCGCCTCGACGGTCGCGGCGTGCGCAACGCTCGTCAAACCGGGCGGACATGTGTTCTTCTCGACGATCAACCGCAACCTGAAGTCCTGGCTATTCGCGATCGTCGGCGCGGAGTATGTGCTGAATCTGCTGCCTCGTGGAACGCACGAGTATCTGAAATTCATTCGTCCCTCGGAGCTCGAACGCATGTGCCGCCCGCGCGGCTTGCGTTTCGTCGATCTGACCGGCATGCATTACAACCCGCTGACCCGACGGTACACGCTCGGACCGGGCGTGGACGTGAATTACATCGCGTATACCCGGCGCGCCGACGATTAAACGCTTTTGGGCGGCGGCGGCGCGGCGTTCGCCACGCAAGAGACCAGGACGCTCTGATTAAGGATTGTTTACCGCAGAGGACGCGGGGGACGCGGAGTTTATTACGAGGTTTATTGCCGATTCTTTTGCTTTTCCTCCGCGTCCTCTGTGTCCTCTGCGGTGAAAAATAATATTTCAGACCTTCCCTAACCGCCGGCCCGCTCTCCAAGCTTTCGTTCCATTAGCACTTCCATTACCGCCAGCGCCGCGCGCACATCGGCGCCCTGCTTCAACGCGGCGTGCATTCGCGCGAGCTCCGCCTGCACCGACTCCGCCTGCTCGGGGTGATCGAGGTATTGCTCGACCGCGGCGCCGAGCGCTTCCGGCGTCGCATCGTCTTGCATAATTTCCGGCACGAGCTGACGACCGGCAAGCAAGTTCGGCAAGGAATACATTTTTACGTGCGCGAACGTCTTCACCAGCAATTCCGAAAGTCGCGACACCTTGTATGTCACCACCATCGGCTTCTTGAGGAGCGCCGCCTCGAGCGTGGCGGTGCCGGACGCGAGCAGCACGACATCGGCTGCGGCAAGCGCGTCGCGGGACCGGCGCGACAGCCGCACGATCGGTAGTTGCCCGGCGCGAGCGACCTTCAGCGCCTGCTCAAAAAGGGCCTGCGTAAAGTCGCTTGCGAACGGCGCGACGAAATGAAGGTCGGGATGGCGAGCATGCAGCCATTGTGCGGTGCGAACGAACAGCATCGCATGCCGGCGCAGCTCGCCGGCCCGGCTTCCGGGAAGCAGCGCGACGAGCCGGCCGTCGACAGGCACGCCGATCCGCGCGCGGATCGCGCGCGGATCGTAGCGATCGGGAATTTCGTCGGCGAGCGGATGCCCGACGAAAGTGACCGGCACGCGGTGCTCGCGGTAGTAGTCCGCCTCGAACGGAAACAGCGTGAGCATCCGATCGACCGCGCGCGCGATGCTCCGAATACGATAGCGGCGCCAGGCCCACACCGTCGGGCTGACGTAGTGAATCGTCGGAATCCGGCTGGCACGGAGCCGCTCTTCGACGGCGAGATTGAAGTCGGGCGCATCGACGCCGATATAGAGATCCGGCCGATGCGCCGCAAAATACGCCGCGACTTTACGCCGGATCAGCCACACGCTGGGAATTTTGGCGATGCCTTCGAGCCCGATGACGGAGAGACGCTCCATCTCGTAGAGACTTCGGCAGCCCTCCGCCTGCATGTGCGGCCCGCCGATACCCTCGAATCGGACGTTCGGCAACCGCCGCTTCAGCTCTCGCATCAAACCGGCGCCGAGAAGATCGCCCGATACTTCGCCGGCGACGATACCGATCCTGGGGGATTCGTTGCCGCCGTTTGTCGCGAAGGGCCGGTTTGGGGCGGCGTTTGGCGTGATGCTGCTTTTCATTGACAGCGGTACCCTTCGCGTCGACTCGACTCCTACCGAATCGGGCCTTCCGGGCGACAGCGTTATCGGACGATACTGCGCTGCGACGCCTTGATGAACTCGACCATACGACGAACTTCCGGTTCCGCTTCTGCGGCGCGTTCGAGCTCGCCGATCGCCTGCTCCAACCGCAAGCCCGAGTGGTACAACGTCTTGTACGCGCGCTTGAGCGCGACGATCGTCTCTTCGCCGAAACCGCGGCGCCGCAAACCGCGCACGTTGATTCCGTGCGGCGTCCCGCCCTCACCCGCGACCGTTACAAACGGCGGCACGTCCTTGAACAATGTCGTGTTCACGCCGGTCATGCAGTGAGCGCCGACCCGACAACGTTGGTGCACGAGCGTAAAGCCGCCGAGATACGCGTAGTCGCCGATGTGCACGTGGCCCGCGAGGCTCGAAGCGTTCGCGAAAATCGTATGACTGCCGACCTGGCAATCGTGCGCGACGTGACAATAAGCGAGAATGAAGTTGTCGCTGCCGATCCGGGTTACGCCGCCGCCGGCGACGGTACCGCGGTTGGCCGTGCAATACTCGCGCAGAATATTGCGGTCGCCGATGTCGAGGCGCGTCGGCTCATCCTTATAAGTCACGTCCTGCGGCGGTTCGCCGAGCGAGCAAAACTGAAAGATACGGTTCCCGCGCCCGAGGCGCGTCGGACCGCGGATAACGACGTGCGGTCCGATCGACGTGCCGTCGCCGATCTCGACATCGGGACCGATGATCGAGTAAGCACCGATTTCAACGTCGCGACCAATTCGCGCTCCGGAATCGACGATCGCCGTGGGATGAATCACGGCGGTGCTCCGATGCCTTTATACGTACACATCAGCTCCGCGCTGCAACAAAGTTCGCCGTCGACGGACGCCGTGGCGTCGAACAACCAAATGCCTTTCATCTTGCGCTTGATCGCGACTTCCATGCGCATTTGATCGCCCGGCCCCACGGAACGCTTGAAGCGCGCGTTGTCGATGCCGAGAAAGTAGTAAACGGAATTCTCGTCCGGAACCACCTGCAGCGTGAGCATCGACAGGATGGCGCAGGCTTGCGCCATCGCTTCGAGTATCAGCACACCGGGCATTACCGGATGATTCGGAAAATGACCCGGGAAGAACGGCTCGTTGATCGTGACGTTCTTGATCGCCGTCAGACGTTTATCCAACTCGTAGTCGAGCACGCGATCGATCAGCAAGAATGGATAGCGATGCGGCAGATACTTGCGCACATCGCGGATGTCGAGGGGATTCAAGGCTTTCTCCCTTTCAGATCTTCGATTTCTTTTTCGAGCTGCTTCAGTCGCTGCGCCATTTCCTCGAGATGACGGAACCGCGCCACGCGCCGTCGCCAGTCCTCGGCACGCTCAACCGGTATGCCGGATGCATAGCTCCCCGGCCGATCGATCGCGTTCGTAACCATGGCTTTGCCGAGCAACGTCACGTCATCGGTGATGCTAACATGATCGGCCACGCCTACCTGACCGGCGAACACGCAACGACGGCCGATCGTCGTGCTACCCGCAATGCCGACGCACGCCGCCATGATGGTGTGCTCGCCGACGCGCACGTTGTGCCCGATTTGAATCAAATTGTCGAGCTTCACGCCGTCGGCGATCTCGGTATCACTGAACGTTCCGCAATCGATGGTCGTATTCGCGCCGATCTCGACGTCGTTACCGATGACCACGCGGCCGAGCTGCGGGATCTTCACCCAACGCTCGCCGTCCTTTGCGAACCCGAAACCGTCGGCGCCGATGACAGCGCCGGGATGAAGCAACGAATTCGTTCCAATCACGCAACGCGGCCCGATCCAGACGTGGCCCACGAGCCGCGTGTGAGCGCCGATCGACGCGTCGCGCCCGACGTAGCAACCAGGGCCGATCTGCGCTTCTTCGCCGATGACCGCGTCCGCCTCGACGACCGCGTTCGCGCCGATGCTCACGGTCGCCGCGACGCGCGCCGCCGGATCGACCACCGCGCTCGGATGAATCCCCGGCTTCGCGGCCGGTGGCGGGTGCAAGAACGCGGCGACTCGCGCGAAACAAAGCTGCGGCTGCTCGACGATCAACGCGTTACCGGCATACGCCTCGGCGTCGTCCGCCCGGAGGATCACCGCGGCGGCGCGCGTCGTCGCCAGTTGCGGGCGATGACGGCGATCGTGCAGAAAGGAAATTTGACCGGGTCCGGCGCGGGCGAGCGGCGCGACCGCGACGATATCGACGTCACCCGCGCCGCGCACCCGGCCGCCGAAGCGGCGGGCGAGCTCTGCAAGAGTCGGCATCGTCGGTTACTTCCCGAGCTTCTTCAAAACTTTGTCCGTCAAATCGACGCGCTTGCTCGCGTAAATCGTCCCCTCGTGCAGCACCAGATCGTAGTTTTCCTGTTTGGCGATTTCGATGATCGCCTTCTGCACGATTTTCTGCAGCGACGCGAGCTCCTCGTTGCGCCGCAGATTATAGTCCTCGCGGAACTCCTGCGTCGCCCGGCGCAGGTCGCGCTTCAGGACGACGAGCTCGTACTCTCGCGCGCGCCGGTCCGATTCCTTCATCAGGGAGCCGTTCTTCTCGAGCTCGTCCTCGAGCTGTTTCACCTTCGCCTGCATCGCCACGAGCTTCTTGTCGCGCGGGCCGAATTCGGCTTCGAGTTTCTTCAGCGCCGCCGCCCCCTGCGGCGCCTCCTCGATCACCTTCACGGCGTTCACATAGCCGACCTTCAGCTCCTGTGCGGATGCCCCGGTCCAAATCAGTGCAATCGCGCAATACAACGCACCGAGCATGAACGACAGAACAGTCTTGCGTTTCAAGAGCGGCCCTCGGTCATCGGAAGGGAACGCCCAGCGTGAACTGAAAGCCTTCAATCTGGTCGCCCGATTGTTTGTTCAAGGGGACGGCATAGCTGAAACTGAGTGGCCCCACCGGTGAAAACCAATTAAACGCCAAACCCGCGGAATAACGCAACTCCCCGAGGTCGAGCCGCTCGCTGGGTCCGTAGACCATGCCGCCGTCGACGAAGGTGCTAAGTCGCATCGACTTCTCGTCGCGCGTCACACCGGGTACCGGGAAGAATAACTCAACGTTGGTAAGCACGCGCCGATTGCCGCCGACCGTCTGGTCTACCACCGCGTCGCGCGGGCCGAGCGAGCTCGCGCGATAACCGCGCACCGTCGATACGCCGCCTGCGTAGAAGTTCTTGAAGAAGGGCAGCGTCGAGGTGTCGCCGTAGCCGTTGCCAAACCCGTATTCCAGGCGGGCCCGCAAGCTGCTCGTATCGGTCACCGGCCAATAACGACCGATCAAGTAACTCACTTTGTAGTACTCGATGTCGCTGCCGGGCACGGACGCTTCGCCGCTTAGCCGCTGCAAAGTGCCGCGACTCGGGAAGATGATGCTGTCGAGGCTGTCGCTCGACCAGCCGAGCGTGAGCTTGACCGCCTTGACCGGCGAGCCTTCGGTCGCCACAAAGTCCTTTGCGATCTGCGCGCTGGTATCGCGCGTCTCGATAGCGATGCTTTCGTAATCGGCGCCCACGTTCAGCCGGTTATATTCGGTGAGCGGGATGCCCCAAAAAATACCCGCGCCGATGGTCTTCGTGTTGTATGCCGCCGTGCTCAGCTGGCTCGTATCGACCTCGGATGAAAACAGCGTGAAACCTCGGCTCACGCCCTCGGGCGTGTAGTACGGATTCACATAGCGAATGCTGTAATTACGCGTCGCTTGCGAATTGTCCAAGCGAAGCGAAAGCTCTTTCCCCGTCCCGAAGAGATTGCTTTCCGTGACCGACGTATTGATGCTGATGCCGGTATCGGAATAACCGAGACCGAGCTGCAGACTGCCGGTGGGCCGCTCCTTGACGGTCACGTTCACGTCGACCTGATCGGTCGTACCTGCGACCGCCGGCGTTTCGACGTTGACGTCCTCGAAAAAGCCGAGTCGCTGCAGGCGTTCGCGCGAACGCCTGATCTTCTCCGCCGAATACCAGGTGCCTTCGAGCTGCCGCAGCTCGCGACGCAAGACTTCGTCATGCGTGGCGACGTTGCCGGCGAAATTTACCCGGCGCACATACACGCGCCGTCCCGGATCGACGAAGAAGGTGAAGCTGACCGTTTGCTTCTCTTTGTTGATGTCAGGAACGGCATTGACGTTCGCAAAGGCATAACCATCGTTGGCGAGGCGATCGGAAATACGCTTGCCCGATTCGGTCACTTCGCGGCGCGAAAACTCCACGCCCGGTCTCAGGCTAATCAGCGCGCGCAGCTCGCTCTCCGGAACCTGAAATTTCCCCGCGAGCTTCACGTCCGACACCGTGTAGCGCTTGCCCTCGGTGATATTTACGGTGACGTAAATATCCTCTTTGTCCGGCGTGATCGATACTTGCGTCGAATCGATGTTGAATTCGAGAAAGCCGCGGTCCTGATAGAAGTTCTTCAGACGTTCGAGGTCACCGGCCAGTTTTTGCTTCGAATACTGATCGCGGCTCGAGAACACGGCCCACCATGGGGCGGGGCCGAGCGTAAACAGGTCGATTAACTCCTTGCTCGAGAAGGTCTTGTTACCGACGATGATGATCTCGCGAATTCGCGCCGGCGGGCCTTCCGTGACGGCGACGTCGATGTCCACGCGATTGCGTTCAAGCGGCGTCACGGTCGGCTGGATCGACACCGCATAAAACCCGCGGCTGAAGTATTGCGCGCGCAGATCCTGCTCCAACCGATCCAGCAGCGACCGATTGAAGATGCGCCCCGGCGCAAGACCGATCTCCTTCAGCCCCTTCTTCAGGTCATCCTCGGAGAATTCGTGCGTACCCGTGATCCGCACACCGGCAATCGAGGGACGCTCCACCACCGACACGACGAGCACGTTGCCTTTGCGTTCAAGGCGTACGTCCTTGAAGAAACCGGTCTTATACAGCGCGCGAATCGCTTCCTGCGCGCTCTTCTCCGTGACCGAATCACCCACCTTGATCGGTAGGTAATTGAAAACGGTACCGGCCGAAATGCGCTGCAAGCCTTCGACGCTGATGTCCTTGACGGCGAACGGCTCGAGGGCGGCCGCCAGCCCAGGCACGGCGGCGACGAAGAGCGCCGCAACGAATCTATTCATTATAGTTATGTCGAGCGCTTGGATTTTTTTAATTGAAGAGTCGGCTGAGGTCGTTGTAGAACGCGAGTAACATCAGACCGGCCAGAAGCGCGATGCCCACTTGCTGACCAAAGAGCATCACGCGCTCGGACAATGGACTCCCTTTGACCGCTTCGATTACGTAATACAAGAGATGCCCGCCGTCCAAAACCGGGATCGGCAGGAGATTGAGCACGCCAAGGCTGATGCTGATCACCGCGAGGAACATGAGAAACTGCACCGCACCGGTTTTGGCGGAATAGCCCGCGTACTGCGCGATCGTGATCGGCCCGCTGATGTTCTTGCTCGATACCTCGAGCGTAACCATACGATACAACATGCGAAACGTGAGCGCCGTCATCGCCCAGGTGTTGTGCAACGATTCGCCCAGCGCGTCGAGCGCGCCGAAGCGCACGCGTACGCGAAGCTCGGGCGGAATGTCGGCGATTTTCGGGCGGATGTTCACGCGGCCGATGTTGCGGTCGCCCTGTGCCACCGAGTCGGGTGTCACCTCGAACGTCAGCCGTTGGCCGCCGCGCTCCACCTCGATCGGCACCGTCTGGCCGCCGCGCGGTCCGATGAGCGCGGCGATGTCTTCCCACGCGCTAACCGGCTGGCCGGCGATGCGCACGATCCGGTCGCCGACTTCAATGCCGGCGCGTTTCGCCGGCCCGTCTTCGAGCCCGCCCACTACCGGAAGTATTTGCGGCAGGTAACCGTACAGCCCGACGCCGCGCTCGAGCAGTGCGGAATCGATTTCGGACGCCTGGATTCCGCTGAGATCGAGCCGGCGGGTACGCGGCTCCCCTTGAGCGTCCTTCACGTCGACGTTCACGACGGCATGATCGAGCGCGCGCTGAAATAGATACAAGCGCCGCTGTCCCCAACTCTGCACCGGATGTCCGTCGATCCCGACGACCTCATCGCCGGCACGAAAGCCACCCTGCTCGGCAACCGAGCCCTCGGCGACCTTGCCGACGATCGGGCGTATACCGTCGATGCCGACCAGATAAACCGCCCAGTAGGCGAGGATCGCGAACAGGAAATTGAACATGGGGCCGGCGACCACGATGGGTATCCGCTTCCACACCGGCTGGCGATTGAACGCGCGATGCGCCTCGCCTTTCGGCACCGCCCCTTCGGTTTCGTCGAGCATCTTCACGTAGCCGCCGAGCGGGAGCGCAGCGACGACAAATTCGGTCCCGTCGCGCCCCGCTTTGCGCCGCCAGAGCGGCTTGCCAAAACCGATCGAAAAGCGGAGCACTTTGACGCCCATGCGCCGCGCCACCCAGTAGTGGCCGAACTCGTGCACCACGATCAATACGCCGAGCGCGACGATGAAGGCGGCAAGATAAAAGAGGATATCGATCATAAAGCCCCTTGACTCTTTCGAGCGGTCACGGCGGCAATGAGTTCCGCGCTAACTTGCCGCGCTCGAGCATCATCCGCAAGGACCTGCTCCAGCGGTTGGTCGGCCCCCGGCGGCACTTCATCGAGCGTACCACTAATAATGTGCGCGATATCGCTGAAGGCGATTCGTCTCTCCAGGAACGCCGCAACCGCGATTTCGTTCGCCGCATTCAGAATCGCCGGTGCGGTGCCTCCCGCGACGGCGGCTTGATACGCGAGCCGCAAACACGGAAAACGCTCGGTATCGGGGGGTGCGAAATCGAGGCGCGCCATCTCGAGCAGATCGATCGGCCGGGCGCCCGAGTCTATCCGCTCCGGCCAGGCGAGCGCGTGCGCGATGGGAATCCGCATGTCTGGATTGGCGAGCTGCGCCAGCACCGAGCCGTCGGTGTACTCGACCATCGAGTGGATCATGCTCTGCGGGTGGATCACCACCTCGATCCGGTCCGACGTCAAGCCGAAAAGGCGGCAGGCCTCGATCAGCTCGAGCCCCTTGTTCATGAGCGTCGCGGAATCGACGGAAATCTTCCGACCCATTGCCCAACGCGGATGCGCGCACGCCTGCTCCGGCGTAACGTGCCGCAACCGCTCCGCCGGCGTCGTTCGAAACGGACCGCCCGAGCAGGTCAGGAGCAAGCGCCGCACGCCGCGCGGCGCTTCGCCCGCCGTGAAGTCGGACGGCAGACATTGAAATATAGCGTTGTGCTCGCTGTCGATCGGTATGAGCACCGCTCCGCTGTCGCGCGCCGCCTCGATGAGCAACCGTCCGGCCATGACCAGCGGCTCCTTGTTCGCGAGCAGTACCCGCTTGCCCGCACGGACCGCCGCGAGCGTCGGACGTAGCCCCGCGGCGCCGACCATCGCCGTGACGACGACCTGGGCCTCGGAATGCGCCGCGGCCGCTTCGAATGCTTCGGCACCGGCGCGCACTTCCGTATCGATTCCGGCCGCGTTCAGGCGCACCGCGAGCGCTTTCGCCGCCGCCGGATCAAGCATCACCGCGAGACGCGGCCGGAAACGCACGCACTGCTCGAATAGCGCCTCCACCTGCTTTTGGGCGGTGAGCGCAACGACGCGAAAGCGGTCGGGGTGACGCGCAAGCACATCGAGCGTTGTGACACCGACCGAACCCGTTGATCCCAGAATCACGACGCCCGCACCGGGCGCCAACATCGCCGTCGGCGCCGAACGAATCACGTGCGCCCCTGTAGCAGGAGGAGCCAACCGAGGGCATATGCGGGGGCCGCGGCGGTGAGCGCGTCGATGCGATCGAGAACGCCGCCGTGCCCCGGCAAAAGTACGCCGCTATCCTTCACGCCTGCGATGCGTTTCATTTTGCTTTCCGTGAGATCGCCGACGACCGACACCAGACCGGTCACCAAAGCGAGCGCGACCCAGATCCCGAGCCGGGCGCCGCGCAATTGCCAGATCATTGTTCCACAAAAATACGCCACCAACAGCACCGCCATCGCGCCGCCGATCACGCCTTCGACCGTCTTGCCGGGACTGATGGCCGGCGCGAGCTTCGTGCGTCCGAACGCATGCCCCGCCGCATAAGCCCCGGTGTCGGCAATGGCGACGAGGACCACGACGAAGAGCACGAGCAGCGGCCGGCGCGGGTCGGTTGCGTGCAACCACGTCAGCGCGACCCACACGGGAATAATAATGAGGGTACCGGCGACGGCGCGCCCCGTTGCCGAATGCAACAGCCCCTCGCCGTCGCGCGCCAGGTCGATGAGCGCGTAAACCCACCACGCGGCTGCGACGAGATAGACCGCGTATGCCGCACGCGGCTCGGTCAGCGTGGCGGCCACCAAGGCGCCGCCGGCGACAACGATCGCGACCACGTATCCGCCGCGCGCCGCCCCGGTCCACTTGCAAAGCGCGCTCCATTCCCAAGCGCCCGCGGCGACGAAGAGGCCGAGCACCAACGCGATCCCCGCGGCCGGGAGCGTGAAGAAGGCCGCGAGCAGCAGCGCAATCAGAAGGATCGCCGTAACGATTCGCTGCTTAAGCATTTCCAGCCGCTTCGACCTGATCGCCGGTCAAGCCGAAGCGGCGCTGGCGGCTGGCGTACCAGGCGAGCGCCGCGGCGAACTGCGCGCGATCGAAATCCGGCCAGGCGATCTCCGTGAAATAAAGCTCGGTATAGGCGAGCTGCCAGAGCAGGAAATTACTGATGCGCTGCTCGCCGCCCGTACGGATGAAAAGATCGGGCTCCGGCAGCTCGCCGGTCGCAAGCCGCTGCTCGAGCGTCTGCGACGTAATCTGAGCCGGGTCCAGTTCGCCGGCCTGTACCGCGCGCGCCACCTGCGTGCATGCGCGCGTAATGTCCCAGCGTCCGCCGTAGTTTGCGGCGATGGTGAGCGTCAGCGACTGGTTCGCACGCGTGAGCGCCTCGGCCGCTTTGATGCGTTCGACGATCGCGGCGCCGAAGCGTGGCGTGTCGCCGATCACCTGAAAGCGCACACCGTTGTCGTGCAGGCGCGCGATTTCTTCATCGAGCGCCGCAAGAAAGAGATCGAGCAGCGTCTGCACTTCGAAGGCGGGTCGCCCCCAGTTTTCACTCGAAAAGGCGAACAGCGTGATGTAACGCACGCCGGTCTCGACGGAGACCTCGACGAGCTCGCGCACGCGATCCCGGCCTTTGCGATGACCGGCGACGCGCGGCAGCCCGCGGCGGCGCGCCCAGCGCCCGTTGCCGTCCATGATGACCGCCACGTGCCGCGGAATCGCGCTCGCGCCGGTGGAACGGGGAGCGGAGAGAGTCATGAGTTGCCGCGTTAGATCTGCAGATCCTGCTCAGACCTGCATGATCTCCTTTTCCTTGGCGGCGACGAGCTTGTCCACTTCACCGATGAAGCGATCCGTCATTTTCTGTACCGCGTCTTCGGCGCGCTTATCTTCGTCTTCGGTGATCTGCTTCTTTTTCAATTGCTCTTTCAAATGCTGATTGCTGTCGCGCCGGACGTTGCGGATGGCGATTTTCGCATTCTCGCCCTCCTTGTGAACGTGCTTGGTCAGCTCGCGCCGGCGTTCCTCGGTGAGCGCCGGCAGCGGCACGCGCAACGTTTGACCGGCGGCGGCGGGATTGAGACCGAGATCGGATTCGCGAATGGCTTTTTCGATGGCGCCCATCGCACCCTTGTCGTAGGGCGTCACCGTGAGCGTACGCGCGTCGGCAGTGCTGATCGTCGCGAGTTGGTTGAGCGGAGTCTTGGTGCCGTAATAATCGACGCGAACATGGTCGAGCAGTCCGGCGTGCGCGCGTCCGGTCCGGATCTTGCCGAGATCGGCCTTCAAGGCCTCGACGGACTTTGCCATCCGGGCCTCGGCGTCTTTCTTGATCTGATCGAGCGATTGCGCCATGGCTTTACCCCTTCAGCAACGTACCCTCGGGCTCGCCGCGCAGGATGCGCAACAGACTCCCGGGCTTGTTCATGTCAAACACGCGCACGGGCAGGTTCTGCTCGCGGCACAGCGCGATGGACGTCGCGTCCATGACGCCGAGACGGTCCGTGAGCGCCTGATTGTAGCTGATCTCCTCGTAGCGCTTGGCGTCCGGATAACGCTTCGGGTCGCGATCGTATACCCCGTCGACCTTCGTCGCTTTGAGCACGATATCCGCGCCGATCTCGGCCGCGCGCAGACTTGCCGCCGTGTCGGTCGTAAAGAATGGATTACCGGTCCCGGCGGCGAAGATCACGATGCGGCCTTCCTCCAGATGGCGGATCGCGCGCCGTCGCACGTACGGTTCGGCGACCTGATCGATGCGCAACGCCGACTGAACCCGGACCGGCACGCCCGCGCGTTCGAGCGCATCCTGCAGCGCCAGCGCGTTCATCATCGTCGCAATCATCCCGATGTAATCGGCGGATGCGCGATCCATTCCTTCGGCCGCCGGCGCAACGCCGCGAAAAATGTTCCCGCCGCCGACCACGACCGCGATCTGCGCACCGGTTCCCATCGCCGCGCGCAGCTCTTCGGTAATGCGAGTGATGGCATCGCGGTTCAGGCCATACGACCCTGACCCCATCAACGCTTCGCCGCTCAGCTTGAGCAAAATGCGCCGGTAAGCGAGGGCCGTGCGCTGCGAAGCCGTCATGCGCGTAACCTTAAACGATCAGCCGAGCGGCGCGCATCCGAAGCCACGTCGGGCGCGTGCTCACTTACCCTTGACCTGCGCCATCACTTCGGCCGCGAAGTCGCCCTTGCTCTTCTCGATGCCTTCACCCACTTCATAACGCACGAACCGCGTCACTTTCGCCCCGGCCGACTTCAACAGTTTCTCGACAGTCGTGTCCGGATCTTTCACGAAGGGTTGCCCGAGCAGCGTAATCTCGTTCACGTACTTGTTAATGCGCCCGAGGACCATCTTTTCGACGATCTCTTTCGGCTTCCCGCTGGCCGCCGCCTGCTCGGTGTAGATCGCACGCTCCTTCTCCAGCGCCGTCGCCGGGACCTGATCGCGCGACAAATATTCCGGCCGGCTCGCCGCCACGTGCATCGCGAGATCGCGCGCGAGCGCTTCGTCCCCGCCTTCGACTTCGACGAGCACGCCGATCTTACGCGTGCTGTGCACGTACGCGCCGATGTGACCTTTGCTCGTCGCATAGCGAACGAAGCGGCGCACACCGATGTTCTCGCCCTGCTTCATCACCAGCGCCTCGCGCGCCTGCGCGACGGTAACGCCGTCGCTGCCGGCAGGCAGCGCATACAGCGCGTCGACGTTTTCCGGATTACGCGCCGCGACGACTTCCGCCGTCATGTTCGCGAACGCCGAGAAGTTGTCACCCTTCGCGACGAAATCGGTCTCGCAATTCACTTCCGCGATCGACGCGATTTTGCGATCGGCGCCGATGCTCAAGCCGATCACACCCTCGGCTGCGGTGCGCGAGGCCTTCTTCTCGACCTTCGCGCCCGCTTTCTTGCGCAGGATCTCCTCGGCCTGCTCCATGTTGCCGCTGGCCTCGGTGAGCGCCTGTTTGCACTCCATCATGCCGAGGCCGGTGCGCTCGCGCAGTTCCTTTACCTGGGAAGCTGAAATATTCATGCCTGACTCCGCGAACCCGATTACTCCGTCTCTTCGTCTTCCACAACCGCGGTCTTGCCGACCGGACGGGTGCGGTTGCGCGCCGCCGGCCGCTTGCCCGGCGCCGCGTCGCGCTTCGGCTTCTCTTCGCCTTCCGCGGCCGCTACTTCGGCCTGTGCCGATGCGCGGCGTTTCGGCGCCATCTTTACCTTCACCGGTTCTTCCTTCACTTCGACGAAGTCTTCTTCGTCTTTCGATCCGCCGAAGTCGACCTGCGCGCGCCCTTCCAACACCACGTCGGCGGCCGCCTGCGCGTATAGCCGGATCGCGCGAATCGCGTCGTCGTTGCCGGGAATCACGTAATCGACGCCGTCGGGCTTACAGTTCGAGTCGACGACGCCCACCACCGGAATACCGAGCTTGTTCGCCTCGCTCACTGCGATGTATTCGTGACCCACGTCGATCACGAAGAGCACATCCGGCAGCCCCGGCATGTCCTTGATGCCACCGAGGCTCCTCTCGAGCTTCACCCGCTCGCGCTCCAGGGTCAGCAATTCTTTCTTCGACAGCTTCTGACCGCTGGTTTCATCGGCCAGCGTCGTCTCCAGAAACTTGAGCCGCTCGATGGACTTGCGCACGGTGCGGTAGTTCGTCAGCATGCCGCCAAGCCAGCGATGGTTCACGTACGGACAGGCGGCGCGTGACGCTTCTTCTTGAACGATCTCTTGCGCCTGCCGCTTGGTGCCGACGAAGAGGATGGTGCCCTTGTTCGCGGCAAGGCGTTTGAGGAACTGCATTGCTTCCTCGAACAGCGGCAGCGTCTTCTCGAGATTGATGATATGAATCTTGTTGCGTTCCCCGAAAATGAAGGGGCGCATTTTGGGATGCCAGAAACGGGTCTGGTGGCCGAAATGCACGCCGGCCTCCAGCATCTGGCGCATAGTGACAGCGCTCATGGAGTCTCCTTGGGTTTTTCCGCCACGGGTTATGTGCATCGATGGCGCTCTCCTCGGCGAACCTCGGAGGCGCCACACCCGGATGCACCGATTAGCGCCCGTGTGTGGGTTTGGTTGAGCCGCACGGCCGATCTCCGACCGGCGACGTTCTCTTCGACGCCCACGAGGCGTCAAAGGCCCGCTCTTATACCACAGCGTGTCGGGACAAAACAATGCGATTCAAAGGGTTCGGTTCGCGTTGCCCTTTTTTATATCCCGCCGATGGCCGAGAATAGAAGTGTTCTATGTTCGTAACGGTCAAAACCCCAGCCGAGATCGAAAAAATGCGCGTCGCCGGGCGGCTCGCCGCGGACGTGCTCGACATGATCGCGCCCTACGTCGTGGCGGGCGTGACCACGGGAGAGCTCGATCGGATTTGCCATGACTATATTGTGAACAAGCAACGGGCGATCCCGGCCCCGCTGAATTACAAGGGATTCCCGAAGTCGATCTGCACCTCGGTCAACCATCAGGTATGCCATGGCATCCCCGGTGAAAAGCGTCTCAAGAAAGGTGACATCATCAATATCGATATTACCGTCATCAAAGACGGCTACCACGGCGACACCAGCCGGATGTACTTCGTCGGCGAGCCGTCGATCCAGGCACGCCGGCTCGTGCAGGTAACGCGCGAATGCCTGTACCGCGGGATCGAGCAGGTGCGCCCGGGCGCACGTCTCGGCGACATTGGTCACGCGATCCAGACGCACGCCGAGCGGCACGGCTTCTCCATCGTCCGCGAGTACTGCGGGCATGGCATTGGGCGCATCTTTCACGAAGATCCGCAGGTGCTGCACTACGGTCGCCCGGGCACCGGGATGGAAGTAACGCCGGGCATGACGTTCACGATCGAACCGATGGTCAACGCCGGGCGTCCGGAAGTAAAACTGCTGCCGGATAACTGGACCGTGGTAACGCGCGATCATTCGCTCTCCGCACAATGGGAGCATACGGTGCTCGTCACCGAGACCGGCTACGAGATACTCACCCTGTCGCCGGGCAGCCCGTCGTGAGCGCGCGGCTCGCACGCGAGGACGTATTCGACACGGAGGCGTTCGAGGTCGCGGCGAACGGCTCGACCGCCGATGCGCTCGCGGTCTTCCGCGCCGCCTTGCGCGACGGACGCGAGCGGCTCAAGCACTACTATCTCGATAATCCGCGCCAGGCGTCGCACATCGTCGCGCTGCAAGCTTCGCTCACCGACGAGCTGCTGGTACGCGCGTGGGAATACCATGCCGGGCTTGCTCCCGCACGACTGCCGATGGCCCTCGTCGCGGTGGGCGGCTACGGCCGCGGCGAGCTGCATCCGTCATCCGACGTCGACATCCTCATTCTCGTAAAGAAGCTAACGCAGAAGACGGGACCCTTCATCGAAGCGTTCGTGCGCTTCCTGTGGGACATGGGTCTCGAGATCGGCCACAGCGTGCGCACGATCAGGGAGTGCGTACAGGAAGCGAAGAACGACCTCACCGTCGCCACCAACCTTATGGAGACGCGGCTTCTCGCCGGCGATAGCGCGCTCTTTCGAAAAATGCGCAAACTGACCGGGCCGCGGAAAATCTGGCCGAGCGCGAAATTCTTCGCCGGCAAGCGACAGGAACAGCAGGAACGCCACCTGCGGTTCGACGACACCGCCTACAACCTCGAGCCGAACATCAAGGAAGGGCCCGGCGGGCTGCGCGATATCCAAATGATTTCCTGGGTGACACAGCGGCACTTCAACACGCAATCGCTGCACGAGCTCGTCGAGCAAGGATTCCTGAGCGAGCTCGAGTACCGCACGCTCGTGCGCGGACGCGAGTTGCTCTGGCAGATTCGCTGCGGCCTGCACTATCTCGCCGGCCGGCGCGAGGAACGGCTCCTGTTCGATCATCAGCGCGCGCTCGCCAAGCTCTTCGGCTATCGCGACCGGCCGGGCGCGTTGGCGGTCGAGCTCTTCATGAAGCGCTACTACCGCGCCATCAAGGATCTGTCACTGCTGAACGAAATTCTGCTGCAGCACTTCGACGAGGCGATTCTCGCGCGCGGCCGGCCGAAGATCGTGCCGCTCAACCGTCGCTTCCAGTCGCACAACGGCTTCCTGGAGGTGCGCAACAACCGCGTCTTCGAGCGCCATCCGTTCGCGATGCTCGAGCTGTTTCACTTGATGCAGATGCATCCCGAGCTGAAGGGCGTACGCGCCGGCACGATCCGCCTCGTGCTGGCGAATCTGCACCGCATCAACGGCACATTCCGGCGCGACCTCGCCTGTCGCAGCCTGTTCATGGAGATCGTGCGCGCGCCGCAAGGCATCACGCACGAGTTCCGGCGCATGGGCCGCTACGGCGTGCTCGGGCGCTACATCCCGGCATTCGGCCGCGTGGTCGGGCAGATGCAGCACGACCTTTTCCACGTCTACACCGTCGATCAGCACTCGCTCTTCGTGCTGCGCAACCTGCGCCGGTTCATGCTGCCGCAACATGCGCACGAGCTGCCGCTCGCGAGCAGCATCGGTCAAACCCTCGTCAAGCGCGAGCGGCTTTACCTCGCCGGCCTGTTCCACGACATCGCCAAAGGACGCGGTGGCGACCACTCCGTCCTCGGCGCCGACGACGCGGACGGGTTCTGTCGCCTGCATCAAATGAGCGAGTACGACACGCGCCTCGTCACGTGGCTGGTGCGCCATCACTTGATGATGTCGGAAACCGCGCAGCGCCAGGATATTTTCGATCCACAGGTCGTGCGCCGCTTCGCCGAACAAGTGGGCGACAAGGAACACTTGGACAATCTTTATCTGCTCACGGTCGCCGACATGCGCGGCACGAGCCCGAAGGTGTGGAATACCTGGCGCGACCGCCTGCTGACGACGCTCTATCACTCGACCTTGCACGAGCTGCGCGTCGGGTTCGCCAAGCCGCTCGACATCGAGGCGCGCGTGAACGATTTGCGCGCCGACGTGACACGACGGCTCACGGCGAAGGGCATTCCGGAAAACGTCGTGGCCGAGCACCTGGCGCGCATGGACACCGATTACTTCCTGCGCCACGACGCCGAAGCGGTCGCCTGGCATGCCGAGGTCATCATCGGCACGCCGGCGTCGGAGCTTCCTCTCCTGGCGCTGCGATATCACCCCGCCGCGGGCGGCACGCAGATGCTGAGCTACACGCCGGATCGTGACGGGCTATTCGTCGATCTCACCGCCGGCATCGACCGCCTGAACCTTTCCATTTGGGACGCGCGCATCCACACCACGCGCTTCGGCTTCGGGCTCGACACCTTCGTGCTGCTCGATCACGACGGCAAACCGGTCGCCGACCCCGTGGAGCTCGCGCGCATCCAGAAAGCGATGCGCGCGCAGCTGCTCGACCCGCAGCCCGGACGCGACCTGCATCACGCGCAGCTGCCGCGCACGCTGAAGCACTTCCCGATCGAGACGCGCGTCACGTTCGGCGTTTCCCCTAACGGGCAGACGACGGTGATGGAAGTCATCGCGCAAGACCGCCCCGGCCTGCTCTATCAGGTCGCGCTCGCGCTCGCTGCCTGCAAGGTGCGTCTCATGACGGCAAAGATCGCCACGTTCGGGGAGCGCGCCGAAGATATTTTTTACGTCGTGACGCGCGACGGTCAGCTCGTCGCCGATCCTGCACTGCAAAAGTCGCTGCAAACCGAGATCGCCCGTCGTCTCGACCCGCCGCAGCAGGCGCTCGTCGAGGTGAGATCGCTGCAAGCCTGACGCGGCGCACGCCGCGCCGCCGCTCTCTGTTATCCGACACCCAAACATCCGACACCGGCAAGCGGGTTTTGCCGTGCTCGCGTATTTTGAAAAAATAGAGCATGGTGCGCACGGAAGATTCCCCGCGTGCGAGCATAGTGCGCACCGCTATCTGACCGGTCCCGCACAGCACCGGTACCGCAAGCATCGCAAGTTGCACGTCGCTACGGAGGGCACGTTATGAATCTCGGTTTCATCGGCTTGGGCACCATGGGACGCCCCATGGCGCTGAACCTATTGAAAGGCGGGCACACGCTCGCGGTTTACGCGCGCCGGCCGGAAGCCGCCGCGCCGCTGATCGCCGCCGGCGCCTCGGCATGCGATTCACCCGCCGAACTCGCGGCACGAAGCGCAGTCATCTTTACCATCGTTTCGGACACCGTCGATGTCGAAGAAGTGTTATTCGCGGACAACGGTGTCGTTTCCGGCGCCACATCGGGAAGCGTGGTCGTCGACATGAGCTCGATCTCGCCCGCGGCGACGCAATCGATCGCCGCCCGCCTCGCCGCGCACGGCATCGCGATGCTCGATGCACCGGTCTCGGGCGGCGAGCGCGGCGCCACCGACGGCACCCTGTCGATCATGGTGGGCGGCGCAGCCGCGACGTTCGAGCGCATGCGTCCTCTCCTTGCGCTCATGGGAAAGAGCATTGTCCATATCGGAGACCACGGTGCCGGACAGCTCGCGAAGCTATGCAATCAGGTCGTGATCGGCGGCACACTTGCGGCCGTCTCCGAGGCATTGGTGCTCGCGGCCAAGGCCGGCGTCGATTGCGCGCGCGTGCGCGCCGCCTTGCTCGGCGGCTCGGCCGCAAGTCGCGTGCTCGAGGCGCACGGCGAGCGCATGCTCGCGCGCGACTTCGTTCCACGCTTCAAATCGCGGCTGTATCAAAAAGACATGCGCAACGCGCTTCTGGCCGCGGATGCGTTCGGCGTTGCCTTGCCGATCGGTGCGATCGTTGCGAGTTATCTGAATGCGATCGTCGGCACCGGCGACGGCGACCTCGACGCGGCGGCCATCGTCAAGGTGGCCGAGCGCATCGCCGGCGTCGAGGTGAACGGTAGCGCCGCGGATTGAAGCGCCGGTGCGATCTTGTTTGCGCGGCTCGCGATCGGCTCAAACGTCGATTACTTTGCCCGGGTTCAGGATGCCGTGCGGGTCGAGCGCGTGCTTGAGACGCCGCATCAACGCGATCTCTTCGGATGAGCGCGATATGCCGAGATGCGCTTTCTTCTCCAGGCCGATCCCGTGCTCAGCGGAAATCGAACCCCCGATTTCAGCGAGCGGTCCGTAAACGATACGTTCGACCTGGGCCACCGCGTCGCGATCGCCGCCGGCTCCGGCGACAACGACGTGCAGATTGCCGTCGCCGAGATGTCCGAAAACGAAGCACCGTGCATTTTCGCCGCGAGTCGTCAACGCCCGGCGCACGCCGTCGACATACGCCGGCATCGCCGGAATGGGCAACGACACGTCGAAGACGGATATCGGCTCGAACCGTCGCAGTTGCCCGGTGTCTTCCCGAATTGCCCAGAGCGCGTCGCGCTCGGCCTGCGAACGCGCGAGCACCGCGTCGATGATCAACTCGTCCGACCCTGCGCGCACCAGCGTCGCTTCGAAACGCGCGTCGTCGGCGTCCGGGTCGCCGCCCTGCCCTTCCACCAGCACGTAGTAACCATGGCCTCGGGCCAACGGCGGACGCGAGCGCGCGGGCGCAGTAGTGACAACCTCGTAGAACTCCGGCCACATCACTTCGAAGGCGCTTAGGCTACCCCCGAGCGCGCGATGCATGTGCTTCAGGAGCAAAGCCAGCTTCTCGAACGACGCAACCGCGAGCAACGCGACCTGCTGACTCACCGGCTTTTCGGACAGCCGCAGCACCGCGCGGGTAACGATTCCTAACGTCCCTTCGCTGCCGATAAACAGCTGCTTGATGTCGTAACCCGCGTTGTTCTTGATCAACCGATTCCGAGCGTCGATCACCGTGCCGTCGGCCAACACCACTTCGAGCCCCAACACCATGTCGCGCATCATCCCGTGTCGGATGACGCGATTGCCGCCGGCATTGGTGGCGACGTTTCCCCCGATCGTACACGAACCGCGCGCGCTCAAATCCAATGGAAACGCGAGTTGATGCGGCTCGATCGCCTCCTGCAGCGCCTGCAGCGTTACACCGGCCTGCACCGTCACCGTACGCGACAGCGGATCGATCGCCTCGATCCCGCGCATGCGCTCGAGCGAGAGAATCACTTCCGTCGGCGCCGCGTCAGCGCCGCGCACCAGACCGGTCAATCCGCCCTGCGGCACCACCGCGACATTGGCCTGATGACACAGTCGCATCGTCGTCGACACTTCTTGCGTGTCGCGCGGCCGCACCAACAGCGCCGCTTTGAGCGTGTCCTTCCGCCGTACACCGGCACTACGTCGCGCGACGTCGTGCGCGTCGAGCACGGCGTCGTCGCCGAGAGCCGAACGCAGCCGACGAATCAAGTCATCCATGTGTTGTTCCACGATTCCACGGAGCGTTCCTCGATGAACCATTCCCGGTTTCTCAAACGCTACATCACCGCGCACGTTTCATCATCGTCGCGAACATTTCGCACCGTGCGCCGGCGCGAGGAGACAAGCATAAGCAGAAGGACACGTTGCTCGATAAGTTCTTTGACACTCCACGATCGCGTGCGTTAGAACTCCGTTGGTCTCAAGGAGAGCTCCGCGTTCAGGGAGAACAAACATACACCTCTTTCTGTAAGCATTCATCGTGAAGGCGCCTTCTGACCGTCGCACCGCAACGCGTGCGATTCATCCCTCGGTGCCGGCACGTCGCGGCCGCCAAGGAATGGAGCGCATCGCATGTTATGCAATTCGGTTTTGGATCTCATCGGCAAGACGCCGTTGGTGAAGCTGCAGCGTCTCGCGAAACACCTGCCCGCCAATCTTTACGCCAAATGCGAGTTCTACAATCCCGGCGGATCGGTCAAGGATCGCGTCGGCTACCAAATGATCATCGACGCGGAGGCGGAAGGCCGGATCAAGCCGGGCGACACGTTGATCGAGCCGTCGAGCGGCAACACCGGGATCGGTCTCGCGCTCGCCGGAGTGTTGAAGGGTTACCGGGTGATCATCACGATGCCGGAAAAGATGAGCCTCGAGAAGCAGGTGATTCTCGAAGCGCTCAACGTAGAAATCATCCGAACACCGACGAGCGCCGCGTGGGACGATCCCGAGAGCCATATTCAGGTGGCGAAAAGACTGCAGCGTGAATTGCCGAACGCGCACATTCTCGATCAGTACACCAATCCGTCCAATCCGAAAGCGCATTACGAATACACCGCGCAGGAGATCCTCGACGATCTCGGCGGCGAGGTCGACATGCTGGTCGTCGGCGCCGGTACCGGCGGCACGCTGACCGGCCTCGCACGCCGGCTGAAGGAAACGCACCCGCACGTGCAGATCGTCGGCGTCGATCCGATCGGCTCGATTCTCGCAGGAGGCCAATATGTCGCCACCTATGAAGTCGAAGGCATCGGCTACGATTTCATTCCCGATGTTCTCGATCGCTCGCTGGTCGACCGCTGGATCAAGTCCAACGATAAGGAATCGTTCCTGATCGCCCGGCGTCTCATCGCCGAGGAAGGCCTGCTTTGCGGCGGCTCTTCGGGCGCGGCGGTTTACGCGGCGCTCGAAAGCGCCAAAGAGCTCAGCGCCGGCCAGAACTGCGTGGTCATTCTGCCCGACGGAATCCGGAACTATATGACCAAGTTTGCCGACATTGGCTGGATGCGAGCAAAAGGTTTTCTAGCATCGAATTCGCTCGCCGCCGCGTGATCGAGATCGCCCGATATCAGAATGCAACGTTTCCCGCAGGAGGCCCTGATTGATCCCTCCGTTCGTGGTGAGCTCGTCGAACCATGAACGGAGGACCGCCGACATCAATACCTTTCTACGAATCGTCTTCGACACGCTCAGGACGAACGGGATTAATCAGAAATTCCTAACAGGTTTGAAGGAGCAAACATGAGCACGACCGTCCGAGACCACCGCAATCTCAACGCACACCATCTCTCCGCGTCACTCGCACACGCGCCGGTCGGGAAGCCGCACGCCCGCTTCAGCGATCCGCTGCCGCCGGCGCTGCCGCCCGATGCCTTCTTGAAGGACCTGACGAACATGATCGTCAAATCGCCGGCCGCCAACGTCAGCACGTTTTACGATCATTTCTTCGCCCGACAAATCCCGCTGGCCGGGGTGCAGGAGTGGGTCAAGCAGTGGTACTACGATTCACGCACTTACCCGTCGGTGATCGCGCAGCTCACGGCAAACTGCAGTTACTGCTTCGAGGCGCGCCAGTTCATGGGCACGAACCTGGCGGAGGAGCTCGGCGAATTCAATCCCGCGAAGGAGCATCCGACATTGGTGCGGCGTCTCGGCGCCGCCCTCGGCGTGAGCGAAGAAGAAATGGAATTCGCCGACCCGTATCCGGAGACGCTGCTCTACGTCGAATACCGCATGCACCTGGTTCGCGACTACCACTGGCTCGAAGCGCTCGCCGCCGGCAGCTACGCGATCGAGCTCACGATTCCGGGCCGCTTCACCAAAATCGCCAAGACGCTGCGCGAGCAGTTCGGGTTGAACGACCATGACTTGGAAATATTCGGCATTCATGCCGGCGATGACGATCTCGAGAAGGACTACGGCGGCGACGTTTACCACGCGATGGAGGCCGGCAATCTGCTGAAAAAATACGCGACGACGGCGGAGATGCAGCAACGCGTGCGCACGGCGGTGTGGCGCTCGATCGAAGCGCGCAAGGTTTATCAGTGGGGTCTCTATCGCGAAATCGTTTTGAAAAACCACCCCGCCTGGCCGACCATCACCGCCGCGCCGGCGGCGAAGGCTCACTGAGCGGCGCTCGCGGACGCGGAAGGGAACGGGTCGATCCGATTGTGCAACGGCTCGCCGCGGCGGAAACGGCGGAGGTTGTCGGCGATCAACCGGGCGAGATCGTACGTCTCGCCCGGATAACAAAACGCGCCGTGCGGCGTGACCCACAGATTTTCCGTCGTCCACGCCGGATGTTCCACGGGCAACGGCTCTTGCTCGTGCACGTCGAGAAGCGCGGCGCGCAGGCGCCGCTCGCGCAACGCGCGAATCACGACAGAGGTATCGAGAATCGAACCGCGCGAGACGTTGATCAGTACCGCCTGCGCCGGCAGCCGATCGACCAGCTCGGCGCCAAAGAGCCCCCGTGTTTGCGGAAGGCCCGGCAGAGCGATGACGACGTGATCCGCGACCGGCAGCACGCGCGCGATCTCGTTCCACGCGTAGATCTCGTCGGTAACGCCGGGCGACGATCCGGTGCGCGTGACGCCGATCGTGCGTACATCGAAACCCGCGGCACGGCGCGCAATCGCGCGACCGATGGGACCGAGGCCGGCGATGACGAGCGTGGTACCGGCGACGAGCCGGGCGTCCGGCAGTTTCCAAATGCGCGCGTCTTGCTGTCGAACGAGCGCGGGGCCTTCTTTGGCGAGACTCAGGATGCCCATCCACGCAAACTCTGCGACCGCGCGCGCCGGAATATCGCCGGCATTCGTCACGACCAGACCGCGCGGCGGCGATTCGCCGAGAATGTGATCGTAGCCCGTGCCGGTGAGCTGCAACCAACGCAGCTTCTTGCAGCGCGCGAGCAGACCGGCGGGAAGCGTGTTGGCGATCAGCACTTCGATGTCCTCGACGTTGGGCGGATCGCGCTGAACGTCGGTCACGACGTCGATCGATTCGTCCGTCGCCAGCGACGCGCCAATTTCCGCCGCGAGCGCGGGCGCCATACGTCGATGGAAGATGCAGATCTTCATACGGGAGCGATTATGCGGGCGCTGTCCGATTTTAGGGAAGGGTCGATTGGCTCACCCGCGAGTCCGCCCTGCCCTCGCCGCTGCGTCGCAAGGATTGCTGTAGTGAAGGAACCAACAACGCTCAAGGACCCGCCATGGATGCCAGAGTCAAAAATGTCATCGACAAACTCACGCAACGCTCGCGAAGCGAGCAGGAAGAGCTCATCGCGTTGAACGCGCTCGGCGCGCGCTTCGTCCGCGAAGCCGCACCGCGGCTGATGCTCGACGTCGGCCCGGAGGTCGGTCAGCTGCTCAACATGCTGACGCGCGCGTTGAACGCCAAGGTCATCGTGGAAGTCGGCGGCTCGGTCGGCTACTCGACGATTTGGTTCGCGGAAGCGGCGCAGCGCACCGGCGGTCGGGTTTTTTCGATCGAACCGAACCGGGACAAACAAAGGGAGCAGCGCGAGCACCTGAGCGCCGCGGGATTGCTGGACTACGTCGAACTGGTCGCCGGCGACGCGGGCGAAGTGTTGCGCGATCTGCCGGAGCCTTTCGACCTGGTGTTGATCGATCATTGGAAGGATCTCTACATCCGCGAATTCGATCTCGCCTGGCCGCGCATGCGCCGCGGCGGGCTCGTCATCGCGGACAACATCTTGCGCCCGGCGGCGACGTTGGAGGCGATGCGCGCGTATGTGCAACACGTGCGCAATGTCGCGCCCGAGCTTTCGCTAACGGTCGACATCGGCAACGGTATCGAGATCACGACACGAGGATGAAATGACGACGCTCACGGAGCAAATGACGGAACCGCTGTTGCAGACGACGGTCATCGACCGCCGGCGCAACGTCACGGCGTGGGTGGTAGTGGATCGACTGGTGAACGGGCGCGCCATGGGTGGCATACGCATGACGTCGGACGTAAACCTCGCCGAAGTCGCGCAGCTCGCGCGCAAGATGACGCTCAAGCTCAGCCTCGCGGAGCTGCCGATCGGCGGCGCCAAAGCCGGCATCGTCGGCACGCTGCCGGACGGTCCGGCGCGCGACGACTGTCTGCGCGCGTTCGGCGAAGCCGTCGCGCCGCTGCTGCACGGCGGCATTTATCTCGGCAGCGATCAGGGCATCACCTACCGCGATCGCGACTTGATCTGCGCCGCCGCCGGATACGACATTCAGCGCACGCCGGCGGGCGCGATCCTGAAATGTTCATGGCCGGAGCTGTGGCGCCGCTGTCAGAATGTCACCGGTCACGGCGTCGGCGAAGCCGCCCACATGTGCGCGAATTTTCTCGAGGTACCGATCCCGCGACGCGTCGTCATCCAAGGCTTCGGCACCGTGGGCCGCGGCGTCGCGACCTTCCTCGCCGCTCACGGCTACACCATCGTCGGCGTCGCCGATCAGCTCGGCACGCTCCGGCTCACCGAAGGCGGCGATGTTGCGCATCTAATCGCGGCGACGAATGCGCAGGGGTTGATCGATCGTACGGCGTTGCCGCCGGGCGTAACGGTCGTTTCGCCGAAAGACGCTTGGCTCGATCTCGACGCCGATATTCTCGTGCTCGCCGCGAATAGCAACGCCGTGAGCGGCAAAGCGGCCGAGCGCATCCGTTCGCGAATCGTCGTGGAAGGCGCGAACTTTCCATGTACGCCCGACGCGTTGCACGTCCTGCAATGTAAGGGAATCACGGTCGTGCCCGATATCGCAGCGAATTGCGGCGGCGCGGCGGTCACCGCGCTCGTCCTGACCGGACGCGTTCCCCCCTTGCCCGACGTGGAGAGCCAGGTAAGCTGGTTCTTCGATGAAGTACGTGCGCGCGTGCGCCGGAACGTGGAGAAAGTTCTGAAGCAACTCGCGGGAGGAAGCGCCGGTTCCCGGCAGACGCCGACGAACGTCGGGCATTGAAGGACGTCGCAGGAAGCGGCGCGAACTGAAGGAGCGATTCATGTCTCGGACAGCCGCCGCAGTGGTGCCCACGGTCGAACGCCCGTGGCCGATCGTCGCCGTCGCCGCGAGCTCGGTGTTCCTGGTGCTGCTCGACACGACCGTGCTCTTCATCGTCTTCCCGGCGATACGGGAGGCATTCCCAAGCTCCACACCGAGCACGCTGTCGTGGGCGATCAACGCTTACACGATTCTGTTCGCGGCGCTGCTCGTGCCGGCGGGACGAATCGCCGATCTCAAAGGACGCAAACTCGTCTTCGTCGTCGGCCTCGCGATCTTCACACTCGGCGCGATTCTCGCCGGCGTCGCGCCGGGTGTCGGATGGCTGATCGCGGCGCGGGCGATACAAGCCGTCGGCGCCGCCGCGATCACGCCGTCGGCCCTGGCGTTGGCGCTCGCGGCGTTTCCGAGCGAGAAGCGCTCGCTCGTCATCGGCGTGTGGGGCGCGGCGAGCGCGGTCGCCGCCGCGCTCGGTCCGGTGCTCGGCGCGCTGGTGATCGAAGGCGCAGGGTGGCGCTGGGTGTTCCTCGCGATCGCCGCGCCGTTCGCGGCTCTGTTCACGCTGCTCGCCGCGAAGATATTGCCCAATCCTCGCGCTACCCGTGCAGGCGACGCACCCGATGTTCCGAGCGTGGTCCTCCTCGTTGCCGGCGTCGGCTGTCTGGCGTTCGGCATCGTACAGACGCGGGTGTGGGCCTTCACGGTCCCAACGCTCGCGGCGCTCGGCCTCGGCATCGCACTCTTGATCGTCTTCGTCTGGGATGCGCGGCGCAAACCGACGCCCGCGATCGACGTCCGTTTGTTCGCCGAACCGAACTTTCGCAATGCCAACATCGCGACGTTCGTCTACGGCGCTGTGTTCGCGATGATGTTCTTCACCTGCCTGCTGTTTCCGCAACAGGTTTGGAAATACTCCCTGACCCAAGCCGCCGTCGCGTTTGCGCCGAGCCCGCTGCTGGTCATCCCGAGCGCGATTTGGTCCGGCCGGATCGCCACGCAATATGGTCATCGCGCGCTCTTGATCGCGGGCGGTTTCGTCTTCGCCGCCGGCGGCGCGTGGTTCTACTGGATCGCACCGGCGTATACGAGCTATTGGATCGGCTGGCTCCCCGGCATCGCCTTCATCGGCGTCGCGGTCGGGATGCTCATCACTGCGCTCACCGGCGCCGCGGTCGCGCATCTCGTGGCACGCGATCTGGGCTCAGGCTCCGGCGCGAACCAGGCGATCCGCCAGCTCGGTGCCGTGATCGGCGTCGCGTTGGTGGTCGCGCTGGTCGGGCAGCGCAGCGCCGGCGCGGTCGAGTTTGGCCACGCCTTCGCCGCGCTCGCACTCGGCGGCGTGATCGTGGCGCTGCTGTCGTTGACGATCGACACCCGGACACGGGCGAAAACGAACAGCTAAAATGATTGTTCACCGCAGAGGACGCGGAGGACGCAGAGGAAAGGCGGTTAATTAAATTTGAAACGCAAAGGACGCCAAGGACGCAAAGGAAAGACTAAAAGGCGCACTCGGCGGCGTGATCGTGGCGCTGCTGTCGTTGACGATCGACACCCGGCCGCGGGCGAAAGCGAACAGCTAAGGAAGCTCTGAAATATTTGTTCTAACCGCAGAGGACGCGGAGGACGCAGAGGAAAGGCGGTTAATTAAATTTGAACGCCAAGGACGCAAAGGAAAGACTAAAGGGAAGACTACTAAAAGCTTATCTCAAAAAACGATTGCTTACCGTAGAGGGCGTATAGGAAATCAAGAAAGACAGCTAGAACCTATCTCAAAATTAAATTTCGATATATTTTCCTTTTTTGATTTCCTTAGCGTCCTTGGCGTCCTTTGCGTTTCAACTTTCTATTAACCTTTCCTCTGCCTCCTCCGCGTCCTCTGCGGTGAAAATTACTATTTCAGAATCCCAAACTTCCTTAGCGTCCTTTGGTTTTCAAATTTAATTAACCGCCTTTCCTCTGCGTCCTCCGCGCCCTCTGCGGTGAAATTTAATATTTATTTTAGCGTTGCGCTTTCAGCGCCGGCGTACAGCGCGCGGCGCGTCGCTTTGCGCAAGCGCCGTGCCTTCGGCGTTCGTGGTGCGCGTGACCGCCGCGCCGTTCGTGCGCGCCGCGTAGCGCTGAATGCCGTTCAGGATTCCCTGCGCCAGCTCGCGTTGAAAACGCGGCGAACGCAGCTTTTTCTCTTCGGCCGGATTCGAAATAAAAGCCGTCTCGATGAGCACCGACGGAATATCGGGCGCCTTGAGCACTGCGAACCCTGCCTGCCGCACCCGGTTGCTGTGGATCGGGCCGACCCGCTTCAACTCGCCGAGCAGATCGCCGGCGAACGTGAGGCTGTCCTGCATTGTCTTCGTGTGCGACAGGTCTAGCAGCACTTTGGCGAGCATTTCGTCCTTGTCGTTCAAGCTGACGCCACCGATGAGGTCGGACGCGTTTTCCCGTTCGGCCAACATGCGCGTGGTCGCGTCGGACGCGCCCTTTTCCGATAGCGCGTAGACCGACGACCCGGTCGCCTGCCGGCCGGGCACGGCGTCGGCATGGATTGAGATGAACAAATCCGCGCGCTGCGACCGCGCCTTGTAGAATCGATTGCGCAAACCAACGTAGTAGTCGCCGTCGCGGATGAGCATCGCGCGCATTCCCGGCTTTTGATTCACGAGGCGCGCCAGCTCCTTCGCGATCGCGAGCGTGACGTCCTTTTCGCGCGTCCGATAGCGTCGTCCAAGCGCGCCCGGATCTTCCCCGCCATGGCCCGCGTCGATCGCCACCACCAACAATTTCGGCTTGGTACCCACCGGCGCGCGCTTCGGCTCGCGCACCGGTTCCGATTCGGGCTTTGCCTCGTCAGTCGCCACCGTTGCCGCATCGGTCAAATCGATGACGAGCCGATGGCCGTACGATCCGGCCGGGCCCAACACGAAGGTACGCACCTGCGCCGGCGCTTTGAGGTCGAGCACGATGCGCAGCGTGCCGCCGTCGGGCCGGCCGCTGCGTACGGCCGCAAGCAGCGGACCGCTGGAATCGAGTTCGGGGAGACTGCCGGCGAGCTCGGCGCCGTCGAGATCGATCGCAATGCGATTCGGATCGCTCAGGGTGTAGACGTGATGTTCGAGCGGACCGCTCAGATCGAAGACCAGACGCGTGTGATCGGGCGCGCGCCATTGCCGCAGGTTCTGCACTGTGACCGCGGCGGAAGCAACGAGGGGAACGAACCAGAGTGCTGCGATCAGAAACGCGCCAAGCCGCCGGACGCTCATCGCAGCGCGTCGAGTCCTGCCAAACCTGCTGGAGTGCACGCCCGCAATCGCACTTCTCGTTCGTGGTTATTGCTTGATTCAATCATAACGTCTAGATCGGGTAACGGCAAAAGCGCGCCCGCACGTTCCGGCCATTCGACCACACACAACGCGTCGGATCTCAGGTAGTCGCGCCAGCCGAGATACTCGATCTCCTCCGGGTCGTTGATGCGATACAAATCGAAGTGGTAGAGCGTGAGACCATCCACGGTGTACGGCTCGACCAAGGTGAACGTCGGGCTCTTCACCGGCCCGTCGTAGCCGAGTCCGCGGAGCAGACCTCGAACGAGCGTCGTTTTTCCGGCACCGAGAGGGCCGCGCACACAAACGAGCTGCAGGCCGCGTACAGCTCCGGCCAGCCGCCGCCCGAGGTTTTCCGTCTCCGCGGCGTTCGCCGTCTTAAAAGTCAACGTCGCCATGCGCGATGCGGTTCAACCCGCGCCGGATGTACGGATAGAGATCGGACGCGAGCATCCCGGCCTCTCCTTCGGCGGCGGCGTTATCGCCCGCGGCGCCATGCACACACACGCCGAGTCGCGCGGCATCGATCGCCGAGAGCCCCTGCGCGTGCAACGCAGCGATGATGCCGGTCAACACATCGCCGGTGCCGCCGCTCGCCATGCCTGGGTTACCGCGGTCGCACAACCACGTCGCGTCCGCGTGCGCGACAAGGGTTCCCGCGCCCTTCAACACGCACACGCCGCCGTAGCGCTCCACGAGGCGTCGCGCCGCCGCGAAGCGGTCGCGTTGAATCGCCTGCGGCGTCGTTTTGAGCAACCGCGCCGCTTCACCCGGATGCGGCGTCAGAATCCAATCCGGCCGGCGCACCGGCTTCGCCAGCGCGAGCAGATTGAGTGCATCGGCGTCGACAACGAGCGGCAGCCGGCAGTTGAGCGCGGCGCGCCACATGGTTCGCGCCCACGCGTCCTTCGACAAACCGGGACCGAGCGCTACGACATTCGCGCGCTCGAAGAGCGGCTCGAGATCCCGCGCGCCGCGCACACCGAAAGCGAGCAACTCGGGACGTCCGATGTTGATCGACGCCGCGTGCCACGGATGTGTCGCGAGCGTCACGAGACCCGCGCCCGCACGCAACGCCGCTTCGCCGCAAAGGCGAACCGCGCCCGGCATGCCACGACCACCGCCGATGACGAGCACGTGGCCGAATTTCCCTTTGTTCGCGTTGCGCGGGCGTCGCGGCAGCAGTCCGCGCAACGTTTGCGTTGCAAGGCGCTGCGCGATCGGCACGACACCTTCGTATACGCTGCCGGGTACGCCGAGGTCGTCGAACAATACTTCGCCGGAGTGATCGAGACCGTCGGCCGTGCACAATCCCGCTTTCATTCCGATAAACGAAACCGTCAAATGCGCGCGAACCGCGGCGCCCATCACCGCCCCGGTGTCAGCGTTGATTCCGGACGGAACGTCGACAGCGAGGATCGGGCGACCGCTTTCATTCATCGACTCGATCGCGGCGCACCACTCGCCTTCGACCGGCCGCTCGAGCCCGGTACCGAGCAACGCGTCGACGACCACGTCGGCTTCACCGAGCGAACCGTCCAACGGGCGCGCTTTAATTCCAGCGTTCTCGCAACGCGCGCGCATTTGCGCCGCCGTGCCTTGATCGCGCGGGGTGCCAACGGTGAAGACGTGCGTCTCCAGACCCGCTTCTTTCGCCAGCCGGGCGATGACATAGCCGTCGCCGCCGTTGTTTCCCGCTCCGCATACGATCGCGACGCGGCGCGCATGCGGGAATCGTTCCCGAAGCACGCGAAACGCCGCGACGCCTGCGCGCGCCATCAACTCCTCCCCGGCAATGCCGTGAACCTCGATCGCGCGGCGATCCAGCTCCCGCACCTGCGCGGCGCTATATAAAGGTATTGGTAGTAACGTCATTTTGGCTCGTAAGTGTAGCTCGCCCCGCCGCAGACCGGGTAAGCTTGCGCCGGTGCAGAATGTCCTCGTACTGATTCCCGACTTCGCTCTGATCCTGCTCGGCACGCTGCTGCAGCGTTGGCGCACGCGCTTCAGCGACAGCTTCTGGAGCGGTCTCGAGCAGTTGATGTTTTACGTGCTGTTCCCGGCGCTCATCTTCAGCGCGCTGACCAAGACGCACATCGACTTCGCCGAAACCGGCCCGTTGCTTGGCGCGGCGCTCGTCGCGCTCCTGGTCGGCATGCTGCTCGCCGCCGCGACGCAACCCCTCTTCGCGCTCGCGCCGATGGCGTTCGCTTCGCGCTTTCAGTGCGCGTTCCGATACAACACGTACATCGGCATCGCCATCGCGGGCAAATTGTACGGCGAGCCGGGCATCGCGCTCATGGGCGTCGTCTGCGGCGTGATGATACCGCTCATGAACGTGGTCTCGGTGTGGATGCTGGCACGGCACGGCACGTTCAATGTCTGGCGCGAGCTGGTGCGCAATCCGCTGATCCTCGGCACGATCGCCGGCCTCGTCTGGAACGTCGCGGGTCTCCCCGTCCCCTATCCGGCGCAGCAGTTCCTGGACCGGCTATCGCAAGCGGCGATTGCGATGGGTCTGCTGGCCGTCGGCGCGGCGCTCAAGTGGCGCCGCTCGGTGCGCGGGCTTTCCTCGGAGGTTTATATTCTCGCGATCAAGCTCGTCGCGGTGCCCGCTACGGCGTGGTGGACCGGGCGCTGGCTCGGTCTCGGCGGGCTGTACTTCAACACCGTGGTGTTGTTTGCCGCGCTGCCGCCGGCATCCGCGGCCTATATACTGACCGTGCGCATGGGCGGTGACGGCCCCGGGGTCGCGTGGCTCATTTCCGTGGGCACGCTCGCGTCCATGGTGACACTTTCCGCGTGGATCAGTCAGCTGGGATAGCTGCACAATCGATGAGTACGGTTCAGTCTCTCGATCTCCCGCAACTCGCCGAACATATCAAGCAGTGGGGCCGCGAGCTTGGGTTCCAACAGCTCGGCATCGCCGCGACGACGCTCGATGACGCCGAGGCGCACCTGCTCAACTGGCTGCGCCTGGAGCGGCACGGCGAAATGCACTACATGGCGGCGCACGGCACACGGCGGAGCCGTCCGGCCGATCTCGTGCCCGGCACGGTGCGCGTGATCAGCGCGCGGCTCGATTACTTTGCGCCGGCGGCCGACGCAGAAGCCGTCCTCGCTGATCCCAACTGCGGTTATGTTTCCCGTTACGCCCTCGGTCGCGACTACCATAAAGTGCTGCGCGGGCGGCTGCGTCGACTTGCGCAGCGTATTGAAGCCGCGATCGGACCGTTCGGTTATCGCGTCTTCAGCGACAGCGCGCCCGTGCTGGAAAAAGCGCTCGCCGAGCGAGCCGGCCTCGGTTGGATCGGTAAGCACACGAATCTGCTCGCGCGCGACGCCGGCTCGTGGTTCTTCCTCGGCGAGATCTACACCGATCTCCCGCTCCCCACGGACACGGCCGCGACGAATCACTGCGGCACCTGCCAAGCCTGCATCGACGTTTGTCCGACGCGCGCGATCGTCGCGCCGTATCAGCTCGATGCGCGGCGCTGCATTTCGTATCTCACGATCGAGCTGCGCGGCCCGATTCCGGAAGAGTTCCGGCCGCTGCTCGGCAACCGCATCTACGGCTGCGACGACTGCCAGCTCGTCTGCCCCTGGAACCGCTTCGCGCGACTCACGCGCGAACCCGATTTCGCGCCGCGCCATGCGCTCGACGCACCGAAGCTCATCGAGCTGTTCGGCTGGTCGGAAGAGGAATTCCTAAAGCGCACGGAAGGATCGGCCATTCGACGCATCAATCATGAGCAATGGTTGCGCAACATCGCCGTCGCGCTCGGGAATGCACCGACGAGCGAAGCGGTCGTGCAGGCATTGCGCGGACGGCTCGATCATCCCTCTCCACTCGTGCGCGAGCATGTGACCTGGGCGCTCGCGCGTCATCGTGAGGTTGCGTAATCGCGTTATTCATTCGAAACTAAGTTCGCCGCTCTCGACTGCCGTACCAGAATAAAAGAAGGGACGAAATGCATCGCACCAACTCGAAGCTTTCTTTCTTACTCCTCGTTCTCATTACACTCACTCTCACCGCGTGCGGCAGCAGTAGCAGTACCAGCAGCTCGGGCGGCGGTGGTGGGGGCGGCGGTGGCGGAGGAAGCTCCGACACCAAGCCTCCGACGGTTACGGCGGTCGATCCGCCGGACGGCGCAGTGGGTGTAGCAACCGATAAGCCAATCGTTGCGACCTTCAGCGAGCAGATTAGTAATTCAACGGTCAACACGACCAGCTTCTTTATCGAAGACGATGCGGGCATGCCCGCTGATGGAGCATCAGTAGCGCCAAGCGGCAGGAAAGCGTTCTTTACGCCCAGCGCCATTACTTTCAAAAAAGGCACGCTCTATCACGCCACGCTCACAACCGGGATTACCGACGTCGCCGGAAATCACCTTGCTGCCGACAAGACCTGGACCTTCCGCACTCTTGTCGATGAATGGGACGCGACGACAACCAGCTCCGCACCTCTGCCGCGCACGAGCCACACGGCCGTCTGGACCGGCGATGAAATGATTATATGGGGCGGCGACACCAGCTCCGGTGTAACCGCCACCGGCGGACGTTACGATCCAGTCGATAACACGTGGACCGCGACGACCACGACGAACGCACCGTCTGCGCGCACCGATCACACAGCTGTATGGACTGGCAGCAAAATGATCGTCTGGGGTGGAGCGGATGCAGGCGGCACACCGACGATCACCGGTGCCGTCTACAATCCCGGCACAAGTCCTGGGACAGACACGTGGACCGCGCTCCCAACGACAATGACGGGAGGAAGTGCGCTTGTCGCTCGCCGCCTCCATACGGCAGTCTGGACCGGCAGCAAGATGATCGTCTGGGGCGGCCTCGCTAGCGGCAACACGCCGACGAACACCGGGACGATCTACGATCCGGTAGCGAACACGTGGACGGCACTCCCCACTACGTTCGCTGGCGGAAATGCACTCGCGGCGCGCGTCGGGCATACGGCGATATGGACCGGCACGGACATGATCGTCTGGGGCGGCACGATCAGCAGCACCCCGGTGAGCACCGGCGCGCGCTACAGCCTCGCCACGAATCGATGGACATTAATTCAGAATGCGCCGTTCGGGCGCTCCGGCCATACAGCGATTTGGACCGGCAGCGAGATGATCGTTTGGGGAGGCGCATCCTCCAGCCAGGGCGCGCGCTACAACCCGACCACCGACACGTGGACGTCGATCACGACCACCAATGCGCCGCCGGGACGCGTCGGGAATACCGCGATCTGGACCGGAACCGAGATGATCGTGTGGGGCGGCAACGCGCCATCAAATCAGGGGGCGGCGTACCGGCCGTCGACCAACACCTGGCGCGCGATCACAACGACAGACGCGCCCGTCGCGCGCACCGATCACACCGCCGTTTGGACCGGCGACGAGATGATCGTCTGGGGCGGTGAAAGCAGCAGCGGGCCGGAGAACAGCGGCGGTCTTTACACGCCGTAAACGCAGCTACTCGAACTTCTTGTCCGACACGACGACGCCGTCTTCGTCGGCGTAGAGGTATGCGCCCGGCTTGAACGTCACGCCGGCGAAGCGAACCGGCACGCCGACTTCGCCGAAGCCGTTCTTGCGCGGCCGGATTGGATTCGTCGCGAGCGCGAAAACACCGATCGGCACGTTGGCGATCTCGGCGGAATCGCGAATACAACCGTACACGATCAACCCTTCCCACTGATTCTCTGCCGCCAACTGCGCGATCTTGTCGCCGACCAGCGCGCTGCGCAGGCTGCCGCCGCCATCGACGACGAGCACCTGCCCCTTGCCGTTCTTCTCCAGCTCCGCGCGCACGAGCTTGTTGTCTTCGTGCACCTTGACGGTCACGATTTTCCCGGCGAACGCCCGCTTCGCTCCGAAACTGCGGAACAACGGATCGGCGACCTGCAGATCGCGTTCATAGTTGTCGCACAGGTCGGCGGTCTTGATCGGCATGACGACTCCCCTTTCTATTTATCGCAGATTCAGAAAATGCTCGCGGTAATACTTGAGCTCGTCGATCGACTCGCGCACGTCGTCAAGTGCGCGATGCGTCGCGCGCTTGATGAAACCGGCGGCGATCTCCGGACGCCAGCGCATGGCCAGCTCCTTGAGCGTGCTGACATCGAGATTCCGGTAGTGGAACCAGGTCTCGAGCGCCGGCATGGTGCGCGCCAGGAAGCGGCGGTCCTGGCAGATACTGTTACCACACATCGGCGAGCGCTTCGCCGGCACATAGCGGCTGATGAAGGCGAGCATCTGCTGCTGCGCCTGGGCCTCGGTAACGGTTGAGGCCTTCACACGCTCGATCAAACCCGACGCGCCGTGCGTACGCTTGTTCCACTCGTCCATGCCGTCCAGCAGACTGGAGGGCTGGCTGACGGCGATCACGGGTCCTTCTGCAACGATGTTGAGATTAGCGTCGGTGATGATGACCGCCATCTCGATGATACGATCGGTTTCGGGACTTAACCCCGTCATCTCCAGGTCAATCCAGATCAGCCCATTGGGATCGAGCGCCGAGGGCGGCATGTACCAGCTCCGTGCGTTAAACTAGCGAAAACGGAATCATAGCATTAGGCGCGATGGTTACCTTCACCATACTGTTCCTCGTATTTATGGCCGCGAGCCTCGTCGTGCAGCTTTGGCTCGCGCAACGGCACATCCGCCACGTGCAGAACCGGCGTGAGCGTGTTCCGAGCGCGTTCGCGACCGACGTGCCCCTCGACGCGCACCGCAAGGCAGCCGACTACACGGTCGCACGCACGCGTCTCGGCCGTTGGGAGCTCATTTACGGCACGCTGCTGCTGCTCGTCTGGACACTCGGCGGCGGGCTCGATGCGCTCGACAGCGTCTGGCGCCGCGCGTTCGACTCCGAGATCGGCGTCGGCACCCTGTTCCTGGTGAGCGTGATCGTGGTATCCGCGGTGCTCGATCTTCCGTTCGATCTTTATCGCACGTTCGGCATCGAACGACGCTTCGGCTTCAATCGCATGTCCCCGGCGCTTTACGCGAGCGATCTCGTGAAGAAGGCGCTGATCGGTCTGCTGCTCGGCGTGCCGCTCATTATCGCGGCCCTATGGCTGATGCACGCCGCCGGACGTTTTTGGTGGTTCTATCTCTGGATACTCTGGGCGACGTTCAGCGTATTCATGGTCTGGGCCTATCCCACGCTCATTGCCCCGCTCTTCAACAAATTCAAACCGCTCGGCGAAGAAGGATTGCGCGCGCGGCTGCAGGCGTTGCTCGCCCGCACCGGATTCCGCAGCGAAGGCATTTACGTTATCGACAGCTCGCGACGCACGTCGCACGGCAACGCCTATTTCACCGGGTTCGGCCGCAGCAAGCGCATCGTTTTTTTCGACAGCCTGCTGCAGCAGCTCGCCGAGCCCGAAGTCGAAGCGGTCGTGGCGCACGAGCTCGGGCATTACAAACTGCATCACATTGCGAAGCGAATCGTACTGGTGACGGCGTCGGGTCTCGTCGGTCTTGCGCTCCTCGGCTGGTTGATCGAGCAACCCTGGTTTTATTTGTCGCTCGGGGTTCATCGTCCGTCGAATCACGCAGCCCTCGCACTCTTTCTCATGGTGACACCGGTATTCACCTTTTTCCTGTACCCGCTCTTCGCGCGCGGCTCGCGTCGGCACGAGCACGAAGCGGACGTGTTTGCCGCGGAACAGAGCGACGCGCGCGCGCTCATCACCGCGTTGGTGAAGCTCTACAAAGAGAACGCGTCGACGCTAACACCCGATCCCTTGCACTCGGCGTTCTACGATTCGCACCCGCCGGCGCTCGCACGGATATCGCACCTGCAAGCCCGGAACTGAGAGGCTCATCATGCAGCTCGCACGCATCGCCGTATTCGTCATCGCCGCTGTATGCATCAGCGCCGGTGCATGGGCGGAAACCGCGCTGCTGCCGGGCGACGCCGCGAAAGGCCGCACGCTCCATGACGCGCAGTGCACCAGTTGTCACAACGCGTCCATCTATACACGCAACGATCGGCGCGTGAAGACCCTGCCCGGCTTGGTGGGGCAAGTCGAAGCGTGCAATCGCAACCTGAACAAGCAGCTGTCGCACGAACAGGTGAACGATCTGATCGCTTACCTGAACGAAACCTATTACCGTTTCAAATGAATGGAGTCGATCTATGGCGGAGCTCAAGCAGCAACGTTGCGTCCCTTGTGAAGGCGGTGTCGATCCGCTCGACCGGCAAGCCGCACAGAATCTGTTGCCGCAGGCGAAAGGATGGCGCCTGAACGATTCGGCAACCGAAATCAGCCGAACGTTCGAGTTCAAGAACTTCTACGAGACCATGGCGTTCGTCAACGCGGTCGCGTGGGTGGCGAACCGCGAAGACCATCATCCGGATCTCGAAGTAGGCTACAAGCGCTGCCACGTCCGCTACAGCACGCACGCGATCCGCGGCCTATCGATGAATGACTTCATCTGCGCCGCGAAGATCAACGATCTGCTGAACGAATAAGGAGCCTCTGATTAATCCCTCCGTTCGTGGTGAGCCGGTCGACCATGAACGGAGGGACGCGGAATCAATGTCTGGTACTAATCGTCCTTGGACAGGCTCAGGACGAACGCGATTGATCAGAGCGTCCCGAAGTAAACCGCTACGACCGCCGGTCTGCGAGGGAGGCACGCAATGAATAGCGAAGACTGGGCGCGCTACGGCGCAACGCCGGAGCAGTACGCGCTGTGCGACGCGGTGTCGGCGCTCTGCCGGCGCTTCCCACCCGAGTATTGGCGCGAATGCGACCGCGACAAACGCTTTCCCGAGGAGTTCTACCGCGCCTTCGCGGACGCGGGGTTTCTCGGCATCGCCACGCCGGAGCGCTTCGGCGGCAGCGGCCTCGGCATCATGGACGCGGTGCTCGTGCTGTGGCTGATCGGCCGCTCGGGCGCGGGTTTCACCGGCAATTCGGCCGTGCACATCAATATATTCGGCATGCACCCGGTGGTCGTGCACGGCAGCGACGAGCAGCGCGAACGCTTCCTGCCGCCCGTCATCAAGGGCGAGCACCGCGTATGCTTCGGGGTAACGGAGCCGGACGCGGGCCTCGATACTTCGCGCATCACCACCGTCGCGCGCCGCGAGGGCGATCACTACATCGTGAACGGCCGCAAGCTCTGGACTTCGACCGCACAGGAGGCGAGTCATATCCTCCTACTCGCGCGTACCACGCCGCGCGGCTCGGGCAAGCGCCCGGTCGACGGACTGAGCCTTTTCTACAACCCGCTCGATCGCTCGGCAGTGGAAGTGCGCCGGATCCCGAAGATGGGACGCGAAGCGGTCGATTCGAACATGTTGTTCATCGACGGACTGAAGATCCCGGTGGAAAACCGAATCGGCGCCGAAGGCGAAGGCTTCGGCCTGATCCTCGACGGCCTGAACCCCGAGCGCATCGTCGTGGCCGCCGCCTCGGTCGGCCTCGGGCAGTGCGCCCTCGAGCGCGCGGCCCGGTATGCGCGCGAGCGCATCGTGTTCGATCGTCCGATTGGCGCGAACCAGGGCATTCAACATCCGCTTGCCGAGGCGTGGATCAACCTCGAAGCCGCGTGGTGGCTGACGGTCAATGCCGCGCGCCGCTACGATGCCGGCCAACCGTGCGGCGCGGAGGCGAACGCGGCGAAGTATTTCGCCGCCGAAGCCGCGTTCAAGGCGTGCGAGACGGCGGTGCTCACGCACGGCGGCATGGGTTACGCGAAGGAATACGACGTCGAGCGCTTCGCACGCGAAAGCTGGATCGCGCGGCTCGCGCCGGTCTCGCGCCAGATGGTGCTGTCCTTCATCGCCGAGCGCGTGCTGGATCAGCCGCGTTCCTATTGACGACGCCTAGCAAATAAATTTTTTAAATATCACCGCGAAGGATGCGAAGGAGGCAAAGGAAAGACTACTAGAACTTAATTTATTTATGATTGTTTACCGCAGAGGACAACAGAGGACGCGGAGGAGATTAAAAAGGAAAATGTATCGAAAGCTATAGGTTCTAGTTGTCCTTCTTGATTTCCTCTGTGTCCCCTTAGCGTTCTTTGCGTTTCAACTTCATTAACTGCCTTTTCTCTGCGTCCTCTGCGGTGAAAATTAATTTTCAGCAACGTAGCCCGGATGCAGCGAAGCGGAATCCGGGGACGTTGACTAGAACTTAATATGATTGTTTACCGCAGAGAACACAGAGGACGCAGAGGAAATCAAAAAGGTAAATGTATCGAAAGCTATAGGTTCTAGTTGTCCTTCTTGATTTCCTCTGAGCCCCCTTAACGTCCTTGGCGTTTCAACTTCATTAACTGCCTTTTCTCTGCGTCCTCCGCGTCCTCTGCGGTGAAAATTAATTTTCGGATTTTAGCGTGCTGTCCCGCAAAACATGGCTAATTCACGTAGCCCGGATGAAGGCGCATAGCGCCGTAATCCGGGGAACTTGCGATAACCCGGATTACGTTGCGCTCCATCCGGCTACAAACCTATTGCTTCCTCCGCGGTTGGGAACGTCTTTTTTGAGTTCCTTTGCGTCCTCGGCGTCCTTTGCGGTTGCCATTTTATTTCTCTTACCTCCGCGTCCTCTGCGTCCTCTGCGGTTGGTTGTCTTTAGATAACCTGTTGCCGCCGTAACTCCTCGATCTCGGCCGCCGAGAGACCAAGCCACTCACCGTAGATCTCATCGTTGTGCTGACCGAGACGCGGGCTCGGCGTCGTCGGCACACGCTCGGTTCCGTGAAGGCGCAGCGGACTTCCCGGCACGACTATCCGGCCCAGGTCCGGATGGTCGATCCACTCGAGCATTGCGCGTTCGTGCATATGGGCGTCGTGCGTCACTTCGCGCAGGTCACGGACCGGGGCGCATGGGATCCGATGCCGCTTTGTTGCCTCGAAGATTTCCGCATTCGTTCGCCCATCGATCCACGCCTGCACGACCGCATCCGTGGCGTCGAGATTCGCCACACGCGCGGCATTCGTGAGAAACCGCGCGTCGTTTCTTAAATCGTCGCGCCCCATCGCCGCAAGCAGGTTCACCCAGTGTGTCTCGGTCATGCAGATCAACGCGATGTACCCATCTTGGCTTCGATACACGTTATACGGCGCGATCGCGAGGCCGCCGTGGCGATTGCCTGTGCGCGGCGGCACATCGCCGCTCGAAGAATGGAGGAAGCCGAGATTGGATGCGAGCGTCGGGTAAACCGCTTCTTGCATCGCCACTTCCACGAGCCGCCCTTTGCCCGTACGCGTGCGCTCGTAAAGCGCCGTGAGGATGCCGGCGTAGAGATGCGCCCCGCCGAGGAAGTCTGCGACCGCCGCCCCGGCTTTTACCGGAGGACCGTCGGGAAACCCGTTGATGCTCATGATGCCCGAGTAGGCCTGGACCGTCAGATCCATGGCGAGAATATCGCGATCCGGGCCCGACAGGCCGAAGCCGGAGCCGCAGGCGTAGATAAGACGCGGGTTGATCTCGTGCAACACGCTCCAACCGACGCCGAGCTTGTCCATAATGCCCGGCGCAAAGTTTTCGAGCAGCACGTCGGCGCGCTTCACCATCTCGATCAGCAGCTCGCAGCCGCGCACGTGCTTCAGGTTGAGCGTGACCGCACGCTTGTTCGAATTGAGCATCGCGAACGGAAACGTCGAACCGGCGCCGGCGCGCCGGCGGGCCGGCTCGCCTTCCAGCGGTTCCACTTTGATAATGTCGGCGCCGGCTTTTGCCATGAGCAGCGTCGCGTACGGGCCCTGATACACCTGCCCGAGATCAACAACCGTAATACCGGCGAGCGGAAGGTTGGAAGAAGCTGGCCCGTGCTCGCTCAATGGGGGAAATGCGCGATCACGCCTCGCGGCGGCCGGTTAACGCACGCGCGAGCGTCGAGCGGTCGGTGTATTCGAGTTCGCCGCCGACCGGGACGCCGTACGCGATCCGGGTCGCGCGGATGTTCCGCCGGCGCACCAGCTCGGTGATGTAATGCGCAGTCGCTTCGCCTTCCACCGTGAGATTGGTGGCGAGCACGACTTCCTTGATCTCGCCTTGATCGAGCAGCGATTCGAGCCGCTGCAGACCCAGTTCGTCCGGCCCGATCCCGTCGAGCGGCGACAGGCGGCCCATCAAAACGAAGTACATCCCGTTGTACGCGCCGGACTGGTCGAGCGAGACAAGATCGGCCGGCGTTTCGACGACGCAGAGGAGCGTCGGATCGCGCCGGGGCGAGCTGCAAATCGCACACAACTCGGTCTCGCAAAAATTATTGCAGCGCCGGCACTGAGTGATCCGTTCGATCGCGTTCGTGAGCGCCTGTGCGATCATGCGCGCGCCGTCGCGATCGCGTTCGAGCAGATGAAACGCCATGCGCTGCGCGCTCTTCGGGCCGACGCCGGGCAGCCGGCGCAGCGCCTGCTTCAACGCTTCGAGGACGGGAATTTCGTTCATATGCGAGGCCGATTATTCGCTGTGCGAACCGTGAACTGCGCCAAGGAGCAAAGGTTCTTTCTCTCCTATTCTTTCCTTCGCGTCCTTTGCGGTTAGTAATATTTCACGATGTCCTAAAAAGGAAGCTTCAACCCGCCCGGCAGGCCGAGACCCGCCGTGAGCCCCGCCATTTTGTCCTGCGTCGTCTTCTCGACTTTGCGCACCGCATCGTTCACCGCCGCGGCGACCAGATCTTCGAGCACTTCCTTGTCGTCCTTCAGGAGACTCGGATCGATCGTGACGCGACGCACGTCATAACGGCATGTCATCACCACGCTCACCATGCTGCCGCCCGCGGCGCCGGTCACTTCGATGGACGCCAACTCTTCCTGGGCCTTGCGCAGGTTCTCTTGCATTGCCTGCGCCTGTTTCATCAAATTGCCTAGTCCGCCTTTCATGTCACCTCTCCGACTTCCGCTCGTACCCGCCATCCCCGCTGCTTCATCGCTGCGCGCTAATCGCGCCGACTCCCGCTGACACTCTCCGCGCGCGCCGGACGAATGCTGTCGGGATTGACACGCGCATTGAATTTCTCCCGGAGTGCACGCACGTTCGGATCGCTGTTGATCGCCTCCACCGCCGCCTGCTGCTGCTCGCTTTGCTGCCGCACCTTCTGCTGCGCCGGCGTCGCCGTTGCGGGCGCGCCGACGCGCACCGTCACCGCCAACGCCCGACCGTAGTGTTGTTCCAGCAACTGCTTCAGATTTGCTTCGCGCTCCTTGTTCAACAATTTCGCGCACGATTCGGCGAGAACCAGGCTCAGCGACGTATCGTCAACGTGCTCGAGCGCCGTGTTGTTCAGCAGCTCGCGCATCAGGCCGTTAACCGGCAGACGATCCACCGTCTCCGTCCACGCTGCCGAAGCCGGCGTTATTTCGCGGCTGTCCGACGGCACAGCCGTCACGCCGCGGTTCGCAGGCTCGACCGGCGCTTGCTTCGCGCTCGGCGCGGGTGCAGCGGCCCGTTCGACGCTCGGCGCAACCGTTGCGGGCGCGGCGCTCGGCGCAACTTTCGGCGTCTCACGCGTCGCGCTTTGTGCCGACGCCGCGCTCGGTTTCGACACCGGCGTTCCCGAACCGCCGGTCGCCGCGCGCGGCTGCTCCGCTTCGTTTTCGGACGCCGGACGAAACGCGAGCATCCGCAACAACGTCATTTCGAGACCGGTGCGCGGATCGGGCGCGAGCGGGAGATCGCGCCGACCGATGAGACCGATCTGGTAATAAAGCTGCACGTCTTCCGGAGTGAACGCGGCCGCGTGCGCGCGCAGCCGCTCGGCGTCGCCGGCTTCGGCGAGCGCGGCGTCGACCTGCGTGAGCGCGACCCGATGCAATGCGACGAGCAATTCATCGAGCAGCACGCTGCAATCCGCGCCATGGTCGACCGCATCCGCAACGACAGCCAGCAAAGCGCGCGCGTCGCTTCCGCTCAACGCGCCGAGCAGCCGGTCGATCGTGTTCTGGTCGATCGTGCCGAGCATCGCACGCACATCCGCTTCGTTCAGGCGGCCGCCGCCGTAGGCGATCGCTTGATCGAGCAGGCTCAACCCGTCGCGCATGCTGCCGTCGGCGGCGCGGGCGAGCAGCCGTATCGACGGCGCGTCGTGTTCTATTTTCTCGGCGGTCAAAATCTTTTCGAGCTGGCGACCGATCTCCTCGACCGATAACCGCTTCAGACTGAACTGCAGGCAGCGCGACAGCACCGTGACGGGCAGCCGCTGCGGATCGGTCGTGGCGAGCAGGAATTTGACGTGCGGCGGCGGCTCTTCGAGCGTCTTCAGCAGTGCGTTGAAGCTGTGGCCCGAAAGCATGTGCACTTCGTCGATCAGGTACACCTTGTAGCGACCGCGCGTGGGCGCGTACTGCACGTTGTCGAGCAGCTCACGCGTGTCTTCGACCTTCGTGCGCGACGCCGCGTCGACTTCGATCAGATCGATGAAGCGGCCCTCGTCGACCTCGACGCACGCGCTGCATTGGCCGCAGGGCTTCGACGTCACGCCGGTTTCGCAGTTGAGGGACTTGGCGAGAATGCGCGCGAGCGTGGTCTTACCGACCCCGCGCGTACCGGTGAAGAGAAACGCATGGTGCAAGCGGTTGTGGTCGAGCGCGTTGACCAGCGGCTGCACCACATGGGCCTGGCCCACCAGCTCCGCGAACGTGCGCGGCCGCCATTTACGTGCCAGCACCTGATACGTCATCGATTGGGTGTTGAAGCCTCAAAATGGGAGGCGGCGCGAACCAGCCGCACCCCGGCACCCGGACGGACTGCTACGGCTGCTTCCTTCCGGACCTGACCGGGTTCACAGGCGCCCGTCACCGAGGGGACCAGCCCTCGCCGCCATAAGCGATGGCGAAGTTTATCACGTGCGGTTGCCCGGGGCAGCCCACGGCCATCGGTGCATTCGAAACCTAACCCCACGCATCCGCGACCACACGCGCGTACCAGCGTGCGGCCGATACCGCATCTGTTGCGGGCGCAGCGCCGTCGGGGGCGCCCGCCTCATTCGCGATCGGAAATTCTTTTATACCCTCCGGTGTTGCGCGATAGGCGCTGCCAAGCGAAATTCCGTAGTCGGGCGCGAGCAAACTGTAACAGGCGTTCGCGAACGTCCAATCGGGCATCCGCTCGCCGCGCGCGCCGGCGACGATCGCCGCCGCAGCAATCTTTCCTTGGCTGCTTGCGGCTGCTGCGGATTTCGGCATCGGATCGGCAATCGCCGCGTCGCCGATGACGTACACGTCTTTGGCTTTTCTTGATTCGAACGTTCGCAGGTCCACCGGGCACCAGCCGCTCGCGTCCGTAAGCCCCGCGTCACGCGCGAGTTTACCCGCGATCTGCGCCGGAACGAGATTGATCACCCCTCCCGTGAACGTGTCGAGCTCGCCCTCGACCGTCATTCTTTTCGCATCGACCGCGACGACACGTCCGCCCTTCGCGCCCGGAATCCATTCGATGCGGCCTGGATAAAGCTTGTCCCAGCCGTCCATGAACAACGCCTGTTTATAGAAACTTTCTTTGGCGTCGAGGATGAGAACTTTCGATTTCGGCTTGTGCCGCTTCAGGTAATGCGCGATGACGCTCGCGCGCTCGTAGAGCGCCGGCGGGCAGCGAGCCGGGTTCGGCGGCGCCACCAGAATGGCATTCGCGCCGTCGCGCAGCGCGCGAAGCTGTTGACGCAACTTTAGCGTCTGCGCCCCGGCCTTCCACGCGTGCGGCATCTTCTCCGCCGCCGCTGCGTCGTACCCTTCGATTCCGTTCGGTTGGAAGTCGATCCCGGGCGCAACGACCAGGCGGTCGTAGGAAAGACGTCGTCCGCGGCTCAACACGATCCGACGTCCGACCGGATCGATGGCGGTCGCCGTCTCGCGCAACACTTCGACACCGAGCTTGGCAATCGCGTGGTAATGCTGGGTAATCGTGGCGACGTCACGCCAACCCGCGATGACGTAGTTGCTGAAGGGACAGGTGATGAACCGGTCGGTTGGCGTAATCAGCGTTACTCGAAGACCCGGATCAGCCTGCTTCAGCGATCTCGCGCAGGTGGCTCCGGCAAAACCGCCGCCGATCACCACGACGCGCATATCGCCGGCCCGCCGCGTCGGCGCAGCCGTCGCACGCGCCCCGACGAAGGTCAACGCCGCAGTCAGCTTGATAAATTCCCGGCGGGAACGCTTCACTCTGACGTCATCCACCCGGGCAATCGAAACGACCTTGATGGTAGTTATGCCTTGCGAGTGAAACGCTTCATAAATGGCGGAGAGGGAGGGATTCGAACCCTCGATGCCGTTGCCGGCATAACGGTTTTCGAGACCGTCCAATTCAACCGCTCTTGCACCTCTCCGAAACCTTTGTGCACGCCTTCCATGGCGCGACTTCACGTCTACGATATTCCCCGGCCCGCACGTCCGTGTACGGGCGCTCGCTGGCGCAACGCCACGTTAAGTGGCGTTGCGACTACTCCAGCTCGCCCAATTCAACCGCTCTTGCACCTCTCCGTGTTCGGAGGACAACTTGATCAGCAAGCGACTCGCCGTCGAGGCTCGCCGCTTGCAGCATCTCACTATCGACGTAACGCCTTTTCGTTCAACAGCGTCTTTTTCCTTGGCGTCCTTCGCGTCCTTTGCGTTGAAAACAAATATTTCACGGGACTTCCGCCAATCCTAATGCGATAGGATGGCGGAGAGGGAGGGATTCGAACCCTCGGTACGGTTTTGCCGTACACACACTTTCCAGGCGTGCTCCTTAAACCGCTCGGACACCTCTCCGATGTTTAGCTCTGTACTCTTGTCACCCGTCCCTGGTGCGCCAACCAGCCCGCACTTCCGTGTGCGGGCGCTCTGCGGCGCGAACAGACGTTAAGTCTGTTCGCGAAAACCCCGCCTCGCCCGCTCCGACAGCTCTCCGATGTTTTACTCGGGCTTGGCGACTTGCCTTCAAGAAACTATCGAGCCGCGTAGCTTACGAAAACCACACGAGTGGAACAAGTAATTCCCCGCCTAAAGGTGCCGTGACAATCCCACGAGGCGGCGGTAGGCTCGCCGCTATGCCAAGAATAAAAACGCTATCTGCGCCAGGGTTAAAGACCCGACACGCCGCCGCGATCGCGCTGTTGCTGCCGTTGCTCGGCGGCTGTTCGATTCTTGCCGATTCCAGCCTCGATGCGATCAAACGCTCCGGGGAAATTCGCGTTCTGACATACACGGGAACCACGACGTACTACGAGACGCCCGACGGGGCAGCAGGCTTCGAGTACGATCTCGCCAAGGCGTTCGCCGACCATCTCGGCGTCAAGCTGCGAATCGTCGTCGCCGACCGTTACGCCGACGTGATGCCTCGGCTCCTCGACGGTGAAGCGGACTTCGCCGCTGCCGCCATGCCGGATACCGCAAGCCGGCGTGCGCTCGTGCGCTTTACACCGCCCTATCAACACGTCAGCCAACAGGTCGTCTACCGCGCCGGCAGCCTCCGACCGAGCAAGCTGGAGGATCTGGCCAACCGCGAGATCGAGGTACAGGAAGGCTCGCGCTACGCCGAGCGGCTGCAGGAACTCAAGCAACAGCACCGCGATCTTCGCTGGCTCGAGACGCCCGATCGCCGGCCCGAGGAGCATCTCGAACTCGTGTGGGACGGACTGCTCGATCTCACGATCGCCGACTCGAACATAGTCGCCCTCAGCCGCCCGTACTACCCGGAGTTGCAGGTCGCGTTCGACATCCAAAAACCCGAACCGGTCGCCTGGGCCTTCCGACCGTCGCGCGATTCGAGCCTGTACGACGCCGCGGTGCAGTTCCTCGACAGCTACCGCAAATCCGGTGCGCTCGCGCAGTTGCTCGACCGCTATTACGGCCCGGCGGGCCGTTCCGACTTCGTCAACCTCACGGTTTTTCGTGCCCGCGTCTTCAATCGCTTGCCGCTCTATCAGCACATGATCGCCGACGCGGCCGAACAGAACGATCTCGACTGGCGCCTGCTCGCGGCCGTCGCGTATCAGGAGTCGCACTGGGACCCGAAGAGCGTGTCGTTCACCGGCGTGCGCGGTTTCATGATGTTGACGAGCGCGACCGCGGCCGATCTCGGCGTGCTCGATCGCCACGACCCGCAAGAGAGCATCGAGGGCGGCGCGCGCTATCTGCGCGATCTGCTCGACCGGCTGCCCGAGCGAATCCAGTATCCCGACCGCCTCTGGTTTGGGCTTGCCGCGTACAACGTCGGGCTCGCGCATCTGGAAGACGCGCGCATCCTCACGCAGAAGCTCGGCGGAAATCCCGACAAATGGAACGACGTGAAGCAGCGGTTACCGCTGCTCTCCGAGCCTAAATGGTACGAGCAGACCAAGTACGGTTATTGCCGCGGTTACGAACCGGTGCAGTTCGTCAGTCACGTGCGCGAGTACTACGACGCCCTCACTAAAATCGACGACATCGAGAAATCCAAGCACGCGGTGCTCGCGCTGCGGCTGCGCGCGCCCGCCATTTAGTTGGCGCCCTCGGTGCGCCGCCGACGAAAGAAATCACGCAGTCGCGCCGCGCACTCCTCCTGCAAAACTCCTCCCGTCACCTCGGCACGGTGATTGAGCGCCTGCGATTGCAGCAGGTTGAACACGGAACCACCCGAGCCGGCGAGCGAATCGGGCGCGCCAAAGACGACCCGCGCCACGCGCGCGTGCACGATCGCGCCGGCGCACATCGGACAGGGCTCGAGCGTCACGTAGAGCGTCGTACCGGGCAGGCGGTAGTTATCGAGTTGCTCGGCCGCCGCGCGCAGTGCAACGATCTCCGCGTGCGCGGTCGGATCGTGTGCCCCGATCGGCTGGTTCCACCCTTCACCCACAACCTCGCCGTTGCTGACGAGGACCGCTCCCACCGGCACTTCGCCCGCCTGCTCGGCGCGACGCGCCAAATCGAGTGCGCGCTGCATGAAGCGGACGTCGTCCGGCGTTACTCCCATTCGATCGTCGCCGGCGGCTTCCCGGAGATGTCGTAGACGACGCGGGACACGCCGCGCACTTCGTTGATGATGCGGTTCGACACGGCGGACAGAACTTCGTAAGGAATGTGCGCCCAGTGCGCCGTCATGAAGTCGACGGACTCGACCGCCCGCAGTGCGATCACGTACTCGTACGCACGCGCATCGCCGAGCACGGCCACCGACTTGACCGGCAGGAATACCGCGAACGCCTGCGCGATCTTTTCGTATAGCTCATGACGATACAGCTCTTCGAGGAAGATCGCGTCGGCCTGACGCAGAATATCGGCATACTCTTTCTTGACCTCGCCGAGAATACGAACTCCGAGCCCCGGTCCCGGGAACGGATGCCGGTAAATCATCTGGTGCGGCAATCCGAGCTCTTCGCCGATGCGGCGCACTTCGTCCTTGAACAGCTCGCGAAGCGGCTCGAGCAGCTTCAAGTGCATGCGCTCGGGCAACCCGCCGACATTGTGATGCGACTTGATGACGTGTGCCTTCTTCGTGCGTGCGCCCGCGGACTCGATGACGTCCGGGTAGATCGTCCCCTGCGCGAGCCACTTGGCGTTCCTGATCTTGCGCGCTTCCTCTTCGAACACCTCGATGAACATCCGTCCGATGATTTTTCGCTTCTGCTCCGGATCGGCGACGCCGGCTAGCGCCGCAAGGAAGCGTTCCTCGCCGTTCACGCGGATGACTTTGACGCCCATATGCTCGGCGAAGGTCGACATGACCTGATCGCCTTCGTTCAATCGCAGCAGGCCGGTATCGACGAAGATGCAGGTCAACTGATCGCCGATCGCCCGATGCAGTAAGGCCGCGACGACGGATGAATCGACGCCGCCCGACAATCCGAGCACCACTTCGTCGTTCCCGACCTGCGCCCGCACCGTCTCAATCATGCTGTCGACGATATTCCCCGGCGTCCAGAACGACTCGCAGCCGCAGATGTCGTGCACGAAACGCTGCAGGATGGCACGGCCCTGCGTCGTGTGCGTTACTTCCGGGTGGAACTGCACGCCGTAGAACCCGCGCGACTCATCGGCAATGCCGGCGAACGGCGCGTGCTCGCTGGCCGCTATGATGCGAAATCCGGGCGGGAGCTGCGTCACGCGGTCGCCGTGGCTCATCCATACGTGCAGATACTCCGCCCCGCTCGCTTCGGTCTCATCCCGAATGCCTTTGAAGAGCTTCGAATGCCCGTGCATGCGCACGCGCGCATAGCCGAACTCGCGCTTGTTCGAGCTTTCGACCTTGCCGCCGAGCTGGGCCGCCATCGTCTGCTGGCCGTAGCAGATGCCGAGAATCGGCACCCTCATGTCGAAAATCTCAGCGGGCGCGCGGGGCGTCTCGTCGACCGTGACCGACTCGGGCCCGCCCGAAAGAATGATGCCTCGCGGCGCAAAACGCCGGATTTCCTCGAACGACGCGTCGTAGGGAAGGATCTCGCAATAGACGCCGGCTTCGCGCACGCGTCGCGCGATGAGCTGCACGTATTGTGCACCGAAATCGAGGATAAGAATTTTTTGTGAATGTGGATCGGTCACGACGGACGGATGCTATTGCAATGGTTTTGAAAACAATGCGCCGGCGACACACCGCGGCGCGAACGCGACAAGAGCACGCGGGAACGCTCGCCGCGCCGTCATTCGGGGTGATCGATACGATGATCCATCAGCGATGCCGGGTCGGACGACTCGCAGGCGCCGACAACCCGCGCCGGGACGCCGACGACGGTGCAATGCGGAGGCACGTCTTTCAACACCACGCTGTTCGCACCGACTTTGGCTCCCTCACCAACGACAATGTTGCCGAGTATCTTCGCGCCGGTGCTGATCAGCACACCACGACGGATTTTCGGATGACGGTCGCCTTGCTCCTTACCCGTACCGCCAAGTGTCACATCCTGCAAAATCGACACGTGGTCATCTATCACGGCGGTTTCACCCACGACGAGCCCGGTGCCGTGATCGAGCAATATACCGCGCCCTATTCGCGCCGCCGGATGAATTTCCACGCCAAACACTTCCGAAACGCGGTTCTGTACCATCCACGCCAGCGCTTCGCGTCGCTGACGCCACAGCCAATGCCCGATGCGATAACCTTGCAGGGCCTGATAGCCTTTGAAGAAGAACAGCGGGATCGCGTAAGTCCGGCAAGCCGGGTCACGCTCGCGCACGGCTTGCAGATCGGCGGCCGCCGCGGCGGTGATTTCCGGATCCGACGCGAGCGCATCGGCAATGATGTCACGCAGCGCCGCGGCATCGAGCGCACCGCCCGCCAGTTTCATCGACAGGTTTTCCGCCAGCACATCGTCGAGACGCCAGTGCCGCAGCACAGCGCGCTCAAAGAACGGTGCCAGTATCGGCTCGGCCTCGGCCAACTCGGTGACTTCGGCCCGGATCGCTTTCCACAGCGCCTCGGAATAATTCGGCGTCGATAAGTTAGTCATGACGATTGTCTCTGGTCGGCACGCATCGTCAGTCGCGCTGGTAGTTGTAGTTGGGGGCTTCTTTGGTGACCATCACATCGTGCACGTGCGATTCGCGCACGCCGGCAGTGGTGATGCGTACGAACTTCGCGCGCGTGCGCAGCGTCTCGATGTCGGGCGACCCGGTGTAGCCCATCGCCGAACGCAGCCCGCCCATGAGTTGATGAATCAGATTCACCATCGGTCCCTTGTACGGAACGCGCCCTTCGACGCCTTCCGGCACGAGTTTCTCGCGCGCCGTGCCTTCCTGGAAGTAGCGATCGCTCGACCCTTCGCCCATTGCGCCGAGCGATCCCATGCCGCGGTAGGTTTTATACGACCGGCCTTGATAAATCTCGACCTCGCCCGGCGCTTCGTCGGTGCCGGCGAGGAGGCTTCCGACCATCACCGAGTGGGCCCCGGCGCCGATGGCCTTGGCAATATCGCCCGAATAGCGGATTCCGCCGTCGGCAATAACGCAAATATCCGTCCCCTTGAGGGCCTCTGCCACGTCGGCGATCGCGGTGAGCTGCGGAACACCGACTCCGGCGACGATGCGCGTCGTGCAGATCGACCCTGGACCGATGCCGACTTTGACGGCATCCGCGCCCGCCTTTTGCAGATCACGCGCCGCCTCAGCGGTCGCGATATTGCCGGCGATAACCGGCAGATCGGGGTAGTGCTTCTTCACCCAGCGCACGCGGTCGAGCTGCTTCTGCTGGTGAGCGTGCGCGGAGTCGACGACGATCACGTCCACTTCCGCGTCGACCAGACGCTCGATCCGCTCTTCCGCGCCGGCTCCGGCGCTCACCGCCGCGCCGACCCGTAACCGGCCCTTCGAGTCTTTGACCGAGTTCGGATACTCGGTCGATTTCTGGATGTCCTTGACGGTAATGAGTCCCTTCAACCCGAATTTGTCGTCGACCACGAGGATTTTTTCGATGCGGTGCTCGTGCAGCAGCCGCTGGATCTCTTCGCGCGAAGCACCCTCGCGCACCGTCACCAGCTTGTTTTTCGGCGTCATGATGCGCCCGACCGGCTCGTCGTAACGCGTCTCGAAACGCAGATCGCGCGAGGTGACGATGCCGACGAGCCCGCCCTTGTCGGTCACCGGCACGCCGGAAATTCCATGGGTGCGCGTGAGATCGAGCACCTGGCGCACTGTCGTCTCCGGCGTCACCGTGATCGGATTGACGATGATCCCGCTCTCGTATTTCTTGACCTTGCGAACTTCCTCCGCTTGGCGCTCCGGACGGAGGTTCTTGTGAATCATACCGATGCCGCCCTCCTGTGCCAGGCAAATACCGGCGCGCGCCTCGGTGACCGTATCCATGGCGGCCGAGAGCAGCGGAACGTGCAGGCGGATCGTGCGAGTGAGCGACGTGGCTAAATCGACGTCGACCGGAACTACTTTCGAGTGGGCAGGAACCAGCAGGACGTCGTCGAAGGTTAAAGCGTCTTGAACTATCTGCATGGCGTATTATATGAAACCTCCCGCCTCGGCGTAAACCCGTCGTGCCGCTGGCGTCGGCCCGGCGATTTGCCTACGCTTATGCGTCCACGGGGCCCCGGAAATTCTCCGATGAAACGAACATTTGCGCTGTCCCTCGTTGCTGCGTGCGCGCTCTACGGCTGCGCTTCGATCGAGCGCGCGCCGTCGACAAGTCCGACGCCTGCATCCAGCGGAAAGGAAGACCAGGATACGGCCGGTTACTACGACTATTCACTACCGACCGTCTACCACGACTACAAGGATTACGATGCCCTGGTCGCCCGCGCCCAAAATGAAATCAAACGCGCCGCCGACAAAGGATTCCTGTGGCTCTACACCGAAAGGTATCTGGCCGACTCTCGCGCGGCACAGAAAGCCGGGAATATGGACGACGCCATGAAGCTCGCGCAGAAGGCGCTGGAAGAGGCGCTGCTGGCGCAGAAACAGGCCGCGGACGCCGCGAAGGTGCGGGCCGATTACACCTATCGCCGCTGACCCGCCGTACGGCGCATTGCCCGGGCGGCTCCTTTCCTCGCGCCGGTTATAGGATTACCTTTCACGTTCATGGAATACGAAGCGAGCGTTCCTCGCGCGGCTCCCGTGCGCGAGACGTACACGGTCTCCCGGCTCAACCGTGAGGCGCGCCTGCTGCTCGAAACCAGCTTCCCGCCGCTCTGGGTCGAGGGCGAAATTTCCAACCTCGCCCGTCCGTCGTCCGGCCATCTCTATTTCTGCCTGAAAGACGCCACCGCGCAGGTCCGCTGCGCGCTGTTCCGGTCGCAGCTGCGCCTGGCGCGGGTTGCTCCGCGCGACGGAATGCTTGTGCTCGTGCGCGGCCGGCTGACGCTCTACGAGGGGCGCGGCGAATACCAGCTGATCGTGGATCACATCGAAGAAGCGGGCGAAGGGCTGCTGCGGCGCGCCTATGAGGCGCTCAAGGCCCGCCTCGCGCAGGAGGGCCTGTTCGACGCCGCGCGCAAACGTCCGCTGCCGCGTCTGCCGCGCCGTATCGGGCTGATTACTTCCCCCACCGGCGCCGTGCTCCACGATGTCGTGCAGACGCTAAAGCGGCGCTTTCCCGCGATACCTGTGCTGCTTTATCCCGTTCCCGTGCAAGGCAAGAGCGCGGCACCGGCCATCGCGGAAGCGATCCGGGCGGCGGCCGAACGGCGCGAGTGCGACGTGCTGATTCTCGCGCGGGGCGGCGGCTCGCTCGAGGACTTGTGGGCGTTCAACGAAGAGATCGTCGCACGTGCGCTCGTCGCGTGCCCGATCCCCGTCGTTTCCGGCGTCGGTCACGAAACCGATTTCACCATCGCCGATCTCGCCGCGGACGTGCGCGCACCGACGCCGACGGCGGCCGCCGAGCTGGTCAGTCCGGATCGCGGCGAGTGGCTGCACCGCTTCGAGCAAATGGAAGCGCGCCTGCTGCGCTGCATGCGCCACAGTCTCGGAACGCGCGCACAACGCGTCGACTGGCTGGCGGCACGGCTGGTTCATCCGCGCGCGCGTCTCGAGAATCTGAAACAGCGTCTCGATACGCTGGCGCACCGGCTGCGGCATGCACAGTCGCGGCGGCTGCATCGCGCGCATGCGCGGCTACACGATGTCGTCACGCGCTTCGAACGCCGCTCGCCGGTGGCACGCCTGCGCGCCTGCCAGCTCGATTGCCGCCACCTCTACGAGCGCCTCGGCCACGCGCTCACGCGCCGCGTCGCCGTCGCGCGCGAGCGGGCCGCGCATCTCGCGCGCGCCCTTCACGCGTTGAGTCCGCTCGCAACGCTCGACCGCGGCTATGCGATCGTGCGCGCCGAAGCGGACGGCGCAATACTGCGCGACGTCACGAGGGTCGCTCCCGGCGACACGGTTGAAGCACGACTCGCACGCGGCCGAATCAAATGCATCGTCAAGGAGCGCCACGACTCATGAAACGATGGTGGCTGGCGATACTGCTCCTCGCTCCCTTGGCCGTGCGCGCACAATGGCTCCCGCGCGAAGAACCGGTTCCCGGCGGCGTTGCCCGCGTCGACGTGGGACCGACTACGGCTCCCGCGCCGCGGGTGCTGCTCGGCGAAGACCGCGTGATGGTGGTACGAAACGGTGAGAGGTGGGTCGCGATCGTAGGTGTGCCGCTCACAACCGCGCCCGGCACCCACGAGCTGACCGTGCTCGGTCCTGACGGCGCCGCGACCATGCGTCCTTTTACCGTGCAGGCCAAGACGTACGCCGCGCAGCATATCTCGCTCAAGAATCAGCGCATGGTCGATCCGACGCCGGAAGACCTCGAACGCATAAGCCACGACCAGTTCGCCATGACGCAGGCGTTCACCCATTGGACCGAGAACCTCACGGCGCTGCCGTTTCAGCTTCCCGCCCACGGGCGGCTCAGCGGTAACTTCGGCACGCGGCGTTTCTTCAACGATCAGGAGCGTCAGCCGCACAACGGCGTCGACATTGCCGCTCCGCGCGGCGCCCCGGTTGCCGCTCCGGCGGACGGCGTCGTGATCGGGGTCGGCGATTACTTCTTCAACGGACGCACCGTATTCATCGACCACGGTCAGGGCCTGGTGACGATGTACAACCACCTCGACCGCGTTGCCGTTGCGCCGGGCACGGTCGTCGCGCGCGGACAGCGCATCGGCAACGTGGGCATGAGCGGACGGGCGACCGGTCCGCATCTGCACTGGGCGGTGAGCCTGAACAACACGCGCGTGGATCCGCTCCTTTTCATCGCGCCTGAGTCGCTCAAGCAACTGCGAAAAGATGATGCCGTGCGCGCTTCGGCCGGCGCTGCCCTTCCCAGCCCACCGCAACGGTGATGAATCGCTTGCTTCGTTCGTTACTTTGATTTCGAGAACGTGTCGCTCGACATTACGCAGCGGCGGGCTTGGTACGCTCCGGCAGCGGTGAGCGAAAAAATAGCGGAATAACTGCGAGCGCAAAGCGCTAGCGGTCCGTCGCCTCTTTCAAGTCCGGAACACGCTCGGCCGCGCGATCTTCGTTCGCGTCCGGTGCGGTAGGTTCCGGCGCGGACGCCGGGGCCGTGACGCCGGCCAACCGCTGTGCGATTTCCGATCTCTCGAACCAACCCACCGCTGCGAGGACGACGATCAAGGCGATCGTAACGGCGTAGCGCACAACGCCGCGCCGACGCGCGGGTAGCGCGCGACCGTCGCGCGCTTCGTCGGCGGACTGGTGCAAGGGCCGACTCGCAATCGCCGCCTTGCGCAGCCCGAGCAGCGCGTCTTGCAGCTCGCGTGCGCTCTGCGGCCGATCTTTCGCGTGTATCTGCATCGCCTGCTCGATGCACTGGAGGATCACCGGCTGGTAGCGGCCGCGCGCCGCTCGCGTTGCCGGTTCGAGCGGATCAGTTTTGTAATCGAGAATCGCGCGATAGCGCTGCAGCGCTTCATCGGGACGCTTGCCCGTCACACAGCGATACATGGTTGCGCCGAGCGCGTAGACATCGGACCACGGACCGAGCGTGCCCTTGTCCGGGTACTGCTCCACGGGAGCGTAACCGTGCGTGAGCGTGACGCGACCCGAAGGCCGGCTTTCCGTCATCGCGTGACGCGCGGAGCCGAAATCGATGAGCATCGGGCTGCCATCGCGGCGCAGATAAATGTTCTCCGGCTTGATGTCGAGATGCAGCAGTCCGGCCTGATGTACCGCTTGGAGCCCGTTCAGGATGGGCATGACGATCCGCAGCAGCGCCGACTCATCGAGCCTGCCATGCGCATCCTTTAGTCGCTGTGCGAGCGTTTGTCCCTGCTCGTACTCCATCACCATGTACGCGGTGCCGTTCGCCTCGATGAAGCGAAGCACGCGCACGATGTTCGCGTGTTTGAATTGCGCGAGCGCGCGCGCCTCTTTGACGAAGTTCCTGAGGCCCCAATGATAGTGGCGAATCGCCTCTTTCGACGCGAGCGGTACGACGTAGGTCGCTTCGTGGTCGCGGCGCGCAATTTCTTGCGGGAGATACTCTTTAATGGCGACGAAGGAACCGAGAGCGGTATCGCGCGCGAGATAGGTGATGCTGAATCCGCCGAAACCGAGCACCGAGTCGACGGTGTATTCGGCGAGCGTCGCGCCTGGGCGCAACGCGTTTTCGTGATAAGCGCTCAATCGAAACCCTTCGTAACGCGGCCGATCGGCCGCTTCGCCACTATATACCAGCTGTAGCGCGGCTTGCTGTAGCGCGGCTTGCGTCTAATGCTCAATACATCATTGCTTGCGCGCGCGGTTGCGCGTCGCGCGCCCACGGAATGGGTTCTCGCCCTCGCGACACTCGATCACGACCGGCGTACCAACGAGGTCGAAGGCATCGCGAAACACGTGCGCAAGATAGCGCCGGTAGGCCGCGGAAAGCCGCTGCACCTGGTTGCCGTGCACGACGATCCGTGGCGGGTTACGGCCGCCCTGATGGGCGAACTTCAGGCGCGGCCGGCGCCCGCGCACGAGCGGCGGCGGCGTGCTCGTCGTGGCCGCCGCGAGCACCCGGTTCAAACGCGGCGTCGGCAGCTCGCGATTCGCGGCCGCAAACGCACGGTCGACCGAACCGAACAGCGCGCCGATACCGGAACGCTCGAGCGCCGAAATGTAGTGCATCGGCGCGAAATCGAGAAACGCGAGCTTGCGTTCGGCCTCGCGTTTGAGCCAGTCGCGGGCGCTTCGATCCAGCGCGTCCCACTTGTTGACGGCGACGACGAGCGCGCGGCCGCGCTTCAAAACGTATCCGGCGAGCGTCGCGTCCTGCTCGCCGACCCCTTCCTTTCCGTCGAGCACCAAAATCACCACATTCGCTTCGTCGACCGCTTGCAGCGTCTTGATCGCGGAAAACTTCTCGACCGCCTCCTCCACACGCGCGCGCCGGCGCACCCCGGCGGTGTCGATCATGACATACGACTTTCCTCCGCGTTCGAGCGGCACGGCGATGCTATCGCGCGTCGTGCCGGGCAGATCCGAGACGATCACGCGATCTTCACCGAGCAGCGCGTTGACCAGGGTGGACTTGCCCGCATTCGGCCGGCCGATCACGGCGACGCGCGGAACGTCGCTTTCCGTCGGACCTTCGACCTCGCGCGGAAGCGGCGCCAGCACGTGCTCCATCATGGCGGTAATGCCTTCGCCATGCGCCGACGAGATCGGCCACGGCGCCCCGAGACCGAGGGCGTGAAATTCGGCCGCGGCAATCGCCGCGTCCATGCCTTCGGCCTTGTTCACTGCGAGGGTCACCGGCTTGTCGAGACGCCGCAGATCGTTTGCGATCTCCCGGTCGATCGGGGTCGCGCCTTCGCGCGCGTCGACCAGGAACACGACGGTATCGGCTTCGGCGAGCGCGTGACGGACTTGAACGGTCATCAGCTCCCGCAGCTGGTCGCGATCCGCGCGCGGGTTCACTACCGCGGCGATGCCGCCCGTGTCGACAACGTAATACGGCCGATCGCCGACCAGGCCGTGGCCGTACTGTCGATCGCGCGTCACGCCGGGTTCGTCCGCGACGATCGCGGCGCGGCTGCGCGTCAGACGATTGAACAGCGTGGACTTTCCGACGTTGGGACGGCCGATGAGTACGACGACGGGTTTCATGCGCCCGTATTATGCGGCCGGAACCGACACGGGACTATTGCGAGACCAGGCGAAGCGCGGCGAGTTTGCCCGAGGTCGCCAAGATGAAGAGCGTTTCGTTGTCGACCGCCGCCGGTGCGCGCACCGGACCACGGCCCACTCGATAACGCGCGACAAAGTGCCCATCATCGCGCGCGAGCCAATGAACATATCCTTCGTAGTCGGCGACCACGATCGAATCCCGATAAACAACCGGAGCGCTCAGGCGCCTGCCGTGTAAGCCTTCCTGCGTCCACACGCTCGCACCGGTTTTGCGGTCGAGCGCGAGAACACGGCTTTTATCGTCTGTCAGATAAATGTTCGCCTCGTCCATCGCGAGCGCCGTGTAGGTCGACACGTCGCGCGCCCAGAGAATCGCTCCACTCCCCGGGCTGAGCGCGGTGAGCTTGCCCTGAAAACTTGCCGCATACACGGCGTCCGGCGAGACGAGTGCCGAAGCGTCCACATCGACCAGTCGTTCGATTTCGTTGCGCCCGTGCGGTTGGCCCACCGTCGCCTCCCACAGCACGCCGCCGTCTTTCAAGCGCAGCGCGACCAGCTTGCCGCTCGCGAAGCCGGCGAGCACGCCGTCGCTCAGCACTACGGGCGTTCCGGTGCCGCGCAGGCTCAGCGCCGGCTCGGTCCGCTCGTACACCCAGAGGCGTTTGCCGGTATCGGCAGCGAGCGCATACACCCGCCCGTCGACGGCCTGGGCGACGACCACGTCGCGGTTCGCCGCCGGCGCCGCGAGCACTTCGCTCGATACCGGCGCGGCCCATAACCGATTGCCGTTTTCGCGGTCGAGCGCGATGACCTCACCGTTGCGGGTACCGACGAGTACGAGATTTGGGCTGACCCCGACAGCGCCGCTGACGGGCGTGTGCAGATCGACACTCCACTTCTTGCGTCCGCTGTCCTCGGCGAACGCGCTGACCCGACCCCGAGGATCAGCGGCGTAAACAAAACCGTCGCTCGCGCCCGGCGTAAGCCGCAGCGCGCCTTTCACCGACTTCGCGCCGACGTTCGCAGACCACTGCTCCTTCACATCATACGAGGATTTGAACGAGACGAGCGCGGCCGGCGGCTCGCGCACCACGTGCGATGCACAACCGGAGACTGCCAACGCAACGAGCAGTGCGAGCTTCCGCGTCATGCGGGCCGGCCGCCACCGAGGTCGTCGAGTTTCATTTCGATCAGCCGCCGCGCCGGCACCTCGGGCGTGAGCGTCTTCAGCGCTTCGCGATAGGCGGCGCGCGCTTCGTCGATCCGGCCCATGCCCGCGTAGGCGTCGCCCTTGATCTCGAGATAATCCGCTTCGAACCCCGGGGCGCTCTTTTGCGCCAGCGTCAATGCCGCATCGTACTCCTTGTTGGCGATGTGCAATCGGCCAAGCCGCAGGCGCGCCGCGTGCTCGACGGCCGGGTCGACGGCGTGATCCATCGCCCACTCGAGCTGCTGACGGGCCCCCGCCCGATCGTTCGCCTCGAAGCTCAGCCGCGCGAGCATCAATGCCGCCATGCCGGCATAGGGTGTGCGCTTGTACTCGTCGGTCAGTTTCTTACCGAGCACGCGGGCGGCGTCGGTCTTCGATTCCTGCACCTGTTGCAACATTTGCGTATAAAGCTCGGAGGCCGCGACTCGCTGCTCTTCCTGATACTGCCGCCAATACTTGTTGCCGAATAAGAGTATGAGACCGAGCGCCACGCCAATGAGTAGCGCGCCGCCGTAGTCCTTGAACCACGCTTTCAGCCTTTCAACTTGTTCCTGATCGGTATACGCGCTCACCACGTTTTCTCCGTCATGTCATTGCCGCCCCGTCAACAACAGCGGCGCGAGATACTCCGCGACCGCGCCGGGCGTCATCGTACGCTGCCCTTCGTCGCCGCGCAGGTCCTTGACCGCCGCCGCATCGCCCCCCTCCAACAGCACCGCGTAGCGCGCACCGATCTTATCAGCACGCTTGAGCCCGCTTTTCAAGCTGCCGGCGTATTGGCATTCCACCCGCAGCCCCCGGTCGCGCAACCGTTCGGCGAGCAGGAGCGCATCGCCGGCCCGTTCGGAAGCGACCGGAATGACGCACACGTGCGGCGTATCGTCCGCCGTCGCCGGCGCATCCTGCCGCAACAGCTCCACCAAACGTTCCAGGCCGATCGCAAACCCGACCGCCTGCGTGGGCTTGCCTCCGAGCAGCTCGACCAATCCGTCGTACCGGCCGCCGGCGCACACTGCCGACTGCGCGCCGAGGCGATCGGTCAGCCACTCGAAAACCGTGCGGGTGTAATAATCGAGACCGCGGACGAGCCGAGGGTTGATAACATAGCCGACACCCGCGCGGTCGAGAAGACTTGTCAGGCCCTCGAAGTGAACGCGCGAGGCATCGTCCAGATCGTCCAGCAGGCTTGGTGCGGCGCGGATCAGCTCCTGCATCTCCGGATTCTTGCTGTCGAGGACGCGCAGCGGGTTGACGTCGAGCCGACGCCGGCTGTCCTCATCGAGCGCGTCCATGCGCTGCCGCAGATAGTCGACCAGCCGGTCGCGGTATCGGCTCCGCGATTCCGGCGTGCCGAGGGTGTTCAGCTCGAGGCGCAATCCCGTCAGACCGAGCGCTTTCCAGAACCTCGCGCTCAACAAAATCAGCTCGGCGTCGACGTCGGGACCGGTCATGCCGTACGCCTCGACGCCGATTTGATGGAACTGGCGATAACGGCCCTTCTGCGGCCGCTCGTGCCGGAACATCGGCCCGGCGTACCACCAGCGCTGCACCTGGTTGTACAGCAGTCCGTTTTCGATGCCGGCGCGTACGCATCCCGCCGTGCCTTCCGGCCGCAGCGTCAGGCGTTCGCCGTTTCGGTCCTCGAAGCTGTACATCTCCTTCTCGACGATGTCGGTATGACTGCCGATCGATCGTGCGAAGAGCTCGGTACGTTCGACGACGGGAAGACGCAGCTCGCGGTAACCGTAAGCGTGAAGAACGTCGCGCGCGACCGCCTCGACGCGGCGCCAGTGCACCACGTCTTCGGGCAGGAGGTCGTTCATCCCGCGTACCGCCTGAATAACCTTGCTCACGCGGGTACCTCGATTCGATGCAACGCAACGGTGATCGTGCGGCGCCGAACGTTCCTGCTCGCCGCGGAGGCGTTGCGAATCCAACTCCTGAGGATGTTGCTCTCGCACAGCACCGGGCGGCGCAGCGCGGCCATGCGCCGAAGAAGTCCGTTACGGTACTTCTTCAGCCGTTCACTAGGGACTGCCGGTCGCACCGAGCGTAAAACGCGCGACGTCGCCGCGCCGATAGCGCTGCACGTCGTAGGGTCGACCGTTGTACTCAACCTTAACACCGTCCGCATTACCCAAGAACACGCTGAGTGGCGCGACGCCCTCGACAGAGACCACTCGTCCGGCCGACAACGTCTCGTAAATCAGCCGCCGTTGCTGCGCGTCGCGCACGTCAGCCCATGAATCATCCGATACTTTGAGCACCAGACGCACCCGCGGCGCGTTCGGATCGGCCGCCGCGACCGCCGCTTCGGGCTCCGATGTCGCCACCGCCGGGACACGCTTCTCGCCGGATGCATTCACCGCGGAATTCGGTTTCGCGGTCTCGTTGACTTTCACCGACGCCGATGCAGTCATCGGTTCCGTCGGTTTCGCCGATTCCACAACTTTGGCCTGCGATTCTGCGGGAGCCGACGCTTCATTACTCGGAGCCGCCGGCGCCTCGACGACGGGACCCTTTGCCGCCGGCGCTGCCAAGCGGCGCCGCGACGTCCCGTCCTTCCCGCTCCACCATAGTATCGCGAGCCCGAGAACGACGACAGCAACCAGCAGCGTCCCGAACCGGATCACGGCGTCGTTGCTCGTCACCTGCTTCTCGGCAGGAGCCGGCGCTACCATTTCGACCGGGCGGGAGGCCTGCGGAAGCTTGTTGAAGGCGTCGATCAGTTGCTGCGGCGAGAGTCCGAGCATCAGCGCGTAGCCGCGCAGATAGCCACGCACGTACGTCGGACCGGGCAGGCGATCGTAAGCGTCGTCTTCGAGCGCCGCGACGATGCGCGGTGCGAGCCTGAGCGAAGCGGCTACGTCTTCGATACTCAACCCGCGTTCGCCGCGCGCCTGCCGCAGGCGCTCACCCAACGTCATTGCATCGGTTGTCGGAAACGTCGCCATGCGCTACCCCTTTCGTCCGGCGCTCAGATTCTGCAGCTCTTGCGCCTCGGGCGAGGTCGGAAATTTGCCGCGCAATCGCACGGCGTAACTTGCTTCGTCGTCCTTGTTCTTGAGCGCTCGCTCGACGCGCACGGCTAGGAACAGCACTTCGGGCGTATCCGGCCCGGCCGACTGGAAATAGCGTTGAATGAAACCGCGCGCCGCGAGCATCCGTCCGGTGGCAAAACTGATGCTTCCCATATGATAGAGCGATACCGGAAGACGTGGATCGAGTTTCAATGCGTCCCGGAAATACTTCTCCGCCTTGTCGTATGCCTTCGCATTGTAGAAGCATAGCCCGGCGTTTTGGTTTGCGACGCCCGGCGTCTTGTAAAGCCGGTTCGCAACCGCGCGCTTGAACCAGGTTTCAGCGTCCTCCAGCTGTCCTCGGTCGCACAGGAAAGCGCCGAAGTTGTTCTGTGCCTCGGCGTTCAACTCGTTACGCACGGCGCGCCGGAAATAGTGCTCGGCGGCGTCATAGTCTTTCAGCCGCCACTGCAGCAGCGCCATCATATTATTCGCCTGTGAATCGTCGGCATCGAGACTGAGCGCCCTCTCCAGCTTATCCCTGGCGAACTCGATCTGCCCGCGCTGCAGGTAACCGTTCGCGAGCTGAATATTCGTTTCGATGAGCTGCTCGCGCTTCGCTTGCTCCGCCTCGCGCTCGGCAGTCGAGGCGCAACCCGCTGTCAACACAACCAGCGCGACGACGGCGAGGCGCGGTGTCATCGGTTCGGCGCCGCGCCCGCGCGCGCAAGCAGACGCTCGCGCCGGCCGGTTCGATCTCGCACGCGCCCGGCCAGTTGCCCGCACGCCGCGTCGATGTCGTCGCCGCGCGTCCGGCGCGTGATCGTAATGAGCCCGGCCTGCCAGAGGACGTCGCGAAACGCGTCGATCGCCGCCTGCGACGAACGCTCGTAGCGCGTATGCGGAAACGGGTTGAACGGGATCAGATTGACCTTGGCCGGTACGCCGTCGAGCAGCCGAACCAGCTCGTGCGCGTGCGCCGGACTGTCGTTGACGCCGGCCAGCATGACGTACTCAAACGTTACTTTGCGGTGCGGATCGTTTGCGACGTAGCGCCGGCAGGCGTCGAGCAGCTCGGCGATGGGATACTTGCGATTGAGCGGCACGATTTCGCTGCGCAGCTTGTCGTTCGTCGCATGCAGCGACACCGCGAGACTCACCGGACACGCTTCCCGCAGACGCTCGATGAGCGGCACCATGCCGGCGGTGCTGACCGTCACCCGCCGGCGTGACAAGCCGTAGGCGAGATCATCGAGCAACACGCGTATCGCGGCGACCACGTTGTCGAAATTGAGCAAGGGTTCGCCCATGCCCATGAATACGACGTTCGTAATGGCGCGCTGACTCTGACCACGTGCGCCGAGCAAGCGACTGGCAAGCCAGACCTGCCCGATGATTTCCGGCGCCGTCAGATCGCGACTGAACCCCTGGGCACCGGTCGCGCAGAACGTGCAGTTGAGCGTACAGCCGACTTGCGATGACACACAAAGTGTTCCGCGCCCATCGTCGGGGATGAACACCGTTTCGATGCAGTTGCCGTCGGCGAGCTCGAACAGCCACTTGCGCGTGCCGTCGGCGGCCAGTTGATCCTGCTTCACCGACGGACCGGCGATGACCGCGACCTCGGCGAGACGCGCGCGCAGCGCCTTGCTCAGATTCGTCATCGCCGCAAAATCGTCCACGCCGTACTGATGCACCCACTGCAAAATTTGCAGCGCGCGGAACGGCTTCTCCCCGAGGTCCGATACGAATTGCTGCAGACCCTCGCGATCGAGGCCGAGCAGGTTGATGGGTGCCGTGGACGTCACGTGCGGTTAATGGCTATCGCGGACAGATGTCGTTGCTACGGAAAAAGAACTCGATCTCCGTCTTCGCCGTCTCTGGACCGTCGGAGCCGTGCACGGCGTTGCGTTCGACGTCTGACGCGAAGTCCGCCCGAATCGTGCCCGGTGCGGCCTTTTTCGGATCGGTGGCGCCCATCAACTCGCGGTTGCGGGCGATCGCGTTCTCACCCTCCAGCACCTGCACCATCACAGGGCCGGACGTCATGAACTTCACGAGATCGTTGAAAAACGGGCGGCTCTTATGCACCGCGTAGAATCCTTCCGCTTGCTGTTTATTCAAGTGAAGCATTTTCGCCGCGACGATGCGCAGGCCCGCCTTTTCGAAACGACTGTAAATTGCCCCGATCGCATTTTTTGCAACGGCATCGGGTTTGACTATCGACAGAGTGCGTTCGACCGCCATGAAAACTCCGGTTGTGAATTAAAAAAGCAAAACAACGTTCGGAAAAAATTGGTTCTTTTACGGTAAACCCCGCCGCATAGTGTAGCTTCTCACCGCGGGGCAAACAACGCGCAGGGACTCAATCCCACCTGTCGTCTCGAACCTGGATACGACCGTCCTGAATGCGCAGGGGGAAGGTGTGAATCGGTTCGTAGGCGGGAGGCGCGAGAACCGCGCCGGTCTTGATCGAGAATCGGGCGCCGTGACGCGGACAGATCACCTGCTCCCCTTCCACGGAGCCGCCGGTTAGGGTCCCGCCGTCGTGGGTGCAGACGTCTTCAATGGCGTAGTACTGGCCGTCCAGGTTGTAGACGGCGACTGCCGCCCCGTCCACGTCGACGACCTGATGGGTGCCGGGGCGCAATTCCTCCGTCGCGGCGACATCGACCCAGTCGGACATCGGATCAGAGCATCCCCAACTGCAGCATCGCTTCCTGCGTCATGCGCTCGCGCGACCAGGGGGGATCCCACACCAGATCGACCTCCGCACTTTTGACGCCCGGCACGGCTTCGATGGTCGATTGGACCGTGGCCGGGAACGTTTGCGCGACCGGACAGCCGGGGGCCGTGAGGGTCATTTGCAGCCGAACGTGCCCATCCGCGTCGATATCGAGCCCGTAAATCAGGCCGAGATCATAAATGTTGACCGGAATCTCCGGGTCATACACGGTCTTGAGCGCGGCCACGACCTGCTCGTGCAAACCTTCGGGCGCGGCCGGCACGTTGGCTTGGGCGGTGTCGCTCGTTGCAATCGTTTCGCTCATTCTGTCGTCACCGACTCGGCAGTGTTTTTGAGCGCTGCTTCCAGCGTATGCCAGGGTAAGGTCGCGCATTTTACCCGCGAGGGATAATCGCGCACGCCGGCGAGCACCTGGAGCTTGCCGACTTCGACCGATGCCGCCGGCTGCGTGAGCAGCTCATGCACGCCCCGGAACAGCTGCTCGGCTTCTTCGACGGTCTTGCCTTTGATGCTCTCGGTCATCAACGACGCCGAGGCCGTCGAAATCGCGCAGCCCGAGCCTTCGAAACCGATATCCTTAATAACTCCGCCCTCGATGCGCAGATCGAGCGTGAGCTGATCACCGCACAGCGGGTTGTGCCCGGCCGCGTGACGATTGCTTCCCTCCGGCACACGACGGAAATTCCGCGGCCGGCGGTTATGATCGAGGATCACTTCCTCGTACAGCGCGCGCAAATCCTGCGTCATCCGAACAACTCCCGAGCACGGGCAAGGCCGCGCACCAGCGCATCCACATCCTCGCGCGTGTTGTACATCGCAAACGACGCTCGCACTGTTGCGGGCAGACCGAAACGGGTCATGACCGGCATCGCGCAATGATGTCCGGCGCGAACCGCAACCCCTTCATGGTCGAGCACCGTACCGATATCGTGCGGATGAGCGCCTTTCAGCGTAAATGAAAGAATGCCCGCCTTTTCGCGCGCGGTGCCGACAAGTGTCACGCCCGGTAGGTCGCGAAACTGCTCGGTGGCGTATATCAGCAGATCATGCTCGTGCGCGCCGATCCGGTCGATGCCGACTTTCGAGATATAGTCGATCGCCGCGCCGAGCCCCACCGCGCCGTCGATATGCGGCGTGCCCGCTTCGAACTTGTAAGGAAGGTCGTTGTACACCGTTTTCTCGAAGCTGACGGCTTTGATCATATCGCCGCCACCCTGATAGGGCGGCATCGCGTCGAGCAACCTCTCTTTGCCGTACAGCGCGCCGATCCCCGTCGGGCCGTAGAGTTTATGGCCGGAGAAAACGTAAAAGTCGCAGTCGAGGCGACGCACGTCGACCGAGAGATGCGGCGCCGCTTGCGCGCCGTCGACGAGCACCACGGCTCCGACTGCGTGCGCGCGTTCGATCATGCGCGCGATCGGATTGATCGTCCCGAGCGCGTTGGAACAATGAACGATGCCGACGAGACGCGTGCGCTCGTTGAGGAGCCGGTCGAATTCTTCCATCACCAGCTCGCCGGCATCGTTGATCGGCACGACGCGCAGCCGCGCGCCGGTCTGCTCGCACAGGATTTGCCACGGCACGATGTTCGAATGGTGCTCCATGGCGGTGATCAGTATCTCGTCCCCGGCGCGCACGTTCGCACGACCCCAGCTGGCCGCGACTAGATTGATTCCTTCGGTCGTGCCGCGCACGAACACGATCTCCTTGTCGGACGCGGCATTCAGAAACCGGCGAATCTTGCCGCGCGCACCTTCGTAAGCGGCCGTAGCGCGTTCGCTCAGCGTATGCACCGCGCGATGCACGTTCGCGTTGTCGTGCGTGTAGTAATGCGTGATCGCGTCGATCACCGCACGCGGCTTCTGCGCCGTCGCCGCATTGTCGAGATACACGAGTGGTTTGCCGTGCACCTGCTGCGCGAGCGCGGGGAAATCCGCGCGCACGCGTTCTATGTCGTAGCGGGGCTGCATCCGTTCCCGCATCCTGACCGCGGTCTCGTCCATTGCTCGCGTCATATCAGTTCCAGCTCCCGGAGGGTGCGGCCCTGCAACAGCCGCGTGTTGAGTGCGCGCTCGAGCATCCCGCGCAGCGGTGCGAGGCGAAAACGGTGGAGGACGTCGTTGGCGAAGGCAAACGTCAGCAGATCGCGCGCTTGCGCGTCGTCGATCCCACGTGTCCGCAAATAAAACAATTGATCCTCGTCCAGCTGGCCGACGGTCGCGCCGTGGCTGCACTTGACGTCATCTGCGTAAATCTCGAGCTCCGGCTTCGTATCGATCTCGGCATCTTCGGACAACAGCAAGTTGTTGTTCACTTGCTCCGCGTCGGTTTGCTGCGCGTCGGGATGCACGATCACGCGCCCATTGAACACGGCGCGCGCGCGGCCGGCGAGAACGCCTTTGTAGAACTCGCGGCTCGTTCCGCGCGGCTTGGCGTGATTGATCAGCGTGTGGTTGTCGACGTGCTGACGACCGTCAGCGACGTATAGCCCGTTCAGGGTGCAGGCGACGCGCTCGGCGACAAAGTGTGTTTGCACGTCGTTGCGCACGAGCAGGCCGCCGAGATCGACGGCATAAGCGGTAAAATGGCTTCCCTCGTGCTGCTGCACGTACACGCCACCGATGTGAAATCCTTGGCCGCTCTCCTGCTGCACTCGGTAGTGTTCGACCGAGGCGCCACGCTCGAGCACGACTTCGGTAACGGCATTCGTGAGGTAGCGGCTGCCCTCGGCACCGACATAGCGTTCGACCACGGTCGCGCCACTGCCCGCCTGCGCCACGATCAAGGTATGCGGCTGCGCAAGCGCTTCGGCGGTGGCGACATAAACCAGTTCGATCGGTCGGTCGAGCACTGCACCCGCAGGAAGCTCCACGTACGCGCCGTCCAGCAGGAACGCGGTATTGAGCGCCGCGAGCGGATGCGTGTCGAGCGGCGCGACGCGGCCGAGATGCGCTTCGACAGCGTGCGCGTCGTCGCGCAGCGTCGCCGCGAGCGAGCCGCCGACGGTCCGGTTGCCGATGCTCGGCGGCGTCGATAGATCGGCACGATAGTGACCGTTGACGAAAACCAGCCGAAACGCGTCGAAGCCGTCCAGCAACATCGGTCGCAATTGCTCCTCAGTCACGGCGGCGCCGACCGCAGGTTGAAATCGCTGGCGCTGCAGCGCCGCGAGATTCGTGTACTTCCACGCCTCGTCGCGCGTGGTGGGAAAACCCACGCTCTCGAAACGCGCCCGCGCACGACCGCGCAAGTCCGCGATCCACGCGTCTGCGCCGGGCAACTGCCGCTCGCTCGCGCCGAGCGCCTGCAGATAAAACTGCCGCGCGTCGATTTCGCCGCTCACGCTCCGGCCCTCGCTTCCGCTTCGACCCACCCGTAGCCGCGCCGCTCGAGCTCCTGCGAGAGACTCTTGTCGCCGGACTTCACGATCCGCCCGTGCGCCAGCACGTGAACGCGGTCGGGCACGATGTAGTTCAGCAGCCGCTGGTAGTGCGTTACCAGAATCACCGCCCGATCCGGCGCACGCAACGCGTTGACGCCGTTCGCGACGATCTTGAGTGCGTCAATATCCAGACCGGAATCGGTTTCATCGAGGAGCGCCAGCCGCGGCTCGAGCACGGCCATCTGCAAGATCTCGTTGCGTTTGCGCTCGCCGCCGGAAAAGCCCTCGTTGACCGAGCGGTACAGCAGTTCCTCGCTCATCTCGACGAGCTTCAGCTTCGCGCGCACGCGCGCGAGAAAATCGATCGCATCCAGCTCCTCTTCGCCGCGATGTTTCCGTATGGCGTTGAGCGCCGCCTTCAGCAAATAGATATTACTGACGCCGGAAATTTCGACCGGATATTGAAAGCCGAGGAAAATGCCTTCGCGAGCGCGCGCTTCGGCGCTCAGCGACAGTAAATCTTTCCCCATATACGTGACGCTGCCGGCCGTCACGTCGTAGCCGTCGCGACCCGCCAGCACGTGCGCGAGCGTGCTCTTGCCCGAACCGTTCGGGCCCATGATGGCATGCACCTCGCCGGCCTTAACCTCGAGGTCAATGCCTTTGAGAATGGCTTTGCCGTCTACCGCGGCGTGCAGATTCTTTATCGATAACATCTGAGTTCTCTTTTGCCTCTACGCTGCCGTACCTGGTGCAATGTTTAAACTCCCCGATCGATCCTGTCCCACACTTCCGTGTGCGGGCGTTCGACGGCGCGAATGCACGTTAAGTGCGTTCGCGAATCCCCGTCTCACCCCACCGCCCCTTCCAGGCTGACGCCGATCAGCTTCTGCGCCTCGACGGCGAATTCCATGGGCAGCTCTTTGAACACTTCCTTACAGAAGCCGTTCACCACCATCGAGACGGCGTCCTCGGCCGAGAGACCGCGAGTCCGCAGGTAGTAAAGCTGGTCCTCGCTGATCTTCGATGTCGTCGCCTCGTGCTCGACTTTGGCGGTCGGATTCTTTACTTCGATGTACGGGAATGTGTGCGCGCCGCACTTATCGCCCATCAGCAACGAGTCGCACTGCGTATAGTTGCGGGCGTTGCGTGCACCCTTCAGCACCTTCACCAGGCCGCGGTACGCATTCTGCCCGCGCCCGGCCGCGATACCTTTCGACACGATGGTGCTGCGCGTGTTCTTGCCGATATGAATCATCTTCGTGCCGGTGTCGGCCTGCTGATAGTGATTCGTGAGCGCGACCGAATAAAATTCGCCGATCGAATTGTCGCCCTCGAGAATCACGCTCGGATATTTCCAGGTAATCGCCGACCCGGTTTCGATTTGGGTCCACGAAATACGCGCGCCGTCGCCGCGACAAGCGCCCCGCTTCGTCACGAAGTTATAAATTCCGCCGCGACCCTGGTCGTCGCCCGGGTACCAGTTCTGCACCGTCGAATACTTGATCTGCGCACCTTTGAGCGCCACCAACTCGACGACCGCGGCATGGAGCTGGTTCTCGTCGCGCATCGGCGCCGTGCAGCCTTCGAGATAGCTCACGTACGCGCCTTCGTCGGCGACAATGAGCGTGCGCTCGAACTGCCCCGTCTTCGATGCATTGATGCGGAAATACGTCGAGAGCTCCATCGGACAGCGGACGCCCTTCGGCACGTACACGAACGAACCATCGCTGAACACGGCCGAGTTCAGCGTCGCGTAAAAGTTGTCCGTGTACGGTACGACCGAGCCCAGATATTTCTGCACCAGCTCAGGATACTTGTGCACGGCCTCGGAAAACGAACAGAAGATGATGCCAAGCTCTCCGAGCTTCTCCTTGAACGTCGTCGCCACCGACACGCTGTCGAACACCGCGTCGACCGCAACGCCGGCGAGCAATTCGCGCTCCTTGAGCGGAATGCCGAGCTTCTCGTAGGTCTCGAGCAGCTTCGGATCGACTTCATCGAGGCTCTTCGGCCGGTCCTTCTGGGACTTCGGCGCCGAGTAATACACGATCGACTGAAAGTCGACGGGCGGATAATGCACGTGCGCCCATTTCGGCTCCTTCATCGTCAGCCAGTGGCGGTACGCCTGAAGCCGCCACGCCAGCATGAATTCCGGCTCCTCTTTCTTCGCCGAGAGCGCACGGATAATGTCCTCGTTCAAGCCGGGTGGCAGCGAATCGGCTTCGACCAAGGTCGTAAAGCCGTGCTGGTACTCGCGGCGTATCAGCGCTTCGACGTCTCGATTAGGTGTAGCCACGTTCGTGTCTTCGCCTCGTTGTGTTCGGTCGCAATTAATCGGTTCAAATCAAACGGCGCCCATGCGCCGTGACGATATCTTCGCGGGCACGTATGCAACACGCGGTACTTCAGGCGCCGCCATGTCGGCGAGGCTGACGCCCGCGAGCGCATCGCGCACGACGCTGTTTACGCGTTGCCAATTCGTCCGCACGGAACACGATGGTTCCTGTATGCACAGCCCCGGAGTGCTCCCGCATTCGGTCAGCGCCATCCGCCCTTCCATCGCGTCAATGATCTCGACCATGCTGATCGATTGCGGCGGTCGTGCCAGGCTGTAACCGCCCTTAGCGCCCCGGTGCGACACGACCAAGCCCTCGTGCGCCAAACGCTTCAACACCTTGCTGACGGTCGGCGCCGCAACACGAACCTCGGCCGCGATTTCGCTGACCGCATGCACGCGGTTGCTCTCGCGGGCCAGGTAAGTCATCACGACGGTTCCGTAGTCCGTCAACTTGCTCATGCGTAACATGCGTCATGCTCAATCTGGACGGTTGTAGTCCTAATTAAAACGACACCAAAACAGAGCAGCACAAGCATCGCTTAAACCGCGAAGCTCTCGCCGCAGCCGCAGCGCGCTTTTTCGTTGGGATTGTTGAAACGCAAACTTTCGCTGAGACCGTTTCGACCGTAGTCGATCTCGGTCCCGTCCAGGAAGACCATGTTCTTTCGTTCGACGACGATACGGACGCCCTGACTCTCGAACACCTCGTCCTCCGGTCCGATGCCTTGCGCGTAATCGACAACGTAGCCATTCCCCGAACAGCCGGTCGGCTTTATGCCCAGTCGTAGCGCCACGGCCCCGCGCGCGTCGAGCAGAGCCCTGACCCGCGTCGCTGCTTTGCTGGTCAACGTAATCGCCATGTCTAGCTCGCCTCTCGTGTAACGATATGAATGCGCGCTTCCTGGCGCGCCGCGACCTGACGAACGTGGGGCCGCTCGACCAGATCGGCAAGGGTTATGTTCTTCAAGAAGTCGTAAATGCGCTGGCTCAAGTCTTCCCAGAGCTGATGGGTCAGGCACGGCTCATCGCCCTGACAATTGCGCTCCCCGCCGCAGCGCGTCGCATCGATGTTCTCATTGATGGCAAGGATGATTTCGGCGACGGAAATCTGCCCCGGATTCCGGGCGAGGTTATAGCCGCCGCCGGGTCCGCGAACGCTATCGACGAGATGTGCACGACGCAGCTTCGCGAACAATTGCTCTAAATAAGAGAGAGAAATCCCCTGCCGCCGGGCAATGTCCGCCAACGTGACCGAACCCTTCCCAAAATGGAGGGCTAAGTCCAGCATCGCGGTAACGGCATAGCGTCCTTTCGTTGTGAGCTTCACGGCTATCGGCCTGCGTTAGTAGACGGGAATTGTACATGTCCGATTAATTCAATCAACTATTAGTTTTTCCCGGCGATTATTAGTTCAATTTGCGCCGCATTTAGTCTCTACCTTTCAGTGGCTTCTATGCTTAATCTCATTCGCTGTCGTTACTACTATTTGTCCTCTTATTAACTCCTCTACTCATCGACCCCCACGCTTCGCCGTGTCCGTCGCACGTTCCACGCTCGTCAGAATTCCTCGGAGGATGTTTACCTCGTTGCGGTCGAGTTGCGAGCGATTGAAAAGCCGGCGCAGTCGCCGCATCAGAAGGCGCGGGTTGGCCGGATCGAGGAACCCTACTTTAAGTAGAACGCTTTCCAAGTGGCGATAAAAGTGCGCCATTTCCTCTTCCGTGGCCGGCGGTTCCTGGATAACCGGTCCGGCCGAATTAAACGAACCGGTGCGGTAAATTTCATAAGCGATGATTTGAACCGCGCAGACCAGGTTGAGCGAGGGATACTCTGGGTTCGCCGGTATGCTGACGAGCGCGTGACAGCGGTCCAGCTCGGCGTTCGTAAGCCCCGTGCGTTCATGGCCGAACAGAACAGCGACCGGACCGCGCTCCGCCTCCTGTAGCAAGCGCGCGGCGGCGTCCGCCGGATTCAACGCCGGCCACTCTATCCGACGCGAGCGAGCGGTCGTACCCACGATGAAATGGCAGGTACCGATGGCCTCGTCCAGCTCGGCGCACACAACCGCCCGCGCCAATATGTCCGCCGCATCCGCCGCCCGCGCCTCGGCCTCCGGACTCGGATAGCTCGACGGGGCGACGAGCCGTAGCTGGTCGAGTCCCATGTTCTTCATCGCGCGCGCGACGCCGCCGACGTTCCCGGGGTGGGACGGTCGCACGAGCACCACCCGAATTGCCTGCCGCAGTTCCACGTAATCCTGGTCCGTTTGGTGGGCTGCCTTTTAACCGGATTCTCCAGCTTATACAATCCCGCCCCTTCGCGCTTTTCCCAACGAGACGCCCATGCACCCGATGCTGAACACGGCGGTCAAAGCCGCCCGCCGCGCCGGCAATATCATTCTTCGCAACGCCGACCGCCTCGACCGCCTCACCGTCGAATCGAAGGGACACAACGACTACGTTACCGAAGTGGACCGTCTCGCCGAACGCGAAATTATCGATATCCTCCGACGCGCGTATCCGGATCATGCGATTCTCGCGGAGGAAAGCGGCGGCCAGCCGGGAGGCGATTACGGCTGGATCATCGATCCCCTCGATGGCACGACGAATTACGTGCACGGCTATCCGCAATACGCCGTTTCGATCGCACTTCAATACAAGGGTCGCCTCGATCAGGCCGTGGTGTTCGATCCGCACCGTAATGAGCTCTTCACCGCGAGTCGCGGACAGGGAGCGCACCTGAACGACCGTCGCATTCGTGTCAGCCACACGCACGATTTCCGGAAAGCGCTGCTCGGCACCGGCTTTCCCTTCAAGTCGAGCGAGTATCTCGATCTCTGGGTCGACGTATTCCGCCGCTTTGCTCCCGAAACCAGCGGTGTGCGCCGCGCCGGTTCGGCGGCGCTCGATCTCGCACATGTCGCCTGCGGCCGCTTCGACGGTTTCTGGGAATTCGGCCTCAGCATCTGGGACATGGCCGCGGGGTGTTTGCTGATCGAAGAGGCCGGCGGTTTAGTGGGCGATCCGGCCGGAGGCCAGGATCATACGAGCAGCGGCATGCTCGTCGCCGGTAATCCGAAAGTTTTCGGTGAGATGTTACGCCACATCCGCGCCTGCCTGCCCGCGGATTGGAAGAACATGGGCGCGCGGGCCGAGAGCCGCTAACCGCGAGACAGCTCGTATACGAATTGCTCGAAGGCGGCGGTGCGTTCGAGCAATCGCACTAGCTTGACGCGCCGCGTATCCGCCGTTTCTTCCATCAATTCAAATTCGTCACCCACTTGCGCGCTCGCGCTCTCGAGCACGAGCGCTGCTGGATGATGCAGCGCTTCCACGTCCGGCAACCGCAATGCCGGCCGAGCTGATGCATCTTTCGAGCGCACGGCCACGGGAACGATCGCTGCGGCGAGGAGCTCGACGCCGATTTCCAGACTGTTCGTTTCCGGGCTCTTGATCCAACGTATCACCGCCGGACGCCACCGACCGACATCGCCGATCTGCTGAATGCCGATCAGGTCGCCGACGCGCACGGGCACCGCGTCGCCGTGGCGCGCGAGCGACATACCCTGTGGGGCGACGTCGCGCAGGCGCCAGCGGCCGATCCGGCGGGCGCTCCTCGCGCGCGCGTGGTCGTCCGGAACGCTGCCGGCCGAACTGACGTCAGCATGATCCACACGCCGCGACGTCGCGTGCAGGAAGCGGCATGCATCCACATAAGCCGCAAAAGGACGCCGACCGTTCGCGAAATAATGCAGCGCATCGAGACCGATGCAAACGAGCACGTCGCTGCTGTGCTGCCGGCGCGCGTACCGGCGCCGCCCGACATCGCCCAGCGCACGTGTCAAGCGGCGCAGCAAGTCCGTGCCGACGTTGTCGAGACAGTCGACGCCAAGCTCGAGTCGCTCGACGGAAGCCCCCGCATCGGCGCGCGCGGCAAGACGTTGCACCGTGGCAAGCAAGTCGGCGGCGTGCAGTATCCGCGCGTGCTCGGCGAGCTCGGCGCTTTTCTTCGCGAGCGGAATCGGCGGCGCGTCCGACGAGAGGTCGACATAGAAACAACCCGTCGCCTCTTTGATCGGTGTCGGCGTCGACAGATGGGCCTGCGGCCCCCATTGCCGCAGCAGCGCGCGCATCGGCTGGACCGCGTTATGCGGGAATTGATACGGATTCGTGACGCCGAGCAACAGCGTCTGCACGTAGCGGGCGGTAATGCTGACGGCACCCGCCTCGCCGGCGTCGGTCGCCTCAATCGCTGCCTCGGCGATACCCATCGATTCGGCCAAGCGATACAGCTCATGTATTTCGCGCCAAACGCCAATTGGATACGGGAGATAAAGGAGATACGAAAGGAACAGAACTTCACCGAGATGAAACAGCCCGCGCTCGATGCAAAGCGCCGACCGGCGCTTGCGCCGTAAAAGCACGCGCGTCTGCCGCAGATCGTGCCAACAGCGCCGGTATCCGTGAGCCATCTCGATATGCAAGCGACGCAGCAGCTCCGCCGGCTCCCGTTTTTGGGGCGTCAACGGCGGTACGGAATGCGACAATTGCGGTTGGAGTGCAGTGCCGATGGCAGCGACCGCCGGCGCGTAAAGCGACAGCAGTTCGAGGCGCGCCGGCGCCTTAATGTCGATGCGATTGACGCGGAACAACGCCTGGTAGACCTCGCGCGCCGCTTCCGCGCTGTCGGCCATGGGCAACGCCGCGAGCCAGGCGCGCGCATAGTTGGCGTCGGTCTCGGCGACCCACCCTGATACTCGGCGAACGGGAACGGCAAGCATGCGACTGACCACGCGAGGCCAGGAACCTCCCTTGTTATTTTCGACCGCGCTACGCGAAGCCTAGCATAGGCCACGCCGTTCGGCTGATGCCCGACCGGCGGCCGCGCGCGCATTCCTATATATAATGAGCGCCTGTATCCGACTGCCTGCCTCCCATGCCTCGCAACCCGCCCGCGCAAGTGATCGGCCTAATTCCGGCGGCGGGCTTGGCTCAACGACTTGGACGGCTTCCGTGTAGCAAAGAGATTCTCCCGGTCGGATTCACGAACGACGCCGCCGGGCCGCGCCCCCGCGTTGCGTGCGAGTGCCTGCTCGAACATTACGCCGCCGCCGGTATCCGACGCGCGTTCGTACTGCTCCGGCCTGGGAAGTGGGATATTCCGGCGTACCTCGGCGGCGGAGCCCGGTTCGCAGTGGATCTCGCCTACCTCGTTGCTGAAAATTCAGCCAGCGTCTCCGAGACGCTAGATCGCGCCTACCCGTTCGTTCGCGATGCCCAGGTCGCGCTCGGCTTTCCTGACATCCTCTTCGACGCGAAAGACGCGTACGCACGGTTGCTTGCCGACCTCACCGACAGCGCTTGCGACGTCGTGCTCGGGCTGTTTCCGGCGGGTGTGCCGTCAACCATGGACATGGTTGAGATGGACGGAAATCGTGTGACGCGCGTTCTCGTCAAGCCGGCGGTCTCGGCGCTGGCCGAGACGTGGGGAATCGCCGTCTGGGCGCCCGCTTTCACGGAATTCTTGCACGCATTTCTCGCCGCGCCGCGCGACGCCGACGCACCCGAGCTTCACATGGGCTACGTCATTCAAGCCGCGATCGAAAACCGTTTACGTGTCCGCGCCGTCCGCGCCTCCGACATGCCCTTTCTCGATATCGGATTGCCGGGGAATCTTGCGCGCCTGACACAGAGCTGACCGCGTCCGACAATCGGGCCGCACTACCAACTTACGCGAGCGGCCACTGCCGGCGCCATGCCTGCCGCAGCGACACAAAGACGATCGCGACGAACGTGCCGATCGCGAAACCCGCAACCACGATAAGAAGCCGTCTCGGCCGCACGGGCCGCTCGGGCACGACCGCAGGATCGATGACACGGAACGCGTAGTCTTCGCGCGAATTCGCGACAGCGATCGATTTCGTCTGCGCCTCGATCAGATGGTAAATCGATTGCTGGATCTCGACTGAGCTCGTGCGCGCCAACTGCTTCTGTAAATACAGGATGCTCTGTTGTGCTTCGTAAATCGCCTCGTTGCGCCGCCGCGCGTTCACCTCCCGCACCAGCTGATTGGCCCACGCGGCCGCAAGCGCAGGATCTTTCCATTCGATCGACAACGAGACGAGCCCCGTGCGCCGGTCCACATTCACTGAGCGCACTTGCCTGTCGAACACCTCATACGCCTCCAGGTCGGTCGGCACTTCTGCGTCGCGCCAGCGTTTACGTTCGGCGTCCCACTTCTCCGCGAACAGCTGCGGCTTGAGGTTCTGCGCGCGAATGAAATCGCTCGCGAGCGAACGCGAGCGCAGCGTCGCGATCGATTCCGCGGAACGATCCTTCATCCCGCCCATGTAGTCTTCGACCCGCGTACCGAAATCGCCGAGCTGACCCATCAGCATCGACAATCCTTCGCTTCGATTCTGCGAGACCGGCGCGAGCAGCACTTCCGCGCGATAGAATCGCGGGGAGAGAAACGCGAACAGCAGCGCCGCGGCGGTCAGCGCCGTAGCGATCCCGACCAGGACATGACGCTCGCGATACAGCAGCCGCGCGATCTCGAGCAAATTCATCGCGTCGAACGTGCGATACGCCGGGTACGGAACATCGCTCGGAAGCGGAAGGATGCCGCCTGGGGCGCGTGCTTGCGGAGCCTTGAGATCTGTCATGATTCAACCTCCAGCCGTCAAAGCACTCCGGTGACGTGCAGCGCCGCGGCGGTGACCGCCAGCTGATACAAGATCGTCGTGATGTCGGTGGCAAGCTTCAGGTTCCCGATCCGATCCACCTTCACCGGCACGATCACGGTATCGCCCGGGCTCATCGCCACGTCGCCGCTGAACCATCCCGTCGGCGGCGCCACGGAACCATCCGCGTGCACCACGTAAACCGCACGCTTGTTACCTCGCTCGGTGATGCCGCCGCTCCGGCGCACGTAGTCGTCGCGGGATTGGTTCTTTGCGTAGACGTGTGACGTCGGGTAGTAAACTTCGCCGATGACCGTGACTTCATCCGGACGCTGCGGGATTACGAGCTTGTCGCCCGGCTGCATGACGATGTCGTAATCGCCGCGCGACGCGACCACATCGTCCAGCTTGATGACCATGCGTCCGGTCGCGCGCGTCGCACGAAGCTGGCGCAGCAACGCTTCACCTTCGAGCACCGCCGTCTCCTTGTGCACGCCGACGTCCGGTCCGGCGGTCTTGACGACGAGCAAGTCGCGTTCCAGTTGCGACGACAGACGATCGATGTACTCCTGCTCGCGCTGGCGCACCGACTCGCGCAGGAAAATGGCGCCCGGCGCGTACGCCGACTCGCTGAGCCCGCCGGCGCGCGCGAGCACCTCGCTCAATCGCTCGCCGCGGCCGATCGGGTAACGTCCCGGAAAGCGCACTTCGCCGAGTATTTCGACGACGCCTTCCTCGTCCCATTGCGGCACGCGCCGAATGACGATCTGATCGTACGGTTGCAGGCGCAGATCGAGGTCGGTGCCGAGCCGCAGCACTTGGCGCGTCGGCCGCCGCGGCTGTCCGTCGGCCAGCACGTAACGGGTCAGCTCGGCTTCGAGCGTGTAGGCGCGCTCGTTCAAACCGCCGCCCGCGTCGATGAGATCGCGGACGGTCATTTCCGGCGACCACGGATAACGACCCGGATGATGCACCGCGCCGTCGAGCCCGACTTCGCGCGCCGGACGGTCGGGCGAGGCGCTGATGCGCGCCGTATCGAGCAGCGGCTTGACGAGACTCGCGCGATCTTCGTGGACGCTGAAGACGCGCACCTCATCCTGCGCCAGCAGTGCCGGATCCTCCGCGCTCTTCGGCTGCTTCAGTGCGCGCGCCGGATTCGCTCCGAGCAATTCGAGCTGGCGGTCGTCGGTGCGCTCGCGCCGGATGAGGACATAATGAATGTCCGCTTCCGGCCGCAATCCGTCCAAAGAGGAGATCAAATCGGTCAGGCGCATGCCGTCGTGCCATTGATAATTGCCGGGACGCAACACCCAGCCCGTTAGCCGCACCGACTGCTCCACGCGATCCGGCGCGGCGAAGACGCGGAGCACGTCGCCGTTTTGCACGGCTGCCGTACGCGCCTCCGCGCGTGTGAGATCGACATTGACGACCGAGCGCACGCCGTGCGTGTCGATGCGATCGATGCGGCCCGCCTGCGGATATGCGTCCGGCAGCAGTCCGCCGGCCATGCGAACGAGATCGTCGACGTACTTCTCGCTTTTCAGCTCATAAAATGCGGGCCGCTGGACACGCCCACCGACACCGACGACCGATCCAACCGGCGGCACGAAGATCACGTCCCCGGGCAGAAGTGCGGCGTCGCCGCGCGCATCGCCGTTCAGGAGCAGATCGTAGAGATCGAAATGCACGACGGTCTTGCCCTCGCGCTTGAGCTGCACGTCTCGCAGCGATCCGCTCGGTTTGACGCCACCGCCCGCGAGCAAGGCATTGGTGAGCGTCGCGAAGCTGCTCACGACGTACGATCCCGGATGCTCGACCTCGCCCAACACGAACACCCGGATCGAACGCAGACGTCCGAGCGTCACCGATGCGCGTGTGCCGAGCAACTGCCGCTCGACGCGTCGGTTCAGCTCACTTTGCAACTGCGTGAACTTCATCCCGGCGACGGCGATGGGGCCGATTTCCGGAAACAGCAACATGCCGTCGCGCGTAACGACGAGATCGTGCTCCGCGTTCTCCTTCCCGACCAGCTGCACGAGGACATTGTCACCAGGCCCGATCACGTAGTCGGTCGGCACCGGAACGTCGAGCGCCGGTGCAAACCGCTTCGGCTTTCCGGCAAACACGTCGTAGCCGAATCGCTTCAGCTCGGGCTCGATCGGCAAGCGCTTGACGCGCACGCGTAACCCGCGCAACGCGCGCTCCGCCTCGATACGCTCGCCTGCCTCCGTTTCGTTCAAGCCCGCTAAAACGATACGGCCGATGTTGTTGAGCGTGAGCGCACCGAATTGATCCAGCACGTATACCGGGTCCGACGGCAGGAGCGCCTGCCGCAATCGTTCCTCCTCGCGCCGTCGCGTCAGTTGTGCCGCCTGTTCCTCCGCCGACGCAGGCAACTCGCTCTCCTTGTCGCGCTTCACGTCGCCTTCGCTTTCCTTGATCGGTTGAAAGCTGATGAGCAGCGTGTCGCCGGCCTGCAAACGCACAATGCGCTCCGACGTACGCTCCGCCTCCGTGCCGGGTGCGGGCTTCTCCTCGACGGCAGACGGGAGCGCATCCTCGTCTTGCGGTTTGGTCGCGCTGTCGTCGTCTTTCAGCGCCTTGCGCAGCAGGTCGCGCTGCGCGGGCGGAAGCTGCTTCAGCAGCTGCAGCTGCTCGGGAGTTATCAGCGGGAGCGGACCCGCGCCGAGCAGCGCGGAAGGACTAAACAGCACCGCGACAATCAGTAGCCGGCGATAGAGATCGCGCATCACCTACTCATTAGTTGTTGTCACGCGCAAGGCATTCGAGCCGATACTACCGGCGCTTGCTTCTCACTAACAATCAATGGGAACAGGGGGATTAGCGCGTGAAATCGATCAACGGATCGCGCTCGTCGCTGTCGAGCATCAGCGTGCGCTCCGTGATTCGGTACAGGTCACCGGGCGATATCACCATCTGCCCGACGTCACGCGTATAGTCGGCGATACTCATGCTGGCGCGCTCTTTCGTATCGCGCGTGAGCAGCGGCGCGAGCGGTATCGATACCAAGAGACCCTTGTCGTAATACGGATGCTCCGGAGTTCCGGGATTCGTGATGTCCTTCTCGTTGGTCCAGGTATACCAGCCGCCCACTTCGATGCCGGAACGAAAACGTCGCTTCAATTCAAACCGCACGCCTTCATCCTTCGCGAGAAAACGGCCGACGCGAGCGGTGGCCGTGACGCCGTACGCCGGAAAACGATAGTGATACGACGCGAGCGCCGTGACGACCGAGTAATCGCGGAAACCGAACGTCTCGCCCGGTGCGCGCTGGCGCAAACCGTCGATGGCCACATCGAGCGCCCAATCGCCGGCGGCCGGTAGATAGAGCATCTGAGCGCCGCCGCCCGCGAACATCTCCTCGTAATAGCCGGCCGACAGTCGGCCGTACAAACGCTCATCGAGCAGCGCGTACCTGTTGAGTAGCAGCGCGCCGAGCCGCAGGCGGCCACCCTCACGCCAATAGTCCGCGATGTCGGAACGTACGTGCGGCAGCAAACTGTTGGAAGGCTGCCGAATATCGCTGACGTTCTCGAACAAAGTGAGCCGCGCTGCCCCGTTCAAGAACAGGCCGCGATCGAGCCGGCGGCTGTACGTGAGCGCGGAGAACGTGTCATAGCGCACCGGTGCGCCGGGGTCATTGAAGAAAATGCGAAGGTTGAACGGGTAGAAGTCGAAACCCTCGAACGGGTTGTCGCGGCGCCGGGCCGCGTAGAAGGCGTCATCGCCGGGCAATGAGACGATGTCATTGCCGACATCGAGCGGAAGCAAGACCTCGTCACGTAGTTGGCGCGCCGTATCGAGGGAGGCGAACGTTATCTCGGTCTGCGCGTCGAGTTGAAGACGCTCCGCGTTACCCGCCAGGTACCGCGCGAGCACCGCGAGATCGCGAAACTCATACGTGAGCAACGGCTGCTCGTCGACGGTGTAAGTGATGCGCAATCGGGCCATATCGCGCGGGCCGAGGCGCAGCGCGGTGCGCGCCGCGCGCCCGACCGCACGCCCGATGCGCGAAATGCGCGCGTGCGTCAGCGCCAGCTCGAGTGTATCGCCGTGTAATCTTAGGCGAACGTCGCGGTAACCTTGCTCGTCGAGCGCGCGCGCGAGCGCTGCGCTGTACCGCGGGTCGTCGGCCCAGTCGCGCAACGACGCGCGCGGCGTGACTGCATCGTAGGACAGCGGCTCGTCGATCTTCGGCACGAACTCGCGCTGCATGAGCGGCACCGCGAGATAAACGTTCGCTGCCCAGCCGTTATCCCGGCGCGCGAGCTGCGCACCCCACCACCCGGGGCCGTACTCCACCGCGTACGCGAGCCCGCCGTTTCGGCGGTCGGCGCCCGAGAGATCGGCGCGAAAATCGTGGCGATAGTCGTTCGCATCGTATTCGACCACGAAGCGCCACCCCGGCAGCGCCGAGGGTCGGTAACGAACGCCGCCGAAGGCGCCGTCGATGCGCCGGCGGCCGTAACCCGCCGTTACGTCGAAATCGCCGACGCGTTTGCTGACGGCGAGATATTGCGCGTTGAAAAGTCGTGTCCCGAGATAATCCTGCGCGCCAACGGCGAGCGCGGGAAGCGACGTCGACTCCGGCAACAGGAGCAGTTTCGCGTCGAACGCCTTGTCGCGGTAGTCGCCAAGCTCGGGCGCGTCCGGGAATCCGGGGACCCCGTCGATGCGGGTGTAGCGGCCGGAAACTTCGAGCCGCGAGAAGAAGCTCAGACTGCTCCAGACGCTCGAATAAGGATCGTCATCCAAGACACCGAAACGAAACAATCCGTCTTCGCCGATTCTTCCGTCCGGCATGTGGATGAGCCCGGTCTGTCCCGTCAGACTCGGCTCGGCGACGGACGCAGACAGGTACGCGAGCCCACTGGTCAATAGGATCGCGCGCGCACAACCAGCGATGAGACCAAACCGTCGCGGTCTGGACGTTATAGTGTCGTCTGCACCCAAGCAGCCGGTGCCATGCGATTTATAATTGTTGGGTCGCGGACGCCCGAGGGCGAACCGCTATATCAGCGTCCCGAGCTCGTGCTCGACGGCGCGGAGCTGCCTCCTCCTCCCCCGCCTCCGCCTCCGCCCAGCGCGGCGAGACCCAGCGCGACCGCGCCGCCGATCAAGATTTTGGTCGACAGCTCCATTCCCTTCGGGGCCTCCGCCTCGGTTGGCTGCTCCGGCGGCGGCTGCTCCTCGGGCGGCGCCGGCGGCGGCGGCGCTGGCTGTTTCTGCGGGGGTGGCGGCGGTACCGGTTGAGTCTGTTCCGGCTCGCCGATCGCGCGCGCGTACAACTCGGCCGACTGTAACAACGGAAACACCAGCGCTATCGCCAATGAAGCGCGTCGCATCCAACCTCGGCATCGTATGTTCACGTTCCCTCCTCTGCGCCGCCCGGTTCGTGCGCCGCTCAACCGCGTGCGCCGATGCGTCGTTGATCGTGATAGAGCCGCACGATGCGGATCCTGCCGTCCATTTTTTCGAGGACAAAAGTCATCGAACCCGAATAGGCATACGTTTCCCGATCGGTCGCACGACGCACCGTCACGTCGAAATCACCCCACCCGTACGCCTGGTTGCCGTCGATTTCCCAACTCATCTGGCCGAGATTCATGCGCCGCATGTCGGTGCTCCGAAACAGCGTCTCGTAGTCATCGCGTATTCCCTTGCGCCCGATTCGATCATTCGTGCGCGCATTGTCAGCGAATAAGCCGACGAATTGCTCCGCGTCGCCGGTTTCGTAAACTGCTGCAAAGCGGCGCAGGAACGCCGAGAGCTCGTCGCGCGAAATCTTTGTCACCGCCGGCGGCGGTGTGGGCGTTGCCGGCGCCGGCACGACCGTGCCGGGTCGCACCGCCGTCGGCGCACGCGCGTTGCCCGACTCCGTGGCGTCAACGTCGGGCTCCGGTGCAACGGCGCGCGCGGTGGTATCGGCGTTCGGTGACGGTGACGGCGTCGGCGGTGCGGTAGGATTCGCAGGCGTGCTCGCCTCCGGCTTGGACGGCGCGGCAGGACTCACGGGCGCATTCGCTTCCGGCTTCGACGGCGCCGCTGCGCTCGTCGGCGGGCTCGGTTCCGGTTTGGTCGGCGCTGGCGGCGTTATGCGCGCCGGCGCGCTCGCCGCCACGTCCGTACGCGCATCCGGTTTCGATTCCGGTTCCGGTTCCGGCGCTGCCGGCCTCTCTTCCGATGTCTTCGCCGCCGGACGGTTACCCGGATCCGGTTGCGCGTTGTCGTTCCGATGGCTCGGACGCGGCGCGGGACTGGGACGCTCCGGCGCTTTTGCGGTTGCGGGCGGAGGGCTCGGCTCGCGCGTGACCGGCGTTTCCGACTCCACGGCGCTAGTCGTTCCGTCCGTTTCTTCGCGCGGCGAGCTATCGCTGCTCACGGCGGGCGGAGGCGTATTGATCGGCGACTGCTCTTTAGGGACGGTCGGCGCCGCTGCCTCGGTCAACGGCTCGGCCGTCGGCATTCGAGTCCCTTCGGTGGTACTACGACCGATATAGAGGATGGTGATGATCGCGATGGCAAGGAGCGCCGTTGCGCTCAACGTGATCGTCGTCGTCGAGCTGATTCGATATAGCTGTCTTATTACCGATTCGCGCGTCGCACCGGAAGCGTTACGTACCGATCCTCGAGCGTCTTTCCGTGGGAAACGCGGTTCCGCGCTGAACGTTTCGAGCACCGATTCTCCCGCCGCGGTGTCCGTCACGACCGATCGTCTCGTGCTGACTTGCGCACGCGGGATCCGCGCTTCGCCGGTTGCACGCGCTTCGGCACGCATCCGGTTCGCTTGCGCCAGTGACCGACCGAGCCGATGGCGCGACAACGCGCGAGTTCGCAGTTCGGTGAGCGGCGCATCGCTCACCACGAAATCGTTGGCCCCCGCCGCCAATGCGCGCAGTTTCGCGCCGGCATCTTCGGTACCCACGGCAATGACCGGAAGCGCGGCGAGGTGCGCGCGCGGCGTACCGCGTACGCGCCGAATCAGCTCGGAGCCGTCGATCGTCGGCAGCGCGAGCCCTGTGATCATGATCTCGACATCCGAACGTTCGAGGAGCAGCTTCCACGCTTCTTCGCCGTCGGCCGCCTCGATCACCGTAAAATCTATGGCGAGCGCTTCGCCGATCCTCGCGCGCGCGCCGGGCGCCGGCTCGACGACGAGCGCCTTCGGGCGTGAAACCGCCGGCTTCGGCCGTTCGGGCGCCGCGTTGTCGCGAGCGCGCGTACGCTCTTTTGGCGGCCGCACCTCCTCCACCACGGCGTCCGCCATCTTCGCCTCGAGCACCGCGGCCAGCTGCTCGATCGAAGCAAGATCCGGGACCGGCTCCGAGCGGCGATCGCCCTCGGACACAGCTCGACCGATCGGCGCCTCGACGACCGCGAGATCGATCATCGCCATATCGAGCAGGTCGTCGTTGATTTCCCGCGTGTCCTGCAAGCCGCCGAGCGCCAGCAGCTTGTGATACAGCCGTCGCGCTCCGTCCTCGTTTCCTTCCGTGAACCGAAATATCTTCTCGTAGCCGGTCGTGCCGATGTGCACGGCCCAGCCGAGCGCGTTCAACCGCTCCTCGATGTAATGCTTGGTTTCTTCGGGCGTCATGGGCAGCGTTTCGTTATTGCTCCCGATTTTGAGGCCGGGGACGACAACTTCTCAGGATCAGGAGCACGTCCCGGAAAGAAGCGCGAAGGACGATAACACGGCGGCCCTACCGCATCACCGGCTGATCCTTCGTGGGAATCCCGTATCGCGACTTGTCGTGTTGCCATTCGCCGACATCTCTTCGCCGCTTGTCCGCGTCCTTAGCGTGCTAATCGAGAAGCGATAGCAAACACACGGACAGAATCCATACTCATGACGAGGCTAGAAACCGTCGGGAGCCTTGTACGTATCGGGCCGATCGTTTTCTAAGCGCTCGCGCGTTCCATCGCGCCACCATAACGAACTGGGAGATACCGATGCTCGACACTGTTCGCTCTCGAACGCACGCTGTCCGCCGCCTGTTGCCTCTCGTGTTGCTATTGATCGTACCGCTCGGTGCATTCGCCGGCCTTGCTTCACGCGATCTGTCCGGCGTCCCGCGCACCAGCCCAACGACGATCGGCGGGCTCGAGGCCGGCACGGCGGTCGCGGTCACCGTCCTGCCCGCCCCGGGGAACCTGCGCGTCGCGCTGCGCACGAGTTGAAAAAGCGGCATCTAGGCTCGCCGCGGGGGGGG
>JBJMVQ010000031.1:0-18845 GCA_045810625.1 Sulfurifustis sp.
TGAGCTCACCCACAGTAGCGGTCTTGTCACCCGCTACGCCCATACGCTCGCGATTCACGTGAAGGTCGGCGATAAGGTGCATCGGGGCGATACGATTGCGCTCGTCGGCTCGACCGGCCGCTCCACCGGCCCGCATCTGCATGTGGAAGTCCTCAAAGACGGTCATCAAGTGAACCCGGCGAAATATTTGCGTGCAGCGAATTGAAACGCGGGCACCGTTCGTTAGCCTTCAAGTCCCCTCCCTTTTCCTACATAATCCCGGTTTCCATTTCTTGCCCTGCGCCGTGCGCAGCTCGCGATGATTACCAAAGTCCTCACCAAAGTATTCGGCAGCCGCAATAGCCGCCTGCTAAAGACCATGCAACGGCAAGTGGACCGTGTGAACGTGCTCGAGCCGACGGTGGCCGCGCTGTCGGACGAGGCGCTGCGTGCGAAGACTGCCGAATTCAAAACGCGGTTCTCGCAGGGCGAGGATCTGGATCAATTGCTGCCCGAGGCGTTTGCGGTCGTGCGGGAAGCGGCGAAGCGCGCGCTCGGCATGCGGCATTTCGACGTCCAGTTGATCGGCGGCATGGTGCTGCATCAGGGCAAGATCGCGGAAATGCGTACCGGCGAAGGCAAGACGCTGGTCGCGACATTAGCCGCGTATCTCAACGCGCTGTCCGGCCGCGGCGTTCATGTCGTTACCGTCAACGACTACCTCGCTCGGCGCGATGCCGAGTGGATGGGGCAGATCTACAAATTTCTCGGGCTCACGGTCGGCGTCGTCGTTCCGAACCAGGACCGTGAGACCAAGCGCGCGGCGTATGCCGCCGACATCACGTACGGCACCAATAACGAGTTCGGTTTCGACTATCTGCGCGACAACATGGCGTTTCGGCCCGAAGACCGCGTGCAGCGCGGCCTCAACTTCGCCATCGTCGACGAAGTCGACTCGATCCTGATCGACGAGGCGCGTACGCCGCTGATCATTTCCGGGCCGGCGGAAGAGAGCACCGATCTCTACATCAAGATCAACAGCATCATTCCAAAGCTCGCAAAGCAGGAGACCGAAGACGGGCCGGGCGACTACACCGTCGACGAGAAAACGCGCCAAGCGTTTCTGACCGAGGCAGGCCACGAGCGGGTCGAGCGGTTGCTGACTCAGTTTGGCCTGCTCGAAGCCGGCGGCAATCTGTATGACATTTCCAGCCTCGCGCTGATGCATCACTTGAACGCGGCGTTGCGCGCGCACGCGCTGTACAAGCGCGAGGTCGATTACATCGTGCGTGACAACCAGGTGATCATCATCGACGAGTTCACGGGCCGCATGATGATCGGCCGGCGCTGGTCGGAGGGGCTGCACCAGGCGATCGAAGCGAAGGAAGGCGTGCCGATCGAGAACGAGACCCACACGCTCGCGACCATCACGTTCCAAAATTATTTCCGGCTCTATCAGAAGCTCTCGGGAATGACCGGCACGGCGGACACCGAAGCGTTCGAGTTCCACCAGATCTACGGACTTGAGGTGGTGGTGATCCCGACGCACAAGCCGATGATTCGCGACGACATGGGCGATCAGGTGTACCGCACCGGGCGCGAGAAGCACGGCGCGATCATCGCGGATATCAAGGATTGCCATCAGCGTGGCCAACCGGTGCTCGTCGGCACCATCTCGATCGAAGCGTCGGAGCATCTGTCGCGGCTGCTCGAAAACGAAAAAATTCCGCACCAGGTTCTCAACGCCAAGCAGCACGAGCGCGAAGCGCTGATTGTGGCCCAAGCTGGTCGGCCGGGCGGGGTGACGATCGCAACTAACATGGCGGGTCGCGGTACCGACATCGTGCTCGGCGGCAATCTCGCCATGGAGCTGGCGGCGGCGGGCGACGATCCGGTCAAGCGGCAGCAGGTTGAGCAGGATTGGGAAAAGCGGCATCAGCAGGTCGTCGCGGCCGGCGGGCTGAAGGTCATTGGCACCGAACGCCACGAATCGCGGCGCATCGACAACCAGCTACGCGGCCGGTCCGGCCGGCAAGGCGATCCGGGTGCCAGCCGTTTCTATCTTTCGCTCGAAGACAATCTGCTCCGCATCTTCGGTTCCGACCGCGTCGCGGGGCTCATGCAGCGGCTCGGCATGCAGGAAGGCGAGGCGATCGAGCACCCGTGGGTGACGCGGGCGATCGAGAACGCGCAACGCAAGGTCGAAGGCCGGAACTTCGATATCCGTAAGCAGCTGCTCGAGTACGACGACGTCGCCAACGAGCAACGCAAAGTGATCTACGAGCAGCGCAACCGACTGCTCGATGTCGAGGACATTTCGGAAAGCATTCGCGCCGTACGCCGCGACGTCGTCGAAGCGCTCGTCGGCAACTACGTTCCGCCCGAGAGTCTCGAGGAACAATGGGACGTGCCCGGCCTTGAGGATGCGCTCGAGCGCGAGTTCGGCTTCAAGCTCGCAATGAAGGAATGGGTCGAGAACGAAGCGAGCGTCGACGAATCGAAGATACGCGAGCGCGTCGTGACGGAGCTCGAACGCCGGCACGAGGAGAAGGCGATTGCTGTCGGCCCGGAGGTCATGCGCCGCTTGGAAAAGGCGGTGATGCTGCAGGTGCTCGACCAGCAGTGGAAGGACCATCTCGCCGCGATGGACTATCTGCGTCAGGGCATTCACCTGCGGGGCTACGCCCAGAAGAATCCGAAACAGGAGTACAAACGCGAGGCGTTCGAGCTCTTTTCCGACATGCTCGCGCGCATCAAACAAGAAGTCGTCACGTTGCTCGCGCGGCTTCAGGTCGAAGCGGAAGCGCCGCAAAGCTTCACGCCACCGCCGCGCGCGCCGCAAGAGTTGCATTTCCTGCATCCGTCGGCATCTTCGCCCGCGCCTTCCGAGAACGGCGAGGTGGCGGAGGAAGCCGAAGTGGCGGTTGCACCGCGTCCCGTGGTGCGCAAGCAGCCGAAGGTCGGCCGCAACCAGCCCTGTCCGTGCGGGTCGGGCAAGAAATACAAACACTGCCACGGCCGGCTCGAATGAGCCGCGCCGCTTTCTTGCCGCTATGGCCGTCGGCCTGAGCGGTCTACCGCCGCTCCATCCGGTTCCCGGCATTCGTTTGGGGACCGTCGCGGCCGGTTTGCGCAAAGCGGATCGGCGCGATCTCGTTGTTATCGAATGTGCGGCCGGGACCGAAGCCGCGGCCGTATTCACCAATAACCGCTTCTGCGCCGCGCCCGTACAAGTGGCGCGCGCGCACCTCGGCCGGTGCACGCCGCGCGCGCTCGTGATCAATACCGGATTTGCCAACGCCGGGACGGGCGAAGCGGGTCTCGACGACGCGCGCGCGACATGCAGGGGAGTGGCGCACGCGCTCGGTTGCGGCCCCGAAGAAGTGCTGCCGTTCTCCACCGGCGTGATCGGCGAGCGGTTCCCGCTCGATCGCCTGCTCGCCGCGCTGCCCGACGCCGTCGGCTCGCGCTCTGAAAACGGATGGGGCGATGCCGCGCACGGCATCATGACCACGGACACCGTGCCGAAGGGAGCCTCGCGCCGCATCGAGATCGGCGGGTGCAGCGTTACGATCACGGGCATCGCCAAAGGCGCCGGGATGATTCAGCCGAACATGGCGACGATGCTCGCTTTTGTCGCCACCGATGCAGCCGTCAGCCGCGAAGCATTGGAAACTTGTGTTCGCGCCGCGGCGGATGCTTCGTTCAACCGCATCACCGTCGACGGCGATACGTCGACAAACGATGCGTGCGTGTTACTCGCCACCGGTGCAGCCGGTAATCCGCGCATCGAGCGCCCGAGCGGCGAGGCGTACGAAAAGCTCTGCGCCGCGGTGTGCGAGGTTTGCATCGAACTCGCGCAAGCAATCGTCCGCGACGCCGAAGGGGCGACGAAGTTCATCACGATCGAAGTGTGTGACGGCGAGTCGGCGGCCGACTGTCTGGAGGTCGCCTACACCATCGCGCATTCTCCGCTCGTCAAGACCGCGTTCTTCGCCTCCGACCCGAACTGGGGGCGCATCCTCGCCGCGATCGGCCGCGCGCGGATCGCGCGGCTCGATGTGAGCCGCGTCGCGATATGGATCAACGACGTGTGCATCGTCCGAAGCGGCGGCTGCGCGCCCGACTACAGCGAAGCCGCCGGCCAGGCGGCAATGCGACCGGCCGAAATTCACGTGCGCGTTTCGCTCGGCGCCGGTCGATTGAGCGAGCGCGTATGGACGTGCGATTTGTCGCACGACTACGTCCGTATCAACGCCGAGTACCGCAGCTAAGCCCATACGCTCCAGCATGCCTGGAGAAACACAACCTCGGCGTAACATCCACGTTGTCGCCGGTCTGCTCATCGAGAACGGGCGCGTTTGTATTACACGTCGTCACGCGGACGCGCATCAAGGCGGCAAATGGGAATTTCCCGGCGGCAAGCTCGAGCCCGGTGAAGCACGTCTTGCCGGGCTGCGGCGTGAATTGCACGAGGAGCTGGGCATCGAGGTCCGGCAAGCCGAGCCCTTTATGCAGCTGCATCATGGGTATCGAGATCTCGACGTGCTCCTCGACGTCTGGCGTGTGCTGCGATACGACGGCGCTGCGCACGGGCGCGAGGGGCAGGAGATGCGTTGGGAGGCGCTCGAACGTCTGGATCCACGGGAGTTCCCGGATGCCGACCGGCCGGTGCTGCGCCGTCTGCAACTCCCGCCGCTTTACATCATCAGCGACGCGCGCCGCCTCGGCCGGGAGGAATTCCTCGTTCGCCTTGAACGCGTGCTCGGTGCGGGAGCGCGGCTCGTTCAACTGCGCGAACCCCACATGCCTCCCGTGGAGTTTTGCGCGTACGCGCGCCGCGTCGCCGCACTTTGCCGCCGCTTCGGCGCCCGGTTGCTCGTGAATGCAGCGCCGGAGCTGCTGCGCGAATGCGACGCCGATGGCGTGCACCTGAGCAGCGCGCGCTTGATGGCCCTCAGCAAGCGACCGGTGCCGGCCGAATATTGGCTCGGCGCCTCGTGCCACAACGCCCCGGAGCTTGAAAGAGCGGCGGCGCTCGGCGCCGATTTTGCCGTACTCGGGTCGGTGCAGCCGACGGCCAGCCACCCGGGCGCTCCCATACTCGGTTGGGAGCGATTCGCCGAATTGTGTCAGACGGTTACGCTGCCGGTGTACGCGCTCGGCGGGATGCGTCCACCCGACCTGCCGCGCGCGACGGCAACCGGCGCTTTCGGGCTCGCGATGATCAGCGGCGTGTGGGATGCGGAGAATCCGGAAGCGGTCGTGCGCGCGCTCACCCCGTCGCGCTAGCGCCGTTTTGTTCTTCGCTATCCGGAGGGAAATTCGGCCGTGCGCGCGAGGGCAAGGTAGCGCGCGTGCAGCTGCTCCACCGCGCGGTCCAGCTCTTCCAACGTGCCGTTGTTGAGGATGACATCGTCTGCACGTTTGAGGCGTTCCTCGCGCCGTGCCTGCGCCGCGAGAATTTTCCGCACCGCCTCAGGCGCAACGCGGTCGCGCGCGCTCGTGCGTTCGATCTGTCGTTCCTCATCGACATCGACGACGAGCAGCCGGTCGATCAACGCGTTGAAGCCGGTTTCGACGAGCAACGGCACGACGATCAAACAGTAGGGGGCCTTGAGCGCCGCCACGCGCTCGACAACAGCCGCACCGATTCTCCAATGGAGGATCGCTTCGAGCCTTCGGCGGGCGGAGACATCGTCGAATACGCGCTCGCGCAGCGCACGCCGGTCGAGAGCGCCGTGTGCATCGAGCACGGATTCGCCGAATGTTTGCACGATTTCGGCGAGTCCGGGGGTTCCGGGCTTTACGACCTCCCGGGAGATTTCGTCCGTGTCGACCACGGGTACGCCACGACGAGCGAACAATTCCGCGACCGCCGATTTACCGCTGCCGATGCCTCCGGTCAGGCCCACACGCAACATGCGCATAGCTTAACAGTTTCTCGCGCCCGACCATCGGGCGCGGAGCCGCGATTTCAGCCGTAAAAGCGGGCGAACTGAAGATAGGCGCGAGTGATGGTGTCACCCCAAAGGAGCGCGACCCACCCCGCGACACAAAGGAACGGTCCGAAGGGAATTGGAACGCCGCGGTCTCGTTTCAGCAGCAGGATCGCGGCGATGCCAACCGCGGCGCCGACGAACGAGGAGAGCAGAATAATCAGCGGCAATTGCTGCCAGCCGAGCCAAGCGCCCAACGCCGCGAACAGCTTGAAGTCACCGTAGCCCATTCCTTCGCGTCCGGTTACGGCTTTGAAGAGCTGGTACACGAGCCACAGCGAAATATATCCCGCCATTGCGCCGACAACTGCCGAGGCAATCGGGACGTACACGTCGCTCAGATTGAAAACGAGACCGAGCCAGAGCAACGGCAGCGTGAGATTGTCGGGCAGCAGTTGATGGTCGTAGTCGATGAACGTCAGCGCGATCAATACCCAGGTGAGCAACAGCCCGCCCATTGCGGCGGCAGTCACGCCGAAGTGCGCGGCGATTGCGAGCGAAAGCAAACCGGTGACGAGCTCGACGATCGGATACCGCAACGAGATACGTTTACCGCAGCCTTTGCATTTCCCGCGAAGCCAGGCGTAGCTCAGCAACGGGATATTCTCGACGGCCGAGATGCGGTGTCCGCAGGACGGGCACTGCGAGCGGGGCACGACGAGGTTGTACGCTTCGCGTCGCTTTACCGGTTTGCCCGCGAGCTCCTGGCACTGATCGCGCCAGTCGCGCTCGAGCATGACCGGGAGACGATGAATGACGACATTCAAGAAGCTGCCGATGATGAGACCAAGCAGCAGCACCGTCACGAGGTAAGCAACCGGGAAAGCGGTAAAAAAAGGCGCGAGCGGTAACATCGGAATCAGTGAGACCGCCTGACGTCACGTGCTGCGTTGAAAGCGATCAGACGGTCGACGCCAGCTTGAAGATCGGCAGGTACATGGCGATCACCAGACCGCCGACGATGATGCCGAGGAACGCCATGATGAGCGGCTCGAGCAGACTGCTCAGCGCCTCGACGGCGTCGTCCACCTCGCGTTCGTAGAAGTCCGACACTTTGTTGAGCATGGCGTCGAGCTCGCCCGATTCTTCGCCGATGGCGACCATCTGGATGACCATGTTCGGAAACAGCCCGGTCGAATTCATCGCCGCCTGCAGCTGCATGCCGGTACTCACGTCCGATTTGATCGCCATCGTCCCTTCGTAATAGACGCGATTTCCGGCCGCGCCGCCGACGGCATCGAGCGCTTCGACGAGCGGTACGCCGGCAGCGAACATCGTGCCGAGCGTACGGCAAAATCGGGCTATGGTCGCTTTGCGCACGATATCGCCCACGACCGGCGCGCGTAGCAGCAGCCGATCGAACGTGTGCTGCATTTTCGTCGAGCGTTTGTAGCTATAACCGATGAACATCACCGTCCCGACGATGCCGAAGATGATCGCATACCAGTACTTGGTGAACGTCCGCGACAGGCTGATCACCATTTTGGTCAGCGCGGGCAGATCGGCGCCGAATCCCTGGAACAGACTTTCGAATTGAGGAATGACGAATACCAGCAGCACCGCGGTGATGATGAAGGCGACGACGATAACCGCGGTCGGATAAAACAGCGCCGATTTGATTTTCCCCTTGATCGCTTCGATTTTTTCCTTGTACGTGGCGACCTTGTCCAGAATCGTGTCGAGAATACCCGCCTGTTCTCCCGCTTGCACGAGATTGCAATAGAGCGAATCGAAGTAGAGCGGGTGTTTCGACAGCGCCACCGTCATGTTGGTGCCCGATTCGATATCGTTCTTGATACCGATGATGAGCGTCTGCATCGACGGATTCTCGTGGCCCTTGCCGACGATGTCGAACGCCTGCGCCACCGGTATGCCCGCCGTGATCATGGTGGCGAGCTGACGGGTGAAGACGGCGATGTCTTTCGGCGTGATCTTCTTCTTGCGTGCGCGGAACAGCCCGCTCGAACGCTTTTGAACCTTGACCGGGTTGATACCCTGACGACGCAGGGTGGCGTTGATGAACGCGACGCTCGCGCCTTCCATCTCGCCTTTTACCCGCCGTCCCTGTTTGTCGACTCCTTCCCAGACATAGAAGTCGAACTTGGGTTTGGTTTTCGCGGCGACCGCCATGGCTTATTGGTTCGTCACGCGTTCGATTTCTTCGAGGCTGGTGAGTCCTTCGCGGATCTTCCTCAAACCCGACGAACGGAGATCGGAGATGCCGTCCTTTTGCGCTTGCGCCTCGATGTCGCGCTGATTGCCGCCGCGCATGATGATGTCGCCGATCGCTTGCGAGACGGGCATGACTTGATAGATACCCACCCGACCTTTATAGCCCTTGTTGCAGAGATCGCAACCGCCCGGGCCGTACAGTGTGAACTTGCCGATTTCGCTCTTCGCGAATCCAGCTTTGATCAGCGCCGGCTCCGGGACCTCGATCGGGACCTTGCAGCTGGTGCAGAGCCGCCGCGCGAGACGCTGCGCCACGATGAGGTTCACGGCCGACGCGATGTTGAAAGGCGGCACCCCCATATTGACGAGACGGGTCAACGTCGCCGGCGCATCGTTGGTGTGCAGGGTCGACAGCACCATGTGGCCTGTTTGCGCCGCCTTGATCGCAATCTCCGCCGTTTCGAGGTCGCGAATTTCACCGACCATGATGATGTCGGGGTCCTGACGCAGGAAAGCGCGCAGTGCGCCGGAGAAGGTTAATCCGGCTTTTTCGTTGATGTTGACCTGGTTGATGCCGCTCACGTTGATTTCAACCGGGTCTTCCGCGGTCGAGATGTTCGTCCCCGGTTGATTCAAAATGTTCAGCGCCGTGTAGAGCGTGACCGTCTTACCGCTACCCGTCGGGCCGGTGACGAGCACCATGCCGTACGGCCGGTGGATCGCTTCGAGGAACGCCGCTTTTTGTTCTTCTTCGAAGCCGAGCTTGTCGACGCCGAGGGTCGCCGAGGTCGGATCGAGGATACGCAGCACGACTTTTTCGCCCCAGAGGGTCGGGAGTGTGCTGACGCGGAAATCGATCGCGCGGTTCTTCGAAATGCGCATCTTGATGCGTCCGTCCTGAGGCACGCGCCGCTCGGCAATGTCGAGCCTCGAAAGGATTTTGATGCGTGCGGAAATGCGTCCGGCGAGCGCAATCGGGGGGCTCGCTACTTCATTCAAGATACCGTCTTGCCGATACCGCACGCGGTAGGTTTTTTCGTACGGCTCGATGTGAATGTCGGAGGCGCCGCGGTTGATGGCGTCCATCAGGACCTTGTTCACGAATTTCACGATCGGCGTATCGTTGACGCCTTCTTCGCCACCGGCCCCCGCGGCGTCTTTTTCTTCCAGCCCCGCCTCGATTTCGAGGTTTTCCAGGCTGTCGTCGCCGGCGATATCGGTCAGCGTGGTGTCGGCCGCCTCCAGGCATTTCTCGATCGCGATCGCCAGCTTGTCCTCTTCGACGAGAATCGCTTCCGCGCCGAGACCGGTGTTGAACTTGATCTCGTCGAGCGCCTGCACGTTTGTAGGGTCGGCAATCGCGACGTAGAGGCGCGTGCCGCGCTTGAGCAGCGGGAGCACGTGATGGCGGCGTAGGATCTTTTCGTCGATCAGCTTAACGGGCGCGATTTCGAGGTCGAAGGCGTTGATATTGAACAGCGGGACGCCGAATTCTTCCGACGCGACGCGCGCGATGACGCCGGCTTCGAGTTTCTTGCTTTGAACGAGATGGGTGACGAACGGAAGCTTGTTCGCCGTCGCTTCGGCCTGCAAACGCTCGGCATCGGCAGCCGTGAGCAGGTTGTCGCGTACCAGCCGCAGGGCCAAACCGCTCAAATTGGGGGTGGGATTTACAGTCGCCATTGTTCTTGCGGTTAGCGCCGGGAATGGCCCTTACCCAAAGAAATACTAGTGCACGGCTGCGCCCTGCGCCAAACCTGTGCGCACTTGTTTGAGGATATGCGCTACGCGGGGATCGCCACGTCCGTCTGACGAAATGCCCGCACTTCCCGCCGGTCGGGCGCACGACTCGATTCGAGACGGCACATCCAATACACGAGTGCACAGGATAGAATGACACCGTTGACGGCACGGGGCTTTTGTTTAGAATAATTCTAATCTCATATCCGACAACGCAAATTATCTACATTCAAACCAGGAGCGTTACGATGAAACAGTTAAAAGGAAGCAAAACCGAAACAAACCTGAAAGCAGCATTTGCAGGGGAGTCTCAGGCGAATCGGCGTTATCTCTACTTTGCGGCCAAGGCCGATGTGGAGGGTTTCAACGACGTCTCCGCCGTCTTCCGCTCGACTGCGGAGGGGGAAACCGGACACGCCCACGGTCACTTGGAGTACCTCGAGGCTAGCGGGGACCCGGCCACCGGTCTTCCGATCGGCGCCACCGCCAATAATCTGAAAGCTGCGATCGCGGGTGAAACGCACGAGTACACCGATATGTACCCGGGCATGGCCAAGACGGCGCGGGATGAAGGCTTTACCGAAATAGCCGATTGGTTCGAGACGCTTGCGAAGGCTGAGCGTTCGCACGCGAACCGCTTCCAGAAAGCGCTCGACACGTTGGGCAAGTAATAAGCGGAGATCGGGCGCCCCGGCCGCTCCGGGGCGCCCCATGCATCATGTCTGAATCCCGCGACGCTACCCGGCGCGAGGGGAGCCTCGAGGCCCCGACGCGCCATCCTCTCGGCTGGCTAAACCCGGATTTTTACGAGGAAGCCGCGTTATTTCGCGAGCTCGAGCGCGTGTACGACATCTGCCATGGATGTCGTCGTTGTTTCAGTCTCTGCAACGCCTTTCCAACGCTGTTCGATCTCATCGACGCTTCGGAATCGATGGAGCTCGACGGCGTGCCAAAGTCGGATTACTGGAAGGTCGTGGATCACTGCTATCTCTGCGACATGTGTTACATGACCAAGTGTCCGTACGTGCCGCCGCATCCATGGAACGTCGATTTTCCGCATCTCATGCTCCGCGCGAAGGCGGTGAGGTTTAAGCAGCAGGGCGCACGCGTGCGGGATCGCCTGTTAACCAGCACGGACTTCGTCGGTCGACTGGCCGGCATTCCGGTGGTCGCACAGGCGGTGAATGCCGCTAACGAGAGCAAGCCGCTACGCAAGATGGTGCAGAGCGTCGCCGGAATCCACGCGGACGCGCTGCTGCCCCGGTTCCATTCGCGCACGCTCAAGAAACGCGTCGATCGCCGGTCGACCGAGACGACGACTCCGGTACCGACTGCTGCGACAAAGGGCAAGGTCGCGCTCTATGCGACCTGCTACGGCAACTACAACGCGCCCGAGATCGGCGAAGACCTGATCCGCGTGTTCGAGCACAACGGCATTCCGACACGTCTCGTCGAGGGCGACCGTTGTTGCGGGATGCCCAAGCTCGAGCTGGGTGATCTCGACACCGTCGCCGAGTTGAAACAAACGAACATCCCGGTGCTCGCGAGACTGATCGACGAGGGTTGGGATATCGTTGCGCCGGTGCCTTCGTGCGTGTTGATGTACAAGCAGGAGCTGCCGCTCATGTTTCCGGATGACCCGGACGTGCGCAAAGTGGGCGAGGGGATCTACGACCCGTTCGAGTACCTGATGTTGCGGCACGGCGAAGGGAAACTGCGTACGGATTTTCAAAAACCGCTCGGGAAGATCGCCTATCACGTGCCCTGCCATTTGCGCGTCCAGAACATCGGCCTCAAGACCCGCGATGTGCTCGCGCTCGTGCCGGACACACAGGTCGACGTCATCGAGCGATGCTCCGGTCACGACGGCACCTACGCGGTGAAAAGCGAATCGCACGAAGCGTCGATGAAGATTTGCCGGCCGGTTGTGAGCCGGGTGCAGGCCGCGGAGGCGGCGCACTACGCGAGCGACTGCCCGATGGCGGGTCATCAGATCGAGAACGGGCTGCGCGATGGGCGCAAGCCCGAGCATCCGCTGTCGCTGCTGCGGCAGGCGTATGGAATCTGAACGCACGGTTATGCAAAAGCTCACCTACCAGGACCTTTACAAGCTCGAAGAGTACGCGCGCGTGCGGCAGCAATTTCGGGAGCAGGTGATCGCGCACAAGAAGAACCGGCAGCTCGCCATCGGTCCGAACGCGACGTTGAGCTTCGAGGACCGGCTGACCATGCAGTACCAGGTGCAGGAGATGCTGCGCGTCGAGCGCATCTTCGAGCCGGAGGGGATCGAGGAAGAGCTGGCTGCGTACAACCCGCTGATCCCGGATGGCAGCAACTGGAAGGCGACCCTGCTGCTGGAGTATCCCGACGTCGACGAGCGCCGCGCGGCGCTTGCGCAGCTCCGGGACGTGGAGTCGCGCGTGTGGGTGCGGGTCGCGGGGCACGAACAGGTATGGGCTATCGCGGACGAAGACCTCGATCGCACCAACGAGTCGAAGACCTCATCCGTTCACTTTCTGCGGTTCGAGCTGGCACCGCCGATGATCGGCGCGCTCAAAACCGGTGCCGGCCTGACCGCCGGCATCGACCACCCCAACTACCGTCACACCGTCGATCCGGTCCCGCGCCCGGTGCGCGACGCGCTCGTTCGGGATTTGTCCGATCCCTGATTTCCGGTCGGCTGAGGCCGGGCGTTGTCCCTCGTAGCTCCCGGTGGCGTGCTGTATACTGCGCCGCCAATGTCAGGCCGTCCTGAAAATACTCCACGGCGCGGTTTCCTGATCCGCCGTTCGACCATCTTCGTTGTTCGTCCCTTGGAATCTTTTCGAGCCTTTGCATGAGCACGGTATACGACTCCTCCGCAATTGAAGTCCTGACCGGTCTCGAGCCCGTGCGCCGGCGCCCGGGCATGTATACGCAGACCGAGCGCCCGAATCACTTGGCCCAGGAAGTCGTCGACAACAGCGTCGACGAAGCCATCGCCGGATTTGCGAAGAACATCGAAGTCACGCTGCATGCGGACGGTTCGCTGTCGGTGACGGACGACGGTCGCGGCATGCCGGTCGACAAGCACAAGGGCGAGAAGGTATCGGGCGTCGAGGTCATCCTCACGCGCCTGCACGCGGGCGGAAAGTTCTCGAACAAGAACTACACCTACTCGGGCGGTTTGCACGGCGTCGGTGTTTCCGTCGTCAACGCGCTTTCGAAGAAACTGGAAGTGCGCGTGCGGCGCGACGGCAAAGAGTACCGTATGAGCTTCGCCGACGGCGCGAAGACGTCCGAGCTGCGCGCGGTCGGCACCGTCGGCAAAAAGGACACGGGCACGACGGTGCGCTTCTGGCCCGACCCGAAGTTCTTCGACACCATCAAGTTCAGCGTCCCGCAGTTGAAGCACCTGCTCCGCGCGAAGGCGGTGCTCTGTCCGGGGCTGCGCGTCAGTTTCGAGAACGAATCGGCGAAAGCCGACAACGAGGAGTGGCAGTACGAGGACGGGCTCAAGGAGTATTTGCTCGGCGAGATCGGCAAGGCCGAGCGCATTCCCGAGGAGCCGTTCTGCGGGCACTTCAAGGGCGGCAACGAAGAAGTCGATTGGGCGATGGTGTGGCTGCCCGACCACGACGAGCCGGTGCGCGAGAGCTACGTGAATCTCATTCCGACCGTGCAGGACGGCACGCACGTGAACGGCTTTCGGACAGGCATGACCGAGGCGTTGCGCGAGTTCTGCGAGTTCCGCAATCTGCTGCCGCGCGGCGTCAAGCTCGCGCCCGAGGACGTGTGGGGCAAAGCGTCGTACGTGCTGTCGCTCAAGATGCGCGAGCCTCAATTCTCCGGCCAGACCAAGGAGCGACTGTCGTCGCGCGACGCGGCGATGTTCGTCGGCGGCGTGACCAAGGATACGTTCAGCATCTGGCTGGCGCAGCACGTCGCGGACGGCGAGCGCATCGCGCAGCTCGCGATCGAAGCCGCACAGCTGCGGCTCAAGGCGGACAAGAAAATCGAGCGCAAGAAAATCGGCGGGGGTCCGGCGCTGCCCGGAAAGCTCTCCGACTGCGTCATGCAGGATCTCTCGCGCACGGAATTGTTCCTGGTCGAAGGCGATTCGGCCGGCGGATCGGCCAAGCAGGCGCGCGATCGTGAATTCCAAGCGGTACTGCCGCTGCGCGGCAAGATACTGAACACCTGGGAAGTGGAATCCGGCGCGGTACTGGGCTCGCAGGAGGTACACGACATTGCGGTCGCCCTCGGCATCGATCCGGGCAGCAGCAAGATCGACGGCTTGCGGTACGGGAAGCTCTGCATCCTGGCGGACGCCGATTCCGACGGCGCCCACATCGCGACGCTCCTTTGCGCGCTGTTCGTGAAGCATTTTCGCCCGCTCGTCGAGGCCGGACGCGTCTATGTCGCCATGCCCCCCCTGTTTCGCATTGACGTGGGCAAGGATGTCTATTACGCGTTAGACGAGGACGAAAAGAAGGGCATCCTCGACCGCTTGGAGGCGGAGAAGCGCCAGGCGAAACCGACGATCACCCGGTTCAAGGGTCTCGGCGAAATGAACCCGCTGCAGTTGCGGGAGACGACGATGGACCCGGACACGCGCCGGTTGGTGCGGCTCGAGCTCGGTGACTATAAAGGAACGCAAAAACTGCTCGACATGCTCCTCGCAAAGAAACGCGCCGCCGATCGCAAGGCGTGGCTCGAAAAGAAGGGCGACAAGGCGGAGGTTCTTTAAGAAGTGTCGCATCGGTTCACAGTGTCGATCTCGCTCGCGTGCCCGGCGATGCGTCGTTGCGTCGTGGCGCATTTTGTCCCCGGTCGGACATTCGCTGCCCGGCTGCGAGCAGCGTAACGCGAGGTTCTGCGCATGCCCACGATCAAAACGACGATCGATATCGCCGCGTCCGCCGAGATGGTCTGGCGCGTACTCACGGATTTTCCGTCGTACCCGAAGTGGAACCCGGTTTTGCGCGAAGTGCTCGGGCGTCCGGAGAAGGGGCAGCGCCTCAAGATCCGGCAGCGCCTGACCCCCGAACGCCTGAAGAAGTTCTCGTCCCGCGTAATACGTGCAATTCCGGCATCCGAGTTGCACTGGCGTGCATCGCGCTTTCTCGAAGGCCTGTTCGACGATCAGCATTCGTTCATCATCGTTCCAAACGGGGTTAAGGGAGTGCGCTTGATACAGCGCCGGCGCTTCTCCGGCCTATTCGCGCCGTTCATCATTCCTATTATCGGACGGCAAACCAAAGAGGCCCTCGAACTCATGAATTCGGCGCTCAAGAAAGTTGCCGAAGGTAAACGCTGATGGCACGAAAAGAGACTCAACCCTCCAAGAAGCGCGGCAAAGTCGTGGCGATGCCGCCGCGCGTCGCCGAGATCGAACGGCTGCCGCTCGCGCAGTTCACCGAGAAGGCGTATCTCGATTATTCGATGTACGTCATTCTGGACCGGGCGCTGCCCTTCATTGGCGACGGATTGAAGCCGGTGCAGCGGCGCATCATTTATGCGATGTCCGAGCTGGGGCTTTCAGCCGCGTCGAAGCACAAGAAATCCGCGCGCACCGTCGGTGACGTACTCGGCAAGTATCACCCGCACGGCGACATGGCCTGCTACGAGGCGATGGTGCTGATGGCGCAGCCGTTCAGCTATCGCTATCCGCTCATCGACGGCCAGGGCAACTGGGGCTCGCAGGACGATCCGAAGTCCTTCGCCGCGATGCGTTATACCGAGTCGCGGCTCACACGCTTCGCCCAACTTCTACTGAGCGAGCTCGAGCAGGGCACAGTCGAATGGGTGCCGAACTTCGACGGCACGTTGCGCGAGCCGCGCACGCTGCCGGCGCGCTTGCCACATGTGTTGTTGAACGGCACGACCGGCATCGCTGTCGGTATGGCGACCGACATTCCGCCGCACAACCTGCGCGAAGTCGCCGCCGCATGCGTGCGGTTGCTCGAAGATCCGAAAGCGACGGTCGGCGATCTCTTGAAGCACCTGAAGGGTCCGGACTACCCGACCGAGGCCGAGATCGTCAGCCCGATGTCGGAAATCAAGGCGATCTACCAGACGGGCAACGGTTCGATCCGCTGTCGCGCAAAATGGGAGCGCGAGGACGATGCGATCATCGTCACCGCGCTGCCGTACCAAGTTTCGGGCGCGAAGGTCCTCGAGCAGATCGCGCAGCAGATGCAGCAGAAGAAGCTGCCGATGGTGGAAGACCTGCGTGACGAGTCGGACCACGAGAATCCGACGCGCCTCGTCATCGTGCCGCGCTCGAACCGGGTCGATCCGGTCGAGCTGATGGACCATCTGTTCGCGACGACCGATCTCGAGCGCAGCTATCGCGTCAACATGAACATGATCGGCCTCGACGGCCGGCCGCGCGTGTACAACCTGCGCGACATGCTGAGCGAGTGGCTCGAATACCGCATCGAGACCGTGCGCCGGCGGTTGCAGTACCGGCTCGACAAGGTCGAGAGCCGGCTGCACATCCTCGCCGGTTTGCTCGTTGCCTATCTCAATCTCGACGAGGTGATCAAGATCATCCGGCGCGAGGAAGAGCCGAAGCCGGTGCTGATGAAGCGCTTCAAGCTGACCGAGATCCAGGCCGAAGCGATCCTCGAAACCAAGCTGCGCCACCTCGCCAAGCTCGAAGAGATGAAGATCAAGGGCGAGGAGAACGAGCTGAAGCGCGAGCTGAAAGATCTGCAGAAGACGCTAGGCTCGAAGAAGCTCCTGCGCGAGCGCGTGCGCGACGAGATCATCGAGGATGCCGAGGAATTCGGCGATCCGCGCCGTTCGCAGTTCAAGGAGCGCGAAGCGGCGAAAGCGATCGATGTGACCCAATTGTTGCCGACCGAGCCGATCACGGTCGTGCTTTCCGAAAAGGGCTGGGTGCGCGCCGCCAAAGGCCATGACGTCGACGCGCGCGCGCTCGATTACAAATCGGGCGACGCGTTCCTGCAGGCCGCGCGCGGCAAGACCAACCAGGTCGCCGTCTTCCTCGATTCGACCGGGCGCAGCTACACGCTGCCGGCGCACAAGCTGCCGTCGGCGCGCGGCCACGGCGAGCCGCTTGCGTCGAGCTTGAATCCGCCGCCGGGTGCGACGTGGTCGGGCGTGCTGATGGGTGAGCCGACCGATCTTTACGTGCTCGCGTCCGACGCCGGCTACGGCTTTATCGCGCCGCTTTCCGAGCTGATTACCGATCGCAAAGCGGGCAAGGCCGTGCTCAAAGTGCCAAACGGCGGCAAGGCGATTCCGCCGCAGCGCGTCGAGGATCCTGAAGAAGAGTGGCTCGCCGCCGTCACGAACACCGGTCACATGCTGATATTCCTCGCCGGCGAATTACCGAAGATGGAGAAGGGCAAAGGCGACAAGATCCTCAATGTGCCGGGCAAGAAGGTCGCGAGCCGCGAGGAGTATGTCGTTGGCATCGCGGTATTCAAAGAAGGCGATTCGCTGCTGTTGCGCACCGGCAAAGGCGAGCTGTTGCTGAAGCCCGGCGACTCGATCGATCGCTACGTCGCCGAGCGCGCGTTGCGCGGTTTGAAGCTGCCGAAGGATCATCAGCAAGTGCGCTCGATAGAACGTATCGCGAAGGCGTAAGTCGGCAATCGACGGTGACGTACTACGCGCTCAAAGTCCTCGTCTCCGCGATTCTGATCGTCGCGATCTCGGAAATTTCAAAACGCAGCAGCTTCATCGGCGGCGTCGTGGCGTCGTTGCCGCTCGTCTCTATTCTCGCGTTCGTCTGGCTGTACGTCGACACGCGCAGCACCGAGAAGATTGCAGCGCTTTCGTACAGCATCTTCTGGCTGGTATTGCCGTCGCTTTCGTTGTTCATTGCGCTGCCGTGGCTGCTGCGCAAAACCGAGAACTTCTATCTGAGTCTCGGCGCCGCCATTCTTGTCATGATCGCCGCGTATCTCGTGATGGTCGACGTATTGAAACGGTTCGGCGTCGAGCTTTAGCGATGCTCGACCTTCCCGTCTCCGACGTCGTCAGTCTCGCCTGGTTCATCGCGATCTGGGTCGGTTACACCTTCTACACCGACCACGGCGTGCCGCGTCAGCATTCGCTGCGCGCATCAATGCATCGCAATCGCTATCGCTGGATGACGCAGCTGCTCCAGCGCGAGAACCGGATCGTCGATGCGCAAGTGCTCGGGCAACTGGGGCAGGGCACGACGTTTTTCGCGTCGACCACGCTGCTGATTTTGGTCGGGCTGTTCACCGTGATCGGTTCGATCGACGAGGCCGTCGGGGCGTTGCGGCGTATTCCGTTCGCGGGGAGGATCACGCTCGCGCAGTGGGAGCTGAAGCTGCTGACCATGCTCGTCATCTTCGTGCACGCGTTCTTCAAGTTCACCTGGGCGCTCAGGCAGTTCAACTACTGCGCCGTCCTCGTCGGCGCCGCGCCGCTGAAGGACAGCGTCGACGAAGAATGGGTGCGGCGCACGGCATGGCTCAGCACGCTCGCCTCGAAGGACTTCAATCAGGGCCTGCGCGCGTATTACTTCGCTCTCGCCGTGCTGGCCTGGTTCATCAGCCCGTGGATATTCATGGCGGCGACAGCGCTCACGGTCTCCGTGCTCTATTGGCGCGAATATCATTCGGAAGCGCTGCGTACCCTTGAATTGCCTTCAGAGAAGGGTCCGTTGCGGCTTCCGGGGCGGAGTTCCTGAATCGGCGTAGCCCGGATGGCGCGAAGCGGAATCCGGGATAGTTTAGTTCCCTCTCCCTTTTCGGGTGAGGGCCAGGGTGAGGGTGATGAGCCGAGCGCCCTTGGGGCGCACCAGTTGATGTAAGAGATTTAACTTGTGTGGTTGACCCACGGCAACCGACTTTTCTTTGCGCGGCCAAAGAAAAGTCGGCAAAAGAAAGGCCGCCCCGGTCGCTGCGCCGATCGCGGACATCACGCGATCGGTCCCCTGCGCTCCTCGGCAAAGCCGCGCGCGAGCCG
>JBJMVQ010000032.1:0-42306 GCA_045810625.1 Sulfurifustis sp.
TCCCGCACCAACGGCGAATGCGTCTGGTTGTATCGATTTGCCAACCTGCAATACAGCTACGACAACGTCGGCAACATCCTGAACCTGAGAAACCAGGTCGACGTCCCCCCGGCCAGCAGCTACGGCGGTCCTACGAACCAAGTTTTCAACATCCGCTAAGGCGCCTCAGCTGCGTGCGCTGAGGCCCTAGCTTTCTGTTGCGCTGTCGTGCCTGTGGAGCGGATTGAACGACCGAGTTGTCGGACCCGCTCGACAGCGATAAAGTGCGCGGCCGAAAAGGGGTTGCGTTCAGAACCTACACAAAGGAGCGACTATGTCGACGAAAAAAGTCGGAGTGGTGGGTGCGGGTACGATGGGCAACGGTATTGCGCAGGTTTGCGCCGGCGTCGGAATTCCGGTTGTTATGCTCGACATCAACGAGGCGGCGTTGCAGCGCGGGTTGGCGACCATCACACAAAGCCTCGATCGCTTGGTCAAGAAAGGTAAATTATCCGAGGCCGACAAGCACGGGACCCTGTCGCGTATTCAATGCTCGCTGGCGCACAAAGATCTCGCCGACGCGGATATCGTCGTCGAGGCCGCGACGGAGAATCGCGAGCTGAAATTGAAGCTATTGAAACAATTGGACGAGACGCTTGCGCCGAACGGGATTATCGCCTCGAACACTTCTTCGATCTCCATTACCCAGCTCGCGGCGGCAACGAAGCGCGCCGATCGTTTCATCGGATTGCATTTCTTCAATCCGGTCCCGGTCATGGCGCTCGTGGAGCTGATCCGCGGCGTGCAGACGAGCGATGCGACGCACGCGCACGCGAAAGCCTTCGTGCAGCAGATCGGCAAGTATCCGATCACCGTCAAGAACAGCCCCGGATTCGTGGTGAATCGCATCCTCTGCCCGATGATCAATGAGGCGTTCATGGCGCTCGGAGAAGGGCTCGCGAGCGCCGAGGACATCGACGAAGGCATGAAGCTCGGCTGCAATCATCCGATCGGGCCGCTCGCGCTTGCCGATCTGATCGGCCTCGACACAATGCTCGCCGTCATGGAAGTGCTCTTTACGGAGTTTGGCGATCCCAAGTATCGGCCGGCGTTAATGCTCCGTGAGCTGGTCACCGCTGGTCGCTTGGGTCGAAAGACTGGTTGGGGCGTCTATCGCTATCAGGCGTGACGGTCAGAGGAGGTGCGCGAATTGGTCGAAGTACTAACGTTCAGTTGAGCGGGCTTCCCCCGTCTCGTAGACTCTGCACCCCAAAATCCTGACTTTTCTACCCCAACTTCAGTAACGCTTGCGAAGAGCAACGGAAGCTACTGGGGGAAAAAGTCGTATACCGTCGTTATTTCGAAAGAGGGATATGAACCGCAGACCATTCCGGTCGTCGCGAGCGCCAACGGATGGTACATCGCCGGCAACTTCGTTTTCGGCGGGCTGATCGGGTGGTTCATCATCGACCCGATGAACGGGGGTATGTATAGTCTGTCGCCGGAAAATGTCACGTCCACGCTTTCCACGAAGACGACGCATAACAATACCGCTACGGACGGCAGCATCGCCATCATGCTGATACAGGACGTTCCGGCAGAGCTGCGGGACAAGATGAAGCGACTTAACTAACCGAAGTAGACGCGATGGAGCGAGCGGTGCGGAAATCTCTCCGCACCGCTCGCTCCACGATCAAAATTCATCGCTTTGGTTTTCAGTTATCCGCTCCAAACTAACTTTCCGCTGTCCGCAAAATCGTAGCCGCCGAGCAACCGCGCCCAGCGCTGGCAGTCGGCGCCTCTGAGTTGTTCGATGAGCTTCTGAAAGAGCGTGCGAAAGTAAATGCCGCGATAAAGCACGAGATCGTAAGCTTCCCATCCGATCGAGACGAACTCGAGCCCGAACTCCGCGGCGGCCGCTCGGGCGCCCGGCGCCACATCGGCTTGATCCATCGCGACGAGGGAAGCGGCTTCCCGTTCTGAATAAGCGTACGCGGTCACGCGCAGCGATGAGGCGTCGACGCCGTGCTCTGCGAGCGTCTCGCGGAGAAAGCGCTGCGAGCCCGCGCCTTCCTGGCGCATCGCCCAGCGCAGACGCGGTTCGAAAAGTGTGCGGATGTCGCTGCCAGAGTCGAGTCCGGGCGCGACGATCAATCCCTGTTCGCGATAAAACGCGCGCTGCATGATCCATTCGCGATGCCGCGGATATTGGCGAATTACGGCGAGATGCCGATGGTCGCTCTCTTTCGCCGGCCCCCAATGGATGCCACATACGTCGGCGCGGCGGCGCGCGAGCAATCCGAGGCCGAGCTGCGTGCCGGTACTCGCGTAGGTGACGAGCGCACGGCCTTGAATTTCGTTTGCGATCTGCATGACAGCGCGATGAAGCAGCGGGTCGTCGCTGCCGGCGATAACCAGGCGATCGGTCAGTACGCCGCCGTGCGCCGACTCGAGCAGCCATTGGTCCACCAGCTCGCGCGGGAACAGCCATTTGCCCGTCACCTTCGTCGCCGGGATCGTCCCCTCGGCGGCGAGCGCGTAAACCTTCTTTTCGTGGATGTCGAGGTACTCAGCGATCTGCTTCACGCTCAGGAAGCGCGCGTTGGAGCCGAATCGAGAGGCGTCCGCCCCAGTGGGTGCGGCGGTAGTGGAAGCGGGATCCGTTCGGTAAGGCGCGCTCATGCGGATTCGGCGCGCGGGTCGTCGCGGCCGCCGCTCCGGCGCGCGGGCTGCACGTCAAAAATAATTTCCGACGCGCCGTTGTACACGAGGAAGTGCGTACCCTTGGCCCGCGCGATCATCGTTACGCCGACTTTGCGCGCGAGATCGAGCCCCATCTGGGTGATGCCCGAACGGGACAGCAGCACCGGTATCCCCATCTGCGCGACTTTGATCACCATCTCGGATGTCAGTCGGCCCGTGGTGTAGAAAATTTTGTCGCTGCCGTCGAGACCTTCGAGCCACATGCGTCCCGCGATGGCATCCGCCGCGTTGTGGCGCCCGACGTCCTCGACGAACATCAATACGTCGGTTCCCCGGCAGAGCGCGCAGCCGTGGACGGCACCGGCGTCGCGGTAGATCTCATTGTGTCGATTCAGATTCGTGAGCAGGTCGTAAATGAGCGATTGGCGTAGCGCCGTGCGCGGCAACCGCACGCGCTCGAGTTTTTCCATGAGGTTCCCGAACACGGTTCCCTGTCCGCAGCCGGTGGTGACCGTGCGGCGCGCGGTGCGCTCGTCAAGGCCGGTGACGCCGTTATACGTTGTCACGACGACCGATTCAGTTTCCCAATCCGCCTGTACTGCTTTGATGTCCTCAAGTCGCTCGATCAGACCTTGATTTCGGAGATAGCCGAGCGCGAGCGCCTCGGGCTGCGTGCCGAGCGTCATAAGCGTGACGATTTCTTTCTTATCGATGTAGAGCGTGAGCGGACGTTCGCCGGCGATGTTCAGGGCTCGGGTGTGGCCGTATTCATCGACCGCCTCGACACTGTGAGTCGGCGCGAGCCCGGCGCGCGTCATTGCTGGAACGTATTGTTTAGAAGTCATGATGGGATCGAGCCGGAGCAAGAACCATACCGCGCTGCGTCACGTCGTCCGTCGTCACTATTTTCCCGCGCCGGTCCGAAAGCGAGAGCAAGGGCCTGAGTCAAAATGACTCAGCAATACGACCCGAGTGCGTTTTTTTGTACCAAGCCTCGCCGCCGCTTCGCCGTTCGTTCCCATAATACCCGATTTTTGCAAATTCCCGGCCTGGTATGGTCTTTGCCTGAGTAGGCCGCACAAAACACGGATCTACTTCTTTCGCGTGCACCAGATACCGCTCTCGATCGTAACGGTTCGCGAAAAGGTCGACGGCAACCGCTGGCTCGACGAGCGCTGGCGCGTATTGGGAGCGGTGGCCGGCGAAGCGAGGAACAGCGGGAAGATTGTGCGGACGCTGCTGCGTGCGGGCGCCGACAGCGAGCAATATTTGTGGAACGGCTTGATGCTGCGGCTCCACCCGTCCGAGGCCGATGCTTATTACTACAACCTTATCGGCCAGAACCCGAGCCTCTACGTCTACTGTCATCAGGATGAAAGCGGCGAGCCGTGCCCCCGTTCCGTCACGGCCGAGTACATCGACGCGATGGCGCACAGTGAAACCGGCAATCCGACGTTCGCCGTTCCAATGCCGCCCGATGTGTATCGCGCGATCGAAGCCTTCGTGCTCGAGCACTTCGTTCCGGAAGAGCCGAAGATGAAACGCAAGCGCGAGCGCGAGACCAAACGGTCCGGGATTTGGGACGATGAGTAACCCCCACGACGAAACCGCGACAACGGCGAAAGACACCGCAGCGGATTCGTTTCTGCGTCGCTGGTCGCGTCGCAAGCAGGAAGCACGAGTCGGACAGAACGAATCGCCGTCCGCTGAGTCAAGTGCGCCCGCGACGCCGGAGAAGGTACTCACCGACAGTGCGCCCGCCGCGCCGGAGAAGGTGCTCACCGATGCGGATATGCCTCCGATCGAATCGCTCGGCGAAAAATCGGACTTCAGCATGTTTCTGTCGCCCGGCGTGAGCGACGCGCTGCGGCGCCGGGCGCTACGTAAGCTTTTTACGCTGCCATCGGTGAATCAACGCTGTCCGCTCGACAGCGAATACTACGATTGTCACGGCTATGAGCCGCTCGGCAATATCGTCACGCACGAGATGCGCGAAGAAATGGAGCGCGCGGCCCAACAGTTGAGAGCGTCGGCCGCCGGCCTGCCCGAAGATCGGCAAGCGTCAACCGCTGGCGCGAGCGCTGCAGAGGAAGCTGCGAGCAACGCACCCACCACCACGACAAATGCCGCGGTAGTTGTCCAATCATCGTCGCCGCCATCGCCAAACCCGGAGGACGAACCGTCATGATCGTGGCGGGTGCATCCGCGATTGAACTGTCGCAAAACAGCGTCGACGGTCGGGCGCGCGGCGCGGCGCTCGCCGCCGCCGCACGAGTGGAGGCGCGACCAACTTCGCTCGTTTCGTATCGATCCACCGGAGCGCTCGTGATTATCGGTCCCGAGGCGGCCGCGCTTGCCGCGGCGCAGCGTCTGCACGGACGTCTGCGCTGTACGGTCGTGATCAATGAAGCGAACGGCGCCGCGGAAAACGAGGCGCGTGCGGAATCGACGCCGGAGATTTCGGTTCTGCGGGAAAAAGTGATCCAGGTGAGCGGACACCTCGGCCAGTTCGCGGTAGTTGTCGCCGCGCCTCCGCCGCAAGGCGGCATCAACTTGTTGCAGAAGCTCGGCAGTCAACGCACCCACTTCGATTTGGTGCTCGATCTCAACGATCCGCCTTTCGTACAGGACGAACTACTCCCGCCGGGATATTACGCGCCGAATGGCGACGTCGCGCGACGGGAGCAGGCACTCGCCGATCTTCCCGAAATGACCGGCGAGTTCGAGAAGCCGCGCTTCTTCAATTACAACCCCGACATCTGCGCCCACGGCGCCAACGGGTTGACCGGTTGCACGCGCTGTCTCGACGCGTGTCCCGCCGGCGCGATCGTCTCGATGCGCGACGAAATCGCGGTAGATCCGTATCGGTGCCAGGGCGCCGGAGTCTGCGCGACGGCGTGTCCGACCGGCGCCATGACGTACGTCTATCCGTCGGTTTCCGATCACCTCGGCAAACTGTCCGCCGCCTTGCAGGCGTATCGACGCGAGGAGGGCACCGTGCCGACCGTGCTCTACTACGATGCGGAAGCCGGGCGCGGGCGCATCGCGCGACTCGCGGCACAGCTGCCGGAGCACGTGATCCCGCTCGAAGTCGCCGAGTTTGGAAGTGTGGGTATGGACGTCTGGCTCGCGGGGCTGGCCTACGGAGCGGCGCGCGTGTTGCTGCTGCCGACATTCGCCACACCGGCTCGCGTGCTCCGCGAAATCGACGCGCAAATCGACTATGCGCGCGCAATCCTCGAGGGCATGGGCTACCGCGGCGAAACGATCGCCCGACTTGGAATGGACGACGCCGAAGTTCTTGCGTCGCTGTCGGCGATAGCGACTGTACCGTTGACGTCTCCGGCGAGCTTCGCCGCGGCCGATGAGAAACGCACGATCCTGCGGCTCGCTGTCGAGCACCTTTACGCGCATGCGCCCGCTCCGCGGCGCGAGATCGAACTTCCGCAAGGTGCTCCATTCGGTCAAGTGCTGGTAAATCGCGACGCTTGCACGCTGTGCATGTCCTGCGTGGGCGCCTGCCCGGTCGGTGCACTGTCCGACGGCGGCGATCTGCCGCAGCTCCAGTTCATCGAGGGTAATTGCGTGCAGTGCGGCTTGTGCGAAACAACGTGCCCCGAAGACGCAATTACGCTCGCGGCCCGGTATCTGTACGAGCCCGAAGCGCGCCGGACGAGCCGCGTGCTGCACGAAGAAGCGCCGTTTCATTGCATTGCCTGCGGGAAACCGTTCGGTACTCACAAGATGATCGAGCGCATGACCGAGAAGCTGAAGGCGCATTGGATGTTTCAATCGGCCGACGCGGCGAAGCGTATCCAGATGTGCGGAGATTGCCGCGTTCGGGACATGTTCAAATCCGAGTACAGGCGGGAGATCAAGTGAACGGCCAAGACGGACCGCCCGTGAGACATTTTGTCCATAGCGCTGCTTCGCCTTTAGCGTCGGTTTGGCCCTTTGATGGCCCCGATTTCCCGAATCATGGCCGCACAAGTGGCCCGCATGTTGCTGGCTCTGCATGGCGAAGTTCTCGGGGGTTCCGTGACTGAAATCCTCGACGACGCGGTCAGCAAGGAAGATGCCGTTCGCGCGGAAGTCTATGCGCTGCTGGGGACACTGTTGGCGCGACCGCCCGACGAATTGCTACTCGCCGCGCTGCGCGGCGTCGAGGTGCCTGGACCCGAAGCTCGGGGAATGGCGGCAGCGTGGAGCGCGCTCAAGCAGGTGGCGACGCGTGCAGAAACCACTGCGGTGGCGGATGAGTATCAGGAGCTCTTTATAGGAATCGGACGCGGGGAACTGGTGCCGTACGGTTCGTGGTATGTCACCGGCTTTCTCCTGGAAAAGCCGCTTGCCGAGCTGCGCAGAGACTTGAGACGGTTTGGGATCGAACGCCAAGAGGGTGTGAGCGAGCCGGAGGATCATGCGGCGGCGCTGTGCGAGACGATGAGCCTCATGGCGGGTAGTTCCGCCATCGATCTGTCGGTACAGCGGGAGTTCTTCGAGAAACATGTGGATACGTGGATGGCGCGTTTCTTCGGCGATCTGATGACGGCGCGTTCCGCGAGTTTTTATCGCGCGGTCGGGCTGTTCGGCGAAAAATTTCTGGAAGTAGAACGGACTTACTTGTCGATGCTGGTATGACTCCCTCATCCTCGATCGCTTGTCACGTCGCGTAACGGGAGAGGGATGGGACGAACGAGGTGCGCACATGAACGATGAGCAGATGAGCGAAAAGCGCCGCGAGTTTCTGAAGGGTGCATTGGCCGGCAGCGGCGCGGCGGTGCTCGCGGCCGTGGGCGGGAACGCCGCGGCAGCGCCCGTGCCGAAGCAGGACGCGATCCCGAAGCCCAAGCAGGAATCGCAGGGCTACCGAGAGACCGAGCACGTCCGGGATTACTACAAGACAGCGGAATTCTAACGTGCCCCCACCCTATCCCTTCGAAGCGGTGAACGATCAGAGGGAAGGGAGGGGGAATCGCCAGGAGATCGAGCGATGAAGCTGATCAAGAAGCAGGCCCGCCCGGCGAAGGCGGAGGCCGAACGTTCAAGTCAGAGCGGTGCGATCGATCGCCGCACGTTCCTGCACCGTTCGGGTATTGCGATCGGCGGTATCGCCGCCGGATCCGCGCTGCCGCTATCGATGATGAAAAAGACCGAAGCCAAAACAGCGGCCGAGGTGAACCCGAAGGCCGAAGTCAAAACGGTCCGCACCATCTGCACGCACTGCTCCGTCGGCTGCGGCATCATCGCCGAGGTGCAAGACGGCGTGTGGATCGGGCAGGAACCCGCGTTCGATCATCCGTTCAATCTCGGCGCGCATTGCGCCAAGGGCGCGTCGGTGCGCGAGCACGGGCACGGGGAGCGGCGGCTCAAATATCCCATGAAGCTGGTCGACGGCAAGTGGCAGCGCATTTCCTGGGATCAGGCCATCAACGAAGTCGGCGACAAGATGCTCGATCTGCGCAAGCAGTACGGGCCGGATTCGATCTTCATGACCGGCGGCTCGAAGCACAGCAACGAGCAGTCGTACCTGCAGAGAAAATTCTTCGCGTTCTGGGGCTCGAACAACTGCGACCACCAGGCGCGCATCTGCCACTCGACGACCGTCGCCGGTACGGCCGCGAACTACGGCTACGGCGCGATGACGAATTCCTACAACGACCAGCACAACTGCAAGAGCATGCTCTTCATCGGCAGCAACGCCGCTGAAGCGCACCCGGTCGCGATGCAGCACGTGCTGCGCGGCAAGGAGAACGGCGCCAAAATCATCGTCGTCGACCCGCGCTTTACGCGCACAGCCGCGCACGCCGACCACTACGTCCGGATCCGCTCCGGGACCGATACCGCATTCATGTGGGGCGTGCTGTGGCACATCTTCGAGAACGGCTGGGAGGACAAGGAGTACATCAAGAGCCGCGTCTACGGGATGGATGATGTGCGTGCGGTGGTGAAGAACTACACGCCGGACGTGGTCTCCGATGTCACCGGCACGCCGAAGGAGCAGATTCGCCTGGTCGCTGAAGTCATGGCGAAGAACCGCCCGGGCACGCTCGTGTGGTGCATGGGCGGCACGCAGCATCATCACGGCACCGCGAACGTGCGCTCGTACAATGCGCTGCAGCTCGCGCTCGGCAATGTCGGCAAGAGCGGCGGCGGCTCGAATATCTACCGCGGCCACGACAACGTCCAGGGGGCGACCGACGTCGGGCCGAACGGCCATTCACTCCCGGGGTATTACGGCATCAACGAGGGCGCGTGGAAGCACTGGGCGCGGGTGTGGGACGTCGATTACGACTGGCTCAAGAATCGGTTCGACCAGGGTGAGTACGACGACGGCAAGGGCGGCAAGGCCAAGCCGATGGAAATGAACGGCATTACCGTTTCGCGCTGGCACGATGCCGTGCTGGAAGACCCGGCGAACGTCACACAGAAAAGCCCGATCAAGATGGTGATCTTTCAGGGGCACGCGCCGAACAGCCAGACCCGCGGGCCCACTCAGAAGAAAGCGTTCGAAAAGCTGGACGCGCTCGTCATCATCGATCCGTATCCGACGGTGTCGGCGGTGATGCACGATCGGAAGAACAACGTCTGGCTGTTGCCGGCGACGACGCAGTACGAAACGTACGGATCGGTGACGGCATCGAATCGTTCGCTGCAGTGGCGCGAGAAGGTGATCGAGCCGATGTTCGAGTGCAAGACCGACGAGGCGATTCTTTATCTGCTCGCGAAGAAACTCGGCTTCGAGAAGGAGATGTTCAAGCACATTCGGGTCGAGAACAACCAGCCGAATCTGGAAGACACGCTGCGCGAGCTCAACCGCGGGACGTGGACCATCGGTTATAGCGGCCAAAGCCCGGAGCGGTTGAAGCTGCATCAGCAGAACTGGGGGACGTTCAACACCACGACGCTCCTCGCCGAAGGCGGGCCTTGCAACGGCGAGTACTACGGACTGCCGTGGCCGTGCTGGGGCACTCCGGAACAGAAGCATCCGGGCACACCGATTCTCTACGACACCAGCAAACCGGTAACGAAAGGCGGCCTCAATTTCCGCGCGAACTGGGGCGTCGAGAAGGATGGCGTGAATATGCTCGCCGAAGGCACTTTCACCGCGGGCGCCGAGATCAAGGACGGTTACCCGGAATTCACCTACGGCGTCTTGAAGAAGCTCGGCTGGGACAAGGAACTCACGCCGAAGGAGCTTGCGGCGGTATATAAGGTCGCGGGCGTCAACCAGGCGAAGAGCGGCGGAGGCAAGGGCGACAATACCGAGCAGGAAGCGCACAGCCGCGACAATCTCGATCCGAACAGCAAGGAGATGCAGGACAAGTTGAACGGGGTCAGCTGGAAGACCGATCTGTCCGGCGGCATCATCCGCGTCGCGCTCAAACACGGCTGCGCACCGTTCGGCAACGGTAAGGCGCGCGCCAAATCGTGGGAGTTGCCCGATCCGGTGCCCGTGCACCGCGAGCCGTTGTACACCCCGCGGCACGATCTCGTCGCGAAGTTCCCGACATATCCCGACAAGAAAGCGTTTTATCGGCTGCCGACGCGCTATGCCTCTATCCAGGCGAAGGATTACTCGAAGGAATTCCCGCTCGTGCTTTCGAGCGGACGTCTGACGGAGTTCGAGGGCGGCGGCGACGAGACGCGGTCGAATCCATGGCTCGCGGAGCTGCAGCAGAACATGTTCGTCGAGATCAATCCCGTCGATGCGAACAACAACAAAATCAAGGATGGCCAGATGGTATGGGTCGAAGGACCCGAAGGCGGCCGCATCAAAGTCATGGCGATGGTGACGCGACGCGTCGCGGCGGGCACGGTGTGGAGCCCGTTCCACTTCGGCGGCTGGTTTCAGGGACAGGACTTGCGATCGAAATATCCGCCGGGTGCCGATCCGTTCGTGCTCGGTGAGGCCGTCAACACTGCGACGACTTACGGCTACGACGCCGTGACGATGATGCAGGAAACGAAGACCACGCTGTGCCGCGTGCGGCCGGCCTGAGCAGAGGGTGAGCGGCGACAATAGGAGCCGCGAACGCGAGTCACGGATGACGAGCTGGAACGGCGACCAGGGAAGGTCGCAAGCCCGTGCCGGATAGATGCGACCAGAAGGTGAGAAGAGAGGAAGACCATGGCCAGAATGAAATTCCTTTGTGACGCCGAGCGCTGCATCGAATGCAACAGCTGCGTGACCGCGTGCAAGAACGAGCACGAAGTGCCCTGGGGCGTGAACCGCCGGCGCGTGGTGACGCTCGATGACGGTGTGCCCGGCGAGAAGTCGATCTCGGTCGCGTGTATGCACTGCACCGACGCGCCGTGTGCGGCGGTGTGTCCGGTCGATTGCTTCTACACCACGCCGGACGGCATCGTGCTGCACAACAAGGATCTCTGTATCGGATGCGGCTACTGCTTCTACGCGTGTCCGTTCGGCGCGCCGCAGTATCCGCAGGCGTCCGCTTTCGGCGTACGCGGCAAGATGGACAAGTGCACCTTCTGCGCCGGCGGTCCGGAGGAGGACAACTCGCCGGTCGAGTTCAAGAAGTATGGCCGCAACCGCGTCGCCGAAGGGAAACTCCCGCTCTGCGCCGAGATGTGCGCGACCAAAGCGCTGATCGGTGGCGACGGCGACGTCGTCGCGGACATCTACCGCAAGCGCGTGCTAAAGCGGGGCGGGCGTCCCCAAACCTGGGGCTGGGAGACGGCGTATAAGAGCTGATCTGAATGAGTTAACCGCAGAGACACCGAGGACGCAGAGGAAAGCCTATATAAGCTTTGCGCCCTCCGCGTCCTTTGCGGTGGAGATTGATATGCATCGGAAATCGAGCTTGCTCTGTGCTGTCACCGTCTTCGTCGCGCTCGTCTCCAGCTGCTCCGATTCGCAAGACGTGGTGATCCACAAACCGGGCGTATACAAGGGCGCGATCGACCCGTTGATCGAGAAGCAACGTTCGCCGCAGCAGCAGGAGCGGCTGGTCGGGCGGTTCAACCAGGTACAGACGGATCGGTGAGCGGGATGCGTATTCGACACGCACCGTGGTGGACCATAGCGCTCGTGGCAGCCGTCGTCGCCGGTTGCAATCGGCCGATGACGCAAGGCGGTCCGTACGCCGAAGCAAAACGGAGTTGGGATACCCCGCCCTCCGCGCAGACCGAGAGCCAACTACGCCAACGCGTCGTCACCAGCCAACGCGATAGGTAACGAGGAGAACAGCATGCGTCAGGATCGTTCCACTTCGAACTCCCGTTGGTCTCGACGGCGGCGCGCCATGGTCTGGGGCTTCGCGATCATGCTGATCGGCGCCATGATCTTGCCGCTCACCGGCTATCTGTACGAAGCGATTCGTCCTGCCGCAGCCGCGCCGTCGGGGACGCAGGAGAACAACTCCGCCGCCGACCAGCAAACCAACCCGCGCGCGAACTACTGGCGCGCCGTGCGCCAGGGTTACGAGGGCTACACCGCAGCGTCAGGGCCATACACGACCAACGTGCTGATCCAGAACGGTGGGCAGAACTGGCGCGAGCTACGCAACGGGCCGGTCGAAATTTACGGCGCGTGGGTGCTGGCGATTGCGGTCGGCGGCATCTTGCTTCTCGTAATTCTGCGCGGCCAGATCAAATTACAGCATTCGGCTTTGGGCCGCACAGTCGAGCGCTGGAGTGTTGGCGAACGCGTTTTGCATTGGTATACCGCTGTGTTGTTCATCGTCCTCGGACTCACCGGGCTCAGTCTGCTATTCGGGCGTGCGGTACTCATCCCGCTCCTTGGATACGGCGGTTTCAGCGCTTACGCGTCCGTCGCGATCGCCGCACACAACTATTTGGGCCCGTTCTTCGTCATCGGAGTGCTGCTCGAGATCATTGTGTGGATTCGCGATGCGCTCCCGGAACCGACCGACGGGCCGTGGCTGAAACGGGCGGGCGGCTATTTTGGCGGTGGCAAACATCCGCCGGCGGGGCGGATCAACGCGGGCGAGAAATACCTCACGTTTTGGCTGGGGTTGGTTCTGCTCGGTACGGTGGTCAGTCTGTCGGGCATCACGCTCGACTTTCCGATCTTCGGACAGGCACGCCAGACGATGCAGACGGCGAACCTCATCCATGCCGTCGCCGCGGTGTCGTGGTTCGCGCTCATGCTCGGACATATCTATCTCGGCGCTTGGGGAGTGCAGGGAACGCTCGAAGGCATGACGAACGGGCGCGTCGATTCCGAGTGGGCGAAAGAGCATCACGAGATCTGGTACGAGAACTATGGCCGCAAGACCGAAGAAGCGGCCGACAAGCCGGCGCGCGCGCCACGCGCGATTTGAGCTCCTGATTCACGACGGCGGCGACAACTATTCCGACAGCCCGACGCCCCTCGGCGGCGCGTATCGTCTGTGGCGTCGTGAAATAAGGGTTTCTGACGTTCTGACACGCACGGGCCGCAAGGCCCGTGCGGCGTTTTGGCCGTCGAGTTAACATTACGGACCGATGCCGATTCGAGTCAAATATTTCGCCAGCATGCGCGAGCGTTTGGGCCGCGCCGAAGACATGGTGCCCGCTGATCGCGCGCGTACCGTCGCCGAAGTGTGGGCACATGCGGCCGATGGCAAACCGATGCCCCCGAACACGCTGATCGCCGTCAACCTGGAGTATGCCGGCCCCGATGCCGCGGTCGCCGATGGTGACGAAGTTGCCTTCTTCCCGCCGGTAACCGGAGGTTGAGCATGGCGATCGAGCTGCGACAAGCGCCGTTCGATCCCTTGCTCGAGCTGCGCCGCTATCAAGACCGGCTCGGCGACCGCGGGAAGTACGGGGCGATGGTGAGCTTCGTCGGCACGATGCGCGACTTCAACGAAGGCGAACCCATTACGGCCATGACGCTCGAATACTATCCCGGCATGACCGAGAAGCACCTCGAGCGCATCACGGCCGAGGCCAAGAGCCGCTGGCCGATCATCGATGCCTGCATCGTGCACCGCGTCGGACGGCTCGAACCGAACGACCCGATCGTGCTTGTCGCCGCGTGGTCGGCGCACCGTGCGGCGGCGTTCGATGCCTGCCGTTATCTGATCGAAGAGCTCAAGACGCGCGCGCCGTTCTGGAAGAAGGAAGAGCGGCACGCTGCGCCGGCACGATGGGTCGAGCACAATACGCCCGCGGCCGGCGACGGATCGGGCTGAATCCCCTTACGATATCCCGTGGATGCGTGCCAGCGTTACCCGACGCCGACGATGATGCGCCGGGTAGCGGCTAGCGCGCTCGCGGTGCTGCTCGTGCTGTCCGCTCTCGCATCCGTCGGCGCCGATGACGACTGGATCAACGCCGTGGCCCACTCCGACACGAACGCGCTCGCGCGTCTGGTGCGCGAGGGCGCAGACGTCAATCGCGCGGCGGCGGACGGGCGCACGGCGTTGATGGCCGCCGCGTCCGCGGCGGACATGCAACTCGTCGCTCTCCTGTTGGATCGCGGCGCGGCCGTCAACGCCGCGAATAGCCGCGGTGGCACGGCCCTCATGTACGCCGTGACGCGGGGTGATGCGGCCTCCGTGCGATTGCTGCTCGAACGGGGCGGCGCGCCGAACGCGCGCGCCGCGAACGGCTGGACCGCGCTAACGCTCGCGGCCGCGCGCGGCTTCGACGGAATCGTCGAACGACTCCTTGCGAGCGGGGCCGATCCGAACATCGCCGACATCTACGGCTGGACGCCGCTTATGCGCGCGACCGAGCAGGAACGGCCGCGGGTGGTAGGCGTGCTTCTTCGCGCGAAAGACATCGATCCGGATGTACGCGATGAAAACGGCCAGACGGCGCTGCATCACGCGGCCGCGCAAGGCAATGTCGAAATTGCGCGAATGCTCCTGGATCGCGGTGCCCGTGTCAGCGTGCGCGATGCCGGCGGACGCACAGCGGCGGGGTTGGCCGACGCGCACGGGCATGCGGCGCTCGCGGCGATGATGGCGGAGCGAGACGAAAACGCCGGCGGTCACAGAGGCGGCGATCGATCGCTCGGCGCGCGGGCGTTGCGCCGCTAAACAGCGGACAGAATTCAACGAGGCGTCGCGAGAAACGCCTGCTTGGCATTGCAATCGAATCCGACCGATTCGTAGAAGCGATACGTCGCGTCGTCTTTGCGTCCGGTCATCAGCATCACCTTGTAGCAATTTCTTGTCCACGCATGGTCGAGCGCATGCTGCAGCAGGCGTCGGCCGCAACCCCGGCGGCGGAAATCCGCATGCGTGACGACATTTTCGATGACACCATATGGGCGGCAGCCGCGCGTGAGATTCGGGATGATCGTGAGCGTGCACGAAGCGGCGAGGCGGTCTTGTACGAACAAGCCGAAGTACTTCAAGTCGGGATTTCGGCGGATGTCGTGCCAGATCCGCTCGATATGCGGACGCGGCGGGAGCGGTTCGTCTCGGGTGTGCAGGTGGCGGTACAGATCGAGCAGCGCATCCAATTCGAAATCGGCGATTTCTCTGACGTTCATAAGTATCCCAAGGAGATCGTTATTGGACTTCGTCCCGACCGCGTGTGCCAAGAGTTCGCGGTGCGGGCGACCGCATTCCTCCGCTCAGCAAAGAATCAGATTGCGACAATAGCTCGCGAGCGGGCGTACGGTCGCCGACTCACTCACCCGTTGACGCAAATCCGTGGTTTTGAATTCGAGCGCGAGACGCGACGAGAAGCGTTCGAAGAACTGTTCGTACAGCTCGCCGCCGACCGTTCCGATCGCATAAAGCGCGCCGTCGTGATTCTGCTCCAGCACGATCGCCGTCAAGGGTTGTTTGGCCGGACCGCCCAGCACGCGTGCGCCCTCGATCGGATCGTAGACGCTCTTTTCGGAACAGCAGTAGATGACTTGAGCGCGTTGAGTAGTGTGCTCGGTTGAGTCCCGGAACGTGGCTGGTTGATGACGATAGTTGATGAAGCTCACTTCGCGCGCGGGATGCGACAGCTTGTGCGCGCAGATGGCGGAGAAGGCGACGACCGAGCGACGTGGACCGACGCCACCTTTCCACTCGTAACGTTCCCCGTCCTCGGTTTGCAGTGGCATCGGGTGAGTCGGTTTCCCAAGGTCCAGGAGAAAGCAGGGCGTGGCAACGTACGGATAGTAAAACAGGTAGTTCACGCCGACGCGGAGGCCGCTTGCGCTCAGCGGACGGTCGCGTTCGTCGAGCAACGCCACGCGCCCGTAACGCCGCAACGGCGTCGCGGGCTTTGCCAATAGCGAAGAGTTTGCGCCGATCGTGGCCGCAAGCGCAGCGCAGAAACGAACGAAGCCGCGGCGGGTGTAACGGGCATCGGTGGTCATGGAGTAAGCTCTCCGCTGGATGTGAGCCGCGGGTTTATTCAAACAGAACGGCGCGGCGAGGCACAGGTGGGAGCGCGAGGAGGACGGGGCCATGTTCTTTCCACGGGTAATCCGATTGGACGATTCCGACGAGCGCGTATACGAAACGCACTCGCGTCCGGGCGAGTGGGCGGTGCCGGGCGCGTTCGCATTCGTCGATGTGGATGTGGCAACGCTGTCGGGTAAAACGCGCGAGGCGTTTCGGCGCGGCTTTCTCGGCACCGAGAGCTTCGGCTGGAGCACGCTGGTACAAGTCGATGAGATCGGCATCGTCGAATATCTCGCCGTCATCGATCGCTTGGCGGAACATTTCGTGCGGCGCTACGGCGCGCCAAACGTCGAGGCGGCGCGCGACGCCGCGCAGGAGGAAGCGGAATTCGCCGCGAGCATCTGCAATCATCCGCGTCACACACTGCTCGCGCTTGAACGCGAGCTCGGCGAAGAGGGGATCATCGAGAGTTTCCGAGTGGTCGCGCCGCCGACCGGCGCCGATCATAGCCGCGTGAAGATCTGGACGGCCACGGACGAGTAAGATAATCGAACCGCAGAGGACGCAAAGGACGCAGAGGAAAAGGAAAAGTGGGCGAAACGCCGGAAGCCAGACGAGATGGTGAAACGCTAAGGAGGCAGGGGACCTTAACGAAAAAGCGAACGGGTGTCGATCACAGCCACCTAAAGATTCGGATCGTCGGACGAGTAGGATGATCGAATGCCAAGGACGCAAAGGACCCGTATGCCATCCATGGCGCAACCAATACGCCGTTACTAAACCCCAGCCCGCACATCCATGCGCGGGCGCTCGATGGCGCGGATGCACGTTATCCGCGAATACCCCGTCTCGCCCTCTACGGTTAGGCTATTTATCGGGCCGGTGGCCGATCCAGTAACTCTGCTCGTCCTGAACGTACAAGCAATCGTTCGTCGCAATGGTGTGGAAATCCGCGAACGCGCGCGCGAGATCGCCGGGTTCGAGCAGGTATGCGCGGTTCATCCGCGGATCCGTACGCAAACGATTGGTGTTGAACGTCTCATACAGCATGATGCCGCCGGGTGCGAGCGCTTCCTTCAACCGCGGGATGAGCGTACGGTCGAGAAAGCGAAATACGATGACGAGGGCAAAGCTGCCAGGGATCAGTGCAAATCGATCGAGATCCGCCGCAACCGGATACACCGGCAAAGGCGCGGATGCGAGGGCCGTCTGGCAGTGGCGTAATGCCGTAAGACTGACGTCGACCGCTAGCACGTCGTCGCCGCGCCGCGCGAGGAAGATGGCGTTGTGGCCGACGCCGCACGCGAGATCGAGCGCCCAACCCGGACCGCGGAGCAAGTCGGCGTACTTGCTGAGCAGCGGATCGGGTGCGAACGTGGGGTTCGGATTGCCGGCGGCGTACTTGGCGTCCCAGCGTTCGCGGTCAGCGTGACTCATGAGGGCGACGACCGGGGCGAAACGTCAAGCCAGCGACGCAACGTAGTCGGCGGGAAAATCCAGCTTGCGCAAGACAGCTTGCAGGCGCGCGACGTAGTCGCTGTTCCGCTCGTGCGCTTCGGGCGCCCGCGGAAGGTTGTAACACAGCGCCGGGGCGCTGCCGCCGGTCAGTAGCCGCGCAAGCACGGTTTCGGCGCGATAGGCGGTAAGGTCCGAACCGGCGTAAAGCCGATCGAGATCGGCGCAGGACAATGTGATGAGCATGCCGTAGGCGCGCGCGCCCGAGCGGGGAAGGAGGGTCGCGCGACGTCCGATGCGCAGCGCGAAACCATCGACGCAGGCGCGGCGCGGGTTGGCCGGTTCGACATCGTGCGCGCGCAGCACATCCACGTCCATGAACAAGCCGTAAAAGAACGCGTCGGTACACCGCGTGTCGATAGTCCGGTCCCGCGATTCCATAATTATCCCGCTCGTGTCAGCCGAGCGTAATGTCGTCTTCGATTTTATGGGTCAGGTTGATTTCTGCGATCGACAGAGTCATCTGCGCATGCACGCGTTCGCCAGCTTTTAGCGTACCCGCTTCGAGTGCTTCGCGTACAGCGCGCTCGATCTCGCGCTGAGAGGTGACGCCGACTCTTTTGAGAAATTTGCGGACCTCGATATTGAAGGTATCTTCGTTGAAGCTTTCCTCAGTCATAGGTCATCTCCTCGGGTGATCTGGCGTGCGCCGCCTCTTTGGCAGTCGAGCGCTTCGGCAACAGCACGCGAAACACGGTGCCGCGGCCCCGTTTCGATTCCACGGTGATTTTCCCGCCGTGACGCTGCACCAAGCCATAGCTAACGGACAAGCCGAGCCCGGCGCCGCGCTGAGGGTCCGTCGTGAAAAAAGGATCGAAAATGTGGCCGAGATGTTCCGGGGCGATGCCGCAGCCATCGTCGCGCACACTGATCATCGCGCCGCCCTCTGGCGCGTCCGCCGTCGTAATTTCGATGTTCCCGCCGGGCCGGCATGCGTGCGCCGCGTTGACGATGAGGTTGATCAGTACCTGTTCGAGGTCGAAGGCGTTGATGATGATGGATCCGGTTGCGTTCAGCCGCGGCTCGAGTCGAATCGATTTGCTCTTGAGGGCGTGCGCAACGAGCGGCGCGACGTCTTCGACGAGCTGGTTGACGCGCACTTCCGCGAGGCCGCCTGCGCCCGGACGGGCGCGCGCGAACTGCAGCAGGCTGGTGACAATGTGGCGGATTCGCTCGACTTGCCGCGCGATCAAATCGATCTCGCCCGCCACCGGGGCGGCGTTTGCGCCGAGCTCCGCGGTGAGCACGTCGAGATTGCCGAGAATGACGGCGGCGGGGTTGTTGATCTCGTGCGCGATGCCGGCGGCCATTTTTCCGAGCGCGGAAAGCTTGTCGGCGAGCACGAGCTGCTCGCGCGTTTCTTCGAGCAATCGAATCGTCGCCTGCAGCTCGGCGTTTTTCTGTTCAAGCTCGCGCGTGCGTTCGGCGACCTTCGTTTCGAGCGCGGCGGCGGCTCGCTGGATTTCGCGGTTACGGGCGGACAGCTGATCGAGCATGGTGTCGAACTGGCGTGCCAGCTCGCCGATTTCGTCGCGCGTGTCGATCGGTCCGATGCGTCGATCTTCGCCGGCGCGCGTGGCGCGCACCACCGCGGTCATGCGCTCGACGGGGACAAGCAGGCGGCGCACGCCGCGCACGGCGATCCAGGCGGCGACGGCAGTGGCGATCAGGAAGAGCGCCAGCAAAAGTGACGCGGAGCGGAGATAGTCGGCGCGGAAAGCGCTTGCACGCATTCCAACCTGGAGCGTGCCGATCGGCTGATTGTCGATATCGTAGAGCGTTCCGTAAGTGGAGACGTAGCTCGCGTCGCCGAGTGCTTCTCGCAACGCGCGCTTCGCCTCCGGACGATCGCCTGGCTGCGGTCCATGCGTCCCGACCAGCGCATTGATTTCCCGATCGAGCGTCGCGATGCGCGTATCACCGAGGAGAATGGCGACGACGGGTCTGGCGGCGTTCGGGAACGAAGCGGCGCCGACGATTCGATGACCGATCGTGTAAATCGCGGCGTTGTTCCGGTTGAACAGGATGCCGCCGTCGAGAATCATCGAGACGCGGCCTTGTTCGTCGGTGATCGGCTGCACCACGCGCAGCACCAACCCGGTCGCGCCAGGCTCCGGTAGTGATTCCATCTTTGCCTGCTGCGCGAGCGCTGCCGATTCGCGGCGCAAATCCTCGTCGCGAAACAGCTCGAGCGCCGCGCCGGACAGGCCCCGACCCGCGCGATCGGTCAATGGGCTCGGTTTGCTCGCCTGGTTCAGCGGCGCATCTTCGTAGAGCCAGTTGCCGGCGGGACCGGTGACGTGCAGGAACGCGAAGTCTTTGGCGTCGCGCAGCCGTGCGAGCGCACGTTGAATCGCGGCGCGATCGTGGCGTTTGATCAGCGCATGGAATTGCGTGGACTCGGCGAGTTGTTGCAGCGCAACCTGGCGCTCGTCTTGGTACTCGCGCAGCGCCTGGCGCGCCGCAGTCAAGTGATCGCGCAACGTGACGTTCAGGGATCGTTCGGTGTAACCGTGAAACCAGTACAGCGTGTAGCCGAGCGTGCCGAACATGGCCGCGAGCAGCGGCAGCAACACGAGCGCCAGCAGCTTGTACCGCAAAGCCGACTGAAACCGCTGGCGTAGTGAAATCGACATCGCTTTGCGTCCCGTTCTCGGGAGGTTCACTCCTCCCTTGCGCGACGCGTCTCCGGCCACGCGGCGAGCTTTCGTTCGAGTGTCTTGCGTGAAATGCCGAGTCGCCGCGCGGCTTCCGATTTGTTTCCGTGCGTGCTGCCGAGAACCTGCAGGGTGTGACGCTTCTCGACTTCATCAAGCGTGCAGCCGGCTGGAAGCGGCGTGGCGATGCGCGCGGCCGGAGACGCGCTCGGTTCGACACCGAGGTTCTCCCACGGCACATCGCCGAGCAGGAGCGTACGTTCGACGATGTTCCGAAGCTCGCGCACGTTACCCGGCCAGTAGTACGCCTGCAGTCGGGCGATGTCCTCCGGCAAGAACGCGTGCGCGGGTACGCCGAGTTCCTGAGCCAGTTTGCGTGAGAAGTAGGCGAGCAACTCCGGGATGTCGGCGGGACGGTCGCGCAGGCAGGGAATCTTCAGGTTGACGACGTTCAATCGAAAATACAAATCTTCGCGAAACGACCCTTTGCGTACCGCGTCGGCGAGATTGCGATTTGTGGCGGTAATGAGGCGCACGTCGACCGAAATCTCGTGATCGGCGCCAACCGGGCGCACGCGCAGGGTTTCGAGCACACGCAGGAGCTTCGCCTGCATCGGGAGCGGCATTTCCGATATCTCGTCGAGAAATAGCGTTCCGCCTTTGGCCGTCACGAACAATCCCTCGCGCGACTGGTGTGCGCCGGTAAACGCGCCCTTGATGTGACCGAACAGCTCGCTCTCAAATAGCTCGGGCGATATCGCGACGCAGTTGATCGCGACCAGCGGGCCGCGTCGGCCGCTCGCCCGGTGCAGTGCGGCCGCGGCCAGCTCCTTGCCGGTCCCGGTTTCGCCTTCGATCAGCACCGGAGCGGGCGTAGGCGCGACGCGCTCGATCAGGTGCCGTACCTGCTTCAGGGCCTCGCCGGCGCCGATCATGTCGGTATCGCTGTCGCGCGGGGCCGCCGTGCTTGTCGCGCCCAGGCTCGTTCGGATTCGCCGTGCGACGCATCGCTTTACCGCCGCCACCAGCTGCTCCACGCGAAACGGTTTCAAGATAAAATCGGTGGCGCCCGCGCGAATCGCGCCGATGGTGGCGTTCAGATCGGCGTAGGCGGTGATAAAAATCACGTCGCAGGGATCGCCCGCATGATGAAGAGCCGCGACCCAATCGAGACCCGAACGACCGGGAAGGCTGATGTCGACGATCAGGATGTCGAAGCGGCAGCGCTCGCGCAGCGCTTCAGCGGATTCGACACTGTCCACCGACTCGACGAGCCCGAATTCCTTCGCCAGCGCGCGCTGCAGGAAGTTGCGTATGCCCGGCTCGTCATCGAGGATGAGAATGGAGATTTCGCGTTCGGCGCGCGGTTCGTTCGCGCGCGCGGCGAGCGGGGAAGCGGATCTGGCGTTCGTGACATCCGTCATGGGCACCCTTTCTCATCGTGGATAGGGCGTTGCGCATCCTTGCGAAACCAAAAGCGGCGAGCCGGCGCTTGCCACACTGCGCTTTCCGTCGGTATCGAAAAAGCAGCGAGGCCGCGCCGTATTTCCCTGGATGTGTCATTTCGACGCAGGGGCCTTTTACCTTGCGTCAATTTGATACGGGTGTCAAACGCGCGGCGGGACGGGCGTTAAAAAACTACAAGAATTCGCGGAATCTACTTTGGCACCCGCGTTGCAACAAAGCGCGCGGAGGAAAATAGGAAGGGCGGTGATGATTTCTCGTTATCTCCGATTCATCTTCGGCGTGGTTTTGTCTCTCTTCGTGCTGCACGCCGCGGCGGCGGGCTCGGTTATCCGACTTGCCACTACAACGAGTACGGAGAATTCAGGTCTGCTCCGAGTGTTGATACCGGGGTTCCAGCGCGCAACCGGTTATGAAGTGCACGTCATCGCTGTCGGTACCGGCAAGGCGCTGCGCATGGGGCAGGATGGCGACGTCGACGTCGTGATGGTTCATGCGCGGGCCGCAGAAGACACGTTCGTCGCCGCAGGCTACGGCGTGAATCGACGCGACCTGATGTACAACGATTTCGTGCTCGTCGGACCGAAACAAGATCCGGCGAAAGTTCGGGACGCTACCGACATCGTGACCGCATTCAAGAACATCGCGGCGCGCGGCGCAATTTTTATTTCGCGCGGCGACGATTCCGGCACGCACAAGAAAGAGCAGGAGCTGTGGCAGGCTGCCGGACTCACGCCGGTGGGAACATGGTATCGCGCGATCGGCCAAGGAATGGAGCAGGCACTGTTGATGGCGAACGAAACGCGCGGATATACCTTGACCGATCGCGGCACCTGGCTCGCGCTTCGGCGCAAACTCGATTTACAGATTCTGGACGAGGGCGACAAGCGTTTGTTCAATCCGTACGGTGTGATTGCGGTCAATCCCAAGCGCTATCCCGACATCAATTACCGGGGCGCGATGGCGTTTATCGACTGGCTGACGTCGAGCGAAGGCCAGCGCACGATTGCGAGTTTCAAAGTCGACGGCGAGACGCTCTTCTTTCCGACCGCGACCGCCGCGCAGCGTGAGGAGCGCCGGCGCTGACATGGACAACGTAGGCGCGGCTGCGCGACAGGCGTTGTATCTATTGATCTCGGGCGACGCGGAGTTGTGGAACATCATCGGCGTTTCGTTCAACGTTTCGCTCGTCGCGATCGCGGTCATCGCACCGCTCGCTCTGGTCGGCGGCTTCGCGCTGGCGTATACGCGCTTTCGGGGGCGGCGGCCCGTCATCTCCGCCGTGCACAGCCTGCAGGCGATTCCGGCCGTGTGCGTCGGCCTCGGGGTCTATCTGCTGCTGACGCGTAACGGTCCGCTTGGCGACCTGCGGCTGCTGTTCACGCAGACGGCGATGGTGATCGGTCAAATGGTGCTCGGATTTCCGCTGCTGCTCGCGCTCGCGCACTCGGCTTTGCAGGCGGCCGATCGTCGCGCGTGGGAAACGGCGCGCACGCTCGGCGCGGCGCCGTGGCGTGCGATGCTCACCGTCATGCACGAAGTCCGGTTCGCGCTGATCGCGGCCGTCATCGCCGCGTTCGCGCGCATCGTCGCGGAAGTGGGCGCGTCGATCATGCTCGGCGGTAACATTCAGAACGTCACGCGCAATATTCCGACCGCGGTCGCGCTCGAAACCAGCAAGGGCGAGTACGCACAAGGGATCGGGCTCGGTTTGGTGCTGCTCGTGCTCGCACTCACGCTGAACTTCGTGTTGAGCCTGCTGCAGGGAAAGGGGGAAATGCGATGAGCGTGCCCGCTGAACTGCTGCGCATCCGCCGCCTGCGCCACAATAAAACCGGCGGCGAGCCGCTGCTCGATATCGAAGATTTCGTCATACCGGTAGCCAGCTGCCTGCTCCTCAGCGGGCGCAACGGCGCGGGCAAGACGACGCTGCTCAAGATCATTGCGGGACTGGAGTCGCCGGACGACGGGTGGGTGCAGCTCGGAGACAACACGCTGCCGTGGTCTAAAGCACGGCAGCGTTATCGACGGGACGTTATCTATCTGCATCAGCAGCCGTATTTGTTCGATTGCAGCGTCGCCGAGAATGTCGGCTACGGGCTTCGCAGCGCAGGGATGGGGCGGGCGGAGATCGCGCGGCGCGTCGCCCAGGCGCTCGAGACCGCTGCGCTCGCACATCTCGCCGGCCGTAATGCGCGCGAGCTTTCGGGCGGCGAGAAACAGCGCGTAGCGCTCACGCGCGCGCTCGTGCTCGCACCGCGGCTGCTGCTGCTCGATGAACCGCTCGCAAGTCTTGACGCGGACGCGCGTGAGCGCACCCTGGCGTTTGTGCAAGAGCTGAAGCGCAGCGGGATCGCCGTGGTGCTGACCAGTCACGAACGTCTTTCCGTCGCGGTTGCCGACCATCACTACGAGCTGGATGGCGGGCGACTCACGTTGCTGCGCCGCCCCGAGGGGGCGGCAGCTGGCGTTGTGGCCATCGATGGCGGTAATGTGTTGCCGTACCGTCCTTCGCACGGGCGGTCCCGTGACGGAAAAACGAGCTAACATGATGAGATCGCAAGGCGTGTCGTGACCGTGACCGAAGCTGTCAGGGAGAACATCACCGGCGTGATTCTCGCCGGCGGACGCGGCAGTCGTATGGGCGGAGACGACAAAGGGTTGGTGACGCTCAACGGAAAGCCGATGGTGTGGCACGTCATGACGCGGTTGCGCCCTCAAGTCGGTGCGCTCCTCATCAGTGCGAACCGCAATCAGGAACGCTACGCGGCGTTCGGCGTTCCCGTCGTGCCCGATCTCCTGCCGGATTTTCAAGGCCCGCTTGCCGGCATTGCCAGCGCGTTGCAGCACGCGCAAACCGCGTACGTCGTCACCGCCCCATGCGATTCGCCGCTGATCGGCCCCGATCTGGTCACGCGGCTCGCGGGCGCGCTCGTAGTGGAGAACGCCGAAGTCGCCGTCGCCCACGACGGTAGCCGCGAGCATCCGGTTTTCTTGTTGCTCGAGCGGGCGCTCGCTCCCAGCCTGACTGCGTTTCTCTCGGCGGGCGAACGCAAGATCGATCGCTGGTTCGCGCGGCATCGCGTCGCCCGCGCGGACTTCAGCGACTGTCCGGACGCGTTTCTGAACGTGAACGACGCCGCCGAGCGCCGAGCGTTGGAAACGCGGCTGCGCGAGGGCGCGCAGTGGTGAGGCGTCGCCCGCCGATTCTCGGTATCGCCGCGTACAGCGGTACCGGCAAGACCACGCTTCTGCGCAAGATTCTTCCGCAATTGCGCGGCCGCGGCTTACGCGTCGCAGTCGTGAAGCACGCGCATCACTCGTTCGATACCGACGTCCCCGGGAAAGACAGCTACGAGCTGCGCAAGGCCGGCGCGGTGCAGATGCTTGTCGCCTCGCGTCACCGCTGGGCGCTCATCACCGAGACCGGGGACGCAAACGAGCCGCGGCTCGACGAGCTGCTCGGACAACTCGATCAATCGAACCTCGACTTGATTCTCGTGGAAGGTTTCAAGGCGGAGGCGTTCCCGAAGATCGAGCTGCATCGGCCGAGCCTCGGTCATCCGCTGCTTTGCGTGCTCGATCGCTCTATCCTCGCCATCGCAACCGATGCCCCGCTCGCCGTTGAGCCCCGGATACCGGTGCTCGATTTGAATCGACCCGGCGGAATTGTCGACTTTATTCTGCGCTTCGTACACGACGCCGACGACGCCGCAACGCGGACAGCGGAGCGTTCCGGCTAGCGGCGTATGCGAGAGCGAGTGCCGCCTTCGATCCCCGAGCGCGAGCCGCACGAGCGCCGCGTGAGTCTCGCCGACGCGCGAGCGCGCATTCTCGCGTCGGTGCGGCCGGTCGCCGATGGCGAGCGCGTGGCGCTGCGCGCGGCGTTGGGACGCGTGCTCGCCGAAGAGATCGTCTCGCCAATTAACGTTCCGGCGCACACCAACGCCGCGGTCGACGGCTATGCAATTGCGATCGCGGATCTCGCGCGGCACACGACGTTTCGAGTGGTCGGTACGGCATGGGCAGGGCGACCGCGTACGGGGCGCGTCGGATCCGGCGAATGTGTGCAGGTCATGACCGGCGCGCCGCTGCCGCCCGAAACCGACACGGTGATAGCGCAAGAGCTGACGCAGCGCCGCGGCGAGCAGGTGCACGTGGACAGCACGCCCGAGCGGGGACAGAACGTGCGTGCGGCCGGTGAGGATCTCGCGCAGGGACAAGTGGCGCTTCAGCGCGGAAAGCGACTATTGCCGGCGGAGCTTGGATTGCTCGCGTCGCTTGGATTCGTCGATGTGCGCGTCTATCGCCGTCCGCGTGTTGCCTATTTCTGCACCGGCGATGAGCTGCGTTCGGCAGGCGAATCGCTCGGGGAAGGGCAGATCTACGACAGCAATCGCTACACGCTTTACGGCATGCTCGCGCGACTCGGAGTCGAGATGATCGATCGAGGTGTGGTGCGAGACGAGCCAGATGCCGTACGTCGCGAAATCGCGGCGGCGGCGAATGCGGACGCCGTGATTACGACAGGCGGTGTGTCGGTGGGAGAAGCGGATCACGTAAAAGCAGCGGTGAGCGCCCTGGGTGCGATCGATTTTTCGCAAGTGGCAATGCGCCCGGGCCGTCCATTTACGTTCGGTCGTGTCGGCGATGTCCCGTTCTTTGGACTGCCGGGCAATCCGGTGGCCGTAATGGTAACGTTTTATCAGCTCGTGCAACCGGGGTTGCAATACCTCATGGGTGAGCACGCACCGGCGCCGCCGCTCACTTTTCGTGCGCGTTGTGCGAGTCGGCTGAAAACGCGCCTCGGGCGTACGGAGATCATCCGTGGCGTTCTTGATCGAGACGACAACGGCGAGTTGATCGTGCGCAGCACGGGCGGACAGGGGTCCGGCATACTGCGCTCGATGAGCGTCGCCAATTGTTTCATTATTCTTCCGCCAGAGCGCGGTGATGCCGGGCCGGGTGACGTCGTCGATGTGCAGCCGCTGCTCGGGCCGATCTGACCTCTGGTCCAGCCTGCGCGCGACGGTAACGTTACGGGACCGAACAAAAGTGGTCCACTGTTCCAATTTCGACATGTCTTACTGATGCCCTTTTAATGCGGTAGCCTGTTTCCCGTAGTCCTACGATTCGGCCAGAACTTGCGTGTTTTACTCGCCGGACAGCTGTGTCCAGCCCTGACGAAACAGCTGTGTCTGGTTTGGTTCTCGTCGGCGTCACTCCTGATTTTCCGTGAGCACGGGAGTGCTGTTGCACGAAACTTCCACAATTGCATAATGCCAGTCGGAGCCGTTCTTGTTTTACCTCCCGTTATGTTCCGGCGCCGTGCATTCGCACAGTCCGCGCGCCGCGGGATACGGAAACGGCATTTCAGCATCTTGCTGCAACCCGGTTTGCGTGAGCGTGACGCAAGTAGACCACACTGCGAGGGAGCGCGGCGCCAATGCGCGACAGTAGACTCGAAAACGAGATTTATTCGTTTATCCGAGTGTGTGCCGAAGTCAGGAGCATCGAAGACTTCAACAATCTCGTGCGCAGCGACCTGCTCAAGCTGCTGCCCCATCAGATGGCGGCTTACGGGGTTGTAACCACAACGGATTACCAGCATCAGCACTTCGTCAATCTTAGCTTTCCCGAAGGTTACGTGCGCCGCACGCGCACCGCGAAGGTATTGCAGTGGTTGACCGGGGCCGCCGGCAGCGAGCGCCGTGCTCCCGAGTTTTTCTCGCTCGATGATCTGACAACGCTGGCACCATCGGAGTGGGTGCGTGTCGCTCGCGACTTCGGTGTAAGCAACATCGCGTGCCACGGCGTGCGGGATTTGGGCGGTCCGACGACCACCTACTTCGAGTTCGGCCGACTCGTCGCGCCGTGTCCGGGAGAGATCAAGTATCGCCTCAACATGGTCGTGCCCCATCTGCACGCTGCGCTCTCGGGCGTTCTTTCGCGCGACAAGGTGGAGAGGCTTTCAGAGCCGTACGAGACCGAGCTGTTGGAAGTGACCGTGTCGGCGGCCGAGCGCTCGAAGCGGTTGAGCGCGCGCGAAGCGGAAGTACTGATGTGGCTCTATCACGGGAAGACGAACAACGAGATCGCGCGCGTGCTGAACACGAGCGTCTTCACGGTAAAGAATCACGTGCAGAATATCTTGATGAAGCTCGGTGCGACCAATCGGACGCAAGCGGTGTCGCATGCGATCCGATCCGGTCTACTGCAAGCCCGCGAGCGTTGAGCAGTCCTCGCGGACCGCGCGGTGTCCACCGCGGGGTTACGCTCGCGATAATTACCACGCGAACTGCATTGCCGTCGTTTAGCCGCTTCACGAACAACCGACGCGATCGAAAGCCGCGATTCTCGTGGGCGATTGAGCAGGCTTTTTTAGATTGGTACCGAGGGTCGGAATCGAACCGACACGGTGTTGCCACCACTGGATTTTGAGTCCAGCGCGTCTACCAGTTCCGCCACCCCGGCCAGGGTTGAAAGTATAACAACGTCCTCGGCATCATACCAAAGCCGCGCGGCCTTGCACGGCCGTAATGCAACCGTGCTCCGCTCGGCCCGGCGCGTGGGACTGAAAATTCTTGAATCGCGAGTGGCGGAATCGTGGCGGCGCGCTAAGCCGAATCGCGCCGAGGATATTCCGCTGCCGGCGCCGCTCGCGGGGACTTTTAGGGCGGCGACCACGCGGGCGAGACGGCCCGCGTACCTATTCCGAGGAACGCACATGCAAGTGTTGGCCGGCGACATCGGCGGGACCAAGGTCCTGCTCCAGCTCGCCGAGCTCGACCGAAGCAGCTATCGCGTGATCGCCGAGCGGCGCTTCGAGAGCGCCAGTCACACCGGTCTGCTGCCACTGGTGCGGGAGTTTCTGCGCTCGGTCGGTCTCATGGCGCCGCCGGCGGCCGCGTGTTTCGGCGTTGCCGGTCCCATCACCGGCGCTCCCACCCGGCAGATGGCGCGCGTCACCAACCTTCCCTGGATAGTGGAGAGCGAGCCGATCGCGCAGGAGTTAGGGATTGCGCGCGTTCGGCTCATCAATGACTTTCAGGCGGTCGGCTACGGCATCGAAACGCTGTCCGCCGAGCAGTTGGTGGTATTGCAGGCGGGAACGCGCGAGCCGGCGGCTCCGTGCGCGGTCATCGGTGCTGGAACCGGTCTCGGTCAAGCGTTACTGGTTTGGCAAGACGATCATTACGAATCAGTTGCGACCGAAGGCGGGCATGCCGATTTCGCGCCGACCGACCAGATACAGGTCGAACTGCTGCGTTACCTGAGTGAGCGGTACGGACGGGTGTCGTATGAGCGCGTCCTTTCCGGTCCGGGCCTCGTCAATCTGTATTCGTTCTTCAGCTCCCGCGGGCAACCGGCGCGTAGCGATCTGCTCGCCGCGGAGGACGCGCCGGCCGCCATTACTGCCGCCGGGCTGGCCGCAAGCGATCAGGCGGCGGCCGCCGCGTTGCGGCTGTTCGTCAAGATTTACGGTGCGCATGCCGGCAATGTCGCGCTCGGCTATCTTGCGCGCGGAGGCGTATTCATCGCCGGTGGTATTGCGCCGAAGATTCTTACGGCGTTGCAAGATGGGACGTTCATACGTGCGTTCGCCGACAAAGGGAGAATGGGGGCGCTGCTCGGCGCCATGCCGGTCGGTGTCATTACCAATGAGCGCGTAGGTCTGCTCGGGGCGGCGCTCGCCGCGAGCCGTCTCGCGTAACGGTCCGCGTTATTTGTCCGTCCGCGTCCCTGCTGCGTGCGGATGCGCGGTCTGTTCGCGGTTGATTTCTCGTCGCGGGAATGTTGCGAAGTGAGACGGCAGCGACAAGGTGCGGCGGCGACCCGAATCATGTCGCGCAAATCCACCCGCGAACGTAGTAGCAAAGCGTTTTCTCCTCGTATCGCCCGATTGCGACCGCGAAATTCCGGATGCCAGAATGGCCGATGCCCGTTGCAGCATGCTCAAAGCGCGGGCGCGGGGAACCATGGCGCCTCGAGCGTCGCTAAGTACCCTCTTCAGGCCGGGGGTCGTTGTTCTACTGGTCGTCGTCGCGCTGCTGGTGGCGTTACGTATCGCCGCGCCGCGGCTCATTACGTACTACCTGAACGACGTCATCGAGGACATGTCGGACTATGCCGGCGAGATTCAAGACGTCGATCTTCATGTCTGGCGCGGCGCCTATTCGGTGCACCGCTTACGGATCGACCAAGTGTATGGTGGCCGAGTCACGCCGCTATTCAACGTGCAGGATATCCATCTTTCGGTCGAGTGGAGCGCGCTGCTGCACGGACGTTTGGTGGGTGAGATCGTCCTCGTGAATCCGAAGCTGAACGTCGTGACCCGGCCGCGCCGCGAGGAGTTGAAGGAGAAGAAATTCCGGCTCGAGGATCTGGTCGCTCGCTTCGAAGAGTTCCTGCCGCTAGATATCAATCGCTTTACGATCACCGACGGCGAGCTGCATTTTCGGGACGTTTCGACGACGCCGCCGGTCGATATTTACCTGGACCGGATTCAGATCGTCGGCCAAAACCTCACCAACAGCGACCGACGCAACGACGACCTCTGGGCGACGGTAAGCGGCACCGCGCGGGCAATGGGAAGCGGCGATGTCCGGTTGGAGATGCGGTTGAACCCGAACGAGAAGCAGCCGACCTATCAGCTTGCGTTCGAGCTTCGCGATCTGCGGCTTACCGCCATAAACGATTACTTAAAGCAGTATTTATCCGTCGTCGCTCAGGACGGGCGCTTGTCGTTATACGCCGAGTCGACGGCTAAAGGCGGCAAGTTTGAAGGCTACGTGAAACCGGTCGTGAAGGATCTGAGCGTCCTGCAGCTCAAACCGGAGCCAAAGAGCGTCGGTGAAACGGTGAAGGGTTTCTTCGTGAAGCTGCTCGCGGACATCTTCAAGAATAAGCCGAAGGAGCAGCTCGCGACGCGGGTGGATTTTGCGGGTTCGTTCGACAGTCCGGACGCCAGCGTGTGGGATGCCGTGACGACGTTCATGCGTAACGCCTTCGTTGCGCTGCGCCCTGGGCTGGATGCCTCCATCGCGCCGCGTCAGGCGGAGAAAGCCGAGCGCGAGCCGCCGGCCCGCGCGAAGGATCGGAGCGGACGCGGCAAGCCATGACGCTCGGGGAAGATCTGCGCGAGATCTTGACGCTTGGCGGGCTCAGCTTCCGTACGCTCGTACACCGGGTGTTCGTTGAGATGCAGAAGGACGACGTTTGGGGCTACTCGGCCCAGCTCGCGTACTACTTTCTGTTTTCGTTGTTTCCGTTCTTCATATTCCTGGCCGCGTTGCTCGCGTACGTTCCGGTGCCACATCTGATGGAACAGATCATGACGCTGGTGCGGGATTTCGTGCCGAGCGAAGCGGCGAACGTCATTCAAGAGAACGTCGAAGGTCTGATCACGCGGCCGCGTCGCGGCCTGCTGTCGCTCGGCATCGTCTTGTCGCTCTGGTCGGCATCCAGTGCGATTGCGGCGATCGGCGAGTGCCTGAACCGCGCGTACGGCGTAAAAGAGGGGCGGCCGTTCTGGAAGGTGCGCGCCATGGCGATGTTGCTGACGATCGGTCTCGCCGTGCTAATCATTTCGTCGATGGCGCTCCTGATGTTCGGTACGCAGCTCGGCAGCCTGGTGGCCGACCGGTTCGGCATCGGCGTCGTGTTCGATTGGATCTGGTCGCTCGTGCGTTGGCCGATCGTGGGATTTCTCATGATCTTCGCCGCCGCGCTGGTTTACTACTTCACGCCCGACGTCGAGCAGGAGTGGCGCTGGATCACGCCCGGCTCGGTCATCTCGGTGCTTGCGTGGATCGTGATGTCGCTGCTGTTCGGTTACTACGTCGACAATTTCGGACAGTACGACAAGACCTACGGCTCGATTGGCGCTGTCATCGTGTTGTTGACGTGGATGTACTTCAGCGGCTTTTTCCTGCTGCTTGGCGGCGAAATCAACGCCGAGATCGAGCACGCCGCGCACGGCGGCAAAAACAAGGGGGAGAAGCGGTTGCCGGCGTCGCGGCGGCGATCGAAGACCAACCGGGTGCGACCTTACACCGGCCGCGTCTGAAAGATCCGATAGTCCATGTCTGGGAAAATCGTGTCGCGTTCGGCAACGCCGCGTAGGTAGTTTTCGTCGTAGCGGTCGTTCTCCACCATCCGCGCCAAACGATCGAAGCGGTGCAGATGGGTTTTGAACCGGCGCACGGCGTACTCCACGCTGGTTCCCGTCTTCATGATGAACGCCCAGTCGCTCGATTGTGCGAGCAGCAGCTCCCGCGCGGCCTGATCGAGTGTCCAGCGCGTCAATCCGTCCGAATGCTGGAAGCGCCGCACGAGCGCGCTCATCCGGTTGGCGGCGGAGTGCAAATACGGGTAGATCCAATCGTTCGTGCCGTTCAGCCAGACTTCGTGAAAGCCGCCGGCGCCCCAGCTGCATTCAGGCGGCGCGGCCGGCTGCAGATCGCCGCCGAAGCGATCGAGGTACTCGGCCGGGGTGATGGTTTTGACGTCGTTCTGATCGAACGCGATCTTGCGCAACAAAAAATCGATCCATTGCGGACCTTCGAACCACCAATGCCCGAAGAGCTCGGCGTCGTACGGCGCGACGATGATCGGCGGGCGATCGAGCATCGATGTGAGCCATTCGACCTGGCGTTGGCGGTTGAACATGAAATTGCCCGCGTGCTCGGCGGCGCGCTCGCGCGCCCAGCCCGGATGGTACGGCTCTTTCCGATCGGTCTTGCCGGTGATGCGGTGATACTTGAGACCCGTGAAGGTCGGCACGCCGGCGTGATGCAGCCGCTCGATATGCGGTTCGTGCACGTCGAAGCCGGCGTCGCGGTAGAAATCGCGATACACCGCGTCGCCCGGATAACCTTCTTCCGCGGACCAGACTTGCTTCGACGATTCGTAATCGCGCGCGAACGCGGCGGGGCCGCCCGGGGTGCGTACCGGGCGATGCACGCCGTACTTAGGGCGTGGATCCGCGTTCAACAATCCGTGCGTGTCGAGAATGAAATACTCGATGCCGAATTCGCGAAGCAACCGATCGACGCCCGGCGTGTAGCCGCATTCGGGCAACCAGATGCCGCGCGGGCGCCGCCCAAGGATGCGCTCGTGCGTGCGCACCGCCATCGAAAGCTGTGCATACAAACTCTCGGGGTTGACCGCGAGCAACGGGAAGTAACCGTGCGTCGCGCCGCATGTAATGATCTCGAGATGTCCCGCCTCCATCAGACGGCGAAATGCCTGCGTGACGTCGCGCTGATCTTCGACGAAGCGGCTGCGCAAACGCTCGTAGAGGTGCGTGTAGAACGAAACGACGGGATGGAAATTCGGATCGCTCGCGGTGCGCGCGCGCTCCCCCGCCAGCGCTTCCAGACGTTCGTCCAAGTAGCGCGCGTAGCGCGCCTGCAGCAGCGGGTCCGTCATCATCGAGAGAAGCGGGGGCGTGAGCGACATCGTCATGCGAAAGTGAACGCCGCTTTTCGCGAGGCCTTCGAACACGTCGAGCAACGGAAGGTACGTCTCGGTCAGCGCCTCGAAGAACCAATCCTCTTCGAGGAAGCGTTCGTACTCCGGATGGCGCACGAACGGCAGATGCGCGTGCAGCACGACGGCGAGATAGCCTTTGGGATTCAAGCGATGGTTCCCGTTTTCGCCGGGCCGGCGAGACGCGTTACTGTTGTTTTCCGCGGCTGCTCACGCCACCGGGCCACTGCAGGCGCTCTTCCGGCGCGCCCGGTCCGGGCGCGCCGGGTGCGCCGACCGGACTGCCGGTCGATGCGAACCACTGATAGCGCCGGCCGGCGCCGACGACACCGCCCGCGCGGGCGTACATCGACGCAAACTCCTGCTCGCTCACCCACCAGCGGTGATCCGTGCGCGTCGAGGCATAAAGGCTCGGGAGCCGTGCGACGCTTTGGCCTTGCGCCGTGACGAAACTCCCGTCGCGGTAGTACCCGAGCTGCAACACGATGTCGCGTCCGCCGAGATTCTCATCCAGATGAAAATACCAATTGCCGCGGTTGGATCGCACCGGTATTTCTTCGTAGACCTCCAGCGCATGCGCCGCAGCACGAGCCAGGCGCAGCTTGTAGTCGCCGCGTTGGTTTTCCTCGGGCCGCATCCACCAGTAGGCATAGAGAACTCCAGGTTTCTGTGGCAAGAGGCAAACCGCCGGTTCGGTCAGCTCGGGCAGTCGATCGATATCCTCCTGTAGATCGGTGACCGGCAGCGCGGTAGGGACACGGTGGACCGGCGACGTCACGTACTTGGCGCTTTCGACCATCTCTTCGACGCTGACCGGCTCCGTCGTCACACTTGCCGGTTCACTCGGTGCCGCGGCCGCGACGCCGGCCGCGCGCTCGGTGCCGGCGATCCGGTGCGTGGGGGTTTTCGGCGGCGCGGACTTCGGCCGCGGTCGTGCACGACGCTCCACGCTAGGAGAGGGTGTTTCCGTCTTCGGCGCAGCGACCTCGCTCAGTGCTCTGAGCAGCTCGTCTTTCGACATGCGCGAGTAACCCTTGAGCCCTCGCGCCTTCGCCTGCGTGCGCAGATCCTTCAGCGTTTGCTCTTTCATCGTTCAGTGTCGTTCGTCGCCCCATCGTACCGCGCGAGGGACAAATGTAAAGCGCGAACAGGACTGCCGCGTCGACTTCAACGGAGCACGCCGATCGCGCGAGCGTCTGCGACCGCACGTTCGTACAGGGCAGAATATTCACGCGCGCTTTTGTCCCAACTGAAATCCTGTGCCATTCCGGTCGCAAGCACGCGCGCCCAGGTTGCGCTGTCCGCATACAGCCGCAGCGCCCGTTGCACCGCGTTCGTCAGCGCTGTCACACTCGCGTCTTGGAAAACGACACCGTTCGCGGTGCCGGCCGCAAGCGTTTCGGCGTTGATATCCACAACGGTGTCCGCCAGTCCGCCGACGTTGTGCACGATCGGCAAGGTCCCGTAGCGCAGGCTGTACATCTGGTTCAAGCCGCAGGGCTCGAAGCGCGACGGCATGAGAAACAGGTCGGCGCCGGCTTCGATCTGATGCGCGAGTGCTTCGTCGTAGGCGATGTGAGCGGCGAGTTGGCCGGGGTAGCGTTGTGCGAGGTCGCGCCACGCGTCCTCGTAGCTGCGCTCGCCGCTGCCAAGTAGCGCCATTTGCACGTCGTGGTGCGCGAGCGTCGGCCACGCGGCCAGGGCAAGATCGAAGCCTTTTTGCTCGACCAGGCGACCGATCATGCCGATCAAGGGGCGCTCGCGATCGGTCGCGAGCCCGAGGCGTTCCTGCAGCGCGCGCTTGTTCGCGCGCTTGTCCGTGAGCGATTGCGCCGAATACGGTTGCGTGATGTACCGGTCGCACGACGGATCCCACTCCGCGACATCGATTCCATTCAAGATGCCGCTCACGCGCTCGGCGCGATGGCGCAACAGCCCGTCGAGCCCGTAGCCGTAAGCGGGCGTCTGAATTTCGCGCGCGTAGGTTGGACTCACGGTGTTCACGCGCTCGGCGAACACGATGCCGCCTTTGATGAAGGAGAGCTGACCGTGGAACTCCAATGCGTGCATCGACCAGAGCGTGCGTGACAGACCGAGTGCGACGAAGGTTTCGCCGGGGAAAAGCCCCTGGTACGCGAGATTGTGGATCGTGAACACCGCTGCCGGACGTGTGTCGCTCAGCGAGAGCAAAGCGGGTATGAGTCCCGCTTGCCAGTCGTGGCAATGCACGATATCGGGTCGCCAATCAAGCCCGGCGCGCGCTTGTGCGAGCACGGCGGCGGCGTAACCGAGGAGCGCAAAGCGTTGGGCGTTATCCGGCCACGGCCGCCCCGCGTCATCGATATACGGATGACCTTCGCGATCGAACGCGGGCGGATGATCGAGTAGCCACGCAACGACACGACTTCCGGGCAGAGTCCCTTCCAGCACTGTGGCCGGGGTCGGTGCAAACGGCAATTGAATCTGCGCAATGGCGCGCAGGTTCGCGCCGGCCGCACGCTTCGCGTAAGGGTAAGCGGGCAAGAGCAGGCGGACATCGTGACCGAGTCTTTGCAGCGCAGGCGGGAGGCTTCCACATACATCGCCGAGGCCGCCGGTCTTGGCGAATGGATGTGCTTCGCCGGTAACAAAGAGCACTTTGTACATATGGTTGGTGGCTCGTTTTGCGCGCGTTATGGTAAATTCAAACGGCGCGACAAACGAGTGTCGCGTAGCAGTTTCCGTTCGCCAAACGAGGAACCGACCGTTCTCAACGCGAAGCGTGCGCAAGCTGAAGGCCGCGTGAACGGCTGAAGGAACACAGCCGCGACGCCATAGCACGGACCAGCGATACGGCGCCTAATGAAGACGGTCTGCGGAAGAACGGCTTGAAAATCTCCGATAACAAATCAAAAGCGAGAACGCCGTGAGCCTCGTACACACCGAACGGTTCGTCAGCCGCCTCACGCGCAATACGCTCGCGCTCATCCTTGCCGGTGGCCGCGGCTCGCGGCTTCAGGATCTCACCCGCTGGCGCGCGAAACCCGCGGTTCCGTTCGGGGGTAAGTTTCGCATCATCGACTTCCCGCTCTCGAACTGTATCAACTCCGGCATCCGGCGGATCGGCGTGTTGACGCAATACAAGGCGCATTCGCTGATCCAACATATCCAGAAAGGCTGGGGCTTCCTGCGGGGCGAATTCGGCGAATTCGTCGAGCTGCTTCCCGCGCAGCAGCGCGTCGATCCGCCATCGTGGTACATCGGGACTGCGGACGCGGTCTACCAGAACATGGACATCATCCGCGGACATCATCCGGACTTCGTGCTGATCCTCGCGGGCGATCACATTTATAAAATGGATTACGGCCCGATGCTCGCGCGCCACGTCGAGCGGCATGCCGATCTCACGGTCGGCTGCATCGAGGTGCCGTTCAGCGAAGCGCGCGATTTCGGTGTCGTCACGGCGAACCAGGACGGGCAAATCACGGACTTCATCGAGAAGCCGAAAGAACCGAAGCCGATGCCTGGCAGTCAGGAATACGCGTATGCCTCGATGGGCATCTACGTGTTCACCACGCAATTCCTCTTCGACCGGCTGCAGCTCGACGCCGAAACGCCGAATTCTTCGCGCGATTTCGCGAAAGACATTATCCCGGCGGCGATACCCGACACGCGTGTGTTCGCTTACGGCTTTCAGGACGTGCTCAGCGGCCGGCGCGCGTACTGGCGCGATGTCGGCACGGTGGACGCCTTTTGGCAGGCGAATCTCGAGCTCGCCGACGCGGTGCCGGAGCTCAACCTGTACGACGACGAGTGGCCGATCTGGACCTATCAGGAGCAGCGTCCGCCGGCGAAGTTCATTTACGACCAGGAAGATCATCTCGGCATGGCGGTGAACTCGATGGTCTCGGGCGGTTGCATCATCAGCGGCGCGGTGGTGCGGCACTCGGTGCTGTTCTCGAACGTGCGCGTCGAGTCGCGCGCTTCGGTGACCGATGCGGTGGTGTTGCCGAACGTCGTGATCGAGCGCGACTGCCGGGTCCACCGCGCGGTGATCGATCAGGGATGCCGGTTGCCGGCCGGTACGGTGGTCGGCGAATCGCCGCAGGACGACGCCCGCCGGTTTCATGTGACGCCGCGCGGCGTCGTGCTCGTGACGCCGGAGATGCTCGGACAGCAACGGCAGTATGACAGCTGAGCCGCGGCTCAAAGTCGTGCTGTGCTGGCACATGCACCAGCCGCAGTACCGCGATCTGATCAGCGGCGATTATCAGCTGCCCTGGGTCTACCTGCACGCGATCAAAGACTACGTCGACATGGTGGCGCACTTCGAGGCGCACCCGAAGGCGCGTGGGGTCGTGAACTTCGCGCCGATTTTGCTCGAGCAGATCGCCGACTACGCAGCGCAGATTCACGGCTTTCTCACCAACAGCCTGGCGATTCGCGATCCGATACTCGCGGCACTCGGGCAGCCGGCGCTGCCCATCGACGCCGAGTCGCGCGTGCCGCTGATCAAGGCCTGCTTGCGTGCGAACGAGTCGCGCATGATCGAGCGCTTTCCGGTGTATGGGCATCTCGCCAATTTGGCGCGCTGGGTGATCGAGCATCCACCGGGTGCGGTTTACCTGCAGGAGCAGTTCCTGAGCGATCTCATCGTTTGGTATCACCTGGCCTGGCTCGGTGAAACGGTGCGCCGCGGCGACGTCCGCGTGCGCCGGTTGATCGACAAGGGCGCCGGCTACACGCTGCACGATCGCCGCGAGCTGCTCGGAATCATCGATGAGCTGCTGCGTGGCGTGATCGGCCGATATCGAGCGCTTGCCGACGCCGGCCGCATCGAGATTTCCGTCACGCCTTACGCGCATCCGATTCTGCCGTTGATGCTCGATCTCGGCTGCGCGGCCGATGCCATGCCGGATGCGCCGCTTCCGGCGCTGGAACGCTACCCGAACGGCGAAGCGCGCGCGCAATGGCATCTGCGAAAGGGCGCCGATACGTTCGCGCATCATTTCGGCCGCGCCGCGCGCGGCTGCTGGCCCGCGGAAGGCGCGGTGAGCACGCCCGCGCTTCAGTTCATCGCGCGCGCGTCGTACGTTTGGGCGGCGAGCGGGGAGGGCGTATTGAAGCATACGCTCGCGCGCGCCAAGCAATCGCTCGACGGTCCGAAGCACGATTGGCTGTATCGGCGCTACGCGGGCCCCGACGGGATCAGTGTGTTCTTCCGCGACGACAGTCTCTCCGATCTCATCGGCTTCAGCTACGCGAACTGGCACGCGGACGACGCGGTGAACAACTTCGTGCATCACCTGGAACAGATCGCTGCGCACGCGCGGCCCGAGCACGTCGTGAGCATCATTCTCGACGGCGAGAACGCGTGGGAACACTACCCCGAAAACGGTTTTCATTTTCTGAACGCGCTCTATGCACGGTTGTCGGAGCATCCACGCATCGAAATGACGACGTTCGCCGATTGTCTCAATCTTGAATCGAAGCCGCTGCCGCCGGTCGTGGCCGGCAGCTGGGTTTACGGGACGTTATCGACCTGGATCGGCAGTACGGACAAGAACCGCGGTTGGGACATGCTCGGCGAGGCCGCGCGCGCGTTCGAAGCGGCACGAGCGCACACCGAAGCGGCCGGGCGCCTCGCGCGAGCGGAGGAACAACTTGCGGTGTGCGAAGGCTCGGATTGGTTCTGGTGGTTTGGCGATTACAACCCCGCGATCACGGTCAGCGACTTCGAGCGGCTGTATCGGCGGCATCTGACCAATCTCTATCAGTTGCTCGGTGTCGAGCCGCCGCAATATCTTTCGAGCGTATTCACGCGTGGCGCGGGTTTGCCGTTGCACGGCGGCACGATGCGGCCCGGGCAAGCGACGTAGCGATTCTTGGCCGCAAGCGGGGAATCGCGCGGATTCACGATCCGACCTGGGTAGACGCCGCGCGGAAGCGAGGTGTTCGCCAACCGGCCGGCTAAATGACTTTCGCTATCGCAGAGTAGGGCGATCGACGGGTTTACAGCGGAATATGAAATAGCCCAAACTTCTTGGGTGCAACATCGAGCGGCTATCGGTTCGACCGCGGTTAGAAGAAGACGGTCGATGGCGCACAAACCGCTCCCGGCTAAGAACAGATTGGCGCGGAATATCGTCGATCTGAATGTTGTCTCGGAACCGCCGGCTAATTCGGGCGGCACCCTTGGATCTTCGTGGTGAAAACACTCTTCGATCAACGTCGTGCCGGCGTCTTGCTGCATCCCACTTCGTTTCCTCGCGGGACGTTCGGCGCGGACGGCATGCGCTTCCTGGGATTCATGCAAGCCGCCGGTCTGAGCGTGTGGCAGACACTCCCGATCGGTCCGACGCACGCCGACGGCTCGCCGTACCATTCGCTGTCGGTGAACGCGATCGGTCCGCATCTGATCGATCTCGAAGCGTTGGTGCAAAAAGGCTGGCTCGCGCAAGCGCCGGCGGGAACGGATGCCGCGGCGCGGCGCGCCGCGATCGCACAGGCGTACGCGGCGTTCGCGCAGTGCGCGAGCGCCGAAGATCGCGCCGCTTTTGATGACTTCTATGAGCGCGAGCGCAGCTGGCTGCGCGAATATGCGCTGTACCAGGCGTTGCGCGAGGAACACGACCGTCGCGCGTGGTGGGAGTGGCCGCGCGAGCTGCGCGACCGCGACCGCAGCGCGCTCAGCGCCGCCGGAAATCGGTTGACCGCGTCATTGAAAACGATTTACTTCGAGCAGTTCATCGCTTCGAGTCAATGGCAGGAGCTGCGGCGCGAGGCACGCCGCCGGGACATTCTGCTCTTCGGCGACATGCCGATCTTCGTCGCCCACGATAGCGCCGAAGTATGGGCGCGTCGTGCGGCGTTCAAGCTCGACGAGAACGGGCAGCCGCGCGTCGTTGCCGGTGTTCCGCCGGACTATTTCTCGGAAACCGGACAGCGTTGGGGCAACCCGATATACGATTGGGATTACCTGCAGACGCACGGCTTCGATTTCTGGCTCGCACGGCTCGCGACCGAATTCGCGCGTTTCGATATCGTTCGTGTGGATCATTTCCGCGGGTTCGAAGCGTGCTGGGAGATTCCCGCCGCCGACGATACCGCCGTCAACGGCCGTTGGGTAAAAGTTCCGGGCGCGCAGCTCTTCGAGGCGCTGCTCGCGCGCTTCGAACGGTTGCCGCTCGTTGCGGAAGACCTCGGTCTCATTACGCCGGAGGTGATTGCGCTGCGGCGGCGTTACGGGTTGCCCGGCATGACCGTGTTGCAGTTCGCGTTCGACGGTGGTCCAACCAATCCGTATCTGCCGCACAATGTTGAGATCGATCAGGTCGTCTACACCGGCACGCACGACAACGACACGACACTCGGTTGGTTCGAAGGATTGCGGCCCGATCAGCAAAATCGCGTGCGCGAGTATCTGGGCAGCGGCGAACCGATGCCGTGGCTACTGATACGGGTCGCGCTGATGTCGGTGGGGCGCGTGGCGATCGTTCCGTTGCAGGACTATCTCGGCCTGGGGCGCGCACACCGCATGAACATGCCGGGCACGAGTCGGGGCAACTGGTCGTGGCGATTCGACTGGTCGATGATCCCGAGCGATCTCGCGGGACGGGTGCGGCATTTGGTGGAGATGTATGGGAGGGGGGAGAAGAAAAAGGAGTAGTTCACGTTAGCAGCGCCGTTCGCCCTGACTGTGTAGCCCGGATGGAGCGAAGCGAAATCCGGGATCGCTTAGTTCCCTCTCCCTTTAAGGGAGAGGGCTAGGGTGAGGGTGGAAAGGCTGGAGCGCCCGACGGGCGCATCGGTCGAGTTTAATAAATTAACTTGTGGGTGGTTGACCCACGGCAACCGACTTTTCTTTGCGCGGCCAAAGAAAAGTCGGCAAAAGAAAGGCCGCCCCGGTCGCTGCGCCCGTACGAGAATCACGTGCGGGTCCCCTGCGCTCCTCACCGCTCCCGGATGCTCGACCAACTCGCCGAGCGCGTAAAAGCAACGCGCTTCGGGCTCGAACACGGTCGAGCGAAACCCACCGGGAACGGCTCCGGTGCTCGGCTTGCTCTACGGGGAGGAACGACAACTGCAACAGCATGTAGCCCGGATGGAGCGAAGCGTAATCCGGGATTCGACAATCGAGCGCCTGGCGGCGTGTTGTCGAAATAAAGAAAGGCGACCCGGCCAGCAAGAGTAGCGTGCGCCATGCGCACGACTAATCAAGTTACGAACAGGTAGGTTGGGGTGAGCGCGAGCGAAACCCAACCTATGCCGTTGCAGTTGCTGTTGTAGTTGCTGTCACCCCCTATGGCGCACGTCGCGCATCGTAGGGTTTGGGTGCTTTTCAACTGCCCCGTGCGGCGCGCCGAGCCGCGCAGCCAAGCAATCGCTGAAAGCGAGACTCTGTTCGAGCCCGAAGCGGGTGGTTTTCCCGCTCGGCGAGTTAGGCTCGCTTTCGCGATTGACGGGCGAAGCGGAGATGTCGCGAATGCACTTAACGTGCGTTCGCGCCGCTGAGCGCCGCGCCACGGAGGGCGTGGCCGGGGTTGAGCGAAAGGTACGGAGTCGCGCCAGGGAAGGCAGGCACGGCGATAGAGAACAAATCGCGGCCAGCGCCGCCCGGGGTCGCCTTTCTTTTGGTGACTTTTCTTTGGCGAGACAAAGAAAAGTCACCTGCCCTGCTGTACAGGGACGTACGAATTTCGCGAGAGCGCATGGATGCGCGGAGCGATGGGTCAGCCACCCAGAAGTACATTTATTACTTCGACCATGCGCCCGATAGGCGCTCGACTTCTCACCCTCACCCTATCCCTCTCCCTAGAAGGGAGAGGGACTAAGCGATCCCGGATTTCGCTTCGCTCCATCCGGGCTACTACACGCTAACGAATGAGTTGCGGCTGCTGCCCGCGGTGTGTATGGCACCCCTCACCCTAACCCTCTCCCGCAAGGGGAGAGGGAACGCGCGTCGCTACGCGCTACAGCCACAACATATATCCCGTCTCAAACCGATTCACGAGACACGGATGAAACGGCACCATGCGGATACGGTAGTACTGCAAGCCCGGGAGCGGCGGCATGAGGTCGAGCTGGAATTCCATTTCGCCGCTCGCGTTGTTCATCGCGGCCGGATTGAAGACGTGTGACTCCTGCCGAACGAACTCGCCGGCGTCGGATTCGGTTCCGATCAGACATTA
>JBJMVQ010000033.1:0-20466 GCA_045810625.1 Sulfurifustis sp.
GTCAACTCGACACCGTAACGCGGCCACAACGTTTCGAGCGCGCGGCGCTGCGCGTCGGTCATGCGGCCTTGGCGCAGGACGTAGCTACGTACAGCTCGTCTCCCCTCTCCCCTGGCGGTGCCGTGCAGGGATGCACCAAGATTCGCGGAAGCGCAGGACGCGCGGGAGCGATCAGAGGGGCGGGGGGAGAGGGGGACCGAATTTTTCACCTCTTCAAAAATTTTCTCCAAGATTGCATCCGTCCCGCTCAAAATGTCGTTGTCCCAGAATCGCAACACTTTGAAACCTTGCTCTTGCAACCAAGCATCACGCGCCGCGTCCGCGGACGATTCGTTGTGCTGTCCCCCATCCGCCTCCAAAATCAGACTGGCCTCGAAATTGACGAAGTCAACGATATAGCGGCCAATGGATTGCTGCCGGCGGAACTTGCCGAGCGTCAGACGATGTTCACGAAGACAGCGCCATAGGAGGCGCTCGGCCTGCGTCATGTGTTGCCGAAGACGCTTCGCGTGATCGTGATTCAATTTCTCCCCCTCTCCCCTACCCCTCTCCCTCCAGGGGAGAGGGGACAGAGAAAGAATCCGTGTGGGGAGTAGTAACGCTACGAGAAGAAGGTGCCGCCGACCGGCGATGACGGCGAGCCGTACTGCTTGCGCGGCATGCGGCCGGCGAGATACGCCTCGCGCCCCGCCTCGATCGCTTTCTTCATCGCGGCTGCCATCAGCACCGGGTTCTGCGCGTGCGCGATCGCGGTGTTCATGAGCACGCCGTCGCAGCCTAGCTCCATCGCGATCGCGGCGTCGCTCGCCGTGCCGACGCCGGCGTCGACGAGGATGGGGACCTTGGCTGCTTCGACGATGAAGCGGATGTTGTACGGATTGCGGATGCCGAGCCCCGATCCGATCGGCGCCGCGAGCGGCATCACCGCTACGCAGCCGAGCTCCTCGAAGCGCTTCGCCATGATCGGATCGTCGTTCGTGTACACCATCACCTTGAAGCCGTCTTTGATCAAGACCTTCGCCGCTTCGAGTGTCTGCGGAATGTCCGGAAACAGCGTCTTTTCGTCGCCCAGCACTTCTAGCTTGACGAGATCGTGGCCGTTCAGCAGCTCGCGCGCGAGCCGGCAGGTGCGGATCGCGTCTTCGGCGCTGTAGCAGCCGGCCGTGTTCGGCAGATAGGTGTATTGGGTCGGCGGCAGCACGTCGAGCAGGCTCGGTTCTTTCGGATTCTGGCCGATGTTCGTGCGCCGTATCGCGACCGTAATGATCTCCGCACCGCTCGCTTCGATCGCGCGCCGCGTCTCGTCCAGATCGCGATACTTGCCGGTGCCGACGAGCAGCCGCGAACGATAACGCACGCCCGCGATGACGAGGGGATGATCTTCGTTACCCACAACGATATCCGATGCTGTCGCCGCCATTAGCCGCCTCCAACCGCAACCACCACCTCGACCCGATCGTCGCCGCGCAACCGGTGGTCCGGGTGCCGGCTGCGCGGCACGATTTCGCGGTTGACCTCGACGGCCACGCGCCGCTGCGCGAGCCCGAGCTCGGTCAATAGCTCCGCGACGGTCGGAGCCTGATGGAACGTCCGCTCCTCGCCGTTGACGAAAATCCGCATACGATGCGTCCGGGGTAGAAAATAGCGTCCTTATTTTATTGCGAACGCCGAAGCGGCGCATCCGTTGCGTGTGGGGCACACTGGGATCGCCGCAACTCACCGGCGGGGGAACTAAGTGGGCCAAGCGGCTCGGGAAATCTAAAAAAGCTCTATGTCGCCTTCATCCACGGCAACCGGGTCGAGCTTGCGTTCGGCGACGAGCTTTTCGTAACAACAGACCTTGTTGCGGCCATGGTTCTTGGCGTAGTACAGCGCGCGGTCGGCGCACATCACCACTTTGTCCGGTCCGCTCTCCACCGTGAGTGCGGTGAATCCGACGCTCACGGTCTTCGGTTCAAGACGAGGGAATGCGTAAGCTTCCACCGCCCGGCGAAACCGTTCGAGCAGGCGTCCGGCGGCATCGACATCCACGTGGTGCAGCACTACCGCAAATTCTTCGCCGCCGTAACGGAACAGCACGTCCTCATGGCGAAACGACCGTAACATGAGGCGCGCGAGCAGCAGCAGCACTTCGTCGCCGTACAGGTGGCCGTAGCGATCGTTGACATCTTTGAAGTGATCGACATCGATCAGCGCGAAACAATGGCCGGCGGGGCGCGCGCCGTCGCCGTCGGCCGCGCGCCGGCGCGGCATGGCGCCCTGCGCGAGCCGCGTCAGCCGTTCGTAAAAGGATTGACGGTTGTACAGACCGGTCAGCGGATCGAGCTGACTGCGTGAAAGAATGTACGCCTGATTGCCGTAGACGCGGAGCAGCTTTGCCAGCAACGCCCTCGGCAAACCATCGCGCCAGTCGTCGACGACGACGAGCAGCCAGACATCGTTCGCGCCGAACACCGGAAACACCGCGCGGCGACGACCCGACGCGTCGTCGATGATGGGCGCTTGGGTCTTGACGCAAGCCACCAGCGCCGCGTCCTCGCGCAACGCCCTGGCATTGCTCGCCTCCCCGGCGAGCAGATCGTAGACCGTGGCATCGTCGATGTTGCCTTCGTTGAACTCGGCATCGCGCCGGTCGTTGGCAATCGCGAGGAGCCGGATGTCACGCGCCGAAATGTTCCGGCGCAGCGTCTCGAGCAGCGCCAGCGCGAGGTCGTGCGAATCGCGGTAGCGCGTGAGATCGACGATCGCTTCGAGATAACGGCCGAGATCATCCGGCGAGTTCATCGTCGTTTCTCTGACATCCGTGGCGGGGTGCGGGCGCATCCTAGCTGATGCAGAAGACGCGGCAAGGTCGTGTGGCGAGATATTTAACTGTCAATTCAAAAGATAGGACGCTAAACCCGCCCGCTCAATGGCCGTACTTCGGCACCACGAAGCGACGACGATGTCGCCGATCGCCTGGCCCGAAGCCGCCAAACGCAGCCCGCGACAAGCGTTGACGCGCCGTGTCACCACGTGTGCCGGCGCGCGGCACCGGCTTTCGGCCGGCTCGCGGACATTCCGCACTTGTTGCGCGCACGACTTTTTTGCAGGATCGGTCATTCACTCGGCGTTATCCCCGAACGCCGCCCAAGGAGGTTCCATGCCGTACCGCTCGATATTCCGGTCGGACTTGTTCGCAAATCACCATGTGGTCGTCACCGGCGGCGGCAGCGGCATCGGCCGCTGCACCGCGCACGAGCTCGCGGCGCTCGGCGCGCGCGTTGCGCTCGTCGGACGCGACGCCGAAAAGCTCACAACGGTGCAGCGCGAGATCGAGGCGGCATGCGGCGCCGCGCCGACCCTGCACGTCTGCGACATTCGCGATGAAACCGCGGTCGCCGCGACCGTGACGGCCATCCTCCAATCGCACGGGCGCATCGATGGCTTGGTCAACAACGCCGGCGGACAATTCTCCGCGCCGCTCAAGGCGATTTCGCGCAAAGGCTGGGAAGCAGTCGTCAACACCAACCTGACCGGCGGCTTCCTGATGGCGCGCGAATGCTTCAACCAATGGATGGAGGGACACGGCGGCGCGATCGTCAACATCATTGCCGACATGTGGCGTTCGATGCCGGGAATGGGACATTCGGGCGCTGCGCGCGCCGGAATGTTGAGCTTCACCGAAACCGCAGCCGTGGAATGGGCTTACGCCGGCGTGCGCGTGAACGCGGTCGCACCCGGCTGGATCGCTTCCTCCGGTCTCGATAAATATCCGGAGACAATGAAGCCGATGCTGCGGCGCCTGCCGACGCTCGTGCCGTTGCAGCGCCTCGGCACCGAATCCGAAGTATCGGCCGCGATCGTGTTCCTGCTTTCCGAAGCCGCGGCGTTCATCTCTGGAAGCTGCCTGCGCGTGGATGGCGCGGCGCCGAACGTACGGCAGAATTGGCCGTTGCCCGCCCACGACCGCGCGAAAGCCTTTAACGGCTTTCACTTGGCGAGTTTCCCGCGCGTGTTGCGAGAGGATTAGCGGCTCGATCGCGGCAGCGATTGATCGCGGCTGCAAGTTCGTCTACTTTGACGGCAAAAAACAACTCCTTCAATCACCCAGTGCTGCCGAGAGGAGGATAACGACGTGGCGCACGCATCGACCTCTCATCCCGCCGGCGGCGGCACGCCGCGCGAACTCGAACACAACCTGATCGAGCGCGTTTGCGTCGGCGACATCGTCACGCGAGCGGCCGACGTTTTCGCGGACCGTCCTGCGATCATCGACGGCAACCGCACGTTCAGTTTTCGCGAGCTGAACCGGCAAGCCAATCGACTGGGTCACGCGCTGCTCGGGCTCGGCCTGAAGCACGGAGACGTCGTCGGCGTGATGGCGCGCAACTGCGCCGAGGTTCTCATCACGTATTTCGGCTGCGCGAAAGCGGGGCTCGTCTGCGCGCCGGTCAATCTCGGCCTGCGCGGCGAAGAGATCGCGTATTGCTTGCGCGACGCGCGAGCACGCGTGCTGATCGTCGACGGCGCACTCGTAGAAGCGGCGAAAGGTTTGCCGGCGCACTTGCCCGAGCTCGATCGCGTCTACTGCACCGGCGACGTCCAGGCCGATATTCCGAAGTCGGCCGGCACGTTCGCGTCCCTCGTCGGCAGCGGCGGCGACGCTGAGCTCGAGGTGCTCATCGGCGATCGCGATCCGGTGCAGCTGCTCTACACGAGCGGCACCACCGCGAAACCCAAGGGCGTTGTTGCGAGCCATCTCGCCGTCACCATCTGCGCACTCTCCTCCGCCATCGCCAACCGCAGCACGCCGGAATCGTCCATACTCGTGACGCTGCCGCTGTTTCACTGCGCGCTCCTGAACGGCGGGAGCATCCCGGCGCTGACGGTCGGCGCGGCGGTCGTGCTCATGCCGGCGTTCGACGCCGCGCGCGCCGCCGAGCTGATCGAGCGCCACCGCATCCGCACGACCGTTTTCCTGCCGGTGATGTACGCGGCGCTGCTCGCCGATCCGGCCGTGCGCGCGCGCAATCTCTCATCGGTCACACGCGCGATCTACGCCATGGCGCCGATGCCGCAGGAACGGCTCAAAGCGATCCATGATCTGTTCCCGAGCGCCGATGTCGTGCTCGGGTCGGGGCAAACGGAGTTCACGCCGCCGAATACGTACCAGCGTCCGGAGCACCAATGGAACAAAGCCGGCTCGTGGGGCCCGCCGACGTCGATGACGCGCGCCGCGATCATGAGCGACGACGGCCGATTGCTGCCGCGCGGTGAAGTCGGCGAGCTCGTCTATCGCGGCCCGCAGGTCATGAGCGGCTATCTCAATCAGCCGCAAGCAACCGACGAAAGTTTTCGCCACGGCTGGTTTCACAGCGGCGACATCGCCTGGATGGACGAGGAAGGCGTGATCTGGTTCACCGACCGCAAGAAGGACATGATCAAGACCGGCGGCGAAAATGTCGCTTCGATCGAAGTCGAGCGCTGCTTGATGGAGCACCCGGCGGTGGCGGAGGCCGCCGCGCTCGGGCTGCCGCATGCGCGCTGGGGCGAGGCAGTCACCGCGATGGTGGTGCTCAAACCCGGCGCGCAGGCCGACGAGGCGACACTGCTGGCGCACGCGCGCGATCGCCTGGCCGGATTCAAGGTGCCGAAGGCGATCCTGTTCGAGAAGGAGTTCCCGCGCACCGGCACGGGCAAGATCCAGAAGCACGTGATGCGCGAGCGGTTGAGGAATTTGTACGCGGACGCCGATGCGGCGGACGCCGGGCGGGAGAAACGGTAGGCGAGGCGAGCGGAGCGCCCGGAATGCTTCAGGAATGCCTAAATAATATGAATATTCACCGCGGAGGACACAGAGGACGCGGAGGAAATCAAGAAAAACGAATGAAACACTTTGCTTTCTCTGCGGTGCGAATAAACATCTCCGAGAACGGTAGCCCGGATGGAGCGTTAGCGAAATCCGGGAACGACAAGAGACCCCGGATTCCGGCGCTGTGCGCCTTCATCCGGGCTACGACTGTGACGAGTTAGGTATTCGCAACGCCATGGCCGTCATTGAAAGCCGGATCGATACCACGAGCGAGGATTTCCGCGCGAATCGCGCGGCGATGCTGCGGCTCATCGACGAGTTTCGCGCGCTCGAAGGCCGGGTGCGCGAGACCTCCAACGCCAAGAAAGATCTTTTCGCGAAGCGCGGACAACTACTGCCCCGCGAGCGGCTCGCGCTCCTGCTCGATAAAGGCGCGCCCTGGCTCGAGCTGTCACCGCTCGCCGGACTCGGCATGCACGACGACGACGGCCGGCAGGACGTGCTCGGCGGCGGGATGATCGCCGGTATCGGCTACGTCAGCGGCGTGCGTTGCCTGGTGAAAGCAAGCGACAGCGCGATCAAGGGCGGCACCGTCGCGCCGATGGGCCTCAAGAAAAATCTGCGCGCGCAGGAAATCGCACTTATTAATAAGTTGCCCCTCGTCGATCTCGTCGAATCGGGCGGCGCGAATCTGCGCTACCAGGCGCAGATCTTCGTCGAAGGGGGACGCGGCTTTTACAATCAGGCGCGGCTCTCGGCCGCCGGCATCCCGCAAATCACCGTCGTCCACGGTTCCTCCACCGCCGGCGGTGCGTATCAACCGGGACTGTCCGACTACGTCATCATGGTGCGCGGCAAGGCGAAAGTGTTTCTGGCCGGCCCGCCCCTCTTGCGCGCCGCGACCGGCGAAATCGCGACAGACGAGCAGCTGGGCGGCGCCGAGATGCACGCGACGGTGTCCGGCGTCGCCGAATATCTCGCCGAAAACGACGCGGACGGGATTCGCATTGCCCGCGAGATCGCGGCGAAGCTGAACTGGAACGAGCGAATGCCGCGCGAGGCGGCGCGCCGCTACGTCGAGCCGCGCTACAGCGCCGAGGAACTGGCCGGCGTCGCGCCGATCGACTACCGCAAACCTTACGACGTACGCGAAGTGATCGCCCGCATCGTCGACGATTCGGACTTCACCGATTTCAAAAGTCTCTACGGTGCAGCGACCGTATGCGGCCAAGCCGAAATTTTCGGCCAGCCGTGCGCGTTCATCGGCAACAACGGTCCGATCGACGCTCAGGGCGCCGTCAAAGCCGCGCAGTTCATCCAGCTCATGTGTCAGGCGGGCACGCCGATCGTCTATCTGCAGAATACCACCGGGTACATCGTCGGCACCGAAGCGGAACAGGCGGGCATCGTCAAACACGGATCGAAGATGATTCAGGCGGTCGCCAACGCCACGGTACCGCAGATCACGCTGCACATCGGCGCGAGCTTCGGCGCCGGCAACTACGGCATGTGCGGGCGGGCGTTCGCGCCGCGCTTCGTGTTCGCCTGGCCGAATAATCGCATCGCCGTCATGGGCGGCGAGCAGGCGGCGCGCGTGCTCTCGATCGTGACCGAGGAAAAACATCGGCGCACCGGCGCGCCCGTCGACCACGGCGCGCTCGAAACCATGGAGCGCGCGATCGTCGCGCAGTTCGACGCGGAGTCCACTGCGCTCTACGCGACGGCGCGGCTCTGGGACGACGGCATCATCGACCCGCGCGACACCCGCCGCGTCCTCGGCTACTGCCTTTCGATTTGCCGTGAGGCGGATCGGCGCCCGCTGAACCCGAATACGTTCGGCGTAGCGCGGATGTAATTCGACATCGAAATGATTAATTGATCATGATGACTAACCGCAGAGGACGCAGAGGGCACAGAGGTTTTAGGGAAAGGTAATCGTTGTCGTTCCCGCAAAGCGGTGAACCATGCGGCATATCAGGCGCCGAGGGAATCTCGCTTCGCGAGAGCGCAGAGCAGCGCGGAAATGACAAGCGACCAATTAATCCAGCTTCCCTAGTTTGCAATATTTCCTCTGCGTCCTCCGCGTCCTCTGCGGTCGAAGATCATTAAAGGAGTAGCCATGCTCTACACCGACGAGCACAAATCGCTGTACGAATCGGTTCGGAAATTCATCGCCGATGAAATCAACCCGCACATGGACGAGTGGGAAAAAGCGGGCATGTTTCCGGCGCACGAGCTGTTCCGGAAAATGGCGGCGCAGGGCTGGCTCGGCATCACCCGAGCCGAGAAGTACGGCGGCCTCGCGCTCGATTGGAGCTACACGACGGCGTTCGGCGAGGCGCTCGGCGATGTGAACGGCGGCTCGGTGCCGATGGCGGTCGGCGTGCAAACCGACATGGCGACGCCGGCGCTCGCAAACAACGGCTCGGACGAGCTGCGCGACGAATTCCTGAAGCCCTCGATCGCCGGCGAATACGTCGCCTGCATCGGCGTGTCCGAGCCGGGCGCCGGGTCCGACGTCGCGTCGATCAAGACCTACGCACGCAAGGACGGCGGCGACTACGTGATCAACGGAGCCAAGATGTGGATCACCAACGGCGCGCAGGCGGACTGGATCTGCCTGCTCGTCAATACCGGCGAGGGTCCGGTGCACAAGAACAAGTCGCTGATCTGCGTGCCGATGAAGACGAAAGGCGTCACCGTCGCGCGCACGCTCGACAAGCTCGGCATGCGCGCCTCCGACACGGCGCAGATTTTCTTCGACGACGTGCGCGTCCCACAGCGCTATCGCATCGGCGAGGAAGGCAAAGGCTTCGTGTACCAAATGCAGCAGTTCCAGGAGGAACGGCTCTGGGGCGCCGTCACGTCGCTGCGCTCGATGGACAAGGCGATCGCAAACGTCATCGAGTACACGCGCAACCGCAAAGTGTTCGGCAAGCCGCTGCTCGACAATCAGGTCGTGCACTTCCGCATGGCCGAGCTGCAGACGGAAGTCGAAGCATTGCGCGCGCTGGTTTATCGCGCGGTCGAGCAATTGATCCAAGGCAAAGACGTCACGCCGCTCGCCTCGATGGCGAAGCTCAAAGCCGGTCGCCTGGTGCGCGAAGTCGCAGACAGCTGCCTGCAGTATTACGGCGGCATGGGCTTCATGACCGAAAACCCGATCACGCGCATGTACCGCGACAGCCGGCTGCTCTCGATCGGCGGCGGCGCCGACGAAATCATGCTCGGCATCATCGCGAAGTCCATGGGCACGCTGCCGTCGCGAACGTGACCGAAATTTTAAGCTTAACCGCGGAGGACGCAGAGGACGCGGAGGAAAACGTCGAGAATAGCTTCCGCCTTTGACGTCCAAATAGTAATGACGCAACGCTAATGCCCGATCACATCGCTGGACCCATGCCGACGTACACGACCTTGAAACTCGACCGACGCGGTCCGCATCTGCACGTCACGCTCAATCGCCCCGACGTGCGCAATGCACTCACCGAGGAGATGATTCGCGAGCTGTTGCAGGTAATGGACGTCATCGCGGACGACCGTGCGGTCCGCAGCGTCGTACTGCGCGGCGCGGGCGGGACGTTCTGCGCCGGTGGCGATATCAAAGGTTTCCGTGCGTCGTTCAGCACGCCGGCACCCGCTAACGGCGCGCCCGATCCGATCGTCGTCAACAATCGACGCTTCGGATCGTTCATGACGCGGCTCAACACGCTGCCACAAACCGTCGTTGCGGTCGTCGAGGGTGCCGCGTTCGGCGGCGGCTTGGGTCTCGTTTGCGCGGCGGACGTCGCCATCTGCCACGCCGATACACGCTTCGCGATATCGGAGACCGGTCTTGGAATTCCGCCGGCGCAGATCGCGCCGTTTATCGTGCAGCGCGTCGGCCTTACCGAGGCGCGCCGGCTGGCGTTGACCGGCATCCGCTTCGACGGCCGCGAGGCCGGCCGACTCGGCCTCGTGCATTACGTGTGCGACGACGCTGCAAGCATCGAGCGGCAGCTGAGCGACGTGCTCGCGCACATCGCGCGCTGCGCGCCCGACGCGAACGCCGCGACGAAGGCGATTCTGCTTGCGAGCACCGAGCAGCCGCTCGATCATGTGCTCGATAACGCCGCGCAGGCGTTCGCCGCGGCGCTCCGCGGTCCGGAAGGACGGGAAGGCGTCGCCGCGTTTCTCGAAAAGCGCCGACCCGCGTGGCAGCAGGACTGAACCGCGCCCGATGAACCGCGCGCGGCGAACGTTCACGACGATCCTCATCGCCAACCGCGGCGAGATCGCGGTGCGTGTCATTCGCAGCGCCCGCGCGCTTGGCTACCGCACCGTCGCCGTATACTCCGACGCCGACGGCGACGCGCCGCACGTGCCGCTCGCCGACGAAGCCGTGCGGCTCGGCGAACCGCCGGCAAGCGCCTCGTATCTTTCGATCGAGCGGGTCATGGAGGCCGCGCGCCGGTCGCACGCGGACGCCGTGCATCCGGGCTACGGATTCCTCTCCGAAAACGCCGACTTCGCGCGCGCGTGCGCCGAAAACAATATCGCCTTCATCGGCCCGCCCGCTTCGGCGATCGAGCTCATGGGCAACAAAGCCGCGGCGAAGCGGCGCATGCGCGAAGCGCGCGTGCCCTGCGTTCCGGGCTACGACGGCGAAACGCAAGACGACGCGACGCTTGCGCGCGAAGCGCGCCGGATCGGCTTTCCGGTCATGGTGAAGGCCGCCGCCGGCGGCGGCGGCCGCGGCATGCGGCTGGTGCGCGACGCCGCGCAGCTGGCGGAGGCGCTGCGCTCGGCGCGCGCCGAAGCGCAGAGCGCCTTCGGCTCGGACGAACTGATCCTCGAACGCGCCCTCGCGGGCGCGCGGCACGTGGAGATCCAGGTCTTCGCGGATCGTCACGGCAATACGATCCATCTCGGCGAGCGCGATTGCTCCATCCAGCGCCGTCATCAAAAGGTGATCGAGGAGGCACCCTCGCCCGCCGTTTCGCCGGAGTTGCGCGAGCGGATGGGCGACGCGGCCGTCGCGGCGGCGCGCGCGGTCGGCTACGAAGGCGCGGGAACGGTCGAATTCCTGCTCGATGAAGACGCGCGCTTTTACTTTCTGGAAATGAACACGCGCTTGCAAGTCGAGCACCCGGTCACCGAAACGGTGACCGGCCTCGATCTGGTGGCATGGCAAATCCGTATCGCCGCCGGTGAGCGGCTCGCGCTCGCGCAAGCGGATGTGCGCCTCAGCGGGCATGCGATCGAAGCGCGGCTCTACGCCGAAGATCCGGCGCAAGGCTTTCTACCTCAAACCGGCCGCGTGCTCGTGTGGGAACCGCCGAGCGGCGACGGCATTCGTGTCGATCACGGTGTGCGCACAGGCTTTGAGATCACGCCACACTATGACGCGATGATCGCGAAGATCATCGCGTACGGCGAAACGCGCGAGGACGCGCGCCGGCGTCTGATTCGCGCGCTGACGGATACCGCGGTGCTCGGCGTACCCACCAACCGCGGCTTTCTCATCGACTGTCTCGCGCATCCCGTGTTTGCCGCCGGTGAAGCGACAACCGCCTTCATCGACATGCATCTCTCGGAGTTGCGCACCCTGCCGGCTGAGAACGCGAGCATCGTGCACGCTCTGGGCGCCGTGCTGCTCTATCGTTGCGACGTACTTCCGTTGCCGCCGGCGCTCGTCGATTGGCGCAGCACCGGACCCGCACCGGTGCCCTTGCTCATCGATGACGGCACGCGGCGCCTGCGCGTCGAGGTAACGGCGCTCGGTAATGGCGAATATCGCGTTAGCGCGCAGAAGGAGCACACCGTCCGGATTGTATCCGCCGCGGACGGCCGCGCGCGCTGTCGGATCGACGGCATTGAGCACGACGCGCGCTTTGCGTTCGACGCCGAGCGGCTGCACCTCGCCGTCGGCTCATATACGGCGCAGCTGCAAGACCGAATGCTGGCAAGCCCCGAGAGCCTGAACAGCGGCGCGCGCGACGGTCGCGTCGTGGCCGCGATGAACGGCACCGTCACGGCGATTCATGTGCGCGTCGACGAAGCGGTGCGGCGCGGTCAGGCGCTCGCGGTCGTCGAGGCCATGAAGATGCAGCACGTCATCGCCGCGCCCGTCGACGGCATCGTTCGACGCGTCGCGGTCGCGGTGGGAAAGCCGGTCGCGAGCCGCGAGTTGCTGCTCGAGCTCGAGCCGCAAGCGACGGCGGAACAAGCGCGATGAACACGCCGCACAACCCCTACTACACTGCCGAGCACGAAGCGTTCCGCGGAACGGTGCGCCGCTTCGTCGCGCACGAGATCGAGCCGTACGCCGCGGAGTGGGACGAAGCCGGAACATTTCCGCGCGAGCTGTACGAACGCGCGGCGGCGATCGGGCTCATTCCGCTCGGCTTTTCCGAGCAATATGGCGGCGTCGAGGGCGACCTCTTCTACTCGATCATCGGCGCCCAGGAACTGGCGCGCGCCGGAGTCGGCGGATTGTCGGCGAGCCTCATGAGCCATTCGATCGGCGCTCCGCCGATCGCGCTCGCGGGACGCGAAGAGATCAAGCGGCGCGTGCTGCCGGAAATTTTGTCCGGCCGCAAGATCAGCGCGCTCGCCGTTACCGAGCCGAGCGGCGGCTCCGACGTCGCGAGCCTGCGCACGACGGCGCGACGCGACGGCGAGGTGTACGTCGTCAACGGCTCGAAGACGCTCATCACCTCCGGCCTGCGCGCCGACTACTACACGGTCGCCGTACGCACGGGCGACGCCGGACGCCAAGGCATCTCGCTGCTCGTCATCGAACGCGACCGACCCGGCTTCACGCGTACCGCGATCGATCGCAAGATGGGCTGGTGGTGCTCGGATACTGCGACGTTGTACTTCGACAACTGCCGCGTGCCGGCGGAGAATTTGCTCGGCGAAGAGAACAACGGTTTCGCCCTTATCATGCAGAACTTCAATCACGAGCGGCTGTTCCTGGCGGCGGGCTGCAACGGCTTCGCGCAAGTGTGCCTGGACGAAGCGGCCGCGTACGCGCGCGAGCGCTGGACGTTCGGTAAGCCTCTAATCGCGCATCAAGTGATACGCCACAAGCTCGCCGACATGGCGATGCACGTGCGCGCGACGCAGGCCTATCTGGAGCACGTCGCTTGGCAGATCGAGCACGGTGAAGATCCGGTCGCGGACGTGTGTCTGCTGAAGAATCAGGCGACGCAAACCATGGAGCGCTGCGCGCGCGAGGCGGTGCAGATTCTCGGCGGCGCCGGCTACGTGCGCGGATCGAAAGCGGAGCGCATCTACCGCGAAGTGCGCGTCAACGCCATCGGCGGCGGCGCCGAGGAGATCATGCGCGATCTCGCCGCGCGGCAACTGGGATTCTGAGAGGTACTTATGGGCAAGGTCGTTCGCATCGGCGGGGCCTCCGGTTACTGGGGCGACAGTCCGAGCGCGCCGCGCCAGCTCGTCGAGCAAGGCGGCGTCGACTATCTGATCTTCGATTATCTCGCTGAAATCACCATGTCGATTCTCGCGCGGGCACGCGCGCAGGATCCCGAAGCCGGCTACGCGACCGACTTCATCGCAACCGCGATGAAACCGCTGATCGAGCAAGTCGCGGAGAAACGCATCAAGGTCATCGCGAACGCGGGCGGGGTGAATCTGCCGGCCTGCCGGCGCGCGCTCGAAAAAGTCGCGCAGGAAGCGGGCGTCGCAGTTCACATCGGCACCGTCGAAGGCGACGACCTGATGCCGCAGCTCGACGCGCTGCGCGCCGAGAACGTGCGCGAGATCGCGAGCGGCGCGCCGCTGCCGCAGCGCGTGATGAGCGCCAACGCGTATCTCGGCGCGTTTCCGATCGCCGCCGCGCTCGCGGCCGGGGCCGATATCGTCGTGACCGGCCGCTGTGTCGACAGCGCGCTCGCGCTCGGTCCGCTCATTCACGAATTCGGCTGGCGGCCCGACGACTACGATCGGCTCGCGGCCGGCAGCCTCGTGGGCCATCTCCTCGAGTGCGGCGCGCAGGCGACCGGCGGCAACTTCACCGATTGGGAAGACGTGCCGGGCTGGGACAACGCCGGCTTTCCGATCGCCGAAGTTGACGCGGACGGCGGTTTCGTGCTGACCAAACCGCCGGGCACGGGGGGTTTGGTGTCGCCGCTCACCGCGGGCGAACAGATGCTCTACGAGCTGGGCGACCCAGCGGCGTACGTGCTGCCCGACGTCATCTGCGATTTTTCGCACGTCACGATGCGACAGACCGGCGCGGATCGCGTGCGCATCGAGAACGCGCGCGGGCGCGCGCCGACGCGAACGTACAAGGTCTGCGCGACGTATCTCGGCGGTTTCGGCGGGGTCGCGACGATGGTATTCGCAGGCCGCGACGCAGCGCGCAAAGCGCAGCGCCACGGCGAAGCGGTGCTGGCGAAAACGCGCCGGCTGCTCGAACAGACCGGCCTCGGCGACTACGCGAAGACGTCGCTGCATGTCGTCGGCGCGGAATCGCTCTATGGCGCGCGGGCACAACCCGACACGCAGCGCGCGCGGGAAGTCGTGCTGCGCGTCGGCGTGCATCATCGCGCACGCGAGGCAGTCGAGCTGTTTTCGAAGGAATTCACCGGCGCCGCGCTCTCGATGGCGCCCGGTATCACCGGGCTGTCGCCGGGGCGACCGAAGAGCGCGCCGATCGTTCGCCTCTACTCCTTTTTGCTCGACAAGACGCGCGTGCCCGTTACCGTTGCGGTCGACGGACAGGCGATCGCACCCGCCCACACCGTCACGGTCGGCACGACCGATGCACCGGCTGCGCCGGCGCCGACGACACCGACGGTGGAGATATCGTCACCGAGCGACGCAACCACGGTGCCGCTCGTTCGTCTCGCTGTCGCGCGCAGCGGCGATAAAGGCGATAGCGCCAATATCGGCGTGATCGCGCGCCGTCCGGAATATCTGCCGTCGATTCGCGCGGCGCTCACGCCCGCCGCGGTCGGCGCCTACTTCGCGCACGTGCTGCGCGGCCGCGTCGAGCGATTCGAAGTGCCGGGCATCCATGCCCTCAATTTCTTGCTGCACGACGCACTCGGCGGAGGCGGCGTCGCCTCGCTCAATCTCGACACGCAAGGGAAGACCTACGCGCAGCAGCTGCTCGATTTTCCGGTCCCGGTGGCGCACACGTTGCTGCGCGATCCGGCCTGAGGCAGCGGCCGGGTCGCCGTTCTGTTTCATCCGAGCCCGAGTCGCCCCGCGTGTTGCAAGCGGACTTAGCGCGTCACCGCGCAGCGCCCCGGCGCCGCCTCATTCGACGACCGCGAACTTCAGCTTCTCCGAGTCGCGCGGCGACGGCCCGCGGTTTTGCACTGCCTTCAGCAACATCGGATAAACGTGCTCGGCGTCGTTCAGCATCATCTGCGCGCGGTTCAGATGAAACGACGCATACTTCAAGCTCGTCAGCAAATGCCCTACGTCGTCCGGCACTTCGGCCCCGAAATTCGGCAGCTTCGCGCGCACCGTCGGCCGGCGCCCGAGCGCGGCGATGTATTCCGTATCGACGATGCGAAACGCGCCGCCGAGGCTCAAGCCGCGGGCGTTCAACACCTTGTGCCACTCGTACGGCAAGTTCAACAACACGTCGCCGGGCGTGAGGAAAACCGTGTCGTAGTCGCCAAACGTCTCGCCGGGCGCTTCGCGGCCGCTGCTCGTCGAGAACATTCTCGATTCGCCTTCGAGCTGCTCGAGCAACCGCGGCGGGCGCGTCATCCATTTCTTCGTGCCGGCGATCATGACGAAGACGTTGAGCGTCGGAAACATGTGCCAGTCGCTGCCGACGGCGCCGCGGACCGGCTCGCCGTACTCGTGATTGCTGTAACCGAAGAACATGTGGCCGGTCGCCTGCCACGTGTCGATCCTGAACCAGTGCGTCCGGAATATCTCCTCGCGCACGCGCAGGAACGCCGACTTGCCCCATTCGTAGGGGTCCTTGTAACCGGCGGAAATCGTTCCGAGGTGCGAGTAGACGTCCAACCGCCGTTCGAAAATGTCGTCGAGAAATTCCGATGCGCGCCCCACCTGTCCGATGACGTAGTTGTAATCGGTCTTGCCGTCCGGCGTGCGCATCGTCGCAGCCGCATCGCCTTGCTTACGCCTCCATTGCAGGGTCTTGTCCGGATCGATCGCCTCGTAGAACTCGCGCGTGGTCAAACGCGGGCTGATGTCGACCATCTTGCGAAACACCGCGGGCTTAGTGAAGTTTTCCGTGTACTGCTTGACGGCCTGAAGAGTCAGCTCGCCGCCGTGGTCGCGTTCGTCGACGACGTTGACATACCGATACCTATTGCTCATCCCAATTGCTCCTCATTTGCATGCGCAGGGTGGACCTTCCAATAGTGCCTGCAAGGACCGTCCGTGATGCACCCGCTCGCCGTCCGGCGTCACACGTGGTCGAGTCGGACCGCCCTTGAATAGTACTTGGCGCCGCACCTTGCGGCGCCGATCGGCGGCTGCAACGGGAACTGTGTCGGCCGACGCAGGCGGCCCTCGACACGGAATGGTCTGCGTCGAATACGCTACCTACAGAATTCACGCGTCACAATCCGACCAAAGTTATATATTCGTTCCGTGGTGCGCGCGCGAAAGTCATAGTCCATCCATATCAGACGACGAGCGCGCGAATGCACGCGAGGAAGCGTCTGTGCCGCTCGTGGCGCGAGGTGTCGAAGCACTTCGTGCCGATGAAACATCGAGCGTGACGCGCTGCTCGTGACTATTGCGGCGGTCGAGTGATTGTTCGATAGTTCAGCTCGACGCGACGGCGATTACCGATAAAGCGAATCACGACCTCGAGATCGAGCGCTGCGCGGCCAAACGTGACGCCACGAGATCACCTCGCGGGCATCACCGGAGATTTGTTCAAATGGACTTGGAATCGAACAGCCAGCCGGACACCGGGCGGAACGTCGATCCGCAGACGAACGCAGCGATTACGCTCGTCACGCCGTCGGCGAATCTCGCCGACGCGCTCCGTCAATTTTTGACGTTGTGGGGGTTCGCGGTGCACGAAGCGAACGCCGATGCCGCGGGCGCGCGGTTGCCGGTCGCAGCGACGAACGCCACCGCGCTGTTGTTGGATTACCGCTTCGGCAACAAGCTGCTGCGGCAGGCGCACGAGGGTTCGCGCATTCTCGTCATCGGCAACCGCGCGCTGCGCGATGTCGACAAGATCAATCTGTTGCAGGCCGGCGCTTCGGGTTACATCCATCTTCCGCGCGAGCTGCACATGCTCGTCAAGGCAATCCACGTCGTCAGCGAAGGCGATTGGTGGTTCGAGCGCTCTGTCCTTGCCGGAGCCATACGCAAAGCGCGCGCCGGCGCGAACGACGAGCAGAAACGCACTGGGCCGGGCGCTTCGGTCACCGGTGACCTCACGCCGCGTGAGAAGGCCGTCGCGATGTACGCCGCCCAAGGTTGGCGCAACCGCGAGATCGCGCAGCACCTGAACATCGCCGAGAAAACCGTCAAGCTGTACATGACGCGCGTGTACCGCAAAGTGGGGGTATCAAATCGGATACAGCTCGCGCACGCGCTGCAGTCGGCGGATACGACACCGGCGAATGCACACGAAAATTTTGTTTCGGCCGACGTTTAATGCCTCCGGAGCATGGCATCGATGCTCATCGAGCATGGTAAAGCGCTTCGCCTCTTCCGTTGACAGCGCCGGCGATTTTGACAAGACTCACGCGGCCAATTGGATATGCGATTTCGCAACCTCGAAATCCCCGATGACCGACGTCGTTGCAGCAGCACCGGCACGCGCGCGAGGACCTATCGACGTCCAACCGCGAAAAGCGATTCGCTTTGAGGAGCGGACACGAGAAGCCCGGACGATTTCAGCCGCTTCCCGCGTTGGGCGCGGCGACGATTCGGTATAAGGAGGCACCATGGCAGCACCACTTCTTTCCCTCGACGACTTTCCCTTGCGCACCTACGACAAGCTGCGCTACTGCGACACCGATAGGCAGGGCCACGTCAACAACGCCGTCTTCGCGACGCTGCTCGAAACCGGTCGCGTCGAGATTCTTTACAAACCCGAGGAGCCGCTCGCCGAGCCCGGCGCCTCGTGGGTGATCGCCCGCCTCACGCTGGAATTCATGAGCGAAATCTCCTGGCCGGGACGAGTCGATATCGGGACGCGCGTCAAGACGATCGGGCGCAGCTCGGTGACGCTCGAGCAGGGCTTGTTCCAGAACGGAAAGCTCGTCGGTCGAGGCGAGACAGTCATGGTGCAGATGAACGATTCGACGCGACGTTCGCAGCCGTTGGGAGCCAGGGCGATCGCGCGCCTGAGCGCGCTGATCGTCCACAAGGAGGAAAGCCCGGAGAAGTAACGCCGGGCGATGACTGGCGGCGCGGACGACGCGGCGCCGTCCGGACTCGACTACCGTCGAGGGATCGGCGCTCGCACTTGCGCCGATCTGTCCGGACACCACAGAGCGAGTCGATGTTCGCAGCGTCCGAACGGCTGCGATCGACAATTCGGGGGAATAGGATAGTGTCCGGTTTCGGACGTTTGATACAAGACTACTTGGCCGCCATGTTCGCGCCGCTGATGTGGGGGACGATGCCCGCGGTCGCGACCGAGCTGATCGGCCCGGGGCATCCCTTCCTCATCGCGACCGTACGCAGCCTCGGCGGCGGCGTGGCGCTCATGCTTCTCTTCCGCCGATTGCCGCCTCCTGCCTGGTACGGACGCGTTCTCGTGCTCGGCACGGTGAACATCGCGCTCGTCTTCGCGCTCTTCTTCGTCTCGGCCTCGCGCGTACCGGGCGGCATCATCGCCATCCTCATGGCGCTCTCGCCGTTCTGGGCCACGCTCATCGGCTGGCCGCTGCTCGGCGAGCGCCCGCAGCCGACGCGCCTCGTGTTGATCGCGTTCGGCGTGATCGGCGTTTCGCTGCTGGTGCACGCCTCCGCCTTTCGCCTGGACGCGACCGGCATCCTCGCCGGCATTGCCGCGTCCGCCAGCATGGGCGGCGGCATCGTGCTCATCAAGAAATGGGGCCGTCCGGTGCCGTATCTCGTGTTCACCGGCTGGCAGCTCCTGGCCGGCGGGATTTTGCTCGCGCCGTTAATGCTCTGGGTCGAAGGCGTGCCGTCGTCGTTCAGCGCCCCGGGCGTCGCGGGCCTGCTCTACCTCCTTGTCGCGGCGACGGTGCTCGCTTACCCCGCGTGGTTCCACGGCATCGAGCGCGTCGGCGCGCAACGCACGTCGATGTTGCTGTTGCTCGTTCCCGTCGTGGCGCTGCTGATCGACGTGACGCTGCTCGGAAAACCGATGACGCTGATCCAGGGTCTCGGCGCGCTCGTGATCTTCACATGCTTGTCGCTCGATCCCCTACTCGTGCGCACGGCTCCGGCACTGACACAGCCGATGCGTCCCGCGAGCGGCGAGGAAAGCGCCTAGAGCTTTCGCGCGGCGCAGCCCGGTACCAAAACGCGCGGCCTCATTTCCACGATCCGGTTTAGATATCGCCGAAGTCGCCGTGGCGACCCTTGCCCGCGGCGAAGCGTTTGGCGCCGTCCGCGCCTTCGGCGCTGAACGCCGGCAAACCGTTGTACCACTCCTTGCACATCGCTTCGCGCAGGCCGAGGCCCTGCTGCATGTAAACCGAACGCCGGTCGGCGCGCGCGCACGCTTGCGGAAAGCGCGCGATCTCGCGCGCCATCGCCTCGGCGTGCTCGCGCGACGTTCCGTCGGGAACGACTTTCTCGCACGCGCCGATGCGGTACGCCTCTTCGGCCGTCACCTTGCGGCCGGTGAGAATGATCTCGAGCGCGCGCCCGGTGCCGACGAGCCGCGGCAGACGCACGGTGCCGCCGTCGAGGAGCGGCACGCCCCAGCGGCGACAGTAGACGCCGAAGTAAGCCGATTCCTCCATCACGCGGAGATCGCACCAAAGCGCCACTTCGAAACCGCCGGCGACCGCCGGGCCGGCGACAGCGGCGATCACCGGCTTGTCGAGCTCGAGACGCGTCGGCCCCATCGGCCCGCGCGGAATCGGCGTCGCGATCATCGAGCGGATAGTCGATCTCGCGTAACGGAGTCGTATCGTCGATCAACGACGCGCCGTATTTGAGGTCCCATCCGGCGCAGAACGCGCCGCCCTCCCCCCACAGCACCGCCACCGCCGCATCCGGATCGGAGTCGAAGGCGAGAAACGCCTGCGCAAGCGCGTCCGCGCTCTCGGGGTCCATGGCGTTGCGCGCATGCGCGCGCGAGTGGATAACGGTCCACACTTTTCCGTTCTTTTCGATTCTCACTGTCATCGCGGCTCTCCTCTGTGTCGAGTCAGTCGATTTCGAGTTTGCCTGATCGCTCGCATACAATTATCTCTCGGCAACGACCGGTTCCGGAAAGGTATTGAAGCAGCGCTCGGGCGATCGGTAAGGGAAGCAAGGCGCGGTTCGACCGGCGCGTCAGGGGCGTGTTTTAATCACTCTGACACCTTAACGCTAAGGTCGAGCTAAAGGGGTCGGAGTGATTAAAAAATAGGCAGTTCGCTGATTGCTTCTCCCCCGCACCATCGGTCAATTGACGGTCAGGCAATATCTTTCTAGCGTGCGCGGCAGTGAATCGGAACGGATTCAAAGGCCGTGCCGCGTAAACCCCGAATGTACCTGCCAGAGGTTCCCGCTCACGTCGT
>JBJMVQ010000034.1:0-60994 GCA_045810625.1 Sulfurifustis sp.
CCGGCGATCTCGACAATGATCGACAACACGAGCAGCGCCTCGATCATCGGTACGTTCTTCGATGCCATGTACGCGGCGGTTTGCGAGTAGTGAAAGATCTTGTTGAGACCCGACAGCAAAAAGATGTGCCCGATGAGAATGCGTCCGAGAAGCGGAAACCAGCCTGTCAAACCATTCATGCCATTCCCTCCATGGGTGATCGTTACGTCGCTGAGTATTGGCGCACTCCGCAGCGTCGCCGCGCGTTCAACGCTGTCATGCGCGTCTTCACGGCAGGTCGAACAAGATCGCTTCGCCGTCGGTGCGCGCCTTGAATTCGACAACGCCTTCGGCGGTCACCGCGGCACCGTCACCGGCGGCCAGCGTGTGGCCGTTCAGCTCGATCGTGCCACGGGCGATGTGCACGTAGGCCTTGCGTCCGGGCGCGAGCCGACGTCGACCGGCTTCGCCCTCGGCGAGGCGCGCCGCATATACAAATGCGTCTTGGTGGATGACGACGGAGCCGTCTCGTCCGTCCGGCGAGGCGACGAGGCGCAGCTGACCGCGGAGATCATCGAAGTGTTTTTGCTCGTAACTTGGGGCAAGACCGGCGAGCGACGGCAAAATCCAGATCTGCAGGAAATGCACGGGCTCAGTCGCCGAAGCGTTGTACTCGCTGTGGCGCACCCCGGTGCCCGCAGACATCCGCTGCAGGTCGCCGGGTCGGATGACCGAGCCGTTACCGAGGCTGTCCTGGTGTTGCAGCGCGCCGGCGAGGACATAACTCAGGATTTCCATGTCCTGGTGCCCGTGCGCCGGGAAACCTGCTCCGCCCTGGACCCGGTCCTCGTTGATCACGCGTAATACGCCGAAACCCATGTGTTCCGGGTCGTAATAGTCGGCGAACGAGAACGTGTGACGCGAATCGAGCCAGCCATGATAAGACCGACCGCGCGCGGCGCTAGTTCGCACCTTCAGCATGAGTCCCTCCGAGTCGGCGTCTGGATGGTAGCATTATGACCGCGTTTCCTGGATAAAGTGTCGCTGCTCATGTGGCTCGCGTCTAAAGGCTCGATTCTCCCGCATGCCGGTGCTGCATTACCGGCTTTCCGCGATTCTCGTAATCGTTACGGCATCGATGCATAGCCGGGTGGCCTTGGGCCCGGATGGCCCGCTCGCGCGCCGTATCCCCGGTTTCGTCGCACGGCCGAGCCAGCAGGCGATGGCGCGTGCGGTGGAGGAGGCCATCACCGAGAGCGGCACATTGGTCGCCGAATCGGGGACCGGTACCGGTAAAACGTTCGCGTATCTCGTACCGGCGCTTCTCTCCGGCCGGAAGGTGCTGATTTCAAGCGGCACTCGGAACTTGCAGGACCAGCTCTACCGCCGCGATCTGCCGATCGTGCGCGACGCGCTCGAACTGCCGGTCAGCGCGGCGCTGCTCAAGGGGCGCTCCAATTATCTCTGCCTGCATCGGCTCGAGCGCGCCGCGGGTGAAGAGCGGTTTGCCGCGCGCGTGACGGTCGCACATCTGCGCCGCGTGCAGGCGTGGGCGCGGCGCACCCGCAGTGGCGACGTCGCCGAGGTCGCGGAGGTGCCCGAAGATTCCGAGATCTGGCCGCTCGTGACGTCGACGGCGGACAATTGCCTCGGCGGCGAATGTCCGCGCTACGGCGACTGTTTCGTCAATCGCTCTCGCCGCGAGGCGGCGGAAGCGGACATCGTCGTGATCAATCATCATCTCTTCTTCGCCGATATGGGCGTGCGCGAGGAAGGCTTCGCGCAGCTGCTGCCGGCGGCCGATGCCGTCATCTTCGACGAGGCGCATCAGCTCCCCGACATCGCCGCCAACTTTTTCGGCGTCGCGCTGTCGAGCTATCAGCTGCGTAATCTTTGTCGGGACGCCATCGCCGAAGACGTGCGAGAGGCGAGCGGCCTGCGCGAGCTGCGGCCGGCGGCGGACGCGGCCGAACGCGCGGTGCTCGATCTGCAACTCGCGCTGAAATATCCGCTCGCACGCGCGCCGTGGAGCGAGGTCGCCGCCGCGCCCGGTGTCGGCGATGCCCTCGCCGCATTGCAGGAGCGGTGGCATGATCTGAGCGAAATCCTCGGGACGGTCGCCGGCCGCGGACCGGGACTCGCGAACTGCGCGCGTCGGGCGGCGGCGCTCGACGAGCGGCTGGTTGAAGCCACGCAGACGGACGAGCTGAATCGTGTGGCGTGGGTCGAGATGGCGGAGCGGCAATTTACGTTTCATCTGACGCCGCTCGATGTCGCGCCGGTATTCCAAGAGCGCTTGCGCACACTCGGTACGAAATCGTGGGTGTATACCTCGGCGACGCTCGCGATCGGCGAAGACTTCACGCATTTTCTCCAACGTCTCGGCATCGAAGACGCGCGCACGGCGTGTTGGAGCAGTCCGTTCGATTATGAACGGCAGGCGCTGCTGTACGTGCCTCGCGGGTTACCCGATCCCGCCGATCCGGCCTTTACCGCGCGCGTCGTCGACGCCGCCGTACCCGTCCTGCACGCGAGCGGCGGGCGCACGTTTTTTCTCTTCACGAGTCATCGCGCGTTGCGCCTCGCCGCGGACTTGCTCCGGGGGCGGTTGCCGTTTCCGCTGTTCGTGCAAGGTACGATGGGGCGCGCGCGACTGATCGAGGAGTTCGTCGCGTCGGGCAACGGCGTGCTGCTCGGCACGGGAAGTTTTTGGGAGGGGGTCGATGTCCGCGGACCGGCGTTGTCCTGCGTCATCATCGACAAGTTGCCATTCGCCGCACCTGACGATCCGGTTCTCAAAGCGCGCGCGACCATGTACGCCGCGGCCGGTCGCAATCCGTTCGTGGAATTCCAATTGCCCGACGCGGTGATCGCGTTGAAGCAGGGCGCGGGCCGCCTGATCCGCAGCGCCGAGGACAGCGGAGTGCTCGTGCTGTGCGATCCACGATTGCGCTCGCGTCCCTACGGTCGCTTATTTCTGGAAAGCCTGCCGCCGATGCCGGGCACGCGCGACATCGCGGATGTCACGCGGTTTTTCCACAACGCCGCCGCGGTGGATGGCACCGCGTAACGGCGTATCATGGCGCGATGAGCATGCCGCCCGAACCGACACCGGTGCTGGAAGCGCCGGCGCTTCCGCCGCAGCCGCTTCTGGTCATCACCAATGTGGTGTATGGATTGCAGGGCTTCGGCATTCTCTTTCCACCAGCGTTCATCGCCGCCGTGATCATTAATTACGTCAAGCTTGACGACGCGCGCGGTACACTGGTCGAGTCGCACTTTCGCTGGCAGATCCGCACGTTCTGGTTCGGCCTACTGTGGGGCGTTCTCGGGGGGCTCACCGCAATCATTCTCGTCGGCTTCGTGGTGCTCGTTGCCGACGCGATTTGGATCATGTATCGCGTCATCAAGGGCTGGCTCGACTTGCTGGACCGTAAGCCGATGTATCGATTTCCATCGCGCTAGAGGCGTTCGGGAATTTTCGTCTTAACCGCAGCAGGCGCGGAGGACGTAAAGGAAAAAAGTGCACGACGAACTGGATGCGCTTTGACGCCTTCCGTCGACATGGGTGGTACTTCCCGGTTGCTTTGAATCACATGTGAATCGGCGCGCGTATCGCATAAACCCTATCGCTCGATCGTATAGATCAAATCGGCGCCGCCGTGCAGGCCCGATTCGGCTTGAAGAATCCAATGAGTCGTGACCTGATAACGAATGCGCACCGTGTTGATTGGTTCGACCAGCCCGATGCTGTAGTTGATATACAGCCGCGGCGATAGGCGCTTGCCGAGCACGAGCGCTGCTTCCGAGTTCGGGCCCTGGCTGATTTCGACATCCTCCAATCCCAAGCGACTCCCGAGGCGTTGGGCCAGACGTTCGCCGCCGCTCAACTGAAGCGCGCGCGAGGCGCTCGCAAGCGCCGCGCCTTGTCCGGGATTTGCGGTGTCGACCGGCTTGCCGAAGAGTAGGTAGGACAGCGCATCCGACTGCGCCATCGTCGGATCGGAGAAGAGCGTCAGTTGCGGCGCTTTGAGCGTGCCTTTGACTTCGATCCCTGCGGTGACCGCCGCGGCGCCCGGCAGCGGGTCGACGCGCCGTATGGCGCGCGCGTCGATCGCAGGGTCGTCCACCGGACCGCCGGCGAACAGCAGCCGGCCGCGCTCGATGGTCAATTTCTGCCCGTACGCCTCGTAGCGTCCGCTCGTGACGTTCAGCTCGCCGCGGGCGGTCGTCACTTGTGCCGGCGTGTCGATGAGCGTGATGCTGCCGGCGATCATTGCGTTCAGACCGAAGCCCTCGAATGAGACTTTGTCGCCGAGCGTGACTTTGATCGAGGCGGTGACCGCCCACGCGGTCGGCCTTTCGGCCGCCGTGTCCGGGCCGCCTTCGATGACGACATCGCTCGACGGTGCGATGTTTCGCCGTTGTGGCCGTGGCGCGAAGCTTGCGCGCGGGATCAGTACCTCGCCTTGCACGTTCACGACGCCCGGTGTGACCTGCACGCGCAGGTCGGGCGTTGCGTCGACGTGCGCCTCGCGCAGGTCGACCGCCTCGAACTGCGACCCCGCGATGCGGAGCTCCGCGCGCCAGGCCGGAAAAGCGCCCAGCATGAAACGACCGGTGAGCGCCAGCTCGCCGTTGCCCGAACGCGCGTAGCCGCTCAGTCGAATGTCGCGACCCTCGGGCGTCGCGTCGATGCGCACGTCGTGCACGAGAATGCCGAGCGATCCGATCCGCCCGGCTGCGTCGCTCAATCGGGCGCTGCCGCGAAGTTGCGGGTCGGCGAGCGTACCTTGGATCGACAGGTCGGCGCGCAACGTGCCGCGAAGCTGTTCCACCTCCGGGAGCAGCGCGGCGAATGGCGACAGATCGCGCAACGCGAGGACCAAGCTGCCTTTCACCGGCTGGTTCGCCCCGGTCGGTTCGGGCGCATTGAACTGCGGAAGCGCGACGTCGAACGTGGCGCCGTCGCTGCCGGCAAGGCGCAATTCCGCATGCGCGCGCAATCCGTGATCGTCGACCTGAAGGGTCGCGCGCGCCTGCTCGTACTCGAGCGCAGTGCCGACACCGGCGGCCGCCGCGCGAACGCTGCCGGCCGATGTTTGCACGCGCGCGTCGGCGTGCCGCAGTCGGCCGCCGTGCAGCTGAAGCTCGCCGGTTCCGCCGAAGCGGCCTCGGAGATCGATCGGGTTGTCGAGTAGCCGGGCGAGGAGGGCGAGCGGGACATCGGTCGCGTTAAGCGCAACGGTGGTATCGCCCGTCGTGTGATTCACGCGCGCACAAAGCTCCGCCGCCCCGCCGCGCCAGCAGGTAGGTGCGAGCTCGATCCGCGTGGCGGATGCGAACAGCGCCGCCGGGCGGTTGAGCGTCCAATGCTCGGCGCCTATGTCCCACGTTCCGCTTGCGAGCGCGCCGCGCCAGGACGCGTCCCGAACGCCGCCGTTGAGACCCAGCGCGAGTTTCATGTCGCCCATGTGCGCGTTGAGCGCGAGCGAATGCTTGGACACGTAGCCCGTGCCGTTCAACGCCATTCGATCGAGGGCGCGCGCGCCGATGACGGCGTTCGCGAGCCGCACGTCGAGCCGCGAGCTTTGTCGATCCGAAAGATCGATGTTTGCCTCCGCATCGAGCGTACGCGCTTGCAGATCGTTGTAGCGAAGCTCGCTTCCCGTCATCCGCGCCTGAATCGTCGGCTGCGCCCGGCGACCGGTGATGCGTCCGTTCGCGCGCAGTCGTCCGCCGGTTTCCGGCCATAGTGCCGCGAGATTCGGTGCGTCGATCTGCCATCCGAGGTTCCATTCGTTCTGCAGGCCGCCGGCAATGTTGATCGTGGCGTTGCCGCTTCGGACGTTGAGCGCGAGGCGCGGGTAGGTGGTGCCGCGCTGCCACGCTTCGCCGCGCGCGCTGAACGCACGGTCGCGCAACGTTCCTTTCAACTCGGGGAGTGCGACCCGGATCTCGCCGTTGCGGCCGCTCGCCTGCGCGCTGAGCGCAATATCGCCGCGCCATTGCGGCCACGCGACGCCCGGATCGAGGCCGCGGCCTTTGATGCTCACGTCCCATGTTAGCCGGGGCGACCACGCGGCGCGGCCTTGACCTTCCACGACCCCGTTCAACGTTTCGAGCGTCAACGTGTCCACCGATACGGCGGAAACATCGCCGCGGCCGGATGCGTGCAAAGTGCCCGTCGGAAATTTCGCGCCGCGGCTTTCTGCCGTCAGCGTGAAATGGTAGCGGCTCGGTGTCCCGTTCACCTGCAAGCGTCCCGTGGGACTCGTTAACAGCGGCTGCTGTGTCGGCCAATCGAGATCGCGCCAGCGAACGTCGGCGTGCGCGACGCCGCTCGCCGAGTTCCAATCGCCGCTTGCGCTGATCTGCGCACGCGCCGGCGGGCTGCGCAGCACCAGCTCGTCGAGACGCAACGCCCCATTCGTTGAGCCGCTCAAGCGGAAACTGCCGGTTACGGGCAGATCTGCGTAGCGCGCAGTCAACGTGCCGCGGCTTTCGAAGCGTGCGCGGTCACCGCTCGCGCTGACGTCGAGAGCGGCGGCGCCGACCAGATTCGGTTTGAGGCGGTTGAGGTTGAAGGCCGGGACGCGCCACTGTACCTGCCATACGGGCTGCGTCAACGCGTCTTTTACTTTTCCGTGGAGCTCGCTTTGCAGCGGCTCGCTCGTGCGCACGTCGATCGCCAGATCGGCAAGGTTTCCCGCGAACTCGGCGTGGGCCGCGAGCGGCGTCGGACCCAGCCCGTCAAAGCGCACGTCGACCGTGAGCCGCTCGCTTCCGGCCGATCGAGCGAGCGCTCCGCGGGCATTCAATTCCAGCTGCCGGCCGGACAGCTCGAGCTGATCCACTTCCAGACGATCGGTGTCCAGCGTTCCGCCGAAGCGGATCGTCTGAATATCGAAGGGCGTCTGATCCGCGCCCGCGATTTGCAGATTGTCCGCGCTAAAGCGCGCAACTTCTATCTTCAACGGAAACCGAAAGCTCGGCGATGGCGGTGGTTCGTTTTCTGTGGAGGGGAACAGCTGCACGCGGGTGTCGCGAAGCGAGAGATTTTGGACAACGACACGGCCGCGGAGCAGTTGCGCCGGCGACCAATCGAGGACGAGTTCGCGCACGCGCGCATCGAGCGTCGGCGTGCGATAACGCATGCCGCGTGCGATGAGCGGTCCCATGAGCCTTCCGTCGAGCATCTCGATCTCGAGCGTGCCCGGTAACGCGGATTGCAGGCGCGCGTAGGTCCAGCGCAGGCCCGCTTCGGTCGCGAACAACCAGCTGACCGCCGCCGCCGAGAGCAGCAAAAGCGCGAGCAGAAACAGCCGGAGCAGCCGGCGCGTCATAGATCGGGTCCGATATAGAGATGCACGCGCACGGGACGCCCCGGATTACTCAACGCCGAAGCGAGATCCAGACGGATCTGTCCGATCGGCGAGCGCCAGCGCACACCGATACCCGCGCCGCGGCGAAGCGGATCGTTGAGGTCGTTGAGAGCGTTGCCGGTGTCGTAGAACACGGCGCCGGCCCAATTGCCGACGATCCGCTGTTGATACTCGGCGCTACCGACGAGCAGGTATTTGCCGCCAATGACGACGCCGTTGGCGTCCGTCGGTCCGAGCGAGTTGTACGCGTAGCCGCGCACGCTTACGTCGCCGCCGGCGAAGAAGCGCAGCGACGGCGGCAGGCGATCGAAGTCGACGATGCGCGTTGCGCCGACGTCGCCACGCAGGACGAAGCGGCCGAAGTCGAAGAACGGGAAGATCACTTTGCTCTGGAAGCGCGCCTGCAGCATGCCGACGTCCGACGCAACCTGTTCCGAAGAGCCGCGCACCTCGAGCTGTGCGCTCGCGCCTTGACGTGTATAAATGCGTTCAGGACCCAGAAAAGTGGACCAGGTGACGCCCGGAATCAGCAACGTCGAGGAGCGGGTGTCCGACTCGCCGATCGTAAACGTCTCATCGTGCAGCGTCAGCGAGAGCGTTTCCTGCAGCCGGCCGCGTTGGGTGCTACGGCCGACACCGAGACGCCGGATGGTGCTTTCGATGTCGCGAACATCGCTCTCGGTATAGGACGTGGTGAACGCAAGTTTGTCGGTGCGCGGGTCGCGGATGGGAATGAAGTAGCCCGCGTTCAACGTGCGCTCGATCTTCGAAGCGCGCAGCTCGGTCGCGACGTGATGCCCTTGCGGGTTCAGGTACCGCCACTGCCAGCCGAGCTGGCCGCGTGGACCGGTGTCGGTGCCGTAACCAAAGCCGAAGCTGTAGCGGCTGGGCTTGCGCGCGGTGAGACGCACGTGCACCGGAATTTCTTGACCGCTCGCCTGTTTCGGATCGGCGACGACCTCGATAGTGCTGTAGTAATCGGTGGCGGAAAGCGTTGTTTGCAGCTCGAGCAGCGCGGCGGCGGAGTAGGGTTGCCCGCGTTCGATACGGACGTAGCGCGCGAGAAACGCCGGATCGAGAATATCTTGCTCGAGATCGATGTTGCCGAAGCGGTAGCGGCGACCGGTATCGACATGCAGGTGAACCTCGGCGTGATAGTCGTCGACGTCGACGACGACCTCGTGGCGCACGAAGGCCTGGTCGAAATAGCCGCGCTCCGCCGCAATCCGTTGGAACGCTTGTTTCGCCTGCTCGTAAACGGCGTGATTCAGCGTGTCGCCCTTTCGGATCGGAAATTCGTCGATCAACTTCACGAACTCCGGATCGGTTTCGCCTTCGCCGGCCACGTGCAGATCGATGACCGTTACCGGAACGGCCGGACCCGGATCGATGTCGTAACGTGCCTGCCAGCCGGAGCGATCTTGCTCGAGATGCGCCGCAATCCGCGGACGATAGTACCCGAACGGCTGCAGCGCCGTTTTGATCTCGGCGCTCGCGCGCTCGTGCAGCGCGCGAATGCGCGCCGGCGATAGGTCGTTGCGGTCGCGTTCCTGATAGATGCCGAGTGCGGCAAGAACGTTGTCGCGCTGCGCCCCGGAGACGCCTTCAACCGTCACCGTAAGATTCGCCGCGTGAACCTCGATTTGCGCGAGAAACAGCATGAGCGCCAGCCAAACGCAAAGCGTTCCTCCTCGCCGATTCGTATGCAAATACCGCATGCTTGACCGTTGAAGACACGTTGACGGCATAATACCGAAAAGCACCAGGCCGCCGGACGAATCGGGGAGTGATACAGCAACAAGCGCACTGGGGGCATCGGATCGCAACATGGATCGCGATGGGTTTCGGCGTGGGCCGTGTGCCGGTGGCTCCCGGGACATTCGGGACGCTCGTCGGTATTCCATTCTATTTCCTGCTTCGGTTGTTGCCGGTTTCGGTGTATCTCCTCACCGTCGTGGTTCTGTTTCTGCTCGGGGTATGGATTTGCCGGATCGCTGAAACCCATCTCGGGCAGCGCGACCACGGCGGTATCGTGTGGGATGAGGTCGTCGGCTTTCTCATCGCGATGTTCCTCGCGCCGCCCGGGTGGGCATGGATCGTCGTCGGGTTCCTCTTATTTCGTGTGTTCGATGTTTGGAAGCCGCTTCCCATTCGCCGTTTCGAACATCTGCCGGGCGGTCTCGGCGTGATGGCGGACGATGCGATCGCCGGCATTTACGCTTGCGTGGTGCTGCAGGCGCTCGCCCGGTTCGGCGCTTACGAGTACTAAAGCGGCCCGCCAATGGACACGCTGATGTTGGTCGCCGCCGGCGCGCTCGCGGGTATTTTTGCCGGGCTACTCGGTATCGGGGGCGGCGCGATCATCGTTCCGGTACTCGCGCTCTTCTTCGAGCATCAGGGCGCGAACCCGGACGCGGTCATGCAAGCGGCGATCGGCACTTCGCTCGCGACGATCGTGTTCACCGCGATCGCTTCCGTGCGTGCGCATCAGGCGCGCGGCGCGGTGCGTTGGCCCGTGTTCTGGCAACTGACGCCGGGCATCGTCGCCGGCGGACTCGTCGGCGCGGGCATCGCGCACCGGCTTCCGGGTCACTTCCTCAAAACGCTGTTCGGAGTGTTCCTTTTACTGGTAGCGCTGCAGATGGCGGTTGGTAAGAAGCCGAAATCTCAACGGCCGCCGCTCGAGACGCGATGGATGTGGGTCGCCGGGGGCGTCATCGGCGCTTTGTCGTCGTTGTTCGGAATCGGCGGTGCGTCGATCTCGGTTCCGTTCCTTCTCTGGTGCAGCGTCCCTACCGTGGAAGCGATTGGGACCGCCGCGGCGATCGGGCTACCGATCGCGCTCGCGGGAACGGTCGGTTATGTCGTCACCGGTTTCTACGCGACCGGTCTTCCGCGCTGGAGTATCGGTTACGTCGTGCTGCCGCCGTTTTTCGGGATCGTGATCGCGAGCGTGTTGTCCGCGCCGCTCGGCGCGCGGATCGCGCATCGTCTGCCGCAGATGACGCTGCAGCGTATCTTCGCGGTTTTCCTCGCGCTGCTCGGGTTGCGTCTGTTCTTCAGATAAGCGCTGTGCCCGCGAGGTCAATCGTCGCCGGGTGCCGCGCCGTAGGTTTTTAATATCTCGAGCCCTTTGATTGCTTGCCGGTAGCCCTGGGCGGCCGACAATCGCCACCAGCGGATTGCTTCTTCATAGTTGCGCGGTCCGCCTTCACCGGTAGCCGCGAGTGCGCCAAGATGAAATTGCGCCGCCGCATCGCCGCCCGCGGCCGCCTGCTGCCACCACCGGCGCGCCTCGACCAGATTCTTATCGACGCCTTCGCCGCGCCAATAGAGCAGCCCGAGATTGAGCTGCGCGGTTGTGTGACCTTGTTCCGCGGCCGCGTGCCACCAGCGCGCTGCGCGCTCGAGATTCATCTCGACACCCTTGCCGGTGGCGTAAGCAACGCCGAGATTGAATTGCGCGCCGACGTGACCGTGCTCGGCCGGTGTATCCCAACTGCGCACGGCAGCCTTGTAGTCGCCGGCTTCGTAAGAGCGCACACCGTCGCGGAAGGCGGCTTCCATCAGATCGATTTCGCTGCCGAGCGGAGCGAGCGAGTCGGGCGAGGGTCGGCGATTGAACGGAGCGGTACTCGTCGGAGCGGCCAGCACCGATGTTGCCGCGAGCCAGATGCAGAACGCGCCCAGGGATCGACGGATGCGCCGGCGGCGCGGCGGTGCTGCTCGATAGGCCCAAGAGCGCATAAGATTCACGGCGGGTTTCCTCTTTACAATTGTAGATCACGTTGTTTACGGGGGGTGCGTGTTGTCGATATACGCGCATAAAATGGCGCATGACGGCTGAACTGACAGATACGGAGCTGACCGCGTTGGCGGCGGAGGTGGGTCAAGCATTGACGAATGCGGGTCTTATGCTGGCGACGGCGGAATCTTGTACCGGCGGCTGGGTCGGACGCGTTGTCACGAGTGTGAGCGGCAGCTCGAGTTGGTACGAGCGCGGCTTTATTACGTATAGCGAGGATGCCAAGCAGGAGCTTCTCGGCGTTTCGGCGCAGACGTTGCGGCAACACGGCGCGGTCAGCGAGCCGACAGCTCGTGCAATGGCGGAAGGTGCGCTCGCGCGCAGTCGCGCACACGTGACGCTCGCCATCACCGGAATTGCCGGACCGAGCGGTGGTACTGCGCAAAAGCCCGTGGGGACAGTTTGGTTCGCGTGGGCGGCAAAGGGGCGTGCGACGAAGGCGCTCCGTCAGCAACTCGACGGCGACCGCGAGGCGATCCGCCGGCAGTCGGTCGTCATCGCCCTGAGCGAATTACTGAAATTGTTGCGTCGGGATTTTCCGCCGATGCGCTGACGGTTTACCCGTCGCGTCCCCGGCAACCGTGTCAACCGAACTGCCGTTGTATCGTGTGCAGCAGCTCGTCGAGATCGACCGGCTTTCGCAGGTATCGTCCGTGCGCCGCTTCCAGTTGTCGAATCGCGCTTGGGTCCGCCGTCATGACAATTACGGGAATGTCCTTCCAGCGTGGCTCCGCCTGCTGTTCCATTCGGAACTCGACGCCGTCCTTAACAGGCATCATCAAATCGAGGATGATCAGATCGGGTAGCCGAGCGGCATTGCGTAGACTATCGATTCCTTCCTGGCCGTTTTCTGCCGTGACGACGGTGTAACCTTCGCCTTCGAGCGCTTCCACGACGCAACCGCGGATGTCGGCGTCATCCTCGATCACCAGTACCGTTTCTACTTTCACCAGCTTTCGCATGAGAGGTAGCCGGACGTCCGCGCGTCAGTTTTTACATGCTTGTAGTGGGAGTGGAGGTTTAGCGTACCGGCATCCGGCTAGAACGCCAAGAAGAGGCAAGCGGCGAGTGGAAAAAGCGTGAAATCAGAGGGCCCGGGCGACGGGCTTACGCCGTGCGGGATCGCTCGGCGATGAGCGCATCCAGCTCGCGGCGTAGCCGTCCGAGGATCTGATCGTAGCCGAAGCTTCCGAGCGATTGCGCCTTGCGCTTGAGGTTCACGAAGTTCGGGCCACACCAGAGGCCAAGGTCCGCGTCGTCGGTTTCGCCGGGTCCGTTGACGCGACAACCCATCACCGCGATGGTGATCGCGTGCTGCGCGGCGTACTGCGTCATTTCCTTCACTTGCTGCGCCAGTTCGATGAACGCTTCGTTCTCGACGCGCGAGCAGCTCGGGCAGCTTATGATGTTGATGCCTTTGACGTCATAGCGGACGACACTGCGCACGCGCCCGGCGGCGATGTCGGCAAGGATTTGCCGGCCGGCGACGATTTCCTCGTGCTTGCGCGCGTTCGGGACCGTCAGCGAGACGCGAATAGTGTCTCCGATCCCCCGACTGATCAGCTGCTCGAACGCAACGCGCGTCTTGATAATGCCGTCCGGCGGAAGGCCGGCTTCGGTGACGCCGAGGTGCAGCGGCACGTCGGGGCGTGCCGCGGCAAACCGGCGGTTGACCTCGATCACGTCGTTCGGATCGGAATCCTTGAGGGACACGCAGTAGCGGGTGAAGCCTAACTTGTCGAGCAGCTCGCAATGATCGAGGGCGCTTTGGAGCATTGGTGACAGGCGGTCGTTTGGATCGAACTTCTCCGCCGTCACCGGGTCTACCGAGCCGCAATTCACGCCGACGCGCAGCGCGCAATCGTGGCGGCCGGCGATGTCGACGAGATAGCGAACCTTGTCCTGCCACGGCTTGCGCCGCTCGTGATGGTAGAGGTGCCCGGGGTTGTAGCGGAGCTTGTCGACGTACGGTGCGACCCGCTCGGCCATCCGGTAGTTTTCCTGAAGGTCGGCCGACAGGTTCGCCTTCGTTCGTTCGCGAATCGTAGCGAGCGCGGCGGCGTCTTTCAGGTTGTCGACCGCGACCCGGACTATATCCGCTCCGGCGGCGGCGAGATCGTTGATCTGCGCCACGGTAGCCTCCACGTCCTGCGTGTGCGTCGCGCACATGCTCTGCACGGCGATCGGAAAGCCGGCGCCAATGGTCACCGAGCCGATGCGAACCGGTCGGGTCGGATTGCGGGATAGGCTCACGCGGTGTGCAAAACAGCCAGTAGGGCCACGGGGAATTTGGCGCGTAACGCTAGCGTTTTCCGGAAGGGAACGCAAATAGCACGGCCGCCGGCGCGCGCGGTGGCCGTTCGGCCGGTCGGATCTCGTTCGCACCCCCGTGCTTGTCGCAGCCGCGCCGACTTTCGTGCCGCAGGACTAGGCCCGCCCTCAAAGATTGTGGATAATCGTTTGGACTATTTTCCCGTGCGCCCCTGCACTCAAATCGACGAAACGAAGCGGTCAATCCGCGGGAGACTCTTATGGAAGGCAACAAGGCCAAAGCGCTGCATGCCGCGTTAGGGCAGATCGAAAAGCAGTTCGGTAAAGGTTCCCTGATGCGCCTCGGCGACTCGGGCGTGGTCCAGCCGGTAGCCGTCATCCCGTCCGGTTCGCTCGGGCTCGATATCGCCCTCGGTATTGGCGGCTTCCCGCGCGGGCGCGTCGTCGAGATTTACGGGCCAGAATCCTCCGGTAAGACCACTCTCGCCCTGTCTGTCGTGGCAGAGGCGCAAAAACTCGGCGGCACGGCCGCTTTCATCGACGCGGAGCATGCGCTCGATCCTTTATATGCGCGCAAGCTCGGCGTGAACATCGAGGAGTTGCTGATTTCCCAACCGGATTCGGGCGAACAGGCGCTCGAGATTACCGACATGCTGGTGCGTTCCGGGGCGGTGGACGTGATCGTGGTCGACTCGGTCGCGGCGCTCGTGCCGAAGGCGGAGATCGAAGGCGAGATGGGCGAGCCGCAGATGGGCTTGCAAGCGCGCCTCATGTCGCAGGCGCTGCGCAAGCTCACCGCCAACATCAAGCGCTCGAACACGCTCGTTATCTTTATTAATCAGATCCGCATGAAGATCGGCGTGATGTTCGGCAATCCCGAAACCACGACCGGCGGCAACGCGCTCAAGTTCTACGCGTCGCTGCGCCTCGACATCCGCCGTATCGGTGCGATCAAGAAAGGCGAAGAAGTTATCGGGAGCCAAACGCGAGTCAAAATTGTCAAAAACAAGCTGGCTCCGCCGTTCAAGCAGTGTGAGTTCGATATTCTTTATAACGAGGGTATTTCCAAGTCGGGCGAGCTCGTCGATATTGGCTCGGAGCAGGGCATTATCGAGAAGTCCGGGGCTTGGTATACCTATAAGAAGGATCGGATTGGTCAAGGCAAGGAGAACGCCAGGGAATATTTGAAGGAAAACGCCGAGGTCGCGGCGGAGATCGAGCGCCGGATACGAGAGAAGGTGGTCATTTCGCCGACCACCGGCTCCGATACCCCCGACGCCGTACCCGAGGAGGCTGAAGCCTGAGTCGGGACGAGCCGGCGATCGATGCCGCGAAAGCGCGGCAATTTGTGATCGCCTGGCTCGCGCGGCGTGAGCACAGCCGCAGCGAAGTCGCCGTGAAGCTCGAGCGCAAGGGATGCGCCCCCGAGGTCGCTGCGCAGGTAGTCAGCGCACTCGCCGCGCAGGGTTTACTCTCCGACGAACGCTTCGCCGAGGCGCTGGTGCGAAACCGGCGCCGCCGCGGTTACGGCCCGGTGCGCATACGCAAAGAGCTCGCGGACAAAGGGCTCGCGGCGGAAGAGGTTGATCGTTTCGTCGCGCTAAGCGGCGACGAGTGGATCGACGAGATCGAGCAGGTGCGCCGCAGGAAGTTCGGCGAGGCGTTGCCGCGAAGCTACGAGGAGCGCGCGCGGCAGGCGCGTTTCCTTCAATATCGCGGCTTCACGTTCGATCAGATTCAGCGGGCGTTGCGGTGGCGCGACGATTGAGCACAGCGGGCGGAATTATCGTTCGGGTGCGTGTGAGTGCGGGATCAGGAGCAGGCAAGATCGACGTTTGACATGAAGAGCAACACGCTACGCAGTTTGTTTCTCGATTATTTTCGGCGGAACGGCCATCAGGTGGTTCCAAGCAGCTCGCTCGTACCCGCGAACGATCCGACGCTTCTCTTCACGAACGCCGGCATGGTCCAGTTCAAGGATGTATTTCTCGGCACTGACAAGCGGCCGTACACTCGCGCGGCGAGCAGCCAGCGCTGCGTCCGCGCCGGCGGCAAGCACAACGATCTCGAGAACGTCGGCTATACCGCGCGCCATCACACGTTCTTCGAGATGCTCGGCAACTTCAGCTTCGGCGATTATTTCAAACGCGAAGCGATCGGCTTCGCATGGGAGTTCTTGACCAAAGAACTGCGACTGCCGCCCGAACGTTTGTGGGTGACGGTGCACACGGGCGACGACGAAGCCGCCGACATATGGTTGAAGGAACTGAAGGTTGACGCGCAGCGCTTCGCGCGCCTCGGCGACACGTCGAATTTCTGGGCGATGGGCGATACCGGTCCGTGCGGGCCGTGCAGCGAGATTTTCTACGACCACGGACCGCGCGTGCCGGGCGGGCCGCCGGGCAGTCCCGACGAGGACGGCGATCGCTACGTCGAAATCTGGAACCTCGTCTTCATGCAGTACAACCGCGACGGCGCGGGCAAACTCACGGCCCTGCCGAAGCCATCGGTCGATACCGGCATGGGGCTCGAGCGCATCGCGGCGGTGATGCAGGGTGTGCACAGCAACTACGACATCGATCTGTTTCAGACACTGATCAAGGCGGCGTCGAATGTAATAGGTCCGCGTGCTGTACAGGGAAGTACGAATGCCGCGAGCGCAGGACGCGCAGGAGCGGCCGAGCGGAAGAGCCCGTCGCTGAACGTCATCGCCGACCACATCCGCGCGAGCGCGTTTCTCGTCACGGACGGCGTCTTCCCCTCCAACGAAGGTCGCGGTTACGTGCTGCGTCGTGTCATTCGGCGCGCGATACGTCACGGTCACAAGCTCGGTGCTACCGATACTTTTTTCTACAAGCTCGTTCCGGCGCTCGTGAGTGAGATGGGCGAGGCCTATCCGGAGCTGCGAGAGCAGCGGGAGACGGTGGAGCGGACGCTCAAGCTCGAAGAAGAACGTTTCAACGAAACGCTCGAGCAGGGACTGAAGATACTCGACCAAGACATCGCGCAGCTGAGCGGAGATACGATCTCGGGCGATACGATTTTCAAGCTCTATGACACCTACGGCTTTCCGGTGGATCTGACGCGCGATGTCGCGCTCGAGCGCGGTCTCAAGCTCGACATGGCGGGCTTCGAGCGTGAGATGGAGGCGCAGCGCGCACGTGCGCGCGCGGCGAGCAAGTTCGAGGCGGATTACTCGAACGTCATTTCGATCCAGGGCCGAAGCGAATTCAGCGGCTACGAACGCGAAAAGGATCAGGCGCGCGTTACCGCGATCTATCGCGATTTGAAGGAGCCGGTGCAGGCGATCGCTGAGAATGAGTTCGCCGCGGTGGTGCTCGAACGTACGCCGTTCTACGCAGAATCGGGCGGCCAGGTCGGTGACACCGGCGTGCTGCGCACGATGGCGGCGGCGTTCAAAGTCGAGGATACGAAGAAGCACCCGTCCGGGGCGCACTTACATGTCGGACGGCTGGAGCGCGGTCGGTTGAAAGTCGGTGATGTCGTCGAAGCGGACGTCGATCACGCACGTCGCCAGAAGATTCGACTCAATCACTCGGCAACACACTTGTTGCATGCCGCACTCCGCCAGGTCCTCGGCAGGCATGTCATGCAAAAGGGCTCGCTGGTGCACCCCGATTACTTGCGCTTCGACTTTTCGCATCCGAAGCCGGTTACGCCCGATGAATTGCAGCGGGTCGAAGATCTCGTGAACGGACAGGTACGCGCAAATCACGAAGCCGAGACGCGAGTCATGGATCTCGAGCACGCGAAGGCGAGCGGCGCGATGGCGCTGTTCGGCGAGAAATACGAAGAGAAAGTCCGGGTGCTGCGGATGAGCGACTTCTCGATCGAGCTCTGCGGCGGCACGCATGTGCGCCGCACCGGCGACATCGGCCTCTTCAAAGTCGTCTCCGAGAGTGGCGTCGCGGCCGGCGTGCGGCGTATTGAGGCCTATACCGGGCCGGGCGCGGAAGAGTGGGTGCGGAGCCAGCAGGAGCAGCTCGATAACATCGCACGCCTGCTCAAGTCGGATCGGGTATCGGTGGTCGAGAAGGTCCAGCAGCTGCAAACCCGCTTGAAGAATGTCGAGAAGGAGCTCGAGCAGACCAAAGCGAAGCTTGCTACGGGCGGCGGAGCGAGCTCGCTCCTCGATCAGGTGAAAGAGGTCAAAGGCGTTCACGTGCTCGCCGCCCAGATGGATGGGGCGGACGTAAAGATACTGCGGGAAGCCGTGGACCGTTTCAAAGACAAGCTCGCGCCGGCGGCGATTGTTCTCGCCTCGATTCACGAGGGTAGGGTGAGTCTAATTGCGGGCGTGACCAAGGACTTGACCACGCGCGTCAATGCGGGTGAGCTGGTCAACCACGTGGCGGCGCAGGTCGGCGGTAAGGGCGGCGGGCGTCCGGACATGGCGCAGGCAGGAGGCAACGATCCGGCCGGTCTCGAGCGGGCGCTGAACGCGGTGTCTGACTGGATTAGCGCGCGGCTGTGAGCGTCCCTGGCGCAATTTGTCTGTTTACTCGCACCGCAAAAGACTGTTTAATCTGCGACCTTTGAAACTGCCAGACGGAATATAATTCGTGGCACTCATCGTCCAAAAATACGGCGGCACTTCGGTGGGGAATCCGGAGCGCATCAGTGCGGTCGCGCAAAAGGTGGCGCAGACGCGCGCGGCCGGGCACGACGTCGTCGTGGTGGTATCGGCGATGAGCGGCGAGACGGACCGCCTGATCAAGCTCGCGAAGAGTCTGCATCCCGACCCGCCGGCGCGTGAGCTGGACGTGCTGCTCGCCACGGGTGAACAGACCACCATTGCGTTGTTGAGTATGGCGCTGGAGCGGCTGGGCGTGCCGGCGCGGTCGTATACGGGTCATCAGGTGCATATCCGGACGGACAACGTCCACGGCAAGGCACGGATACTCGACATCGACGACAAGCGGGTGCGCGACGATCTTAAGAAAGGGCGGGTCGTTGTCATCGCCGGTTTTCAGGGCGTCGATCAAGAAGGGAACATCACGACGCTGGGACGCGGCGGATCCGATACGACGGCCGTCGCGATGGCGGCGGCGCTTAGCGCGGACGAATGTCAGATCTATACCGACGTCGACGGCGTATACACGACCGACCCGCGCATCGTGCCAATGGCGCGTCGGCTCGATCGGATCACTGCCGAGGAAATGCTCGAAATGGCGAGCCTCGGCGCCAAAGTGTTGCAGATTCGATCCGTCGAATTCGCCGGGAAGTATAAGGTTCCGCTTCGCGTCCTGTCCTCCTTCGAAGACGGACCCGGGACGCTGATTACGTACGAGGAAATTGAAATGGAAGCGCCGCTTATTTCAGGTATTGCGTTCAACCGCGACGAGGCGAAGCTCACCATTCGCGGTGTCCCGGATCGGCCGGGCATTGCGGCGCACATCCTCGGCGATATCGGGCAGGCGAACATCAATGTCGATATGATCGTCCAGAACGTGGGCGCGGACGGCACGACCGACTTTACGTTTACGGTTCATCGTACTGACTATAAAAAGGCGCTCGAGATTCTGCGCCAGGTCGCGCAAGCCCTGAAGGCTCGCGAGGTAAGCGGGGATGACAAGATCGTCAAAATTTCTGTGATCGGCGTCGGGATGCGGTCCCATGCCGGAATCGCCAGCACAATGTTCAAGGCTTTGGCGAACGAGGGCATCAATATACAAATGATCTCGACTTCCGAGATCAAGATTTCAGTGGTTGTCGACGAAAAATATCTCGAGCTCGGCGTACGCGCCCTGCACCATGCCTTTGGCCTCGATCGGCCGACGTCTGAGACAGAAAAACGCAAGGTAGAAAGCGGGTCTCGTTGAGTTTTACGCCTTTTGATCATTAGTAGATATTTAGTATTAGGGGGCCTGGCACGGAAGGTGCATAGGTACGGGGGGTACGTTCCACGACGCGGCAAAGGGCGGTAGTCTTTACTAACTAAGAATCCGGGGTTTGGTTACTTCGTCGCGGGGGTTTTAAGCGTTAGCGGGTCAGTGCTGGGACGTAAAGGCGCGCGTTCGTCTGGACTACGGTCGCGCTTAGTTTATATAGAAGTAGGACATTGCTCCGTACACGGAGCAATTAGAAGGAGTACAGCGGATGCTGATCTTAACTCGACGCATTGGAGAGACGCTGAACATCGGTGACGATGTTCAGGTGACCGTACTGGGTATCAAGGGGAACCAGGTGCGGATCGGTGTCAACGCGCCCAAAGAGATTCCTGTCCATCGAGAGGAAATCTACGAGCGCATCAAGAAGGAGAAGGAAGCCGGTATCGTGCCGCCAAGCCGCACGGTCGCCGAGCAAGGCAAGGGTTAGCGGGCGTTTCCTTTACGCATCCGGCAGCAGAAGGTATCCTTGCTGCCGTTCGTAAAGGAGAGATGGCCGAGTTGGTCGAAGGCGCACCCCTGCTAAGGGTGTATACGCCAAAAGCGTATCGAGGGTTCGAATCCCTCTCTCTCCGCCATTCTCTGGTTCGCGATGCGACGCTGATTTGCCGCTGTTACTGTCCACAATATCGCGGCTGTCCTTTATAATGTGCCGCCTGCACACGCTGTTTCTTCGCGCCCGTAGCTCAGCTGGATAGAGTACCTGGCTACGAACCAGGCGGTCGGGAGTTCGAATCTCTCCGGGCGCGCCAAATTCCAACCAGTAAACCAGCCCAAACTCAGGCCGCCGACACCGCGGCCTCGGGTCTTCTTCATGTCCGGCTTCTCCTTGAAAAACATCATAGGGAAAAGTCGGTTCGGGCTCTTTGCGATAGGCGAGGTGCTCCAGCTAACCGCCCGCACTCCATCCCGATCTCCGACCTTTTTTGCACGATGAACGAGTCGAGCTTCTTTAAGTGAAGCGCGTCGCCGTCCACGATGTTCTTGTTGTCCTCAAGATACTTGATGGCCGCTTCCCGCCAAGCGCGCCGCGGTGGAGCTTGACGTTAAGGACCGCCCGCACTCCATCCCGATGGCGAGATCATCGGCGCCGAGATCGTGCCGCTTGAATACTCGGCGAAATACGGCGTTTGTTGTCGATGCTGTGGTAGTGTCGGGTCTTCTTCATGTCCGGCTTCTCCTTGAAAAACATCATAGGGAAAAGTCGGTTCGGGCTCTTTGCGGTACGCTAGGGGCTCCAGCTAATCGCCTCGATTTGCCGGAGAAAATGCGGACGATCTAATGCCTACCTTCGGCTCTGCCGAAGGTAGGTCGTCATGCTGCTTTCAATGCGGTTACATGGCCGAGCGGGCGATCAAATCGCCGCCGAGGAACACGAGTCCGGTAAGGAAGATCGCGCGGAATTTTACCGGATTCACCCGCGCGCGAATGACCTGCCCGATCGCCATCCCAACGAGCGCGGGAGCCACGCAAAGCATGGAGCTCCCTGCCGCGGATATCTGAAACGCGCCGCGGGTCGCCAGCCCGGCCGCAAGCGCAAGCGTCGATGTCGTGAAAGAGAGTCCCAGGACCTGAACGAGATCGTCCTTCTCGAATCCGAGGGCCTCCAGATAGGCTGCTGCAGGAATGACGAACACCCCGGTCGCACCCGTGACGACCCCGGTCGCTGCTCCCGCCACCGGCGATAACCAAGGCTCATAGCTCTCGGGGACGGAAAGGCGGATTTTGGCGAAACCGAGCGCAGCATGGGCGACGAGCGCTATCCCCAGCCAGGTCACCGCCCGTGCTGCTCCTACCCCGGTCATCAAACCAGTGGCCGCCCATGTGGCCAGACAGATTGTCACCAGCATGGGCCATATCCTGCGCGCGAGAGCAAGCCGACGTGGTCCGGAAAGAAACTGCCAGACGTTCGTGAACAGAGAAGGGACGACAACTAAAGCGGCGGCTTGCGCCGGCGCTGTCACGAGCCCGAGCAGGCCCATCGCAACCGTCGGAAGCCCCATGCCAGTCACTCCCTTGACGAGCCCGGCGAGCACGAAGACGAGTGCGATGGTGAGAATCTCGGACGTGATCCATTGCATTCGACAAGTTTGATCGCTGCTCGGCACAAGTGTAATCTGGCATTTCCTCGGTTAGCCTTCGGCTAAAGCGAAGGCATAGGACTACCGCCGATGCGCTTTGACCTTGTGGACCTGCAGCTGTTTCTTCACGTCGCCGAAGCAGCAAACATTACTCGCGGGGCCGAAATGTCCAATATGGCGCTCGCCTCCGCCAGCGAACGCATTCGCAAGATGGAGGAACTCGCTGGGGTGCCGCTGCTCGAGCGCAGGCAACGTGGCGTCAACCTGACCCCCGCCGGTCGCTCATTCGCCCATCACGCCCGCCTCGTGCTCCAGCAGATCGACCACATGAAGGGTGAGTTGTCCGAATATGCCGGCGGAACTAGAGGGCGGGTTCGCGTGCAGGCGAACGCGTCGGCGCTCAGCGAGTTTCTCCCCGGGGCGCTCAAGGCGTTCCTTGCCGATCATCCGGGCATCAACGTCGATGTCGAGGAAAACTCGAGCCATGAGATTGTGAGGTCCGTGGCCGAAGGGTTCGTCGAGATTGGCATCGTTGCCGACATCGTCGATTTCGGGGACCTCGAGGCTTATCCGTTCGCGACAGACCGGCTCGTTCTCGTGATGCCGCAGGGCCACCCTCTCTCAAGCGTGGGCCGACCCATCTTTCGATCTTTGCTCGACCACGAATTCATCGGCCTCCCGGTCGCGAACGCCCTTCAGCAACACCTCGGGCAGAGGGCCATACAGGCCGGAAAGCCTCTAAAATTACGCGTGCGCCTCGGCAGCTTCGATGCTGCTTGCCGCATGGTCGAAGCCGGTATTGGATTGGCTATCATCCCAGAGGCGGCAGCGCGTCGGTGTCGAAAGACCGCAGCCATCCGCATCGCTAGGCTCGCGGATTCCTGGGCGGTGCGAGAATTACATGTTTGTGTTCGTCGTTCGAGCGATTTGGCGCCGCCAGCGCGCCTCTTGCTGGGACACCTTCGCAGCGCCGCTAAAGATTTTCATTCGTACTGGCGTCGGGCGGCGTTTCCGTCAGGGACCAAAGCTGCGGAAAGAGTTGCCGGAAGGCGCGCAGAGTCCGCCATTAAAGAGAGGCAAACTGGTAGTGTCGCAGTTTGAAAACTTAGACAGTACCCGATTCGCTTAACATTTGCCTCGCGCCATCCGTCTGCGGCAACGAGCGTCTCCGCGCCGATCCCGCTAGTCCCCTGCTCATGCTAATGCGCTCTTCAATCTCGTAGCCGAGCCGCCGATAGAACCCGACGACATCAGGATTGGTAGTTCGGACTTGTAGATTGATCTTGAGGCATCTCATCGCGGAAAGGGGCGCTCGCGGTGCGCACGAGATCTGTGCCGAGAATCTGGCGAGTGCAAGACGGCAGAACCGCAATGCGAGAATCCAGCCGCGATGTCCGTCGTATCCGGGCCATGACAGAGCCGACCACCTGTCACCCATCTAGAGCAACGAGGAACAGTGACGAGCATTTCGCCGTAACGAGGCGCTTCTTGAACGGCTATGAGCAGATGGTCGACAACTTTTAGCGATGAATAACTGATACTCCAATACCGAATCCATGGCGCTCATTCTGCTGGAATCAAAGCACGACAAGATCGCGGCCCGAACGCGATTTGCTGAATATCTGAATGCGGCTTGGCACCAGCGCGAACGGCGATGTGTCGTGTGGCGGCCAAGCCGCCGCGAATTGAAGGTGGCACAGAACGGCAGGTACTGGTTGTTTCTGTAGCACCGGGTCGCGGCCATAACGCGAATGGAACGTTCCATGCAGTGGTTCGTCCCGGTACGTAAAACACGTATCTCCGGTGATGGCGGCCAACTTCCAACGTCGTTAACCTCTCGCGAACAATGCATCCAGCATCTGAAGGAGTGTTGCAGCCGTATCGACGAAGCGTCGCGGTCACGAGTATGTGCGCGGATGGGGTCGGAAAAGACGGAGAGGGTACTGTCCTACACCAAACTTAACTTATTAATAGGTGTGCAGGGCCGGGATGTATCTGTAAAGGAACCGGATACTCGGTACCCTGTCGATGTATCAACAGCCAGGTACAAGGGAGATGTCGGTGTGGAAATGGATGGCGAGAAGTTCACTGGCTCGGAGGAGGTCGACAATCAACGGCGGAACCGGTTTTCGGGTGTCAGTGCGAAGCTATTCGAATTGTTCGATGAGTTGATGGACACGGCCATCAGATACAAAGAAGTCACTCGCCGCTTTCCTCCGATCTCCGGCGAACTTCGTGACCAGTGTGCCAGGCTCGGCGTGACGAGAACCAAGGTGCACGGGCCCGGCGCAGAGGGTGCTAATCGGATTGCGAGCCGCCGGTTGCGCGAACAGCTTGGAAGAGCATCGATGAGGCACGAGCCATTCGTCGGTAAGATAGCGTGCCGTCCACCTCGGTTAAGTCGACCATGACGATCCCCGTCATCCTCATTCCGGGGCTCCTGAGCACGGCATCGCTCTATGCTCCGCAGATTCCCGTACTCCTTCAATTCGGCGCCGTTACCGTCGCCGATCACACGCGCGACGAGACAATCGAGGCCATCGGACAGCGGCTGTTGGACACCGCGCCGGAACGGTTTGTAGCGGTGGGCTCGTCGATGGGCGGATACGTCGCGTTAGAGGTCGCGCACCGCGCACCCGAGCGCGTCATGAAGTTGGTTCTACTCAACACGTCTGCCCGTCCGGACACTCCGGAGCAAAAAGCAGCGCGCCTCAATCAGATCGCATATGTAGAATCAGGCATGTTTTCGGAATTGCCGGACATGATATTTCCATTTGTGGTTCATCCAGATCGTCATGACGATGAAGCTCTACGAAAGATCGTGGAACAAATGGCGATCGACACGGGAGCGGAGGTGTTTGTCCGACAGCAGCGAGCGATACTTGCAAGGCCGGATTTACGCCCGTGTCTGCGGGATATCCGCTGCCCGACCCTCGTGATTGCCGGAGAGCAAGATGTTCTGGCGCCGCCAGACCGGTCGGCCGAGATCGCTCAGGCGATCCGCGATTCGCAGCTTGTGGTAGTTCCCGATTGCGGTCATCTTTCGACGCTCGAGCAACCGGTGGCGATGAATACCGCACTGCATCACTTCTTGCAGCGGCCGCACTGATTGTTGCTCGAGATCTGAACGGAACACCGATCCGCATACGAGTTCGTTGCACGAAAGATTGACACGACGGTTGTATTGACGGGCACCGGCCACGGAGCCACAATCACATCGCGGATTGGAACCGCGACGGGAGCCAAGGATGGAGCACCCCACTTCCTCTGTGAACACGTCGGTCACGATTCTGATCGACGACGAGACACCCCCAGACGAGACTGTCAATCCGGCCGTACGGCGAATCGGAACGGACGCCGAGGCTATCGACGTCGCACGCCAGATGGCTGTCGAGTTCGCGCCGGGCGCCGCGGAGCGCGACCGTGACAGAAAGCTTCCTTACGATGAAGTTGCGAAATTCTCCGCGAGCGGTTTATGGGCCATCACGGTACCGAAACGATGGGGTGGTCCTGGAGTGTCCAACAGGACGCTGGGCGAAGTTCTTGCGACGATTGCCGCGGCCGACCCGAACATCGCTCAGATTCCGAAAAATCATTTTCTTGCCGTTGATATCATCGCTCTCAACGGTACCGATGCGCAGCGGAGGTTCTTCTTCGACGAGGTGCTGTGCGGCAAGCGGATAGGTCACGCCGCCTCGGAACGAGGAACAAAGAACGTCCTCGAAATCCGGACACGACTGACCAGCACGTCCGGCCGACTTGTCCTCAACGGTGAAAAGTTTTATTCGACGGGGGCGCTCTTTGCAGATTGGGTCGCGGTCAGCGCAATCGACGACCACGGCCGATTCGTCCAGGTCTTCGTTCCTCGCAATGCGCCCGGATTGACTGTGCTCGACGATTGGACCGGGTTCGGCCAGCGGATTACCGCGAGCGGCACGGTCAAGCTCGAGAATGTGGTGGTCGATCCCGCGCACGTGATGTCCCTGCAGGGTGCCTATGATCGTCCAACCCTCGCTGGCCCGGCTTCTCAGTTTCAACACGCTTGCATCGACCTCGGCATGGCACGAGCGGCCATCCGCGAGGCCATCGAGTTCGTCAACACAAAGACCCGTCCCTGGGCGGACAGCGGGCTAAAACGTGCGTGTGAGGACCCCTACATTATCAGCGCGATCGGCGACCTGCAGATCCGCCTGTTTGCAGCGGAAGCTGGTATTGAGAAGGCTGCCAAGCGGCTCGACGAGACACCGGCCGATCCGAACGAGGACGAGGTCGCTCGGGCATCCATCGATGTTGCGTCGGCCAAGGTTCTGACAACGGAGCTTGCTATCTTCGCCACCAACAAAATGTTCGAGTTGGCCGGTGCAAGCGCAACGCTGGCGAGCTACAACCTCGATCGGCACTGGCGTAATGCCAGGACGCATACGCTACACGACCCGGTGCGCTGGAAGTATGCAGTGGTGGGTGACTACTACCTTAATTCGGTGAATCCGAGGCGCCACAACTACATCTGAAGGTTGGCCTGTTTGCTCAGTTTGACGGAAAGGATTCCGGGAGCGCGCAGATGAAGTTTTTCAAGCCGATCTATTCCGCGCCGCAGCGGCGCGGTCTACCCAAACCTAATTTTTCGCTCTGGCCCGATCACTCGGTTCGCCTCGCGCGGGACACCGAGATCTCGCGCGCCGAGGCGGCATTATTCGCCGCTTCGGCGTCGCGCTCGGACGAAGCCGCGCGGGGTGCGACAACGGTGCAGGTGCCGTGCCGATGGGAGCGATGATCATGCAGCAAGCCCAAGGGAAAGACGACGAGCGGAGGAACGAAGAGTCGGGGACCGAAATCGCGGAGCTCGAAATGGCTCTGCGGCGCATCCTGCAACTTCCATCGGACGTCGCGATTGGGACGCGATCTCCCGCCGGTCTCGGACTCAGCTCGCTGGGGGCGATCACGCTCCAACATCAGTTGCAGTCGCGGTGGGCAATCGAGCTGACCGTGAGCGAGATACTTGGCGCCGCGACGGTCGACGAACTCGGCGCTCTGATACGCGCGCGTCGAAGTGGCGGCTCGGCGACGGGTGGGACGACGTCATCTCAGTCAGGCGGGGTTCTGATATGAGCGCTCAAGAAATTCTCGACATCGTGGCTGAGCGCGGCCTCAAACTTTCTCTCGATGGCGCCAATCTCAGGCTCGAGGGTCCACAAACCAAGATCGATGCCGCTCTCGTAGGACGCATACGGGCGGCGAAAGCCGAACTCGTTCAGCGACTACGGGCCGCCACGGCAAATCGATCGACCGGCGGCGGCGAAGTGCGCCGCGGTGTCGATCTCACGCCGATGCAGGCGACCTATTTCTATGGCCGCCAGGACCTCTTCGCGATGGGAGGCGTCGCCTCTCATGTGTATCACGAGATCGAGGGAACATTCGATCTCGTCAAGCTGGAGAACGCGCTCGGCAAGGTAATCGAGCGGCACGGAATGCTGCGGATGACCTTTACCGACGACGCGGTGCAGACCGAGCATCCGGCGTCGGAGGTTCTACCCGTGCGCATTGCCGTCGCCGATCTTCGGAACCACTCGGCTTCCGACCAGGAAGCGGCTCGGCTCTCCACCCGCGCGGCAATGTCGCATCAGGTTCTTCCCGCAGACAAGGCGCCGCTGATCGATGTGCGTCTTACTGTCCTCGGCGATTCCTCGATGGTGCTCCATGTGAGCCATGACGGCCTGATCATGGACGGCGTCAGCTCGTTTCTATTCTTCGATGCCTGGCATCGAGCGTACGCGGAACCGGGGAGCGCCGGCGAGCCCCTGAAAGTGTCCTTCTCGGACTACGTTGCTGCCCTCGCGTCACTGCGCGACTCGAGCGAGTATCGGCGCGCGCGGATGTACTGGATGAACTGTCTCGATGCCATTCCTCCCCATCCTCAGCTGCCGCTCCGCCAACAGCCGACCAAGATGAACGCGCCCGCGTCGGTACGTCGGACCATCACGCTTGATCCGCGGGAGTGGTCGGCGTTGAAAGCGGCCGCCGCATCGAGGCATCTGACACCCAATGCCGTGCTCATCAGCGCCTACGCCGAGGCGCTGTCGCTTTGGGGCGCTGGAGACAAGTTCACGCTCAACGTCACAGTCGCCAATCGACTGCCGATCCATCCCGACATCGATCGCGTCATCGGCAACTTCACGGACTGCCTCCTGTTGCCGATCGCGCCCGATCCCGATGCCGATTTCGGCGCGCGCGCGTCCGTCATTCAGACCCGCCTTCGCGAGGCGCTCGATCATCGCCACTTCTCGGGGATCGACGTGATGCGGGAAATCGGCCGGTGCGCCGGAAGCGGGCAAGCGGCACCCATGCCGTTTACTTTCAACAGCACCCTCGGCGGTGCCTGCGACGGCACGCCGATCGCCGCGTGGGGGCGTGAAGTTTACTCGGTCAGCCAGACGCCGCAGGTCTGGGTCAATGTCTTCGTCTTCGAGGCGGGGGGCGCCCTGACGATCGCCTTCGATTCGCTGGAGGATCTCTTCCCCGAGCGGCTGATCGAGGATCTCGTCGGCGGCTACGAATGCCTCCTCCACGCGCTCGCTGGCGAAGACCGCGCTTGGCGCCGCACCGATCATGCCCTTCTGCCATCGCACCAGGTTGCGCGTCGCCGGGAGGCCAACCAGACCGCCGCGCCGATACCGGCCGGGCAGATCTTTTCCGCCTTTCTGCGCCAGGCCGCGGCGACGCCGGACGCTCTGGCGATTGCGACTTCGGTACGGCAGATCAGCTATCGCCAACTCCGTGCCGGCGCGTTTGCCGTGGCCCGCCGGCTGCGCGACCACGGGGTGCAGCGCAATGACCTGGTCGCGATCGTCATGCACAAGGGTTGGGAGCAGATCGTCGCGATTCTCGGTACGGTCATCGCCGGCGCTGCTTACGTTCCGATCGAGGCGAGTTTTCCGAAGGCTCGTCTGCGCGAACTCACCGCTCAGGGGAACGTGCGTATCGCCATCGTCCAGGAAGCTTTGGCGGCGATGGCGGGCGTGGCAACGGAAATGCTCGTCGTTAACGAAGCGTTTCTGGATGCGGCCTGCCGCCGTGAAGCAGCGACCGGCCTCGAGGAGATCGCTCCCGCTGGCGCCGATCAAGACGACTTGGCATACGTTATTTACACCTCGGGATCGACCGGTACACCGAAGGGCGTAATGGTTTCCCACCGCAGCGTGGTCAACCTCGTCGCCGACACGAACAGGCGCTTCGGCATCGGCTCCGCGGATCGGTTCTTTTCGATCAGCAGCTGCAGCTTCGACCTCTCCGTCTTCGATATCTTTGGCGCTTTGTCGGCCGGAGCGGCTCTGGTTATTCCCGACGCTGATCGGACCGCAGACCCGGAACATTGGCTCGATCTTGCGACCCGCGCCGGGGCGAGCGTCTGGAATTCGGTGCCCGCGATCGTCGGCATGATGGTCGAACACGCGTCGTCGGCGAACGTGGCGCTGCCACCGACGCTTCGGCTCGTGATGATGAGCGGCGATCACATTTCTGTGCCGCTTGTCGATCGCCTGTTCGGGCTGAAGCCGGACGCGCAGGTGATCAGCCTGGGCGGTCCCACCGAGACGACGGTGTGGAACATCCTTTACCCGATCGAAAAATCTGATACCAGTCGTCCCGCGATTCCTTATGGCAAGCCCAATGCCAATAACCGCTGTTACATCCTCGATGCGCAGATGCGCGAATGCCCCGATCATGTGCCCGGAATCCTCTACGCCGCCGGTGACGGACTGGCGAAGGGCTATTGGTCGGACCCGGAGTACACGGCGCGCCGGTTCTTGTACCAAGAGCGGTTGAAGGAGCGCCTCTACAATACCGGCGACGTTTGCCGATACCTCCCCGACGGAAACATCGAGATTCTCGGCCGCGCGGATTTCCAGATCAAACTGAACGGCTTGCGCATCGACCCGTCCGAAATCGAGACGATTCTTGGCGCTGCGCCGGGCGTGTCGTCCGCGGCTGTCGTTTGCTGGTCTTCGGCAGAGGTGCCGAAACTCGTCGCCTGCGTGGTCGCCGCCGATGGTTCGTCCGGCAACAAGGAAGCCGAGAAGCTGCTGATCGAGGCCCTCGGCGCCAGGCTTCCCGATTATATGGTCCCGCGCCAGTTTGCCTGGTTCGATCGGTTTCCACTGACCGAGAACGGGAAGGTCGACCGGGCAGCCCTCGTGCGTGCGCTCGATCAGCGTCCATCCGCACCGGCGGGTGAGGCGGCCCCGAGCGGCGCGGACACGGAACTCGAGCGCCGGCTCACGGGTTTCTGGTCCGATGTCCTCAAGGCGGACTCGGTCGATCCGACGAGCAATTTTTACGACCTCGGCGGAACGTCGCTCCTCGGCGCCAGGCTGCTGGCGCGCATCAGAAAGGAGCTCGGCGTTTCCGTGCCCTTTGCGGAGCTGCGCCGTCTCGACAGTCCCCGAAAAATGGCGGTGCACATCGAGCGCGTCACAAGCCAGGCCAAGGCCTCCTGACATGGACCAGATCATCAACCACGTGGCAAACCGGCGACCGTCGTCGTCGTGGTCACTCGTCATCTACGGTGCGCGCGGCAGAACGTGCCTGACGCTCGCCGAGCTCGACCGTCTCGCACGAAAGACGGCGCTGCATTTGGAACGGCTGGGCGTTTCCGCCGGTGATCGGATCGGGATCATCGCCAAGAATTGCCTGGAGTGGGTGCTCCTCGATTTGGCCGCCATAAAGATTCGAGCCGTGACGGCCGGGTTCGAGGCTGGCAAGTTCGCGCCCACGGCCGAGCTGGCGGAGCGTTACGGCCTTCGTCTGATTTTCTCTGATCAGACTGGCGACGGTGTGCGCGTTTTGCCCATCGCCGAACTGCTCGCGGCGATCGAAGACATCGCTCACGATCCTGATCTCGATCCGGTTGCCTACGCGCCGGGCGACGTGACCACGATCAAATTCACCTCCGGCAGTACCGGTCAGCCGAAGGGGCTGGCAGCGACGGTCGGCAGCATCGATAGCTCCATCAGCGCCGTCCAATCACTCTTCAGTCATGCGGCCGACGATACGCTCTTCATCTTCCTGCCGTTGTCTCTGTTGCAGCAGCGGTACTGGATCTATTCCGCGCTTGTCTACGGCCACGGCGTCGTCCTGTCGACCTACGAGCGCGCGTTTCATGCAATGAAGCAAGAAGCGCCGACAGTGGTCATGGGCGTGCCTGCTTTCTTCGAGGCGCTGCGCAAGGACATATTAAGCCGGGTCCGCAACAATGACCCGGACGGGCTACGCGCCGCAGCGGAGGAAGCTCTGGGCACGCGATGTCGTTACCTGTGGACGGGATCCGCCCCTGCCGCTCCCGAGATGCTGCGTTTTTTCGAGCGCTGCGGCATCGCAATCTTCGAAGGCTACGGCATGAATGAAACCTGCATCGTCACGAAGAACGCGCCGGGCGCAAACCGGCTGGGAAGCGTCGGCAGGCCGCTTCCAGGCAAGCGTGTCTCGATCGATGACGATGGGGTCGTGATCGTCAGCAGCGATTTTCCGGTCAACCGCGAATATCTGTTTTGCTCCCCTGGAGAGTCCGAGCTGATCTTCCGTCCCGACGGTTCCGTTCGCACCGGCGATCTCGGGCGTATCGACGCCGACGGCTTTCTCTACATACTCGGCCGGGCCGACGACATCGTTGTCCTCGAGAATGGCCGCAACATCCTGGTTCGGCCTATCGAAGAGAAGCTCAGAGCCTGTTCTGCGATCGAGAATTGCATCGTCACCGGCTTTGGGCGTAGCCATCTCGTGGCGATTATCTGCGCCGCTCCGGGTAGCGGGGCGCGCGAACAGATCGAGCGGTACATCGCCGATCTCAACGAGGCGACCCGGCCGGACGAGCGGATCGGGACGTTCATGTTGACTGAGGAGCCGTTCAGCATCGAGAACGGCCTCCTCACCTCCCAATACAAACCCAAACGAAAGGCGATCCTCGAACGTTACGGACGCGATGTCGCGCAAGCATCGAGAGGCATGGCATGAGTGATCTCCAGTCGGTCGTCACCCGTAATCTCCGCAAGCTCATGGATGGAGGCGCATCCGCTGGCGACGCCCTCGATCTCGATGCCGAACTGTTCAGCGCGTATGGCATCACCTCGCTCACGCTCGTGCTACTGATGACGTCGGTGTGCGAGGACACGGGAACGCCCTTGTACAAGTTCACGGACGAAGATATTGCGCGGCTTCGCACGCCGCGTGACATCGTCAGCCTGCTGGCCTCGGCGGCACAGAGGAGCGCCTGAGATGGTATGGCGGGATTTCGCCCCGGCGCAGCCCGAAACGACCGTGCGCAGCTTCGTCCGATAAGTTCCTTGCGATGAAGCCGTGTCGGTCGGTCACGTCTTGCGCATCAGGGCGGCGAAGCGCGCCCCCGATACGCTGGATCCCAGGACGAGCGGCGCATTTCGTGGAATCCGGCCCGCGGCCGCGAGATCGATGAGGTTAATCATGGGATCGCAGGTGAACACATGACCGAGGCGTGGGATGTTGTCGAGGAACAGCTGATCGCGACGGAAACCGGCCTGCTGTTCCTTCATCGCGATGATCGGCTTGAACAAGTTGTTGTGAGCAAGGAACCGCACGTCGTCGGTCGCGATTCCGGTGCCGGCAAAAAGCCGCGCATTCGCCTCTCGCCCGAGGTCGCCCGAAATCTCGCCGTTCGGCTTCATCGCGCCGGCATTCACGGCCGCGGCGGTCGCGATCAATTCATACTCGCCTTCTTTCGCAGCGCTTATCACGCAGCTCGCCGCACCGTCGCTGAAGACCGCGAAGGGACGGAGGCGTTGACCATCTTCGGCGGCAGTGTCGCTTGCGACCACGAGAACGCTGCGGTGACGACCGCTGCCGATCAGCGCTTGGGCCAAGCTGAGGCCGGAGAGGAGCGTGGCGCAGCGGTTCAAGATGACGCCGTAAGGAATCGCATGGGGCAGGCCGACGTTTTCGAGAAAGCGGCCGACAATATCGGCGTGCCCGTCGACCTCGGACGAGAAGCCGGCGGCGCAGATAACGACGGCGTCGACTTCGCGGCGCGCGTCGGCGAAATCGTCCAGCGTGCGGCGCGCCACCTCGACCGCAAGTTCCGGCGCGCTCATCGACGAAACGCGATAGCGGCCCCAGCCCCACAAAGCCGCCTCATTCGCCATCTGGTTTCGTGCAAGAAAGCCGGCGAGTCCGGGAATGTCGTCGACGCGTCGCTCTTCTTCTCCGACTACATAGCGGCATCCGTGAAGGTAGAGTCGCGTCGTCATGACGTTTCCGCGTATCGAGAGATGATCACGGCAAAGGTATATGACGCCGGCGACCTCCGCAATCACCTTGGAAAGCGGTGTTGCTGAAAGCAAGCGGCAAGGAGCGCAGCGGATGGCAGAAAAGTCGATGGCTTTCGATATGACAGATCGCTTCTGCGGCAGCATGATCGGCCGATTTCATTTCAATCCCTCCGCGCGCCATGGCGCCGACGTCGTCTTGGCGAAGGAGCCAGCCGACATCTTCAGCTTCCTGATCAACGATCGCGAAAGCGAAGTATCTTTTCTTGTGGCCAAGCACGTCCTCGACGCGACGCTCGGCGACGCCGGTCCGGCGGGCGAGTTGGTTGGCTCTCTTTTTCGCGACGAAAGCCCGCAGGTCGAGCTGCTGCTGCGTTGGATCGAAGAGCGCAGGAACGAGATCGTCGCGATTCTGCGGCAGGCGCTGTCGCACGGGCCGGAGGGTTGCCGCGCGGTACTGCGCGAGCGTGCTGCCGTGTCGTTGCTGGGCGATTGCTGGCTCGACCTGATATCTCAGCCCGCGACACAGCCGGCCGAGATCGTCAACCGGCTCTTCAGCCATCGCTGGCGCATGCTGGGCAATGGAACTCCGGCGCGCTCCGCCACCGCGAGGCGCCGCAAGGCGATCGAGGCGGCCGGCATTTTTCTGCCGGAGGTCGCGGACGCCGCGTTCCAGCGCGAGACGGGAATGACAAGAGCGACGGCGCTCCACGCGGCTTTCCTGCTCGCGCTGGCGCGTTTCCCGGCCAATTATTTGCCGGAGGTTGTCGGCACACATGTCGTATGCCATCTCATCGGCGTCGATGATCTCGTTACGGACGTTACGGCCGTCGTCGAGGAGCGCGAGGCATCGGAAATTCTGACCGCTTTCTTCGACTTGCTTGACGACGCTCCTCAGAGAGGAGCCTTGTCCCGCCGCCTAGTGAAGGCGATAGCCGTGGTGCTGGCGCTCGAGCATTTTCAAGCGACGCTGCTGGCGGAGGTCGCGGCGCACGCCGCCGGCCAGTCGCTGGAGCGTAAAGTTGCGGAGATCGTCCGGCGCCATGCGCCGTTCGCGGGCAAGCAGCATGGCGCCATCAAGGTCGGCGGGACGTTGCTATCGGACCGTTTCGCCGCGCGGGACTTCGACGCTGCGGCGTTTCTTTCGGATTTCCGACGGTCCCCTTTTGTGAAGGCGAGGCCGAACGGCCGCTGCCGATTCCTAGAGGCGCTGCGGTTCGGCGGCCCGATGTTCGGCATTTTTTCCGAGGATGAAGCCCGAATCCTGAAAGCATGGATCGAGCAGATCGGCGACTCGCCGCCGGCGGCGGAGACCGCCACTCGGGACTGGATGTCGCCCGGCGACGAAATGGCGGCGAAATGGCTGTTCGGCATACGGCAATGTTCGCCGCGCGGCCTCGTCTTCGAGGAGCAGGCGGACCTCGACGACCGCTCGCTGTTCCATCGGCTCGTGAACTTCGAGAACTATCCGAACGTCCTCCCGAGTGCATTGGAGCGTGCGCGCGCCGCGCTGGACCGGGCGACGATCCTGTTCGACGGCGGCGGCCACGGCCGATATACCGACCCGAGCTTCTTCGACTATTCGCCGGAACGCCTGTGCGCGAGGATCGAATCGATCTATTGGAACAAGCTGGTCAATCCGTACGCACCGCTCGCGCAGGTGCCGCCACGCGATGAGGTGATTTTCGGCCAGAAGGTGTTTGCGCTCGGCAGCCTGATCGACGGTTCGTGGGCGTTCCGGAGCGGGGGGACGGGGCACTACGAGCGGAGCGCCGATGGCATGCTCTTCAGCATCTATGCCGACGAGATGGGTCGCGGCGATCTCCGGAAAAATCACATCGTGTTGATCCACCGTGTCCTGTCGAGCCTGGAGATCAACCTTCCTCATATTCGCGACGAAGCGTTCATCGATCAGGACGAGATACCGGACGACTTCTATGCGTTCCCGCTGAACCAGCTCTGTCTCGGCCTTTTTCCGGACGCGCTCTATCCCGAGATACTCGGATACAACCTTGGAATCGAGATGTTCGGCCTTGGCGAGCTTCGGCTACATGAAATGCAGAAGCTGAGGCATTGGGGATTCGACGACAGCTACGAGCGGGTGCACTTGTCGATCGACAATTTGTCGGCGGGTCACGCGCGGCAATCCGCGACGATCATTCAGTCGCACCTCGACGAGACCGCGCGGCGATATGGCGCCGCTGCCGCCGCGGCCGAATGGCGCCGCGTCTGGAACGGCTATGCGGTTTTTTCCTACTTTGTCGAAGGTGAAAATCTCGAGCCGGCGCCTACCGCCATTTCCAACGAAACGGAAAGTTATAGCGTGATCAACCTTTGAGTGTCGGAACACGCGACCGACAAGGACGCTGCCACTGCATGTCGACTCATGTTTGTTCGGTAACCTGGGCACGGCGCGACGGAGAGGCTTTTGTTGACGGCCGCTTCGCGCGCCGACATGAATGGCGCTTCGACGGCGGCGCGGTGGTTGCCGCTTCGGCGTCACCGCATATCGTGCCCGCGCCCTATTCGGTAGCCGAGCTCCTCGATCCCGAGGAGGCCTTTGTCGCCGCCCTCGCGAGCTGTCACATGCTTTTCTTTCTGCACCTCGCGGCCATGCGACAGTGGCGGGTCGATACCTATGACGATCAGGCCGTGGGTACGCTGACGGGAACGGCCATGCCCGATCGGTGGATGTCGGTCGTGCGGCTGCAGCCTCTTGTCACTTTTGCGGTGTCCGTACCCGATCTCGAAGAAATTCGCGAAGTCCATGAGGAAGCGGATTCGCTCTGCTTCCTCGCGCGGTCGGTGCGGACCGAGATCGTGATCGACCTCGAACGACAAAAGCTGCCGTGACACTCCACGCCGCCATGCCACTCGATCTCGCAAATAGAGCGACCACAGATGATCCCGTCATGCCCGAGCGCGCCGCGCGATCGGCCGGACCCGTCGCCGCACGCGTTCCGGTCTTTGAACCGCCGCCGTTCAAGGAGCTTCGAAAAACTGTTTTAACGCGTAGCTGGAGATCGATTGTGTTAACGGTCGTAGCTGTCGGTGCCCAGCTCGAAGATATGAAGTCTTCGTGCAGGAGGCAGGCAGACGACGAAGTCAGCAACATTGTCGGTATCCGGTCGAACACGTAGAATCGATCGACGATGCGCGACTGACCGGTACGTCATCGGTCAGCGTGAATGAACGATAGGCGTGCTATCGAGCGCCTGGAAGCGCTAAGGAAGGCGTGGCCGTGTTTGCGCGAAGCGGCCAGTCGTAACCACCATGCGACCACATCACTCAAGGAGCCCGTCATGACCAACGAAGCAGTGTCGGCAACCCCCGAGCAAAGAGTCTCCAGGGGAGAATGGAGCAACGCCGAGGCGTACGAGAAATATATCGGTAGATGGAGCAGGCCGGTTGCGCGTGAATTCGTCTCTTGGCTACGTCCAACCGACAATGCGCGATGGCTCGATGTGGGGTGCGGTACCGGCGCACTCAGCGAAGCCATTCTGAAATGGGCTAAGGGAGCGAGGGTGACGGCGCTCGATCGCTCCGCCTCTTATATGGCGTATGCCGTCCGCCTGCTCGCCGGACAGAACATCGAATTCCGCGAAGGTGACGCGCTTGCTCTCGATTTGCCGGACGAAAGCTTCGACTTTACGGTATCCGGGCTCATGCTCAATTTTGTCGCCGACGCTCACCTCGCTGTGACGCAGATGGCGCGTGTGACGCGGCGAGGCGGCACCGTTGGGGCTTATATCTGGGACTATGCTCAAGGCATGGAATTCCTTCGTGCGATCTGGAAGATCGCCTTCGTTCTCGACCCGAACGCCATCAATCACGATGAAGGACACCTTTCCCCGCTCTGCGGGACCGAACCGATGGCCAACCTGTTCAAGAACGCGGGGCTCGCCAACGTCGAGGCCAGACCATTTGTCATAGAAACGAAGTTTCCCAGCTTCGACGCGTACTGGGAACCGTTTCTCGGCGGCCAGGGGACGGTAGCAAGATATGTTATGTCCCTTACCCCGCAACGCCGCGCGGAGCTCCAGGACGGCGTGCGGAAGTCACTGACCTACGCCGAGGATGGTTCGATTTCCTTCAATGCCAGAGCTTGGGCTGTCCGCGGCAATCGCAAATAGATCCGATGCCGAAGGAGCCGTTCCGATCATCCAGGGAGGGCGAGAAAAGCGGGTAGGGGGATGAAATCAGCCTATCGCGACGCCGGCACAGCGATAAGGCGATCGCGGTGGGATTGTCGATCGAGCGCGCCGTAGCGCGCGGCTTTTCGCGGTTCGGCTATGGGCGCGCTCGCATCGCCGTAACTATTCCAACCGTTACCAGGACAACGCCTGTTATCACGACGACGCCGAGTATCTCCGATAACAAGGGGAATCGCGGCGATCGTCGTGATACACGGGACCGCGGCGGTGAACAACGCGGTTTCCGTGGCGCCCGGCGAGGCGGCCGCGCGCGCGTAGATACCGACGACATGGCGAGCTTCCGGGAACACTGGGTGACCCCGCTGACCCATTCAATCGAGATCGACGTCATCTTCTGGTCTTCAACCTTACCCTATCTCCAGGCCTTGGGATCGGGCGCCGTTCGTTGGCAGAATAGAGCGGCAATGCGAAGAGCAGGCGGGTGCGCCGCGACTACACGGCCCTGATCGGTCTTCTCGACGAGTTCGGTATCAAAGACAAGATCGACTTCGCTTTCGATTGGTCCGTCGATCCAATGCGCCCGGTGACGGCCGCGCCGGCTCCCCCGCATCGGTCGCTGGTCGCGATCGCCGCGTCGCAGAGCGGTGATCGAGCACGATTCGGCGAAGCGTTTTCAACACTGCCCTCTCTGATTGTTCGAAGATCGGTTCCCTCGTTCGCAATCGTTGGCAAACGTGCAGCGCGAACGAGCGGCGCAGCATTTACGTCTCGTGCTTGGCGCAATGGACATACCGGTAGCCGCCGAATGCGCGCGTGGGTGGCGACGCGAGCTCGCTTTCAACCGAGCCTTGCTCAACCTGCCGTTATCACCTTGGCCCGACAATCGTAGTCACTCTGTATCTTTCGCAAGACCAGCATACCTACGAATGTCGTGCTATTCGACATCTCGACTAAGAGTTTGATGCGCTCGCAATCGCAATAAACGATCTCATCGCGCGTGCGTCGAAATCACGAAGCGCGTATCGGCACCTCGCTCTTTGGCTGATTTCCTTCGCGTAATTTTCGAAAAAAATATTAAAGCGAGTGGCGCGACGTCATCGGCGCATTTCGAGTTGCATGGAGCAAAGTCGCGTTCGCAGTGAATTGCGAGTGCATGCCGATGCGACGAACGAAGACCGACGAAGTCGGCGCGTGTGCAGCAGCAAGCAACGATGGACTACTCCAGAAGCGGTAGTGCGAGTCGGCGCGTCATGTGCGAGGCGCACTTAAGTAAAAAATTCATAAAACATTCCATCGCGCGGTTGTAAGTGATCGGCTCGGTGGGCGTCATCGCTTATCGAGCAGCTTCGTTATAACGTCGACATTGTTTCTTGAGTCGCGCGCGTAAACGTGAGTCGATATGCACTGTCGTTTTGTTTTGAAATGTGCGATTCGTTTTTTCAACGCGCGCATCTCAACGAAACGATTAATCGCGAAAACTTCGTTGACAACTGAAAGCAGCGAGAGTTAGATTTCAACCTTGCAGCAGGGAAGCTGCGCCGTTGCAGAAGGGAAGCTGCCGTATGTGCCAACATCTCCTCGGATCATCCAGGGCACTCGCCCGGGCCATTCTGTTCAATGCTCCCCATCGATACGTGCGTCAGCGTCGACTACGCTGCCCTTGCCTGTTTCAGCACGCGATCTCGCCGCGCGAGCGGCGAGATCGCGTGAATCTGCAAACCGCATGGTGATCGCAACTTAGTTTTGAACGTTGCAGCACGGAAGCTGCTGCGCAGCATGGAGGCTGCCGCATGCGTCAACACGTCATCGAAGCGATCGGCGCGCACGCCCGAAACACGCCGAACAAGTGCGCACTAATCGATACGCGCGTCAGCATCGACTACGCGACGCTCGACCGTTTCAGCACTCGTTTCGCGCTGCGCCTGCGCGAACTCGGGTGCGCGCCGGGGAACCGGGTGGTGATGCTGGCGAGTCGACGCGCCACAACGGTGGCGGCGATTCTAGGCACTTTCAAGGCAGGCGGCGTTCACGTTCCGCTCGATCCCCGCATGCCGGTCGGCCGATTGCAGTACATCCTGGCCGACGTTGCCCCGACCATCGTGATCACCGAAGAAGAGCTGCGCGATACCGTCGCGGCGCATCTCGCTAAGCGTGTGGACATCTTGCTGGTGAGCGACCTCGAGCGGCTGTTGTTGGAAGAATCCGAGCGAGGCGATACGCCGGCGGCCGCAGCGCAGCTTCCAGTACCGCAGCTGGACGTCCCGGCATATTGCATTTACACGTCGGGTTCGACGGGGCGACCCAAGGGTGTCGTTATTCAGCACCGCAGTATCGCCGATTTCTTCGATGGTACCCGCGAGGTCTACGACGTCACAGCCGATTCCGTGTGCGCCAGCTTCTCTCCGTTGAACTTCGACGTGTATCTCATGGATATGCTGTTTCCGCTCGCCCAAGGCGCGCGAGTGTATGCGTACGACGACGTGATCGTGCCCGATCTCATGTTCGAGACGATTCGCGCGCACGGCGTCACGCACTTTTCCGCGTGGGGGCTGATGCTCGGCCTTATCGCGCAGGCAGCCGACTTCGAGACGGCGCCGCTTCCACATTTGAAGACCATTTTGACCGGCACCGACGTCCCGGACGTCAAGACGGTGCAGCGCTGGCTGCGCAAGAATCCGGGCGTCAAAGTGATCAACGCGTACGGGCCGACCGAAGTCACCTGTGCGGCCACCGCCCACGTGATCACCGAGATCGAGCCGGACCGGCAGCAACTCTATCCGATCGGAAAACCGCTAAAGCACGTGCAGGCCTTTCTGCTCGACGATCAAGGGGCGCGCATCGACGCACCCAATGTACCCGGCGAGCTGCTGCTCGGTGGAACCCAGGTGATGACCGGCTACTGGAACCTGGTCGAGGAGACTGCCGCCAGGCTGACGTATTTCGACGGCGTCCGCTGTTATCGCACCGGCGACGTCTGTACCTATCTCGATGACGGCAGCATCTTCTACATCGGCCGCAAGGACAACGAGGTGAAGATCGGCGGCTACCGGGTCCACCTCAACGAAATTCAGCGCGTAATCAACAGCGTTGCGCACGTGCATGCCTCCGAAGTGGTCCTGCTCGAAACCAAGTACGGAGAAAAGATCCTGGCGGCGGGTGTTCTTCTCGATAAGGAAGGCCGAAAGCTTCAGGTCGATCGGCAAGTCGAGCTGATCAAGCGCCGTCTGATGGAGGAGCTGCCGGGCTACATGGTGCCTCGCTACGTGACGGTTCTCGACCAGTTCCCGCAGCTGTCGTCGGGTAAAACAGACCGGAAGATGCTCCTATCGATACTCGAAAATCACATGAACCGAGAAAGGCAGGTGATGACCCAATGAAAACCGAAGCGATACTGATTCAGATCCTAGAGAACGTGATCGGCGTCAAGAACGTGAGCCGCGACGCGCGGTATCTGGACATCGGCGGCAACTCGCTGAATCTGGTCGAGGTCCTGAAGCAAATCAAGGACAGACTCGGCGTAGCGCCGCCGCCGCGCATTTTCTTCGACAAGTCGCGCTCGACGGTCGCAGCCATCAGCGCCGAGATCGACTCCCTACGGCAGGACAGCCGTCCGACCGTCCAACGCGAGGACAGCCGTTCGACCGTGTCAGCCACCAACTAAGCATCGATTTAGTTACCACAGGAGAAGTCACATGGAACAGACCTATTACCTGACGGAAGAACAGAAGAAATTCTTCTACGAAAACGGCTACGCCGGGCCGTTCACGCTGTACGAGCCGGAAGAAATGACGCGTATCTGGGAAGAAGTACGCATGGATCTTCTGGACACGACGAACGCGTGCTTCCCGAACAGCAAGCTCAACTACGATCGGCACCTCGACCTGGTCGCGCTGAGCGAGGCGAGCAGCCATCCGCGGATCGTGCATCGTATCTCGAGCATCCTCGGTCCCGATGTGTTGAGCTGGCGTACCGAGTGGTTCCCGAAGTATCCGGGCGACGAAGGCACCGACTGGCACCAGGCGGAAAGCTTCGTCGAGTTCGAAGGCACCGAGAAACTGTTTCCGACGGAACCGGAAGAAGGCCGGCCCTGGGAGCTGACCGCGTGGATCGCGATGAGCGAGGCGACGAAGCAAAACGGCTGCTTGAAGCTCATGCCGGGCAGCCATCGGATCTGGTACTTCGACGAGAAGCGCAACATCCGTTTCGAGCCGGAAAACTTCAACAAGCGCACGCTGGACGACGGGACCAAGTCGGGGTTCTACGGCTACGACTACGAGAAGCTGAAGCTCGATCCGAACTGGAAGCCGGATGAGGAGAAGGCCGTTCACATGGAAGTGAAGCCCGGTCAATTCTTCATCTTCACGTCGCGCTGCATGCACGGCTCCAACCCCAACACGACCAAGTCCTCGGTGCGCTTCGGCTGGGCGTCGCGCTACGTGCCGACCCACGTGAAGGTGTACGCGGGCCAGGAGTCGTTCCATCACTTCGGCGAAACGCTGCCGCTCAACAAGTATTACACCGTGCTGGTCCACGGCGAGAACCGCTATCGGCACAACCGCGTGCGCATGCCGCTTAAGCGGCGGGCGACGGCCGCGGTAGCGTAGAGCCGGGCAATCCTTGATGAAAACAAGTTCTCCCTGGTTTGTATTCTGCAACGAGCAGAGGAAGCGTGAAGCGCAGTTTCGTTTGTTCTGCTTTCACTACGCGGGCAGCGGCGGCTCCATCTTTCGATCTTGGACGAAATGGTTGTCGGACGAGGTCGAACTGGTGGCGGTGCAGCTGCCCGGCAGGGAGGACCGTCTGGACGAGCCGCTTCTCCATTCGATGGAGCTCGTCACGACGCCGCTTGCAGAGGCACTGCCCCCGTTGCTCGACAAGCCCTTCGCATTCTTCGGGCACAGCACGGGGGCGGTGATTTGTTTCGAGCTCGCTCGGGTGCTTCGCCGGCGCACACTGCCCGAGCCGCGATTGTTGATCGCGTCGAGCCAGAATGCTCCGTACGTCAAGCCGCCGGTGATACGGCATCGGATGTCCGATCCCGAATTCATCGAAGTCCTTCGCGGTTGCAACGGAACTCCGGAAGTCGTTCTCAAGAATCCTCCGTTGCTCGAATTACTGCTGCCGCGAATCCGCGCCGACGGCGCCATATACGAAACCTATTGCTACGAACAGCAGGAACCGTTGAGTTGCCGCATCGTCGTGTTTCACGGCGTCGACGACACGCTCGTCGACAATGCGGGACTCGCGGCATGGAAAACCGAAACACGAGACAGCTTCGACCGCTACGGCTTTCCGGGCGGTCACTTTTTCATACACGACGTAGAGGAGGCGGTAGTCGAGCGGATCAACCAAGAGCTCAAGCCGTTCTTGGACGAGCGGACGTGTTCCAACGGAGAACAGAGATATGGTGCAGTGGAAAACAGATGAAGAATTATTCGCACTGATGCGGGCCGAGCTCGCAACTTGTCCCGTGAGCGACGTCATGGAGCGGCTCGGTTTTCGATTTCCGATGCTGCCGCCCGAGATTCAACCCCTGCGCAGCGATCTCGTCATGATCGGGCGCGCGATGCCCGTGCAGGACGAAGCGCCGATTCCCTATGGTGCGCCGGCCCGTTTCGACACCAAGCCCTTCGGCTTGATGTTCGAATCGATCGACGCGCTCCGTCCGAACGAGGTTTACATCGCGAGCGGAGGACCGACGTATTCAGCGCGATTCGGCGAGTTCCTAACCCTGAGGGCTCGGAAACTCGGCGCCGCCGGCGCGGTCCTCAACGCGCACATTCGCGATGGCAACGGCATTCGAGCGCTGAACCTGCCGGTTTTTGCTCGGGGCTCCTACGCGTACGGTCTGCAGGGACGGCACAACGTCGTCGACTACCGCTGCTCGATCACGATCGGGAAAGTTCGCATCCGACCCGGCGATTTGATCTTTGGCGACGGCGACGGCGTCTGCGTGATTCCGCGCGAGGCCGAGAAAGAGATCATCCATAAAGCGATCGAAAAGAACCGCATGGAAAAGAACGTCCGCAAAGAGCTGGAAGCCGGTCACAGCATCAGCGACGCCTTCAAAAAGCACGGCGTGATGTAGGAGAAGCCATGGCCATGCGAGCAGATTACATCTGGATCAACGGCGAACTGCGGCCCTGGGAGCGCGCTCAGGTCCACGTCATGACGCATGCGCTCCATTATGGGAGCAGCGTGTACGAAGGTTTGCGGTCGTACGAAATCGCGGGCGACGCTGCGCTGTTTTGCGGGCCCGCGCATTTCGAGCGGCTATTGTACAGCTGCAAGGTTGCGCGCATCCCATCGCCGCTCACCGTGGCGCAATGGATGGACGCCACCACAGAGCTCTTGCGCGCGAATCGACAGCGCGACGTCTACATTCGTCCACTCGTTTTTCGCGGGCGCGGCGACTCGATGGGCCTCGACGCGCGGAAGTGTCCGGTCGAGGCGATTCTCGCGGCCGTGCCCTGGGGAACGTACTTGGGAGAGGAAGCGCTCCAGAGCGGCGTGGACGTACAGGTGAGCAGTTGGCGGCGCACCGGCCCGGGTGCCGGCAGTCCGCTCGCCAAGATCGGCGGGCAATACGTCAACAGTCAAAGCATCGCCATGGAAGCGCACGACAACGGCTTCAGCGAAGGCATTGCGCTCGATGCGCACGGATACGTGAGCGAAGGCAGCGGCGAGAACGTATTCCTCGTGTACAAGAACGAAGTGTTCACGCCTCCGCTCGGCAGCAGCATTTTGTCCGGCATAACGCGCAACTGCGCTATCACCATCGCAAAGGACCTCGGATACACCGTGACGCAGATGAGCATCCCGCGCGAGATGCTGTATCTGGCCGACGAGATCTTCTTTACGGGCACCGCGGCCGAGGTGTGCCCCGTGCGCTCCGTGGACCGGATCCCGGTCGGAGACGGGCGCCGCGGACCGGTGACGAAGACGATTCAGGACGTCTTCTTCGGCATCGTGCGAGGGACGCGTACCGACAAGTGGGGCTGGTTGACGCCGATCCGGGTGGATGTCAACGCCGCCGAGCGTGAACGCGCATGACCGCGATCGAGCCGCAACTGATGTCGCCCTGGCTGGTTCGCTACGGCGTCGATAACACGGCGCCGGTTCGGATGCGCCTGTTCTGCTTCTACTACGCCGGCGGGACGGCTTCGATCTTTCGCAATTGGCAGGAAGCGCTTCCCGAGGGCGTCGAGGTCCTCGCGGTGCAGCTTCCCGGCCGGGAATATCGGCTCGCGGAGCCGCTGTTGACCAACGCGCGCGAGATCGCCTCGGAGCTCGCCGAAATCCTGCCGCCGCTGCTGAACAAACCCTACGTATTCTTCGGCCACAGCATGGGGGTACTCATCGGTTTCGATGTGATCCGGATCTTGCGCGCGCGCGGCCTGCGTCAACCGGAGCTGCTGATCGCCTCCGGTCGGAACGCGCCGCAGTTTCGATGGCGCGATGCGGGACTGCAGTTGCTCCCGGACGAAGAGTTCATCGCTGCGGTGCGCGATTACAACGGCACGCCCGAGGCGCTGCTGGCCAACGAGTCGCTGCGCGACCTGTGGCTCCCGCGGTTGCGCGCCGATCTGACCATATCCGCGACGTACGAGTACGTCGAACAGCGCCCACTGGAGTGTCCGATCGTGGTGCTAGTCGGCGAAGAAGATAGCCTGGTCAGCGAAGCGGGCCTGCAAGGCTGGCTCACTGAGACGACCGGTGGCGTCCGGTATTTCCGTTATCCCGGCAATCATTTCTTCTTACACAGCGCTGAACGACTCGTGCTCGCCAAGGTACACGCCGAGCTGATGGACCAGCTGGCGCGACTCAGACATTCGTGATGTAAGCCTGAAGGAGAATGGCCATGATGACCACGAGCAACGAAATGCTGGCCGATGGCACGCGATCGACCAGCTCCGAAGTGGTGCGAATTTTCGACACGACCCTGCGGGACGGCGAACAGAGCCCCGGCGCCACGCTGAACGCGGACGAGAAGCTGGAGATCGCCGAACAGCTGGCGCGGCTGGGCGTCGATATCATCGAAGCCGGCTTTCCGGCGTCGAGCCCCGGGGACCTGAGCGCCGTGCAGCAGATCGCGGTCAGCGTGGGCCGTGCCAAGCGCACCGACAAACAAGGCGCCATGGTCGATCCGCCCGCTGTCGCCGCCATGGCGCGGGCGAGTCGGGGCGATATCGATCAGGCATGGCGCGGCGTTCGCGACGCGAAACATCCCCGCATTCACATCGTGCTCGCCACCAGCGACATTCATCTGGAATACAAGCTGCGCAAGACTCGCGCCGAGGTGCTGGACATGGCGCGGCAGTCCGTGACGTACGCATGTCGCATGTGCAATGACGTCGAGTTCAGTCCGGAAGACGCGACGCGGAGCGACCGCGAATTCCTGGTGCAAGTGCTGGAAGCGGCGGTCGAGGCGGGCGCGACGACGCTCAATATTCCGGACACCGTGGGCTACGCGACGCCCGAAGAGTACGGTGGGTTGATCCGCTTTCTTCGCGAGCGCATCGCCAAGGACGGCGTCGTGCTGAGTACGCATTGTCATGACGACCTCGGGCTTGCGACCGCGAACACGCTGGCCGGGGTGGTGAACGGTGCTCGCCAGGTCGAGGTCACTATCAACGGCATCGGCGAGCGGGCCGGGAACGCCTGCGTGGCGGAGACCGTCATGGCGCTGCACACGCGGCGGTCCGTTTTCAATTTCGAAACGAACGTCATCCGGCGGGAAATCTACCGAACGAGCAAGCTCGTCAGCAGCTTAACCGGCATGGTCGTTCAGCCGAACAAAGCGATCGTCGGCGCCAACGCGTTTTCGCACGAGGCCGGAATTCACCAGGACGGTGTCCTGAAAAACCGGCGTACTTACGAAATCATGGACGCCGCAGAAGTCGGTTTCGGCGAAACGCGTCTGGTACTCGGCAAGCACAGCGGTCGCAATGCGCTGCGCTCCAAGCTCGAGAAGTTGGGCTATCGCGTCACCGGCGAGAAGCTCGATCGTATATTCAAGAAGTTCAAGGACGTGGTGGACACCCAGAAAACCGTCAGCGACGCGCAACTGCAACGGTTTTGCGCGGAGCTGTCGGTTTCGACGGACGATGAGCGGCCGAATCAGCCTCACACGGTCAACGTCGGATAGCGCTGGATAACGAACCCCCGATAAGCAAAGGAACCATGCCATGAGCAAGCGACGCATAAATTTCGGTGTCATGCTGCAGGGCCCCGGCATCAACATGAACGCCTGGAGGCACCCGAGCGTGCCCGCGGACGCCAGCATCAACTTCAACTATTACGTTGAAAAAGCACGCGTAGCGGAGGCGGCGGGCATCGACTTCGTCTTCATCGCTGACGGTTTGTATATCCACGAAAAGTCGGTTTCGCATCCGCATTTCCTCAACCGATTCGAGCCGGTCGCGCTGCTGTCGGGGCTGGCGGCCGTGACGTCGAAGATCGGATTGGCGGGTACCGTCTCGACCTCTTACGCCGAGCCTTACACGGTCGCGCGGCAATTCGCCTCGATCGATCTCATCAGCGGCGGCCGCGCCGGATGGAACGCCGTCACGTCGGCACTCGAAGGATCGGGCAAAAACTACAGCCGCTCCCACCCTGATCACGCCCTACGTTACCAAATCGCCGAAGAGTTCATCGACGTGGTCAAGGGGCTGTGGGACAGCTGGGATGACGACTCCTTCATAGGCGATCGCCCGAGCAACCGCTACTTCGACCTCAACAAGATGCATCGGCTGAACCATCGCGGCCGCTTCTTTTCGGTCGAGGGGCCTCTTAACATCCGCCGCTCGGCGCAGGGTCAGCCCGTGATATTCCAGGCGGGTTCGTCGGCGGACGGCATTCGGCTGGCCGGCATGCATGCCGATGCCGTCTTCAGCAACGGCGGTACGTTCGAGGAGTGCCGCACGTTCTATCGGCGCGTCAAGGAGGCCGCCGTGGCGCAAGGGCGGCGCGCGGATGATGTGAAGATCTTCCCCGGCATTGGTCCGATCGTCGGTGCGACCCAGAAGGACGTGCAAGACAAGTTCCGCGAGATCCGCGATCTCCTGTCGATCGATGACGCGCTGAACTGGCTGAGCCATTTCTTTGAGCAGCACGATTTCCGGGCTTACCCGCTCGACGGCCCGTTTCCGGATTTAGGCAATCTCGGTACCGAAGGCTTCCGTTCGACGACCGACATGATCAAGCGGCTCGCCCAAGAGCGGAATCTGACCTTGCGCGAAGTGGCGCTCGAGATGGCGACGCGCCGAGTGCATATCGGGACGTCGGAAGGGGTCATCGGAACACCGGACAAAGTCGCGGATGAGCTGATTCGCTGGGTGGAGGGCGGCGCGGCCGACGGATTCATGCTGGGGTTGCCGGTCGTTGGCTCCGGGCTCGACGACTTCGTGAAGTATGTCTTGCCGATACTGGCAGAGCGTGGGTATCACGATATGACACAGCGCGGCAGCACGCTGAGAGAGCACTTCGGTTTGCCCTTTTGCGAGAGCCGCTATGCCCGGGCCAAGCAACCGGCCGGTCTCGAGCCGGCGGTGATGAGGCGATGACGCGATGCGCCGGCTGCGGCGCCGATGTGCAAAGTGCGCGAGCGAGGAGTGTGCGTTTCTCCACACGCTTGGTAGCGCCGAGTTCATTCACATCGAGCGCGCAGCCGGCGCCGGAATACGCGATGCGCCGGTCGTGATCGAGCGGTGCCGAGGATCTGGCGAAAAAGGGTGAGCACGATGCGAATCGTGGTCGTGGGTAGCGGTGGTACGGGCGGATATTTTGGCGCGAAGTTGGCGAAGGCGGGTCATTACGTCATCTTCGTCGCTCGAGGAGACCACCTTCAGGCCATTCGAGACAATGGTCTTCGCATTGAGTCCGCCGTCGACGGAAATTGGATCGTGCATGCGCCGGCCGTCGCGGCCCTGGTCGGTCAGCCGGCGGCCGACATCGTCCTGTTCTGCGTCAAATCGTTCGACACGGAAACGGCCGCGGAACTCGTCAAACCGGTTCTCGGCCCGCGGACTGGGGTTCTGTCGTTACAGAACGGTATCGACAACGAAGATAAATTGGCGCGCATTCTCGGCGCGGATCACGTAATCGGCGGTATCGCTTACACGTTTGCTTACATCACAGCGCCCGGCGTCATTTACCACCAGCAGTTTTCTCGTATTGTCATGGGCGAAATCGACGGGAGGGCGTCGAAACGCATTCTAGCGTTTGCCGAGGCCTGTCAGAGTGCTGGAATCGAGCCGGAGATCGTCCCGCGAATCCGCAAGTCGCTCTGGGAAAAATACGTCTTCCTGACCGCGTTCGCCGGTGCCACGGCGCTGACGCGCATGCCGGCGAAGATCATTCGCGAAGTGCCGGCGATGCGCCGGCTCTGGCAGCGTCAGATCGAAGAATTGCTGGCGCTCGCGAGCGCAGACGATGCGGGTCTCGGTGACGATATGCTGCACCGCTACGTCGCATTTCTCGAATCGTTCGCGCCGATCAGCTATTCCTCGCTCTACTACGACCTCGTGCAAGGCAAACGCCTGGAGCTCGATGCGTTGCACGGCCACGCGGTTCGTCTCGGCGAGCGCTACCACATCGCTACGCCGACGCTTGCGGCGGTGTACGCGGGACTGCTGCCGTATCGCGATGGAAGCCCTCCGATATTCCAGGATCCGTCGAGGCCGCTTCCGCTCCAACCGGTGACGGTATGAACTTTGGGATGCCCGACAAGCCGGCTTGGCGAATGCCGCGGCTCGTTCGGCACGCACGGCGATGACCCCGCCCGCGCTTGTCGCTGTATCCGGGGAGGGCGATCACAAACAGAAAGGGAGCGGTCGATGGCCGACAATGCGCGTAATCTGGAGCGGTCCATTTTAGGAGCCTGGGGGCCGAACGATATCGAGCGCACATCGGGCGCGCCGCGAATCATTGTGCCGAGACGGGCAGACGGCACCGTTGACCCCGACGCGCGACGTCAGCTCGCGCAATTCCGTGAATCTGCGCGACGGATCACCGACCTGCTCGATCCGCTGCTGATGGAGTGGATGCTCGTACTGAACCCGCAGTACAAGCTCGAGGCCGACCGGCTCGACACGCGCTTCGCGGAATTTCGGCGCGACTACCTGGGCGCCGGGACATCGGAGGAAGCCGGCAGCTGGGTGCGCTATCCGAACGGCCTGCTCCTGCATCTGCTCCTGCCGGAGCATCACTACCGTCTCCGAACGTCGCGGAATATCGGCTTGTTCACGACCGAGGAGCAGGCGCGCGTTCGCTCGGCGCGGGTTGCCGTCGCGGGTCTTAGCGTCGGTGGGTTGTGCGCGACAACGCTTGCGATGGAGGGCGTTACCCGATTCTATTTGACCGATTTCGACAAGCTCGCATGCTCCAACCTAAACCGTCTGGCTTCGTCGCTCTCCAGGATCGGCGTCTACAAGACCGAGATCGTCGCGGAAAAGATTTGGGACATCGATCCGTTCGCCGAGATTGTGCTGAACTCGCACGGGTATAGTGCGGCCAGCGACGCGGACTTGTTTGGTGCGGGATGCAAGCCGGATGTTCTGATCGACGCGATGGACAGCGTCGAGGCGAAAATCGCCGTGCGCGAGGCGTGTCGGCGACATCGCGTGCCAGTCGTGTGGATGATGGATATCGGAGACGGCTTGGTTCAAATCGGCACGGAGCGCTACGATCGCGACGCTTCGTATCCGGCCTTTCATGGTCGCATGGCGCAAATGGAGCAACGACTTGCCCGGCCGCTCGACTACGTCGAGAGTCTTCTCAGCATCATCGACGTCGATCGCCTCCCGTACCGGTTTGCCGACTCGTTCGATCGCGCTTGCAAGAGCCGCTGGCCCGGCATATCGCAGCTTGCCGGTACCGTTTCGATCGCCGCCGGCGCCATTGCGCGCACCGCACGGCGGGTTCTGCTGGATGAGGATGTCGTCCCCGAATTCTTCGTCGATGTCGACGAGAAGGCCGATCCTGACCATAAGGCGCACCGGGCAGACGACCGTGCAAGAACGCGTGAATTCATGAAGGGGCTAGGACTGATGGACTAGAGGCTGTTCGCGAAAAGCGGCTTGGTATGGAAATCCGTTCCTCGACACACTCGTGCCACCAATATCCGCGCCGCGCGGCGGCGGGGTGGTGGCGTCATGCTTGAAGTCGAGCGACGGAGCGGGACGGCGGCGGTCGAAGTGCGTCTCGAAGCGCCGCAAACCGCGGACGCGCGCTGGTGTCTCGATCAGTATTTTCGGGAACTTGCGGAGCGTTTCGAGAACGGGTTTGACCCGGCCAAGAGCAATCCCGCCAGCGACGACGACATGACGCCGCCAGCGGGTTATTTGGTCTTGGCCCGTATCGATGGCGATCCCGTCGGATGCGGCGTGCTCAAGCGCAAGGATCAGACGACGGCTGAGATAAAGCGGATGTGGACCGCTCCCTCTATACGCGGATGCGGTATTGCACGCCAGGTGCTGCAAGCGCTGGAATCCATTGCGAGGCAGGTTGGGGTTACGATGCTCCAGCTCGAAACCAATCGGACGTTGAAGGAGGCACAGGCGCTGTATCGGAAATCGGGTTATCGCGAAGTAGACCGCTTCAACGACGAGCCTTACGCGCATCATTGGTTCGAGAAGAAGCTGTGAGCGGGCAGGTTGTTTGGCTCTGGTAATACTTCAGCGGCGTCGGTGCCGTTGATCATCGCCAATTAAGGACCGGCAGGGCGCCGGCGAAAGGAATCGCCATGAACGCATTCATTGGGGAGTTCGTCCGCAACCTCGGTTCTCCGCTCAGCAACTTAATACTGCAGATCGTGACCATCCTCGTGGTTGCGCGAATTTGCGGAATGCTGATACGGCGCGCCGGGCAACCGCAGGTCATCGGCGAAATTCTCGCGGGTATCTTTCTCGGCCCGTCGCTGCTTCAGGCAGTCGCGCCGACGTTGCACGCCTTTATTTTTCCGGAAGGCTCGGTACAGCGGCTGTACTTCCTGAGCCAGGTCGGCATCTTGCTGTTCATGTTCATTGTGGGGCTCGAGCTCGACGCCAAGGCGCTGCGCGCGAAGGCACGTTCGGCAATCGTCATCTCGCAGATCAGCATCATCGTTCCGTTCGCGCTGGGCGTCGGTCTCGCATTTCTGTTGTTCGCCGACTACGGTCCGCAGGACAAGAGTTTCTCGGCGTTCGCGCTCTTCATGGGCATCGCGATGAGTATCACCGCGTTTCCGGTGCTCGCGCGCATCATTCAGGAGCAGCGCCTTACGCGCACTCAGCTCGGCACCATCGCGATTACCTGTGCCGCCGTGGATGACGTTACGGCGTGGTGTCTGCTGGCGTTGGTGATAGGGCTGGTGCAGTCCGGTTCCGGCACCGGCGCGGTATGGACGATCGTCTTCGCGACGCTCTATTCGTTTTTCATGCTATTCGTCGTGCGTCGTTTCTTGCAGGGACGACCCAACATCGTCGCGCACGGCGCGCAGCTGCGGTCCGGGCCGCTGGCGTTCGTATTTATCGCACTGCTGGTCTCGGCCTGGATTACCGAGATGATCGGTATTCACGCGTTGTTCGGCGCGTTTTTGATGGGTGTCGTGATGCCGGATCACAACGGATTCAAGGAGAAGCTCATCGCGCGCGTGCACGACGTGACGACGGTCATCTTGCTGCCGCTGTTCTTCGCGTTCACAGGCCTGCGCACACAGGTCGGTTTGCTGAACGACGCGCAATCGTGGTTGATTTGCGCTCTGGTGTTGTTCGTCGCCGTGCTCGGCAAGTTCGGGGGCGCCGCATTCGCCGCACGCGTCACCGGTCACAGCTGGCGCACCTCCTGTCTGCTCGGCGCACTCATGAACACGCGTGGTCTGGTTGAGTTGATCGTCCTGAACCTCGGTTACGATCTCGGAATCTTGAGCCCGAAGATTTTTACTATGATGGTGCTCATGGCGGTCATTACGACCATGATGACGGGATTCATCATACGTTGGGTGAAACCGCAGGCGGACAACGAAGCAGAAACGGGCGTCGGTATTGCCGGCGAGGGGCGAGCCGGCAGCACCGGATAAGCGCAACCGAGCCGTTGGGCGGCAGGAAAGACAGGACCGAGCGGCTGCGAGTCCCGTGAGGGGCGAGCGCAACAAAAATGCGCCGTAATTCGAGTCACGCATGCGACTCGCTCGCCCCGCCTGCAAGCGATCATCCAAGGCGGTTGCACCAAATAAGATCCCCCTGTCGTCCATGCGGTCGGCAACTACGGCGACTGCCGTGCGCTGAAGCGAACCAAGTTGTGCAGCCGCCTTGCCGGGGGGAACGGTGCAACAGAATCCCATCGCTTCCCATCGTGCTCAAACCCGGCAACCGCCCGACGCGCCTGGGTATCGAGTGTCAACCTGCGGATTAAATGCCGTTTGCGACCTCCTGTTGCGTGCAATTCAGGCGGTCGCTTGAGTAACGCGCAACCGCGGCTCGTGCGCGCGGCCTCTTTCATCGGACGATTTAAGTTGCTGAATCGAACGAGCGCTGTAAAATTCGGAGAGAAATGGAAGACGTAGAAGTCGGTTTCATCGGTCTCGGTGTCATGGGGCAACCCATGGCGCTCAACCTCATCCGAGCCGGCACAGCGCTCGTTGTTTGGAACCGTTCGGCCGAGAAGAGCGAAGTGTTGCGCGCGGCCGGTGCATCGGTGGCGCAGAGCCCCTCGGAAGTATTCAGGCGGGCGCGCACCGTCATCCTCATGCTCGTCGACGGCGCGGCGATCGACTCGGTCTTGGGTCGCGGGACGCCGAACTTCAGCACGAACGTCGCACAACACACGATCGTTCATATGGGAACGACGGCGCCCGATTATTCGCGCGCGCTCGAGGCGGACATCCGTAGCGCCGGCGGCGAGTACGTGGAGGCGCCGGTTTCCGGGTCGCGCATGCCGGCCGAGCAGGGCAAGCTGCTCGCGATGATCGCTGGCCTCGATGAGACGGTGACGCGCGTACGCGGGTTGCTGCGGCCGATGTGCAGCGAAGTGCTCGAGTGCGGGACCGTTCCCAACGCGACCCTCACCAAACTCGCCACCAATATCGTATTGATGTCGACCATCACCGGCTTGTCCGAAGCGATGCACATCGCCGACCGTCAGGGCCTGCCGCGCGAGCAGCTGATGCGCGCGCTTCTATTGGGCCCGCTCGCGTCCGACGTGCTGCGCGTGAAGGCGCCGAAGCTGGTGGCACGCGACTTCACGCCGCAAGCCTCGATTCTCAGCGCGCTCGCCAACGCCGAGTTGACCTATGCCGCGGCTCAGGCGGCGGGCGCCCGCACGGCGCTTTTGAGCGAATGCATCGCGCTTTACAAGGAAACGCGGGCTTCGGGAGACGGTGAGCTCGATCTCATCGCCGTCATCAAAGCAATGGAAGCCCGCGACCGCTGATTTAGCGAATAGGTCCGATCGAAGCGATGAAGCCGTTTCGCGTCGAGCAACTGCTCGATGTGACCGCGAAGTTCGTCCTGTCATAGAAAACGCCGTCGCCTTCCTCGCGCGCCGAGCGCCGCCGTTTCCGGCCTTTCGTCGATCCGCCTCTGCGCTCTCGCGCCTGCGACGCGCGAGCGGTTCGATAGGACGGCCGCTGCACCAAAATAGTCATCTCGACCTATCTTTCGTCAAATCGCTTTCTATACTTTGGCTTACGGAGTACCGCAAAACGATAAGCGCGGTTTTATTCGACGTATCCTGGGGTGGAGGAAAAGTGAGCGATCTGAGTAAGACTCTGCTCGTCATCGATAGCGATCAAGAACGAGTAAGACAATTGCGCGAGTGGCTTGCGAGCAGCGGCCATTCAGCAGTGTACGGCGTGGGGCCACAGGAATGGACCGCCAAACTCGAAAACGGCGCGACCGACATTGATGTGGCGCTCGTGGGTCCCTGCCCGGGGACGATCGAGCAGACCACCTTATATAAAGCGTTGCGGACACGGCGCCCCCATCTACCCATCATTCTCTACGGCGACGCCAGTCTCGCGCTGCCGCCTCTGAATGGCTCGGCCGACGCGTTCGTGCGCACGATCCGCTTGCCGATCGATCGCAGCGCGCTCGGAGACGCGTTGATGCAGGCGGTGAAATATGCCGACGAACGCGCGGTCGCGACCGGACGCAACCCGGAGCTGTTTCGCAGCCTCGTCGGCAAGAGCGAGGGCGTGCGCCACGTGCGCCAGCTCATCGACCGCGTGGCGAAGAGCGACAGCACGGTGCTGATTCTCGGCGAATCGGGTACGGGCAAAGAAGTCGTCGCCCGAAACCTGCACTACCATTCGCAACGCCGCGGCAAGCCGTTCATCGCGGTCAATTGCGGCGCGATTCCAAGCGACCTGCTGGAGAGCGAGCTGTTCGGGCACGAGAAAGGCGCCTTCACCGGCGCTGTCAGCGCGCGCCAGGGACGCTTCGAGCTCGCGGCCGGCGGCACGCTCTTCCTCGACGAGATCGGCGAGATGAGCTTGCCGATGCAAGTGAAGCTGCTGCGCGTCATTCAGGAACGTGTGTACGAACGGGTCGGCGGCGATCGCACGCTGTCCGTGGACGTGCGGCTGATCGCGGCGACGCATCGCGATCTCGAGCACGAAGTGAAGGCGAAGCGCTTTCGCGAGGACTTGTACTATCGGCTAAACGTATTTCCCATCCACATGCCGCCGCTGCGGGATCGCGTCGACGACATCCCGCTGCTGTTGACGGAGCTCAACGCGCGCCTGCGGCGCGAGCGTAGTGTCGCGGTTCGGTTTTCGCCCGAGGCCCTGGTCGCGCTGCAGCGCTATTCCTGGCCCGGGAACGTGCGCGAGCTCGCTAACTTGGTCGAGCGCCTGACCATTCTCTTTCCGGACGGCACGATCGAGCTCAAGGATTTGCCGCCGCAGTATCAAGCGTCGGGCGCGGCGTCGGGCATATCATCGAACGGTCGGGTATCGACGGAATTTCCGCTCCCGACGCTGCCGGCCGATGGCATGGATCTCAAAGAGTATCTGAACAACGTCGAGTATCATTTGATCACGCAGGCGCTCACGCGCACCGGCGGCGTTGTCGCACATGCCGCGAATCTGTTGAAGCTGCGGCGCACCACGCTGGTGGAAAAGCTCTACAAGTACGGAGTGCGGCGGGAGCGATCGAGCGTCGCCGCCGATAGCGAAGAAGCGGAATCCTCGGCCGAGTAAGCGGGCGCGACGCGCCTAACGGCGCGACGTGGACGGACGCATGCGCGCGCCCGCGCGCTCCGATTGCGGCGGCGAGCCGACGCCGACGCCGTGCACGTACACCATCTCACCTCCGAGCCATCCTGAAACGGCGAGCAGCACGACGCTCACGCCCGAAAGCCACATCGGCAGGGTCAGATCGCGTGGCCCGCTGCGCAGCCACAGATTTACCACGTACAGGACGACGACCCCGAGGTTGATCGTCATGTGCGTCAGACCGATGCGGCGGACGTGTGTGTCGGCAATCGAGAAAACGTCGATCAGACCGGGTACCGCCGCGGCGAGCGCGCCGATAATTCCGCCCGCCATCGTGTAGTAGGCCACATCGATCCATATCGGGTCACGGCTTGCGAGATGGATCAGGTCGCTGACGAAGGAAAAAATGAAAAGCCCGATGGGAAACACCACGAGCATGGGATGAATCGGGTGGCCTGCAATACTCGCACGACTTGTCATGGCGTTTTCCTCACTCTAGTCGCATAACGTCGCGCTTCCCTTTGCCGCGCGGCGCTCCGATCGCGGCTCCGGGACGGTACGAAGCTCGCGCGATGGCGCGCAGCATTGCAGCGCCGACGATAAATCCCAACCCAATCGCGTTGCCGGTGGCGACGGCGTCGTTCTCGAAATGCAGGGCGAACGGCGACACGACCAACCATCCGGAGAGCACGAGAATTGCCCATCGTTCCCAGTGACGGGACTCGATCACGGCTATCCCGGCGAACAGCATCAGCGCGAGTCCGGCGAAGCGAGCATTGCTCGCCGCGGGCGCGGTGTGATCGAACACGAAGGGAGAAATGCAAAGCCATGCGCCGAGCAGCAGTACCAATACGTAGATAGCTCGGTAGGATTCCATCGCGCGCGCGTCCGTTCCGTCGGAACAACCTTAAGACGCTACATGCACACTCGGAGTTCCGCCGCCGGTGTTTGCCGCGCGCGGTGACATTCTGTATTTTCCATCGACGCACCGTGAGCACGGAACAAGCCCCTATGTCGAGCACGCTAATAACAAATCGAACTCAGCCGGTGCGACGCTTCAGCCGTTTCAGCGAGTACGACGTTTACCTTCTGAAGCAGGGCAACCATACGCGCCTCTACGAAAAATTTGGCGCGCATGCGGTCATGTGCGACGGCGCGGCGGGAGCCTACTTTGCCGTGTGGGCCCCGAACGCGCGCCAGGTGACGGTTATCGGCGAGTTCAACGCCTGGGACCCCGACGCGCACGCGCTGCTGCCGCATGACGGCGATTCCGGCATCTGGGAAGGATTCATCCCGGGGCTCGAGCCCCGGGCGCTGTACAAATTTCGCATTGCGTCACGCTTTGGCGATTTTCAGATCGACAAGGCCGATCCGTTCGGTTTTTTCTTCGAAAGCAACGGGCACACGGCGTCCATCTTTTGGAACCTCGACTATGAATGGCAGGACGCGGAGTGGATGCGGGATCGTGGCGGATGCAACGCGCTCGACGCGCCGATGTCGACTTACGAAGTGCACCTCGGCTCCTGGCGCCGCGTGCCGGAAGAGGCCGATCGTTCGCTGACGTACCGCGAGCTTGCCGATTGGTTGCCGGCATACGCGCGCGATATGGGCTACACCCACGTCGAGCTGCTGCCGCTGACCGAGCATCCTTTCTATGGCTCGTGGGGCTATCAGACGACCGGGTACTTCGCGCCCACGTCGCGCTACGGGACGCCGCAGGATTTCATGTATCTGATCGACCGGCTGCATCAAAGCGGCATCGGCGTGATTCTCGACTGGGTGCCGTCGCATTTTCCGAGCGACGGGCACGGGCTTGCATATTTCGACGGCACGCATCTGTACGAGCACGCCGATCCGCGCCAGGGATTCCATCCCGAATGGCATAGCTACATCTTCAACTACGGTCGCGTGGAAGTCAGATCATTCCTGCTGAGTAGTGCGTCGTTCTGGCTGAACGTCTATCACATCGACGGCATCCGCGTGGACGCCGTCGCTTCGATGCTGTACCTGGACTACGCGCGCAAAGCCGGCGAGTGGATCCCGAATCGCTTCGGCGGCAAAGAAAATCTCGAAGCGATCGCGTTTCTGCAGGAGCTAAACCGCGCCGCCTACCGCGAGCAACCGGATATCGAAACCATCGCTGAAGAATCGACGGCGTGGCCGATGGTTTCGCGTCCGACACATCTCGGCGGCCTCGGTTTCGGCCTGAAGTGGAACATGGGCTGGATGCACGACACGCTCAGCTATTTTTCGAAGGACCCGATCCATCGCAAACATCATCACAATCAGCTCACCTTCAGCATCATGTACGCGTACTCGGAAAACTTCGTGCTGCCGCTGTCGCACGACGAAGTCGTGTACGGCAAGGGCTCGCTGTTCGGCAAGATGCCGGGCGACGAGTGGCAGAAGTTCGCGAACCTGCGTTTGCTGTTCGGGTACCTCTACGCGCATCCCGGGAAGAAGCTCGTGTTCATGGGCGGCGAATTCGGGCAACGGCGCGAATGGAATCACGACGCGAGTCTCGAATGGCATCTGCTCGACGACCCGCGGCACGCGGGCGTTCAGCGGCTCGTGCGCGACCTGAACCGGCTCTACCGCACCGAGCCCGCACTCCATCGGCGCGACCACGAGCCGGAGGGGTTCCACTGGATCGATTGCTGTGACGCAGAAAATTCCGTGATCAGTTTCGTGCGCCGCGACGGCGCGGATGAAATCGTCGTCGTCTGCAACTTCACACCGGTGCCGCGCCCGAACTATCGAATCGGCGTGCCGCGCGGAGGTTTCTGGCGCGAGCTGCTGAACAGCGACGCGACGACCTACGGCGGCGCCGGTTTCGGCAATTTCGGCGGCGTGGATAGCGTGCCGATCCCGATGCATGGCGAGTTTCACTCGGTGTCGCTCACGCTGCCGCCGCTCGGCATGCTGTTGTTGAAACGATCGGGAGCGGGCGTGCATGAATGAGCGCACCGCGCCGGCGGACGATGGGCGCCGGCGCGTCATCATCGAGGACGTTACCCCGTGCGTCGAGCACGGCCGGTTCCCGATCAAGCGAGTCACCGGGGAGGCGGTCACGGTCGAGGCCGTCGCTTTTGCCGACGGACACGACGCGATCGACTGCCGGCTGCGCTATCGCAAGGCGGGCAACGAGCTCTGGAGCGAGACGCCGATGCAGCCGTGCGGAACCGATCGGTGGCGCGCGAGTTTTACCGTCGCAGAGATCGGCCGCTACTACTACGCGCCGATCGCGTGGGTCGATCAATTCCGATCCTGGCAGCGCGACCTCGGGAAGCGTATCGACGCCGGTCAGGACCTCGCGATCGCATTTCGGATCGGCGCGCGTCTCGTCGCCGCCTGCGCGGAGCGCGCGAGCGGGGCGGACGGGGCGCGTCTTTCGGCGATCGCGCGCCGTTTCGATGAAGCTGCCGGGCCGTCCGAACAGGCGACGGCGCTCGGCGACGAGCTGACGGCGCTCATGGCACATCACGCCGATCGGCGTTTTGCGACCGTGTACGAGCCGGAGCTCGCGGTGGTAGTGGACCCGCCCCGCGCCGGTTTCGGCGCCTGGTACGAATTTTTTCCGCGCTCCTGCACCGACGACCCGGCGCGACCGGCTCGCCTGCAGGATTGTATGCCGCGGCTCAGGGAGGCGGCCGCGATGGGTTTCGACGTCGTATACCTGCCGCCGGTTCATCCGATCGGTCGGACGAATCGTAAAGGGCGCAATAACGCGGAGCAGGCTCGGCCCGACGACGTGGGCAGCCCGTGGGCGATCGGCGCCGCCGAGGGCGGCCACCGCGCGGTGCACCCGGCGCTTGGCACGCTCGAAGACTTCCGGCGTTTCGTCGCCTCGGCGCGCCAGCTCGGCCTCGAGGTCGCGCTCGACATCGCGTTCCAGTGCTCACCGGATCATCCGTATGTCCGTGAGCATCCCGAGTGGTTTCTGCGGCGACCAGATGGAAGCGTTCAGTACGCGGAGAATCCACCGAAAAAATATCAGGACATCTTTCCGCTTTATTTCGAGACCGACGAATGGTCGGCGCTCTGGGACGAGCTGACCGGCGTCGTCCTTTTCTGGATCGAGCAGGGCGTGCGCATCTTCCGCGTCGACAACCCGCACACCAAACCGCTGCGGTTCTGGGCATACTTGATCGAGCGGGTGAAAGAGCGGCATCCGGATGTGATCTTTCTGTCGGAAGCGTTCACGCGCCCGGCCCTGATGTACCGGCTCGCGAAGCTCGGCTTCACGCAGTCGTACACGTACTTCACGTGGCGCAATACGAAATGGGAGCTGACGCAGTACTTCACCGAGCTCACGCAGTCGCCCGTACGAGAATTCTTCCGGCCCAGTTTGTGGCCGAACACGCCGGACATCCTTTCGGAATATCTGCAAGTCGGCGGCCGGCCGGCGTTCATTTCGCGGCTCGTGCTCGCCGCGACGCTCGGCGCCAACTACGGCATCTACGGTCCGGCGTTCGAGGTTTGCGAGAACCGGCCGCGCGAGCCGGGTAGCGAAGAGTATCTCGACTCGGAAAAGTATCAGATCCGCGTCTGGCCGACCGACTCCCCGGGAAATCTGCGCGAGCTGATTGCGCGGATAAACCGCATTCGTCGCGACAATGCGGCGCTCCACGAAAACACGAGTTTGCGCTTCCACTACGTCGATAACGACATGCTGATCTGTTACAGCAAGACCGCGGCGGACCGGGGCAACGTGATTCTGTGCGTGGTGAACCTCGATCCACATCACGTGCAGTCCGGCTGGGCCGTGCTTCCGCTGGAAGAGCTCGGGCTCGAACGCGAGCAACCCTACCAGGCGCACGATCTGTTGTCGGACGCACGCTATTTATGGAGCGGCGAGCGCAACTACGTCGAGCTGAATCCGCACGTCGTGCCGGCGCACATATTTCGCTTGCGTAAGCGCGTGCGGTCGGAGCGCGATTTTGATTATTACATGTAGGTGCGTTCGCGCTGCGCGCGGTGGTCGATGTATGAAATTTACTTGTGGGTGGTTGACGGTGTCTGGTGGACGCACTTTGCGCGTTCGTTGATATGTGACATGTGCTTTTGGGTGGCTGACCCAGGATGTCCAAGTCGGCGGGTTACGCGCGGTCGTCGAGGTAATTAATGTACTTGTGGGTGGTTCACACACCGTGTTTAGCGCGTCGCGCTTCGCGCGGTGGTCGATGTAATAAATGTACTTGTGGGTGGTTGACCCACCGCAAGCTACTTTTCTTTGTCTCGCCAAAGAAAAGTAGCCAAAAGAAAGGCGACCCCGGGGCGACGCGACTTCTCCTCACCGCTCGCCGTCAATCGCGAAAGCGAGCCTAACTCGCCGGCCGTGAAGAACGCACGGCTCGGGCTCGAACACAGTCTCGCTTTGAGCGATTGCTTGGCTGCGCGGCTCGGCGCGCCGCACGGGGGATTGAAAATCAAACGGCTCGTCGTTTTCGCGGTCGAACACGGTCACGCGAAACTTACCGGAGGCGCTTTCGGTGCTCGGCTTGCTCTACGGGGAGAAAGAACAACACACTCGGCGCTTCGCATCGCGCTGCCACCGGAATTTACGATGAGTTGTGTTGTAGTTCCTCCCCCTATGGCGCACGTCGCGCATCGCAGGGTTTGGGAAAGGAGCCCGAAGGGCGCGGCCAGGGAGTCTGGCCGCGCGGCGAGCAGTACACGGACGTACCGTCTCGCCGCGACGAGGGCCCCAAACCCGAGAAGCGTAAGACGTGGTTGCGCCATCGGGGGCGGCCTTTTCTTTGGTGACTTTCTTTTGGCCGCACAAAAGAAAGTCACCCGACCGCGGTTCGGGAACCGCAAGTACATTTATTTAACTTCGACAAGTGCGCGCCAGCGCGTCGATTCAACTACGCGCCGACAGGCGCTCGGACATTGTCACCCTCACCCTGGCCCTCTCCCTGAAAGGGAG